>JBGCDK010000020.1:0-23190 GCA_045105295.1 Mariniblastus sp.
TTGGCTGCCCAGCATCGCGTCGAAAGCGTGAGGTTTTGCACAGCGTGCTTCGTAGCCAAGCTGCAGTCCTTTAACCAGGCGTGTCCGGCCACCTGAAAGCTCCTTGTATTTTTGTTCGCAAGCTTTTGAAAGAATCGAGTACAAGCTTACTTGCGAAATATTGATGTGACCATGATCGTCTCGCGTGACGCCTTCGACATAGCTAAACGTTAGGTATTCAGCGAGGCCTTCTGCGACAACGACAACGCCATATTCTTTGCCTTCTTCTTCCCGGGCCAGCATCGTTTTCACGATTCGAGCAACCACTCGATCCATGTCCATGCATTTGCGAGTCTTGGTCTCACCTGCCTCGTTTTTGAAATCTTCTTCAACGAGGTAGCCCGCTAGGACGTCTTCAACGCTGATGACCAGGCTGGCCTCGCCCGCGATTGCGGCGCCATAAGATAACCAGCCAGCGCTGCGCCCCATGGTTTCGGTCAAAAAGTATGATCTCGTTGCTTCCGCGTCGTAGATCAAGTTGCGAATTTCTGTGGCAAGAAAATCAACTGCCGTGAAAAAGCCGAATGTGAAATCGATTCCGTGATAGTCGTTGTCGATCGTTTTGGGGAGATGAACAACGGGAATGACATCGCCTGAGTTCGATTTCTCTTGGAACAGTTTGAACTTGTTGGCGGTTTTTAAAGTGTCATCGCCACCGATCGAAATCAAAGCGTCGATGCCAATCGAATGAAGCGCGTCGCAAACTCGCTTCATAGGGGCTGTTTTTTCTGGGTCGGACAAATCTTCTGGACCGCCGATGTGCTTTCCAGGGTTCGACCTTGCCGTGCCGATCATGATGCCTTGAGAGTTTCGGGTTCGGCCCAAAACTTTGTGGGTCAGCATAATGTAGTCCGAGCCTTCTTCGAGTGGCTCGGAAGGATCAAAATCGATCAACGACGAATATCCGTGCTTGATGCCAATCACTTCTACTCCAGCGCGGAGGAACGAAGCCGCTGCAGCGGAGATAACTGCATTCGCAGATGGAGCTGGTCCGCCTGCAAACAGAATTGCAACTCGTTTGAACTGATGATCGGGTTTTACGGGAGGGGATAAAGTGTTGGTCACAGGTTTGCCTCTGGTGAATGGTTTTTTGCCAAGCGTCATTTTTATTTTGCTCGCCACCTCACCAGAATTTGGCAAGCGGTGAACTTATGATCTCTTATGGGGCAGAGTTTATTCCATAAAAAGCCACGTGGAAACTGCTAAACCTCCAGCCAGCAAATCGCGTGTCTTGAGAGCCCTTAATCGCTAATTGGGGAGCCATGGTTCGCTTTGTTGAAGAGCGAATTTGGCGTTTTGAGAAAGTGATAGAAAGGAATTTGATTGGGGAGAGTTTGAGGGGCTTGGCTCGATTGATGCACGGCTTTTGCTATTTCTTTGAAACTGAGCAATGTTGCTGGTCTGGCCTGCCCGACATCGTTTCTGCTCCATCGGTTTCGCTCATTCGAAGGGCTGGGGCAATGTCCAATGACTTGTTCAGCCCCCCAATCCACTCAGGCTTCCGCGCTGGTTCGAGTCTAAGAAAGTAATACTTTTGCGTTCCTAGTTTCCGTACTTCGTTTTCCGTTTTAAGCTATACCGCCCACTGAACGTCAAATCAAAAGGAAGACATGTCCAAACAAACGCTCTTTATCGCATTCATCGTGTCGCTAGGTGGATTCCTGTTTGGCTTTGACGCTGGAATCATTTCCGGGGTTATGGAATACGCGAAACCGTTTTTCAATTTGAATGATGGCCAGAATGGATGGGTGACTAGTTGTCCCACGTTCGTTGCGATGTTCGCGATGCTCATTTCGGGGAAGCTAAGCGATTCCGTTGGGCGAAAGCCAGTTCTAATCGCAGTTGCATTTCTCTATGCTCTCTCAGCGTTGTTATCGGCCTATGCCAATTCGTATGAAATGCTTTACATCGCGCGAATGATCGGCGGCCTTGCGTTCGGTGCCGCGTTGATCCTTGCTCCAACCTACATCGCGGAAATATCGAATGCTTCGAATCGAGGAAAGCTGGTTTCGATCCAGCAGCTGAATATTGTTCTCGGATTCTTCGCGGCTTTCTTGAGCAACTATTTTTTTAACCAGTGGTATTCAGCCGGTACTGAATTGTTGAACGACGAAAGCGTTTGGCGATGGATGCTTGGGGTGGAACTTCTGCCGGCCGTGTTGTACTTCTTCTTTTTGTTCTTTGTTCCCAAGAGCCCTCGCTGGTTGTTGTCAAAGAACCGAGTCGAAGAAGCCAAGCAAGTTTTGGTTCGTCTTCACGGGGAAGAGATTGCTGCGGTGGAATCGGCTGCCATTCAAGCAAATTTGAGCGAAGAAAAAAACACACAGGCGACATCGATTGGCGAATTGTTTAAGCCATCGTTGCGGTTCATCCTTATCGTCGGAATTATTATTGGCGTCTTGCAGCAAGCTACTGGCATTAATGCGATTTACTTTTACGCGACATCGATCTTTAAGCAAACGGGGATTGGAACCAATGCTGCGTTTACGTCGGGTGTGCTGCTGAGTTTTACATCGGTTGTGTTTACTGTGATTGCGATGGGCACGATTGACCGATTGGGGCGTCGCCCGTTGTTGTTGTTTGGAATTGCCGGAATCGCAATTAGCCTTCTGACATGTGCTTACGGGTTCAGTCAAGCAAAATACGAATTGACCACTGAAAAGATCGCAGCTTTAGATGGCATCGAAGCGGAGAAACTCGATCCGGTGAGAGATCAAATTTACTTTTCTGATGTCAAATTTAAAAATCGAATGAAACACCTGTTGGGCGAAGAGGTTTTTGCGAAAAACGAGGGAGCGATTTTGGAAGCCGCTACCGACATCAACGCATTGTTGGTTTTGCTAGGTGTGCTTGGCTTTATCGCTTGTTTTGCGTTTTCACTTGGCCCGGTGATGTGGGTCATGTTATCGGAGATGTATCCCAGTAGGATTCGCGGACTCGCGATCGGCTGTATCGGTTTCATTAACTCATTTACTGCTTGGGTTGTGACGCAAATTTTCCCATGGGAGTTATCCAATCTAGGTAGTTCGTTGAGCTTCTTTATCTTTGGGGCCATCGCTGTGGTCGGGTTTTTGGTGTTGTACAAAATTCTGCCTGAAACCAAAGGCAAAACGCTGGAGCAACTTGAGGCTGAATTGGCGTCATGAGTTTCGTAGAAAATCCCATCCTCAAAGGGTTCAATCCTGATCCTTCGATCATTCGTGTGGGCGAGAATTACTACATTGCCACGTCTACGTTCGAGTGGTTTCCGGGCGTTCAGATTCATCACTCGCGCGATCTTGTTAACTGGCAACTAATTAGCCGTCCGCTCGATCGTGTTTCACAACTAGACATGAAAGGCGTGCCCGATTCGTGTGGCGTTTGGGCTCCCTGTTTGAGTTGGGACAACGGAAAATTTTATTTGGTATTCACCAATGTGCGTTCGTTCGACGGTCGCTGGAAGGATACGCTGAACTTTTTAGTGACGGCGGAATCTATCGACGGGCCTTGGTCTGATCCGATTCGATTGCCAAATTTTGGTTTCGACCCTTCTTTGTTTCACGATGACGATGGACGCAAGTGGTTCACGAGTATGATCGTCGATCATCGAAGCGAGAATTTCTTTGGCGGCATCGTTCTGCAGGAGTACGATCCAGTCGAGCAAAAATGCATTGGGACCGTGGAACATATTTTTGAAGGCACTGAGCTAGGGCTTACCGAGGCTCCCCACATCTATCGGCGCGATGGGTTTTATTATTTGGTCGTAGCCGAAGGAGGAACGGAATATGGACACGCCGTTTCAGTTGCCAGGTCAAAATCATTGGGTGGCCCCTACGAAGTACATCCTGACAATCCAATCATCACTTGTGCTGATTTACCAGACCATTCGATTCAAAAATCGGGTCACGGTGACATCGTCGAGTCTCCAACCGGTGAGCTGTTTATCGTGTTCCTCATGGGACGCCCCCTAACGACCAGAGGCAGGTGTACTTTAGGCAGAGAAACGGCGATTGAAGAACTCGTTTGGCCCAAGGGAGGTTGGCCGCGGCTCAAAAGTGGAGCCCGTTCGCCTCGGCTGAGATTCGAAATGCCCAGTGTGGTGGATGTAGCTGAAGGTTTGAAAGCCGGAGACCTGATTGGCGAACGGAGCGAAATCAGCACGAGAGTGGAATTTTGCGGCACCGATTTGCCAATTGAATTTCAGTCTCTCCGAGTTCCGATTGATGCAAGCTGGTGTTCAATGACGGCAAGGCCTGAATGCCTCAGGCTGTTTGGTCGCGAGTCGCTTTCGTCGCAGTTTGAGCAAAGCCTGGTTGCCAGGCGAGTGGATAGTTTTGAAATTAAAGCTTCCACATGCGTGGAGTTTTCGCCAACGTCGTTTCAGCAGATGGCTGGATTGGTTTGTTACTACAACACCAGCCATTGGTACTATTTAAACATTTCAGGCGACGAGTCGGGAAAAAAACTGCTTCGGATAACGTCATGCAATCGTCACGTTGTTGAGGAGATCCTTGAAACTCCAATTGATGTTAGTGGTACAGAAAAAGTGTATCTCGAAGTGTGTTTCGTTCGTGAGCGAATAGCGTTTGGGTATTCACTTGATGGGCAAGATTGGAAATCAATCAATGCCGATCTTGATGGAAGCATTTTGTCAGACGACTACGTTAGAGATGAAGGTAATCGCTACCGACCTGCGTTCACTGGTTCATTTGTTGGGTTATGCTGCCAAGACTTGACCGGGCAAAATCAACACGCAGATTTCCACCATTTCGATTACTCTATTCCCAACCAAGAAAATCAAAAGAAGTTGAGTCAGCGATGAACTGCTTCAATTCTCTTGTTGGCCGGCTGAGTGGTCTCGTCAAGGATCGCGTTTGCCCCCAAGTGCAATTCCGCTCGACGTTCTGCTTCCAATCAAATTCAACCTGATAAAAACAACAACAGTCAACGACTAACAAACTCATGAAAACGAACCTCATATCTTCAGTAGCTCTTGTCTCAACGTCTTTGATTTTTTTGGCCAGTAGCTTGCTGGCTCAAGACGAAGCCACCAAACGGAAACTTGCAAAATTCGAACCTGCCGGTGACAAGTGCATTGTGTTTGTCGGGCAGTCACTTCCCGCGATTGGCGGGCTCAAAGAATTCAACGACGGTAACATGGATCACTTTGCTGCTCCCGGCGGGTTTACGATGTACACCAACTTGCGTCCCGGTGACGAATCGTTTGGGCACCAGTATCGCGGCATTGATGGCGTGACGAAAACGGATGATTGGGGCGACGGTCCCAATAACATGTCGTTGCAAATCGCCGATCCAGATTTTGAGCACATGGCGTTGGCGATTGGTTTGGAGTTGGTAAATCACGAAAAAGCTCTCGCAAAAGGCGAACGTGATGAGCAGATTAAAGTTCTCGGAGAGTGGATCAAAGGGCTCGGAAAACGTCCCGTGTTTTTGCGGATTGGTTATGAGTTTGATGGGCATTCGTGGAACCATTACGACCGCGAAAGCTACATCGCTTCGTTCAAACGAATTCGCGACAAATTCACCGAGATGGAAATCACCAACGTGGCTTACGTTTGGCAGTCTTGCGGTTTCATGAGCACGCAGAAACAATTGGAGCAATGGTATCCCGGCGATGAGTATGTCGATTGGGTCGGATACTCGTTCTTCAATAACTGGAAGAAAGAGCAGATGACCGAGTTTGGTCGGAAAAAGGGTAAACCAGTTTTTATCGCCGAAGCAACACCTGCGATCAGCGTGCCCGGCAAAAACGATGGTTCCACGTTTCCACTTTCATTGGCAGATGAAGCTCAAGCCCAACGAGCTTGGGATGAGTGGTTTACGCCATTCATTAAATCCGTTAACGACAACAAGGATGTCGTCAAAGCGATCAGCTACATTCCACACGATTGGTACGCGCGAGCGATGTGGAAAGACAATCCGACTTTCAAAGGCATCGATTCTCGTTTGAATCTCAGCCCGATGCTCGAAAAGAAATGGAAAGAAGAGTTTGGCAAAGAGCGTTATCTCAACGCGTCGCCTGAGTTGTTTCAGTTGCTATACGAAAACGAGTGATCGTTCTTTTGAATTTAAGTCACAACGGAAAGTTGGATTTCCCCAGGAATTAAGGCAAGGTCGCATAGGCGCGAGGACGCAAATTGGAATTGCGTCGAGTTAGTTTTTTCTTCGCGCCATCGCGGCCTGGAGTTCTTGCGTTTTATTTCGCATCACTAAGTATTTAGGAGTACCAGATCCGGTCGTCCTGAGTACGCGTCAAAAGAACGAGCGCAGGAAATTTCTGGGTGGAAAATTTCGAGCTAGACGAGAGAAATCAATCGCAACAAGGACGCTGGGTGTGGCTTACGCTCACACCCGGCCGCCTCGAATTGAGCAGGCTTGTCTGATTTAGACCGATCGAGGGAGATCTCGATCAAATATTTCGTTCAACCCACTTCGTGTCGACTTTGCCATCCACAAAGTCCTGATGCTCAAGAACCCACTTTTGAAATGGAACAGTCGTTTTGATTCCTTTGATGCGAAGTTCATCCAGGCAACGAATCATGCAGGCGATCGCTTGCTTTCGTGTTGGCTGGTGAACGATAAGTTTGCCAACCATCGAATCGTAGTGTGGCGGAACGACGTATCCGGCATGGACGTGGGTATCGAACCGGACGCCAAGTCCCCCCGGAATGCAAATGCTCTCGATCAATCCGGGCGACGGTGCGAAATTGTTTGCGGGGTCTTCCGCATTGATTCGACATTCAATCGAAACGCCATTGCATTGAACATCATCTTGTGTGAAAGAAAGTTTCTCACCTGCAGCAACTCGGATCTGCTGTTGGATCAAATCAATTCCAGTAACCATCTCAGATACCGGATGCTCAACCTGAATCCTCGCGTTGACTTCGATGAAGTAAAAATTGTTGTCTTTGTCAACGATGAACTCGACCGTAGCCGCATTGTAGTAGTTGGCGTTTTGGATCATGCGAACGGCAGCTTCGCAAATGGATTTTCGAACATCGGGAGGCAAAGTCGGCCCTGGAGCTTCTTCGATCAATTTTTGATGTCGACGTTGAGTGGAGCAATCACGTTCCCAAAGGTGGCAGACATTGCCATGCATGTCTGCAATGATTTGGACTTCGACGTGTCTTGGAAGTTCAACGAATTTTTCGAGGTAGACTCCACCGTTACCAAATGCCGCTTTGGCCTCTTGGGCGGCTTGCTCTAACGCGCTGATCAGGTCATCTTCGGTGGCTGCGACTCGCATGCCTTTGCCACCACCACCGGCGGTTGCTTTGACTAATACGGGGTAGCCGATCTCTCTCGCGGTTTTGATGGCGTCGTCGTTGTCTTCGATCAGTCCAGCGCTTCCCGGAACAACGGGGACGTCGGCTTTCCGCGCGAGTGCACGGGCTTCGTTTTTGTCTCCCAGCATTTGCATCGACTCCGGAGTGGGGCCGATGAAATCAATGTTGGAATCGCGAACGACTTCATTGAAATGCGCGTTCTCAGCCAGAAAGCCGTACCCGGGATGGATGGCTTCGGCGTTGGAGACTTCGGCCGCGCTGATGATTTGCTCGATTCGCAAATAGCTGTCGCTCGATCGAGCGTTGCCAACACAATAGGCTTCGTCGGCCAATTCGAGGTAAGCACTGCCGCGATCACCTTCGCTGAAAATCGCGACGGTTTCAATTCCCATTTCTTTGCAGGCACGGATGATTCGTAGAGCGATTTCTCCACGATTTGCAATCAGAATTCGTTTATACATAGCGAGGGTGGACACATTTTGAGTGTTAAGGAATTGAGCGCATACAATTTACCGCACTACGTCACGGCATCATTGTTGGGCGACACTTTGAGATCATGAAAGACTACACCAGATTTCGGTGTTAGCTTTTGATGATTTTGAAAAGCGGTTTGTTGTTGTCAACAGGCTCTTCATTTTTTACAAGGCACTCAACAATTTTTCCTGAGACGCCAGCGGTGATCTCGTTGAACATTTTCATGGCTTCAACAATACAAACGACCGTATCTGGAGTGACAGTGTCACCGACTTTTACAAAATCTGGAGTTCCAGGTTTCGGTTTTGAATAAAAAGTTCCGATCGTCGGGCTCTCGATGAACGCAGTGTTCGGATCGTCGGCTGGAGCTGCGTCAGCCGCAGGTGCGCCGCTGCTAGCTGGTGCAGCGGCAGCCGCGACTGGCGTCGGTGCAGGAGCAAAGGCAATCGGTTGATCCGAGCCCTTCCTCAATCGAATTCGCTGGTCGGCCTGTCGCAGATCAACTTCGCTTAATTCATGTTCCTGCATCAACTCGATCAGTTCGCGAACTTTGGATACTTCGAAAACGGATTCTGATTTATCTTTCGCCATTATTTCTCCACAGGGCTACCTCAAATTCTATTTGAGGTTTTACTGGAATTGGTTAATTTTTTGGAGTGCGTTATGAGGTCCACAATCGCACCAAATGTGAGCGTAGATTGTAGCTTCAACTAACCACCGAGGTCCACGGTACATTCGTCGATATGTTTAGGTAAATTGCTTAGAACTTCGCATCCGTCACGTGTCACGAGAATATCGTCCTCAATTCTCACGCCGCCAAATTCGGGCACGTATATTCCCGGTTCGATAGTCACGACCATTCCTGTTTCCAGCGTTCCCTCGTGAATCGGGGACATGAACGGCTGTTCGTGAATTTCGAGCCCGAAACTATGGCCTAAACCATGGCCGAATTTATCACCAAAACCCGCTGCCTCGATGGTTTTTCGAGCGGCCAAATCGACAGTCTTAAGAGCAACGCCCGGCTTGATTTTTTTGATCGCAGCCAACTGAGCTTTCAACACGACGTTATATATTTTTCTCAATTTCGGCGGAATTTTAGAGGTGACTAAAATTCGCGTCAAGTCGCTCATGTAGCCATCGACTTGGGCGCCCCAGTCAATCAGCAAAAAATCACCCTCTTTGATTCTTGTTTCTGTCGGGTACCCATGTGGAAGAGCCGATCTGGCACCGACACCGACGATGGGATCGAACGCGCAGCCAGCGGCTCCAAACGTTCGCATTTGGTGCTCCAGATTGTGGGCAATTTCCAGTTCAGTTTGTTCTGGATGAAGTTGTGCACGGATGACTTCGAAAGCTCGCTGGTTGACTTTGATCGATTTCCGAATGGCTGCAATCTCTGAGCTGTCTTTGATCGCGCGAATATTTTCTACCACCCCTGCCGTCGAAACCAATTCAACTTTTTCAAGCGAAGACTCCAGTTGGTCAAACAGTGCCTTAGTCATCGAATTTGATTCATAACCAATTGACGAAAATTTCGAATACGCGGCGACGCGGGCAACTGAGTTGAGCATCGTCGAACTTGCATCTCGGATGTCGACGTCCAAGTCTGGGCATTGGCTTTGAAGCTGTGACGTGTAGCGGCTGTCGCTCAATAGGATTTCAGATTTGGGAGTGACAAATAGGTACCCTGCACTTCCGCTGAACCCAGTAAGGTAGCCAACGTTTTTGATGTTGGTCACGAGCAACGCTGAAACGCCCAGCGACTTAATTTTTCGTCGTAGTTTCGTTCGTCGTTTTCGAAAGTTGTGTTTCATCTTTTACTTGATTGGTTAATGTCGCCGTGCGGATGATGGCTGATGGTCAGGTTTAAATCGAGAATTAGCTACAGGCGTCTTTGGTTATCGCCCTCCAAAAGTTGGGGCAGGTTTTTTGAGAAAGCGAAGGGGCTGATATTGATAGAGCCGTGTGATTTTTGCCGTCTTGATTTTTAAACCAGAATAACTTGCGAATCAATGAACCCTATCGCCAGTAAGCGTCTCGAATCTTGGAATTAAGTGCAGTGGAGATGCCATTCAAGCTTTGTTGAAGCGAGAATCCGTGCTGTGGCAACAGATAAACTTTTGTTGCGATTATGTTGGCGGCGATAAAGCTGGTAGACTCAGCGTCGCATCCTCCAGGCCATCTATTTGGCTAGTGGCGTGGTTATCAACTGCGAATTAAATGTTCGGCTATGTTTCGTTGATTTCAATAGTGCACCAACAGGTATTTCAAAGGAATCGTTGCGAAGCGGATTCTCGTCCTCCACATTGGTTCTCGGTCAACGACACGTTGTTTTCTAAGTGAATGTTGATCGAAAATTGCTTCAAGGTAAAAGTCACTGCCGTTCTATGAATAAAACTGAAAAAACTATCGACATCTTGCTAGTCGAAGACAGCGAAACCGATGCTGAGCTGACGCTTGAGGCGCTCGCGCATGGCAAGCTTCAGAACACAGTTCATCACGTCAAGGATGGCGAAGAGGCGATGCAATATTTGCGTCGCGAAGGCGAATACTCGGATATGGTTCGCCCCGATCTGATTCTTTTGGACTTAAACATGCCTAAAGTTGACGGGCGGGAAGTGTTAAAGAGAGTCAGAGAGGACGAGACACTCAAATTAATCCCAATCGTCGTGTTAACAACCTCCAGCCATGACGCTGACGTGCTCGAGTCGTACGGGCTCGACGCGAACGGGTACATTGTCAAACCAGTCGATCTTTTAAATTTTTTCGATGTTATTAAATCGATTAACAATTTTTGGTTGCGTGTCGTTTCGATGCCGCCCAAGTAATTCTTGTCGTCGGGACTGATGTATGTAGGCTGTGAAATAGTTCAGTTCAACACATTTCATTTGCCACGTTAAAACTGAGCTTGTGTGTTGTGTTACTCGAGCGTGAGTTTGCGTTAGTAGGCGTAGGCGTTAGTAGTTCCAACAAACTTCGCGACCTAGGTAGTGTTCTCGATCTCGTCGAGGGCGGCTTGCCTTCATGTGGTGTAGTTGGTTCGATCGAAAACGTGAGGGAAGCGTTGCGGAGATCGACCTTTGATTGTTTCAGGTGGAACAGGCTTCCAGCTTGTCATTGGTTGTAAGTTTGACAAGCTTGAAGCCTATCCCACCTTGGTCCTCGCTGGATTAACCTGGCTACTGTGAAAGGCACTATGAAATTTAAATTTCGAACCAGTGATCTGTTTGTCGTTACTGCCTGCGTTGGGGCGATCGTTGCTGCCTATCAGATAGACTTGATTCTCTTCCGCAAGTTGTTTTTACTGAGTTTGGTTGCCGTTTTTTCTTTGGTGACGGTGTCGGTCAGACCCGTGATGAAAAGAATCCGACTGTTAGGGGCGGTCGCTGGTTGGTTGGCAGGGGTAGTTTATCTAGCTATCGTCGTTCTAAGTCCATATTTAATTTTCGAGGATTTGGATGGTTGGAATTTTAAGTGGTTGCCGCCACCACCAATTTTTGGCGAGACTACGGCCTTGGTAGTCATTTCCGTTTTTGTCGGATCAGTTCTTGGGCCGATGATGGCGTTCTATTTTCAAGTCCACGATTTGCCCGAACACTTTCGAAAATCGTTTTGGATCTCGGTAGCGATCTTGGGTGGCATTTTGCTGGTCTTGTTTTTTGCCATGGCCGACCGGCAGTCGTTTCACTCACGCGATTGGACGTTGTTCCAGCCCGTTTTGATTTTTACGTTTCTGTTTCAAGGTTGGAGCTGGATCGGGCGTTTTGAGCAAACTCAATCGGGCGATCTAAGTCCCAATTCCCAACAGCCAGATGCAACCGGTTGATGCTGAGCTACCTTTAGAAAGCTTCGGGGCTCCGATCTGCGTTGAGGGAGGGTCAGGGAGGCCCGTTAAACAAAAGCCGTCAAGCAAGGGGCGGCGATAGACAGGGAGCGATAGGTAAGGAGCGATAGGCAAGGAGCGATAGGCAAGAGGCAGCATGTAGGTGAGCAACTCAAGCAGACGCTATTTTTTCTTGCCGGGCTTTTTCTTCTTCGCGATCTTTTTCGAAGCCTTTTTAACGACGGCTTTCTTCTTTGTTGGTTTCTTTTTGGATGCTTTCTTTGCCGGCTTTTTTGCGGCGGCTTTCTTGATCGCAGTTTTTCTCGATGCCGGTATGCTGGCTTCGTAAGCTTTGATAAATTTCTTCACGGTCATTGTTTTGACAGTCTTACCAAGCACGTCGCGCGCGATGTCTTCGAGCTTTTTCACCTTGAGGCATGATTTCCCCATGTCCAAACGTTTGCCCGTTTTTTTCCACGCTTCTCGAAATTTTGCGTCTTCGGCAGGCATTAGGTAATTGCAGAACAAGTAGATGGCTACGTTGTTCTTTTGGGAAGCGATCGAGATAAATGGAACCGGTGTACTAGGGTCGCAGTGGTAACCGTTTGGATAAACTTTGTGAGGAACAAAGTAGGAGATCATTTTACCATGCATGCCCTCAGATATTTGAGCGTCGACATTGGCTTTGATCGTTTTGCGAATCGCATTGATTATTTTGCGACGGTCTTCTGGAAGGCCGGCGAGGAATTTTGAAACTGTGATTTGATTTTCGGCCATTACAAACTTTCGAGTCAACTAGCTAGACAATGCGGTTCGAACCAAGAATTATAGTGAGAAAAGCTTAATAAAAAAAAGCACGGTGATGAGCACCGTGCTTTTTATGTCGTTTTGTGTTGGTGGCTTGAATCAAGCTCTATCCGTACATGATTTCTCGACGAGGGCTTCTTGTTTTACCAGGGTCGAATTTTTTCAATCCAGTCCACTGGAGAAACAAAAGGCTGAGATAATACGGATTGAGAATTACGTAACGTCGCCAAAGACGTTTGGGCTCCCGCGTGAATCGGAACAACCACTCAAGGCCAAGTCGTTGCATGATTGGCGGGGCCTGTGCGAGTTCACCAGCGTGAAAATTGAAAGCCGCTCCGACAGCGAGGACAGGCATTCGCAAATGCTCCTTGAACTCGTAGGTCCAAACTTCCTGGCGAGGACACCCCAAACCAACCATTGCGATTCCCGCGCCGCTGGCTTTGATCGTTTCGATGATTTCCTTCTTTTCAGTGATAGAAACCTTTCGAAATTTCGAAGGCAGCGTTCCTGCGATCTGCAATTCTGGAAATGTCTTCTTCAGGTTTTCGGCCAAATCATCCAGCAACTGCTGTTTTCCGCCGAACAAGAAAATTGGAATTCCGTTTTCTGCGGCGGCTTCGCATGTTTTGAGCATCAAATTCGGACCGTAAACGCGGTCCTTCAATTTTGTGCCGTACAGCATGTTGAGTGCCCAACGAACTGGTTGGCCATCGGGAACGATCAATTCCAAATCATTGAGACGGTGGCGATGCTCGTCATCCATCACACCGGTCATGACACCGTGAACTGCCAAAGCTGATACGCCCAGTGTTTTGCGTGACTGTGCTGCATCGACGATCTTGCCAACGGCGGCTTCGTAATCTACCGCTGAGATGTTGACGCCCATCAAGTTGAATTTACCTAGATCAATCATTGGGCTACCACCTCTTCCCACCGGCTGGTGTTGTGTTCATAAATTTCTGTGAGAATGGTGCGAATGTCTTTTGTAAGCGACCATTTTGGATAATGATTTTGGAATTTGCTTACATCGCTCACATACCAAATATGATCTCCCATACGGTTCGTGTCTTCGTAAGTGTGTTCAAGTTTGCGGCCTGAAATTTCCTCGCAAATCTGAATGGCTTCAAGCATTGAGCAGTGACTGAATCGACTTCCACCGATGTTGTAAACTTCACCCGACCGCGGTGCTTTGAAAAAGTGATCGAAGGCTTGGATCAGGTCGTAGCTGTGAATGTTGTCACGAACTTGTTTGCCCTTGTAGCCAAACACTTTGTAGCCCGTGCCGGTCATCGTGCACTTCATCAAGTAAGCCAAAAATCCATGCAGCTGTGTGCCGCTATGATTCGGGCCTGTCAAGCAACCACCTCGGAAAGCAGCGGTCTTCATGTCGAAGTACTTACCGTACTCCTGGACAAGAATGTCGGCGGCAACTTTTGAAGCACCAAACAAGCTGTGCATGCTGCTGTCGATCGACATCGTTTCGTCGATGCCATTATTGAAATCGTGGGATGGGTCGATTTCCCAGCGAAGCTCTTTCTCAATCAGAGGCAGTCGGTTGGGCGTGTCGCCATAAACTTTGTTTGTCGATGTGAAAATGAAAACGGCTTCCGGGCAAAATTGCCGGGTTGCTTCCAACAAATTGAGCGTGCCGTTGGCGTTGACTGTGAAATCCTTCTTTGGATCTCGAGCAGCCCAATCATGAGACGGCTGTGCAGCGGTGTGAACGATCAACTGAATGTCAGTGCCGTATTTCTTAAACAGCTCGTCGATCATCGCATCATCGCGAATGTCACCATCGACGTGAACGTAGTTTTCACCAAGTTCTTTTCGTAGCTGTTCACGCTGCCAGAGAGTTGAAGCTTCTTGGCCAAAAAATTCTTGACGCATGTCATTGTCGATGCCGACAACGGTAAGACCTTGGTTGGCGAAATGACGGGTTGCTTCTGACCCAATCAGTCCGGCCGAACCGGTGACGATGGCGATACTCATTAAATTTGCTCAGTGATGAAGTAGTTACAAGGTGCGCTAATCAGTGATTAGGAGCTGGAAAATAGAGTGACGAGGCAGGTGGCTAACGGAAGGAAAATCCCTATTGGCGATTTCGTGTCTATCTTAATAACGGGTTTGCCTTGGTCAACCAATAGTTTGGATTGCGCAGGATTTACGTGGAATGAAATCCAGATTGTGGCGGATCATTCAGGTTGTGTCGACCAACCCCGTTTGGGGACGATCGCCCCGTTAGCCCCCAACGACAACCAAGAATTTTCCGCTTGCTCCAAGTATTGCCGGGCCGATTGAGTACTTGGGTGCGGGACGGCGGAAGAAAAAAGTATCCGAATTTCTTGCAAATGTTGCGATGACTCTTTTGCAAGTCGGTTTTGAGACTGGGTAGAGTTGGTTTCAACTTTGGCAAACAAGCCATCAGTTAAACCCGGCGAAGATGCAAGCTCTCCATTGCAAACTGATCTTAAGGCTACTTGTTCCGCCAAAGCTAAACGGATTCTGGATGTTCTGCTTTTACGCTGCGGGATGAGCAGAAAGAAGTTTTCAGCGTTTTGCGATCAGGCTAATTGGGTCTGGTTCTGGATAAATCAAGTCTGTCTATTTATCGGGCGGCAAAAGGTCGGATGGGGAAGGCACGATTCGCTCGTACGGCTTCACCACAAAACGTTTGCCGCATTTTGGAATCGGACACGTTACGCTTTTGTCCAAATAACGTTTAACGATCGAGAGTTTCCGCTGGCAGTGTGGGCAACGCGTTCGGACTTTGGCAACATCCATGAAAGGCTGCAATCCAGATCACTTGACGATGCTGAATTTGTGAACCGTCGTTTGCTTGAACTCTTGGCCAGGCTTGAGAATGGTGGAAGGAAACGAAGCTTGGTTAGGCGAGTCAGGGTAGTGCTGCGTCTCCAGACAAAGGGCATTGTGCTGGTCAAAGCTTCCGCTTCCTGGTTGGCCGTTCAAAAAGTTACCGGTGTAGAACTGAATGCCAGGCTGGGTCGTGTGAATTTCCATTTTGCGGCCTGACTTTGGACTGACAACGGTCGCTGCCAAAGCTAGTTCCCCGGTTTCAGATCGCAACACGTAGCAATGGTCGTAACCAATTGGATCGGTTTTGATTTGGTCGAATCGACTGCCCACGACAGTTGGTGTTTTGAAATCGAAAAATGTCCCTGCGACGTCAGCTAATTCTCCGGTAGGAATTCCTTGATCATCGACAGGAATGTACTTGTCGCATTCAAGAGTCAAAACGTGATCCAAGATTTTACCTGATCCGGCTCCTGCTAGATTCCAGTAATTGTGGTTTGTCAAATTGACGTGAGTCGTTTTGTCGGTCTTCGCGGTGAACTCGACCTTCAACTCGTTTTGGTTATTAAGGATGTAGTCAACTGTGACTTCCAATTTTCCCGGGTAACCTTCGTCTCCATCTTCGCTAACGATGGAGAATCTAATACCAACGGAATCTTTGTCGAGGATTTTCTCGGCAGACCAAATTTTCTTGTCCAAGCCAATTTTCCCACCGTGCAAATGGTTTTCGCCGTTGTTCGTAGCAAGCGTGTACTCTGTGCCGTCGATCGAAAATTTGCCTTTGGCGATGCGGTTACAGTACCGTCCGACCGTTGACCCAAAATAGGAAGTGCAGGCTTCGTAGCCTTCGATGTCGGTGCAGCTAAGCGTGATGTTCTCGACTTTGCCGTCTTTGTCAGGAGCCATCAAACCAGTAACGGTTGCGCCGTAGTCGACGACTTCTAAAACGTAGCCGTTCAAATTCTTGCAAATGAACTGCTTGACCGGCTTTCCATCTTTCGTGTTGCCGTACTCTCGCTCAACGATTTCCATCTCCACAATGGTTCCAACCTGCTGTTCTTGAATGGGTGCGTAAATCATCGCCGATTCAGCCAACGCGTTTTCGGCCGTTGCTTTATTGGGGGCATTTGCGCGCATAAAAACTGCCATGAAGCAACCGACGATAAACGCCGACAAGCAAAATCCAAACCTCATCGTCTCTCCCAGATGAACCGAAGTCTTCAGATTGGAGTGTAATGGAAAGTCTCGTTCTGAGCTTCAACAATTCACCCCACGTGCTGTTGGGGAACATTATTGCCCGACTTCAAGTTGCCAGCAAGACAGCATTTACCTAAATGGCATAAGAACTTGGACTTACGATCGCGCGGAAAAGCCTGTTCTTTTGTGGGGGACGCGAAGATCGGCTAAACGTGTGTCTTTTTCCCAAAGTCCCACAGCACCCACAAAAGTCCAGAATTTGGAAAATGAATCCAAGATCCTCAAAAGCTACGCGAATAGCACCAATCGAATTTCTTGATCTGCAACATGCGACGCCAGAAGATTTGCGCCAGTGTTAAAGGGATTGTTTGAGAATGCGAGGCAACTCGCGGTCCGGTTTGCCGAGTTTGGCCTCATAAATGATTCGGACCACTGGCGAGATTACTAAGGAACGGTTCCTGGACGATCCCACGCGATTGAAACTAACGTTTTAAATTTTATACCGCAGTAACTTCATACCCATGAGGATGAGATGAACGATCACGCAAGCTACGCTCCCGGTTTTGAGCAGACGACTTTTCGGCCAGTCAAACAGCAATCCAAAAGCTGGCGATTCAGCTGGAAGTCAATGTTCTTCGGAATGTTCTCGTTCGCGTTCCTTGTAATGATGGTGGCTATACCACCGCTTGGCGCGATCGTATTGTTGCTGTTCGGGATATGCGCGGCCGTCGCTCTCGTGATCGCAATGGTCTACGGGCGAGGTTGGATTCGCCCTTTTTCGATCGTTGCGGCAATTCCATTGGTCGTTTTGCCTTTCATTTTGGTGCAGGTTCATCACGTAGAAGAGTTCTTCGTTATCACGCTGGTCTTTTACGCTGGCTCCGTTTTGGTTGGTTTGTTTGGTGCATCCATCCATGGATTCCTAAAGCGTCGAATGGGAGTTGTTCCTGTCCCAAATATTCCAATCATCCGAGGCATGCTTTCTAACGATTGAAACCAAGAACTTTTCGCAAGCTTGACAGGCGTCTTTTGTCGAATAACAGTTTTCAGTCATTCATCGGTAAACGAAAAAAGCCGCAAACCCGAAGGCTTGCGGCTAAGTCATAGATGACTATCAAGTTGTTTTCTTAATCGCTTCAGTCAACGAAGCGATTGCTGTCCAAGTGGCGTTGCTCTGACTATCGCTTGAATCCACCAAAGTCGTTTGATCCAAAACCACTGTCCGATGCTCCAGCGTTGGCCGTGTTAGCTTCCGCAGGTGCAGGTGTTGAACGTGTGACTGCTTCCCCGAAGAACCGAGTTGTTCCTTCTGCGATTTCACGAGCGTCTGAATCTTGGCAAGTCAGTTGGGCACGGAAGATGTGAGTTCCGCCCTTCATGGCTTCTGCGTTGATCATGAATCGCATTTCCTGACCTGGGTCAATTTTCGCGATGGGTGAGAACAATACTTGGCCAGGAACGATTCGGTGCTCAAGTCCAGTTGCGTCTTTTGGCTCAATTCCTTCTGAGAACTGCATGACCAAGTTAACGCCTTGGGCTGATTTAGTTCCACGGTTTACTACTTTGATTTCGTAAGGAACTTTCTCGCCAGTTGGTAGTGGACCCTTAGGATCGGCTACCGTTAGGACAAGGTCAGCCACAGTTTCTACAGTTGTCAAACAAGCACTTGATGCAGCCAAGTCGCCTTTGCCGCGAGCACCGACTTCTAGTTGCAAGTCACCTGAAGTGTCGAGTTGGCAGTTGATCTTGAAAGTTCGTGTTTGGTTAGGCTCAAGCGAACCCACAGCCCAACGCATGCCGCCTTCGATCAGTTTGACGGAGTCGACTCCACCTAGATACTTAACACCTGTTGGCAAAGCCACTGCTGTAACGATTTCGTTAGCTGTTGCGTCACCCGAGTTCTTGATTGTAACGGTGTACTGACCAATGCTGCCTGAGTACTTAAGGCCAGGTCCTTCGAGAGACAATTCAAGATTAGCTCGTCGAACGGTCAATGCTCGCTCTGAAGTGACTTTCAATCCACCGTCAGCTACAGCTGTTGCACTTAAGTTTAGATCGCCAGCTGTTCGAGCCAACAATTCAACTTGGAAATTAGTCTCGTCACCGGCTGGGATAGGGCCATCCAAAGGCTTTCGGGCACCGCCCAACGCTTCTGGTAACATGACGAATACTTTTTCTGCCGGTCCTGTTCCTGGGTTTCGAAGTGTAACATGGTAGATCGCTGATTCGCCGAATAGAACTTCGCGAGGACCTGAGATCGACATTTCCAAACGTGGTTCTGTCACGGTGATGTTTGTTTTGCCAACCCGAGGAACCAAAGTCCACTCAACACCAACGTCGAACATTTCTGCTTTGCGTGGCACTGCTGTGATCGTGATGGTCTGTGTTGAGTTGGCAGGAATCTGGTCGATACTCCAAACAAGACGAGCTTGGTTTTGTCCGTCAGTGACTTCTTTTCCGCCGCTTGTCAGGTTAACGTTTTCGATATCGACCCACTGTGGCATGTTGATGCCAACTAAGATTCGTTCTGCTTTTGTTTCGCTAGTGTTGCGAACGACGACTTGGTAGTTCGCAGGCTTGTTGACGCCAACTGTTTCTGGTCCGTAAGTATCGACTTGGATAGCAGGAGAAGACAATTTGATCGTTGCGGCAGCAGGTGCATCTGTTTCCGAAGACACAGGTCGGACTTGATTGTCGCGAACTGGTTGTGGTTCGGGATCAGTTGTCAGTTGCATGACGGCGGGCATCTCAGTTTCTGGCGTTGCGTCTGGTCGAACAGAATTGTCTTGAGCAACTAGTCGTTGAGCCGTGTAAGTGTCCTGAGTTGGGGCAGGAGCCGAAACGTTGCTTTGCTTGCCAGTGATCTGTCCGATAAAGTCGCTGGCTGAGATCTCGTTGGCGGCTTTTTCAGCGGCCAATTTTGCTGCAGCCAAACGAGCTGCTTCCGCTTGTTCTGCTTCAAGTCGATCTGCTTCTGCTTGCTCAACAGCAAGTCGCTGTGCTGCGGCTCGCTCGGCTGCCAATCGCTCTTCAGCCAATTTCTCCGCGGCCATTCTTTCGGCAGCCAAACGCTCCATTTCCAATCGCTCAGCTTCCATTTCCATTTGAGCAGCCTTCTCCGCCGCTTGTTCCATTGCAATTCGCTGAGCCTCAACTCGCTCGGCTTCGGCTTTCGCGTTGGCCATTTTCTCGGCAGCCAAACGCTCTGCTTCAGCTTTCTCAGCAGCGAGGCGTTGGATCTCTCGTTGCTCTGCAGCCACTTGAGCGGCAAGTCGATCAGCTTCGGCCTTCGCTTTTGCTTCAGCTCGTTTTCGAAGCTCAGCCATCTGAGCACTCAAACCGTCTTGATGTGACGAAAGTTCGTTTGGTGCGATGCGTGGACCACGAACTCGTGTCTGCTTCATCGCGGCTGCGAAATCAGCAGGCGATTTGTTTGTGACTTCATCAACAACAGGGGCTTGTGATTTTGGTGCTTGGAACTGTGTCGGAGCTTGGAAGCTCGGCTTCAGCTGTTGGCTAGTTTGAGGCTGAGCGGCTGGTTGCTGAGCAATGCCACCGGACAAAATTGCCGGGACGACAGGATTGCCGTCTTGGTCAACTTCAAAGCTTGCCTGCTGAATTTGGCCCCGCACCATTTGCGAGTTTACCGCTGGTGCTTGAAAATTTCGACGAGCATCATTGAGTCGCGTTGGGTTTTGACCAACGGTAGGTGAATCGCCAAATTGGTGCTGCACGCCACCATAGGCTTGTTGTGTGTTTTGCTGACCGGAAGCACGAAACTTAGGTCGAAGTTTCTGCATCTGCTGGGGAGGCATGTGTGTGCTCGGTCTCGCTTGTTCAAAACGCTGTTGGACAGCCTGATTTTGAATGTCGCTACTTCGCACAGGTTGATAACGCTTCGAAGGCGTCTGCTGACCAAATGCGGAACCCGTTAACAAGACGGTTCCTACCAACAGGAATGTCAGTTTGAATGTTGATTTAAGATCTAGCATCGATTTCCTACCCTGTGATTTAAAGACGATGACGTCCTACATGTGATCGACTTTGCGGGCTGGGTAAGTTTAGAAGAATTTGCCGATAATCCGGATTTGTGGGATTGCCTAGCAATGACAAGCTATCGCGCAACAAAGCTGGGGTGTTGTGGAAGAGTGGGCGGTTCGTTTTCAGGCAAACCAGCCATTTTTTGAAGGACGACGTAAGCAAGCGTGCTGGCACTAATCAACTAACGACTGATTTCGCTTGCGAAAAAATGCTGTCATCCTGTCTTTGATAGGGAGCTTTTCCGTTAGCTATTTTCCTTAGCGGTAGTCATCACGAGCAGGTTGGAACACATCAAGGATCCGACATTGCGTAATCGCTCGACCCATGTGAGGGACGTTGCCGGGAATTACAACGACATCACCTGGCTTGAGAAAGTGGACGGTTCCGTCCACCGTCAGTTCAAATTTACCTTCAAGCAAGTTCACGATTTGTTCATGCGGATGGGCATGTTCGGGAAGCGACGCAAATTCATCGATTGACCAATAGGCCAGCGTCATTCTGTCTGAATGGATAAATTTTCCGTGAAAGCCCGGCAGTATTTCCTTGGCGTCTACTAAGTCAAGCGAAAGAGATTGCACTTCATCCATCGAATTTCAAATTCCGTTTCTGTGCCATGTCAAAACGATGGCAAAATGTGGTGAGTCAAAGCTGAACTTTAGATTTAGCCGCTTCGCCGTTCGCGGTGACAATGCCGCTAATTGCTTGTATCCAAAACAACGCGAGTCTTGCCGACTAAGTCATGAACTGAACGGCTCTGTTTGTAGAAAACCATGAACAGGATGTCTACCAGCAAAAACATTACTGACGCGATAAAGACTAACGCCAGTGTGATCGCAAGCCCCGTCGTGGTCACGTTTCTAAACAGTCTCAGGGAAATGACTACCCACGCAAATTGCATTCGAAAACCGCTTCGGATCATCATTCCACTGGACGTGGGTTTCAGGCCGTACTCATTGACCACACGAATGTGCATCAGGCTCCGGCCAATCGAATGCCGCCAAAAGTAAACCAGGAATGTGTATCCTATGATTGGAAGGAAGTTGCAAATTTCCAGCAACATCACGACTACGGGGTGGGCTTCCATGAGGTATTGGCCAGAAGCAAGTCCGAGGATTACCTCTAAAACGATCGCGGTCGAAAGAACGCTGACCCAGTCGATCCCTGCCGCAATCAGTCGCGGAAAGAATCGAGCCGCAACTTTTGAGCTGGGCTGGACTGCTTCGATGTCAGCAAGGAGGTCTTCGTAGTTTTGGTAGCGGTTGGCCGGATTGGAATCCAGCATCCTCAACAGCACTTTTTTCCACTCCTCAGGTAATTGAGGCGGCCAAGGTGTTGGGAAAACGAGTTCGGTTGTTTCGTGTATGTCGATCCAGTCCTTGATTGTCGGACCAGTGATGACTTTTGGAAGTCGACCAAACGTCATTTCGAAAAATGTCACTCCCAGAGCATAAATGTCGGTTTGGATCGACGGCTTTTCACCCTTGAGCAATTCAGGTGCGATGTAGTTTGGAGTTCCGCCAATGGAATTGCTCGTGTCGCCCGATGCGCTCCGAGCCATTCCAAAATCAGACAGTTTCGCAGAACCGTCTTTTGATACCAAAACATTGGAAGGTTTGATGTCACCGTGAATGATGTCGAGATCGAACGAGAATTTGAGTGCTTGGGTG
This sequence comes from Mariniblastus sp., assembly GCA_045105295.1. Taxonomy (GTDB): domain Bacteria; phylum Planctomycetota; class Planctomycetia; order Pirellulales; family Pirellulaceae; genus Mariniblastus. The sequence goes on from JBGCDK010000020.1 coordinate 22,146, forward strand.
ATGTCGATGGCGATAGGTGAAATTTTCTCAAACGGCATTGGCCCGTCGGTAACTCGCTCGTTGAGAGTCATTCCATTCACCAACTCCATGGCGAGAAACGGATTGCCATCCTGTTTGCCGACGTAATAGATGGTGACGATGTTGGGGTGCGTGACGCGAGCCTGTGAGATTGCTTCTTGGAGTAAGTTGTCAACTTCGCGGTCCGAACTTCTCGTTGTTGCATTGGAGTCACTAATTCCGCTTCGCAAAACTTTGACCGCAACATAGCGTTGCAGCGAAGTGTCGAGAGCTCGGTACACTTGCCCCATGCCACCGCGTCCAAGCGGCGAGATGATCTTAAAGTGGCCAAACATTTTGCCAACCAGCAGGTCGGGATCGGCGTCATCCGATTCCGTGATCACCACTTGTGGGTGTTTGGAATCATTGACGATAAATCCACCTGGTAATGTGTTGCCAAGTTGAAAACTGTCATTCTCAAGTGTGATCGTAATTCCCAAGTCTTGCTCAAGCAATTTCGCGGAAACGGTGCGATCGCATTTCGAACAGACTCCCCCAACGGCGCGGTCCAGAATCAATTGTTCCCCACACAGGCACTGATACAGCACTGTCTTAACAGGAGGAATTTCTCTGGTAACGTTAGGGTCCATCGGGTTTCGCGGATCTCGATCTATGATTCAGGGGAAAGGTAGCACTAAGGTTGGCAATTGAGTTGTTGATTCAATTTAGTCTTATGAGTTGGATATCCAAAATGGAATGGGCTCCAAACGGAAGGCTTTGAAAATCAAATCACGATAGGCATGGTCTCCCGTTAATGCCCAGTGTCGATAAAATAAAAAAACCCGGTGTCAGTTTCTGACTAATTGGAATTTGTTAACAAAATCACCCCGATATTTTACCATGCCCACTCCCAACCAGTTTCAAGGTTTCGTTGTCCACAAAGGAGAAGAATCGGAGGGAAGTGAAAACCTAACCGGAATTAGCGAGCTTAAAACCGAGTTTCTCAGCGGCGAGGTTCTAATTCAAACGGAATTTTCAGCCGTTAACT
>JBGCDK010000021.1:0-163917 GCA_045105295.1 Mariniblastus sp.
TTGGACGCCTTGGTACGAAGGAAAACCTCAGGTTCAGTCACGAGTCATCTCGCGACGCGGATCGGTTAGCGAACTTGACGAATCAACATTGACCGAGTCGACACTCGGTCAGTTGTCTGAAGGCATTCTCTCCGATGACAACAGCACACCGATTCCGCAAGGAGAAAGAAAGGGATCGAGTTGTATGAAAAAGCAATCGAGGTTGGCGGTTTTGAGATGACACACCAACAGTTGACGGAACTACTGAACGCCTATTTCATGGAAAGGAACTTTGATGCGATTCGAAGAACATTTGAAACCTATGACGTCACTGTTCATAACGCGATTTTTTACTTGATAGAAATGTCGATTCGACAAGGCATCGACGCCACCAGAAGAGAGATAACGTCGTGGGAATTTTCAGCTGACGAAAAATTCGAAACCACTGTACAGCTAAGCAATTCGTTAGGCATCATCGGGGAATGGCAACTTCAAAAAGAAGCGCTCAATTTGCTAAAAGACGACGGACGATTGAAACCCTTAGTCGACCTCAATGAAGAAAACACCCAGATTTCAAAAATTGTTGTTGAGCCCAACGACCCGCGTAAAGGATTGGAAACGATCCTTGTTTGGGCGATAGAAAACAGTAGAGATCTCGATAGAATCCGCGAGCATTTTATCGAAGGAACAGACGACGAAGCCATCAAAAAATTCCTTGGGGGGTTTCCACAAATTCACCTATCCCAAGCCAATGGCAGATCCTACAACAGCCGATATTTTTCCGACTATGAAGTCAGTGGAGACCGATGGATTCGCAACAAAATCCAGAACTCCCCCATTCTTTACAAGCGTGTTGACGGAGTGGCCAAGTACATCCCCTGTGTCGATGGAAAAAACTGGGGCTCGTTTGCATTTGAATTGCTGTCAAACGAAGACCCCCAAGACGATGAATTTGCCACCGATGTCTTAGAAGAATCATTTGACCTCCTGTTTGGCGAGTCCACAATTTCGAGACTCAACAGTTCTGCATTCGGCAACATTCACAGAGGCCGAAAAAATCTCGATTCCGAGCAAAAAAAACTCGCCGCTGCATGCCTCTCAAGTGCCAAGTGTCAGAAAGCAACAGAGTATCTGATTGAAAAACTCGAGACCGAAAACGAAGCGACGCGATTTCAGATCGCCAAAGCGCTCTCGTATCGAATGCTGAAACTTCAAGACGAGCGGGCGATTGAATACGCGAATCTGGCGAGTGAAATTTCAAATTCAGATCAGAAAACAAAGATCTATGTTTCGTTTGCCAAGTTCGAGGAAGCCCTCGCCTCCTGCAAGGAAGTCTACGAAAAACCGACTAGCTCCAAAACCAAGTATTACAATCTCGCTCGGATTGCGATGGGCCAACGAGACTTAAAATCCGCCCGTCGAAACATTCGCCGATTTGCGGGCGGCGGAACGTTTTCGTTTTTGTCTCGGGATCCTGGCATCCCAGCCAACATGGCCAACGGTTACGCGTGGGCCAGCCTGTTCACCTCGAAACAACCCCAAGAAGCACTGGACGCAGCAATTGCTGCAACTCGCGTCCGACCGGGACATGCACTATCGCACACGATTGCGACAATGCACGCAACTCGCAAGGAATACTCCAAAGCGATTGCCAACCTTGGAGCATCAATCAATTCGGCACCTTGGCCTCAGCATGACATTGACGACGATCTCGTATTGGGAAAAATCGCTGAGAACCTTGGTCTGACAGAAGTTGCAAGTTTTTACTATCGCCGATGCATGAACCAAGAGCCCGGTGGATTCAACAGTGCCTGCGACTTGGCAACGAAATGGAATCGTGAAATGGACGAACGATTGAAGAATCAATCCGAGCAAACAACGGAGCCAGAACCCAAGAAGGAAGTTGACTCAACCAATAATTAGTCGAGCCCGAATCGAAAGTTCAGCGCCCGAAACCTAACTGACATGTCCTTGGCGATAGTCCAACATGCCGTGGACAGAAATTTCGGGATCTTACGAGAAGTATCTCATCGCCGTCAAGTTCGCGTCGGACAGGAATGCCCAACCTACGTAGACTGTCGTCGGACAAGAGTGTCCAACGTACTTGGGTTCCCGTCGGACAAGAGTGTTGGCTGTATTCGGAGCAACGCCGTCAAGCTCAGGAATTCAAAAGACTCAGCCCACTCACAACACGACTTAGTGTTTTTTCCCTACCAATTCTTCCGCTTGGCCTTTCGCAAGAGCACTGCGAACCAAATGAGCCATCCATGTCGGTGATGCACAAACCCTACGCTTGAGCTTGTACAACAAATACTGCAACCTCACCTCGCGATGCATTGCTTTCAAATCCGCAAACGTTGATTCGCCTTTGGCATACAGCGCGGCGCCTTGGCCGACGAAATAACTGTATAAGAATTTTTCGCACATGCGATCATCTGGAATAAGATGCTCAACGGCGGCTCTGGGTACCCATTGCCCCGAATGGCCAGCCTCAATCAAGCGTCTCATTAACTCCAATTCATCCTCACCCATCACGCTTGCTCCTCGCCTCCCAAGCGTCGTGTCAAACTCAAATTGAATTTGAACTTTTGCGCGAATCGCAAAATTCGCCCCATATGGTAAACACGATTTCGAAAACTCGACAGCTTCGCTGCCCAAATCACGATGAGCAAAACAACCTTTGACCGTGTCCCAGTTTTCCGTCACCCAAACAGGAACATCGCCAACAAACTTTGGCTCAATCACGCTTCCGAAAAAATCAACAGTGGGATTCTCTTTTGCAGCCGCAACATATTTTGTGATCCAATCTTCCCCGACCAGAACATCGTCATCCGTCCAAACGACCAATTCACTATCTCGTAAATCAGTACCACTTTGCTGGCGAATAAAACGCACCGCGCAATTGCGAGCATGCGTGTGGCCCTGCTTGGGTTCTTGAAGCGGGAAAAATTGATGAACTGCCGCAAATGGCGACCGTTTAAATTTCTCCAACACCGCCGCGGTTCCATCAGCAGAATTATTGTCTACCACGATCAGCCGCAAACCAACATTCTTCTCAACGTTCAGCCGAGAAATACTGTCCAACGTTTGTTTCAAAAATGCACACCGGTTCCATGTGCAAATTGCAATATCCACTTGTGTGAACTGACTCATCACGCCTCAATAGAATTTGAGACTTTGTCAACCGCCGCTGCCGAAGAAGCAATGGGTTTGTGCGGCGCAGATTCAGCGGCTGGTTTAGATTCCAATCCCGCCAATCGCTTGATGTCGCCAGCAAAGTCGCGTACTGGATCGTCGGAATAACGTTCGCGGATCAGCTTACCTGCAAGCTCGCCCATTTGACGCCATTCATTTCGTCGCTGCCAAGCGCGTTCAAGCGCCTCGTCCAACAACTCAACGGTAGGCCCAAGTGCAACAAAGCCCGACTCGTTGTCGTCGATCAATTCTCGGTTTCGACCAATGTCTGTCGTGATCGCAATCCGGTTACACAACATGGCTTCGATCACGACGAGCGGAGCTCCCTCGTATCGCGAAGGCAAAATCAACGCGTGGTTCTCTTCCCAGATGCCCTCGACACTGTCTGAAAATCCAACGAACTCCAGCTGATCCTCGAGACCATGCATCCGAATCAAGTCAAGCAACTGTCGCTTGTTACCTTGGTCGTGTCCGTAAAAACGGATTTTGATTTTTCGGTTGCGCCATTTGTCGCTCCTCATCATATCGACAATGAGGTCTTGGCCTTTTGATTGAAAGTGAATCCTACCGACCAATGCGATCCGGTACTCTGAATCATCTTTCGGCCATTCGGGAGCAGAGTTGTAATCCACATTGAACGGATTTGCGACGATCTCTGCGTTCTCAAGTTTCAACGCGATGTTGTTTTCGAGCTTGTGCTGATTTTCTTCCGAGACAAAGAAAACCTTTTGAGCCTTTTGATACCAATGCCGATACTCATCGACTCGGTCACCGTGAATGAAGAAAAAATTGCTCGCACATTGAAGGTTGATACCGTACGGAATACCTCGCTTGTGGCATTCATCGGCAATCATAATTGGGTCTGGGTGATACCCCAGCGTTATCAAAACCGCATCAGGTTTCTCAGCATCCAACCAAGCAGATCCTGAACAATCGCGCGGAAGATCTTTTGATCCTACGCCGAAAATCCCTTTGACCATTTCCGTTTGACGTTGCAAGAAAGGAAGCGGTGGTTGGTTGCGATACCAAATCGAAGCTCCGTGTTCCTCGAGATGCTCAAGCGTTGGAGCTTTGTAAGACCACCACTTAAAGTTAACCGTCACGTCGTGGCCCTCAATCTGCAACTTTCGCGCCGCTCGCTGCCACAGGACTTCGCTGCCGCCCCAAGGCATACCGCTCATGCAAGAATAAAAACCAAACTTCACCAACCGCTCCGATAAAAATTAAAATTATTGCGCCAATTTTGCTACGTCACGCAGCCGCATGTTCTCTTACTTCGGTCGGCGGAATCGCTGGAGAGCCGTCCGCCGGAAACTCGTAACCGTCTAGTTTATAAGTATCGACTGCCAAATCATAAACCTTTTTCAACAAAGGGTAATCGGCATAAAATTTCTCACGCAAGTGAGTTGGGATCGATTCGTCATAGGTCGACACGTTGAAATGCGGAAGTGTCGCCGACTCCATGCCCAGCACTTTGCCAAGATTGTCGATCGTTGTTTGAAGGTCTTCGAAAATTCCAATGTAGACAAACCGCGAACGCAATTTCTCTTCATAGTTTTCCAGCGTCACGTCTTGAGGCAAGTGATCAAACAACCAATAAGGGTATGAATTCACATAACTTTCGACGTTGGGAAATTGTTTATTGATATCGACCGATTCGCCGCGAAACCAAAAACGCCCATCTCTGCTGCGGCCTTTGGCAAAAAAGTACATCGACACAGCAAGGTCAAACGGGTCTCGAAGGATAGTGAAATACTGATCGAGCTCTGGATAGAAATATGGCAGTCCATACCCACGTCCATGATTGAAGTGCCCGTGAATACATTTCACGTTGGGCAACCATCTGCCTTTTTTGTCTTGCGTTTCAACCCGAGGCAAAACAATATCTCGCCTCTCGTCTTGATTAAGTTTGTGATACTCTTGGCCGAACCAATGGCGCAACAATCGAACGACGCTGCTGCCCGCACACTTGGGAATGTGCGTGTAGATAACTGGTTTAGATGAGTCGTATGTTTTCATATTAGAAATTCTCCCGATCCAACTATTTGAACGCAATCAAGTTGGACTTTAAAGGCGTCTTTCGATGAACCTACTGCATGCTGCTTGAATACTCATTTCGCAAACGCAGAATTGTGGCGAACCAAACCAATTCTTTTACCACGTCACCCTCGTTTAACGTTACCCCGATGTAACGCTTGGCATTTAATATTTGACATTGAAGTGCACGATTCGTTCCATCGATGAATTCGCGAGATGTATTGAGTTGGGAAAAGGGAAGAATTCGTCCCAGGAACAGACCGTTTCTCGAATTGTTTTTGCCGAGAACCAGAACGCGTTCTATTCCCCAACACCAAAACGTTTTCTGATTGCGACCACGCGGTTGTGCATTTCTTCGACTCGGTCACGCGAACGATCGAGCGTGCGATTTAGTTTGGCGATGTAACGATTCTTTTCGCCAAGCTCATTGGGTAACTGCCCCAATCGCTTGATCGCCGCATCCAGCTCTACCTGCAAACGCTGAATCTCTTGCTGTTGGAACACTTCGTTGTTCGCATAAAGACTTGCCAGATCAAATCCTGCTGGAACCGTTGCAAAACCGTGTTGTGCATCGTCTAAAATCCGTGGCGGAAATGCTAATGGCCTTTTTTCTTTACGAGCCGCAACGCCCTCTGCCACCATTGCATCGATCAACTGGAACATTCTCGGCTTGGCTGGAGTAAGACACTCCAATTGATCGGCCAAGACGAATTCCTGAAACATCATTTTGTGTTCGGGTGGAGACTCCAACTCGCCAATCAACCAATCCAGTTGACCAGCAGCGTTGATCGTCCATGCCGCCGTCACATAGTGGGGGCTGTTGTGAAAGTCCAACAAGGCCGTCGGTCGTTTTCGCATCACGCTTTCGAGATACATCGTTGACGGAGTGGTGATCACCGCGTCGACGCTCTCAATGACTTCGCCAATGGGCGAGCGATCATCAGGTTCGTCTTCGTCTTTCGCAGGCGAATCTTCTGCGAGGCCGATTTCAACATCGAGACCATCGCTTAATCGCCACGTCACTTCGATCGCTCGGCCGTTGACCGTTGGGTTGCTTTTCAACCATGTCTGGATCGACTGAAGCGATTTGACAACGGTGCTTCGCTGTTGATCATCGAACGCGGGTGTGTTTGCGGTGGCAATGAGAATCCGAAACGGACCAGTAGTTTGAACCGGAGCGATCGCCGCTGCATCGACACTGTCAAATCGAGGTAGACCGACGATTTCACATCTTCCCGGATTGCCCCATGACTCGACCACCCTCGCTTGTCCTCGTCCAATGCAAGCCAACTTGTGACCGAACAACGGCTGAAAAATGGAACCGTCGACCAAGCCCGGATGCTCCCAAGTGTTTCGGTACTCCAAAATCCCATCCGACAAAATCAGAATTGGAACGTTGTTTCGATCGAGCACTTTTCGCAGCGTCGTCAGCTCTTCCCAGCGATAATGCATATGCGTTATCAAGATTCCGGCGTCATCGGGAATCGGCCAGTCGATCAACGACTCGTCAATCACTGTTGTTGGATACGAGCAATCATCCATCCAACTGGAATAGATGCCACTATCGTTGGCGAATCGGCAAAGGATGTAGGCTCGCTGTTGGGACACGATTTTTTATTTCACTCAAGGGCAGGGGCGCGGCAGTCATTCGCGTTCAAATCAAGCAAACTTAAACAAAGCAAACTTAAACAAAGCGAATTTAAACAAAGCGAACTCAAATCTGATTGTTAGCTCCCGGCTCACGAATCATATCCAAACGATCAGGCAAACTCTTGAGCCAGTCGCTGTTGGTTTCGTAACCCATCTGCTCCATTTGTTCTCCGGCCAGTGCGTCAAACAGTTCGCCATCGGCAAGCGTAAAATAATTCTTCCAGTCGCCAACGATTCCCTTGCGGGCTTTCGCGGTTGGATCTTCCTGTCCCGGTGGCCGCCCAGACATTTGCTCAAACGTTGACGCTTCTTCGCACGCGTTGGCTATCTCGTTGTTGGATTCAACGCCGATCGAAGTGAACAAACCCTTCAACGTTTCGGCCATGTCTTCTTTCATCTCTTCGTAGGTCACTCGCGCGTCAGGTTGGACGTCTTGGAACACATCGATTGTTTCGCTCCAGTTGCCAGCCCATTGCTTGATCACTTTTTTGTCAAAGAAACGCTCCAACCGCATTCCAGGTACGGGGTTGAAGTAAAACTCGTGCCGGTCCGTGCCTTCCGCATCCTTGAGCAACCAATCAAACGTTCCGCTGGTCAACACATCGCGACCATCACGAACCAAATGGATAATTTTCGACTCAGGAAACAGCCGCGTGATTTCATCCACGACATACTGAGCCGTTCCCGGATACGGCGTGATCTTGTCGACGATAATTTTTTTGCCCGTTCGCCCAGACGCGAAATGACAGAGGAAATTGATAAACGATTTTTGAAAGTCTTCGACGAACGTGTCGTAGTTGCGATTCATGAACTGATAAAAATAGTGCATGCCGAACGATTTCGCGTATTTGTCAAACGTGATTCGCGGCGAAGTCGTGCCGTCGTTGTTTTGCCAAACCTCGCAGAAATCGCCAAAGAGTCGCTGCTCTGTCGCAAAAATATCTGGGTGCCCGTTGAGCGCCGTTGTCAGCCAAGTCGAACCGCTGCGTGGTGCGCTAATGATGAAGTGAATCTCAGGTTTGTCCATTTACTTTCCAGCCGTGTCGGATTTTCGTTATTCCGTTTAAACCGTAACCATTGGCGTCGGTAGGAGGTCCGACAATTCGGAACACCCCACGAAGCGAGCTACGATGATAAAAGTCTGTCGGGTTTGGGCCCAACAATGAAATGTTGAAGTGGTACGAGCCAATCAACAAGGGAACTTCAGGAATCTCTAGTGTAACAACGCTGCCGGGAGCGTCCACGTCGAAGGCGACGTCTTGATAAGAAGTCGAAACGGAACTGAGGACGCCGTGGACAGGGGAACAAAGCGCAACAACCAGCCGCGCGTTTTTGATCGTCTGGCTCGCTTTCAACTGAACCCGTAGTTTTATCGTTTCTCCCGTTTCAAACTCAAACTGCGTATCGCCTCGCTCGTTGCAGACTTCAACGTCCCCCACCGAAGCCACCTTGCCCGGGGCTTCTTTTTTCTTTGTCCGGTCACGATCGCTTCCACCAAGCATTTCCTCGTAGATCGTACACCCGGTCTCCAGATCGCCATCGTGCACAATTTTGCCTTGTCCAAACACAACCGATCGCGTGGCGACTCGCTGTAACATCCCCACACCGTGAGTGACCAAGATGATCGAAACGCCACTTTTAACCAGATGATTCAAATGAGCAAAACACTTCATGCGAAAACCAACGTCGCCCACGGCGAGAACTTCATCCATCAGTAGCAACTGCGGGCGTAGATTGGCAGCGATTGAAAAACCAAGCCGAACTCGCATCCCGGAGCTGTATGTCTTGATTGGATCGTCGATCACGTGCCCAAGTTCCGCAAACTCAACGATCTGATCGAAAATCTTTTCGACTTCTGGTTTCTTCATCCCCAGCACAGTCGCGTTGATGTAAATATTCTCGCGACCAGAGAGCACAGGATTGAAACCAGTCCCGAGTTCGATCAAGGCTCCAATCTTGCCACGAATTGAAATCATTCCCGAGTCTGGGCGAATCAAACCGTTGATCATTTTCAGCATGGTGCTTTTCCCAGCGCCATTGGGGCCGATCATCGCAAGACATTCGCCACGATTGACCTGAAAATTAGCATCGCGAATCGCAAAAAATTCGCCGGTGCGCAAATCGTGATGCGTCCGGTCTCGTCCTCGGCCGATGACTTCGCGACCAAGGTCTTTGATGCCGTACCACATCGCCCGTTTCAGGTGGCGGCAATAAATTTTCCAAACGCGATCGACATCGAGGATCACGTCATTGGATACAGTGCTGGTGTGGTACATGGTTTCTCCTAGGCCGTCATTCGTTCAACGAGGACGGGAATGGAGATTCGGTAAACCAACAATCCCAATATTGCGATCGGCACCGCGATCCCGGCAAAAATCAAACCGTTAGTCAAAAACGATGTCTCGCCCAACAGGATGAGGTCTCGCGAAAGCAGCAACAGCGGACTGGCTGGGTTAAGCCAATTCAACAAAGCGCCTGGGCCTTCCGTTCTGGGTGCATAAACAACCGGTGTCATGATCATCCAGAACGGCAACACCATCCCGATAAAACGGCCGACGTCTTGGTACAGCGAACCGAAAGGCATGACCAACAGCCCCAGCCCAGCTCCAAAGACAATCAGCGCAAGCACCGCAAAGGGCGCCACCAAAAGCGTCGCATGAAACGGAACTTCAAAATACAAGAACGCTGGGATCAACAACAACATGCGGATCATCAGATCGAAAATGACCTCGCCCATCCCAACCAGCAACAACGACTCGCGAGGGAAATTGAGTTTCGCGATCATGTTTCGATTCTTTGCCAACGCATTGGAAGGCATCTGAAACGATTCAATAAACGACTGCCACAAAATCATTCCAGTCAATGTATAAACCGCCATGTGAACGCCGGTATCGCCTGAATCAAAATTGGTTACGATTCGCAACACGATCCAAATCGCAGTATTGGCGATCGGCGGCAGAAACGCCCAGAACAAACCAAGCAAGGTTTGCCGGTACAGCCCTCGAATGTTTCTCAAAAACAAACGCCAGGCAAGCTCGCGTCCATCCCAGAAATCACCAAAAATATTTTTGATCAGCCGGATTGGATCGCGGACCTCAGAGACGGCACTGTAGACCGTGACTTTGTCAGATGTTTGCAGCGGCAAAATTTCCCGCTCATCTTCGACACTCGTTGAGCTTGCATTTGATTCGGCAGGTTGCGAATCGCCATTTTGCGCATCGGCATCCGGCACCCGTCTTTCAATGGGAATCGGATTCTCAACATTGAGATCGTTCGAGTTGCCAGCGTCCAAAGTCATACAGTTTTATTGGCGGTTCAGTGTTTTCTATTTGGTTGGACAACGTTACCAGTTTGACGTCGCCATGAAACAACGACCAATCGCTAAGCCAATCCGGCTCTTATTAAATCATGTAAGTGAATCACGCCAACCAGTTTTTCATTCGCGTGATCGACAACAGGCAGCACCGTGATTCCGCTTTCTTCCATCAAACGAAGGGCTTCTGCGGCAAGTGCATCGTTACCGATTGATTTTGGATCTGCCGTCATGTGGTTGGACAACGGTTCATCCAAAACGTTCCCTTCTGTTTGCTCAGCAGCCTGCTCTATGATCCGGCGAAGATCTCCATCGGTCAGAATTCCCAGTACTTCGTCAGCATCGGACACGACAAAAACAGCTCCGAGTCCCTTCTGAGAAATTTGAGCAATTCCATTTCTCAAGCTGTCTTCGCGATTCGTTTTTGGAATTTTATTTCCACCACGCATCAGGTCCGCGACTTGGATCAGCAGTTTCCCTCCTAAATTTCCACCCGGATGGAAAATCGCGAACTGCTCTTTTGTGAACCCTCGGCGATTCATTAACGCGATGGCCAGCCCGTCACACATGGCTAACGCGACGGTTGTGCTGCTCGTCGGCGCGACGGCGATCGGGTCGGCTTCTGATTCGACTGCTGCATCGAGCACAACCTCGCACCGCTGGGCGAGTTGGCTTTTTGAGTTGCCCGTCAATCCGATCATCGGCACGCCCAAACGAGCCATGAAGGGGAACAGCTCGACGATTTCGCGAGTCTCGCCACTGTTGGAAAGCAAAACCAAAACGTCTTTGTCTGTCACAATCCCAAGATCACCATGAACGGCTTCGCTGGGATGGAGAAAGATGGCCGGCGTGCCGGTGCTACAAAACGTAGCGGCGGCTTTTCGGGCAATGCAACCCATCTTGCCCATGCCGGTAACAATTACACGACCGCGGCAGCCAAAAAGAATGTCGACGGCTTGAACAACGGAACCGTCGATGCGATTCGCTGCAGCGAGAATTGCGGCAGCTTCATTATTCAGCACGTCGACGACCTCGCGAACGGTATCAGACGATTCCGTCGAAATAGAGTTCGCGTTTTGGTTGTTGTTGGGCATCGGTAGGCGTCTTTTCAAAATTGGATTGCTGCGAATCCATTATATCAGCTGACCAAACTCCTCTATTTGCTCACAGAATTCAAAATCCGCGAACCATATCATCGTTTATAAAAAAAACACGGTCGACGTTTTGGTATCGACCGTGCTTGAAGTGCACTCCGCCGTTTGTAAACAAACTGCGATTCTGCACGAAACTATTTTGTTACCCTCTTCAGGTTCTTACTTCTTCGGTCCCGACAGTGCCGGACCTTCAAAGATAATTCCACCAGACGAAGAAGTTGCCGGTTCTATCACTGAACTGCCCCCTGACTGGGATTGTCGCAGCCGCTGAATCTCTCGTTGCATACGCTCAATCTGTCGACGCTGTTGTTCAATCGTTTGATTGACCACGGAAGACGGGGCGCGACTGGCCGTAACGGGAGAATTCTGGTTCGGGGAAAGCTGCCCACGGGCTTGGGATTGGCGCGGGGTGGTCTGCAAATCACCTTGCATCACCGAACGAAGGCCCGACCCTGATTTTGGAACAAAATCGTACTTGCCAGTTTTTGGACCTGGAGCTGTTTCGGGGGGCTTTGCTGTTGTAACTTCGCCTTCCTTGGGCGGCTCACCAAACTGAATCAACTTCTTTTCCGTTTTACCTCGGCGTGAAATTTTAAATTCGAGCTGATCACCCTGTCCAAGAATCTCAGTGATCCCATTGAATTCATCAATCGACTCAAGATCGACGCCGCCCGCAGCAAGCACTATATCGCCTCGCCGAACACCTGCGTCTTGGGCGTTACCCTTGGGATCAATTTGCGTGACGATCATGTCTTTGCCGCGCGTCTCGATCAGCATGCCAAACCCCATGGTTGGTTTCTTTGCAGATCGAGTGGATGCTGGCGGAAGGTTGGTTTCAGCGTCGCCGATTGTCGATTTAACACCACTGCCAACACGAGCGTTGGGGTTTGTGGCTGGTTTCGGCAACCTATTGGGCGTGCGATTCATCGAAGTCGGCCGATTCGTGGTGCTTGGCTTTGCTGGCGTAGGAGCAGAACCTGGCTTGCGAGCTGGCGTCGGTGCCTTGCCCGAACCGGGACGTGCGGATGATTTGGGAGCTGCTTTTTTCGGTTGGGCTGATTTAGGTTTAGGCTGCGGCTCTTCGCTGCGACCGGTCAGCCTGCGCAAGAACCGTCCCCCACCGAACATGCGATCGTCTTGGGGTGGTGCCGCTGTAACTGTTGAGCCTATTACCGACGTCAACAACGCAACCATCATCAATACTTGTAGCTTCATCGCTAAGAACATCCTTGTTCAACATGTTGCTCAGCACGTATGTTTGATTCGCCAATCAGAAATCGAAGAACGAATGACTAAGACCATACGCGCAGTCCGTACAACATTTTTCGTCGGGATGATGCGAACAAATCAAAGAACTATCGCCAGCGTGACAGGTTTCAAAAGTCGAAAGAACAGCTTCAACCACAATTACCCATCCAAACGGACGGGGCTGTTAAACTTTGACGAATGTTAGGGCGACCTGAATCGCACGAATGTTTCGCGCGGATGTTTTCGTTACCAACGGTGAAAGGCAGGGTGGTCTGGCTTGACAGAAACGAAAGTGCCACAACAGCGAGCAGTTACGTCTCCGTCGGGTCCAATCGTGCCTTCGACAACCGCCTTGCGATTGGTCGACTCGACAATCCAAGCGTCCATCTTGAGAACTATATTTGACGGCGTGGGTTTCTCAAAAGTGACTTCGTATTTCGCTGTCACGCAACAGGGCGGAACGTCCAATTCGTTTTTTTGCATTAGATGCCATGCGGCTGTCCAGTTGAGATGACAGTCCAGCAACGAGCCGATGATGCCACCGTTGACCATGCCCTCGAAAGCTTGCTGGTGCTGTTGAGGCGAAAACGAACAGATCAAATGACCTTCATTATCTAAATCAACAAAGCTCTTGATCTGGAGTCCTTTTTCATTTGCAGGCCCACAACCAAAGCAGATCAATTTCGGTGCGAACTGATCTTGAAGGCTTATCGTGTTATCCATAATTGGTTATTTCTTCCGTAACACCAAAACTGTTTGGCGCACGTGATGACAAGGAAGGATCTCTTCGATCTTGAAAAATCGCCCCCAAACTTGTTTCAAATAATTATTCGAATGAAACACTTGAGCGCGATACGGGCCAGACTGGGCAAACCGATAAACCGTTCGCGTATCAGGCAACGGGCCTTTCAATTTTTCACGCGTTGAAGGATCGATGTCCATGATCGACTGAACCAGCCGGTTTTTCTTATCGTCGACTTGATCCCGAATCACATTCCAAGTGTCTTCGTTGTGAACCGTCAGATACGCCACGCCATCGTCCGACATGATCCGACGCAACTCCGCCAACCAACACGTTTCAAATGTATCGATGTGTGTGAAAACTGAAAATGCAGTGATGATGTCGATTGATTTATCGGGAATCGGCAACGCTGGGATACAGTGGTTGAAAATTGGCATCACCGTGTGCGGCATGTGCTCAAACAACCAACGAACGTGCCTCGCGTTGATGTCGCTGCCCCAAATTTCCGGGATGTCAGACTGAGCAGCAAAGTGACGAATGACGCGACCGGATGCACAACCAAAATCAAATACGCTTTTAGGATTCACGTTGTAGCGTTCTGCCACTTCCATGATCTTCAAATAGTCCTCGAACCCACTCATCCAATAAAACAAGTCGTTGCCCGGAGAATATTTTTCGCGATCATCAGAACAAGGAAGCGGAAAAGTATCGCGTGCGACGGATTCTTTAAACTTGATATCGCCGATTCGATCCTGAAGCGTTTTGAGGCGATGGTTCATCACCACGTTTTCGGGATCGAGCTCGCTTACTGGTGAAAGATTTTCAAATGGTTCGTTATCCAGCGTATTGCGAGAAATATCTTCTTCCCAAGCAATCGGACGACTTCCCTGCATTCGATTCGAAATAATATTGTGAATCTCGTCGCGGGAAAGTATTTCAGGTTTCGCCATGTTGATTTCAAATCTCGGAAGTCGCATAGGTGTAAATGATTGCCTGGGAGACAATAGGCGGCGTTGTGATTTTAGCTGAGCAGGAAAAACAGTGGCAATATCAAACGAACATGATTCGCGAAAAGATGTCGCGAATCGCGGAGTGTGGGACGATCAAGTTCGGACGATTGACTCAAATCCACACTGTACAATCCAGAGCCAAACGCTTGATGTGGTGGCGCTGGTTCAATAACCTGCCGCCTGTCCGTCTTTGCGAGATTCAGAGGCCCCAAGATAAACGTCGTTTTCTGCATCGTAGCCAATCCCCTGATAGCCGCCATAGGAACCGCTATTGTATCCGACCTTGTGACCGCGACTCATCAGCAGGCGAATCACGTTGTAGTCGTATCCTGTTTCCAACGTCAGCGTGCCGCCGTCGGCCATGACCTCGCCCGTTGGCTGGGACGAACCAGTGTGCAACATTCGCGGGGCGTCGCCTGCCTCTTGGAAATTCATTCCAAAATCAACGATGTTGATTAACACTTGGGCGTGCCCTTGAGGTTGGGTTGCTCCGCCCATCACGCCAAAACTCAAAAATGGTTTTTCGTCTTTGGTAACGAACGCCGGAATGATCGTGTGGAACGGGCGTTTGCCCGGCGCGTAGGAATTGGGCCTTTCTGGCGTCATATCAAATAGTTCGCCTCGATCCTGCAAACAAAACCCTAGTCCATCGGGACACATCCCCGACCCCATTCCGCGATAATTACTTTGGATCAGCGAAATCATGTTGCGATCTTTGTCAGCGACCGTCAGATAAATCGTGTCGCCTTCGACGGGCCCCGCGTCGTAGCGACGGGCCGAGCGGGTAGCGCTAATGAGTTTCCGTCTTTCAGCGGAGTACTCATCTGAGATCAATCGCTGGACCGGAACGTCGGAGAAATTTGGGTCGGCATAAAATTTGGCTCGGTCTTCAAACGCGAGTTTTTTGGCTTCGGTGAAGTAATGGACGTGGTCGGCACTACCAAAACCCATCGCCTTGAGATCGTAACCCTTTAAGACACCCAAAATTTGGAGCGCCGCAATGCCTTGGCCGTTAGGAGGAAGCTCCCACAATTTGTAGCCCCGATAGTCAACCGAAACAGGTTCCACCCACTCCGACTGATGCGTCGCCAAATCTTCGTAAGTCAGATAGCCACCGTGTTTCTTCATGAATGCATCAATCGTCCTGGCGATGTCGCCTTTGTAAAAAGCATCGCGTCCGCCATTGGCGATTTGCTGAAGTGTGTTGGCAAGTTTCGGATTCTTGAAAATCTGGCCTTTGCGTGGAGCCTTGCCGTCGACCAAAAACGTGTCTTCGAATCCGGGATAGCGTTTCAGAAAAGCACTTCGATTCCAGTAGTACGCGATTAACTCCGAAACCGGAAAGCCATCTCGGGCGTATCCGATTGCAGGCTTCAAAACACTTTTAAGCGGAAGCTTGCCAAATTTTTTGTGCAATTCCGCCCAGCCATCCACGCACCCGGGAACGGAAACAGGAAGCGGTCCAAGCGACGGGATTTTCTTACGGTCGCCAAGCTCTTCTTTCAATTTTTCAAACGTTAGACTTTTGGGCGAACGCCCGCTGGCGTTGAGACCATACAGTTTTTGTTCAGATTCAATCCAAACAATCGCGAACAGGTCTCCACCAATTCCATTGCCTGTCGGTTCCATCAAGCCAAGCGTCGCGTTGGCTGCGATCGCAGCGTCAACTGCCGAGCCACCTTGTTTTAGAATGTCGAGTGCAACTTGAGTTGCCAACGGTTGGCTTGTGGCCGCCATGCCGTTTCTTGCAATGACCTCGCTTCGCGTTGCAAATTGTGAACCCGTGATCCGATCCTGCGCAACGATGCTGCCAATGCTTAAAAACGTAAAAAGCATCAGCAAACAGACTGAGAGAAATCGCATGTGACCATTCCTGTTTTCGGTGACTACCAAAAGATTAAAACTAGCAGTCTATCCAACCGACGTGGACAATGCACGGATGTTGCCTCAAGTCCGCTCGGGGTGGGCCTATTAACCGAACGCTCAGTTTGTTTTGCTGGATGAAAGCAAACGTACCGTTAAATTTTTAATTGAATTGCTGGGCTTTGCATAAAAAAGCCCCATCACTGGGGCTAAGGAATCGGGGGAATCCTGCGGGCTGCAACAGAGCCAGCTTTTTATTTTGCTTCAATTCTCAACTGGCATGGGCAACAGCAAACGGATTTGGCAACATTGTCAAATCTTCCTCTTCAACCATTGGAAACTCTGACTTACTTCCATCAGTCGCTTCTGTCATTCGCATTTCAATTTCAAACGGCGACAATTCTCCGCGTAATACTTTAATGTCGCTTGGAGCTGTTATCCCAAGCCGAACCGTGTTGCCTTTGATCTTTAAGACTTCGATCTCAATTTGACCGTCGATGATAATGGTTTGATTTTTTTTTCTTGAAAGTACTAACATAGATTCGCTCCTGGAAAATTGAAAATGTGCGTCCTGCTGTTTCTTTTTTAAAACCGTTTCCGGACCACCAAGTTTTTAGGTTGCGGGTTTTAGTCTTTTGTTTTGACTGTGACCGCTTGTCCGGGTCTGTTTCTATTTTCGCGAGAGCGCGGACACATCAGGTCACAGCCCCAAATGATTTCAAGAAATTCTTTTCCAAGCCGTGTTTGTCGGGCAAAACTGCATTTTTCAAATCCAATCGCCTACCACCAGTTTCCAGCAAGCAACCTCCCAAAACCGCTAGCAAATGCGTTAAGGTTTGACGATTATTCGTCTTGCGCCGCACCCGATGGCCAACGGATGTCGTGTTGTGACGAATTTGCTGCGTGTCACGGCCGGTTTGTACCGATTTTAAGACTTGTACCTATGGCCTGAGGTGCACTCTTTTTGGCGTCGATCGGAGAAGCAATATGTGTCGTTCAATCCTGTTCACAATTCTCATTGCAAGTTGCGCATGCTCATTCAACAGTACCGCTCATGGGCAATCAGATTTTGGACCAACGTTTCCAAGAGCGTTAGAACAAGCAATCGATTCCAGCGTGGAACCGACTTCTAAAAAAGTTCAGATGGCCATTCCTGAGCGAGTCAAACCGCGACGTATCCCTGCGTTGCAAGTGAACCCGACTCCGCAAATTCAGCCGACGCGACAGCCACCGGAATTTTCGAATTCGATTTCCAACAGCAACGTTTATCGAGCCCCCTCGCGAAATAGAGCTTCCGAGGTTTCTCCTTTACAACGCGGTTCTTCGAGTCGCGAGATGTCGAGCTTGATGTCAAGTGCAATGCCTGAGCGATTTGCGGCTGCACCAAGCGCTTCTCCGATGCAACTGCCTGCTGCGATTGAGCAGAATAGGCCGCCACGAATCACTCCCATACCGAGCATGATGCCAGCTCGTGATCTATCGACTTCATCAATCTCAAATTTGTCCGATGACACAGACGTGACACTGATGAGACTCCCTGCTGAAGATGTTGAAAACGATCCACACTTGCCCGTCGGTTCTTACATTTTGAGTGACCAATCGCTTGGACAGCCGAAACTTCCAACAGAATCAGAATTTGGCACCGTGATGATGTTCCGCGCCGGTGAAGAAACACAGCAACTTGACTTCGCTCGATACGGAGCCTCTGACCAGCCGTCGAGACGCGATCTATCCCAACGACCAACCGGCACAAAGTTTAACTTTTCCAGCGCAGCCTCAGACGCCCCCAACCCGATCGGCTTCATACCACCTGCCGTCTCTGCACCGCCTCGGCCGTCCGCCATTGCGAACCCAACGCCGCCTGCAGCATTGCAACAGCAACCTGTCACAGCGCGACTGGGTGACTCGCCGCCGATAGAAGATAATCGCTCCGATCAGCTATCGCCTGTTGCGAACAAGATGCTGACGACGACCGTTATTGGCCCTGAGCGACTTAGCACAAGCTCTGCTGATGATTTCGAGATTGTGATCACGAATGAATCCAGCGTAGCAGCCCGCGACGTTGTCGTTGAATTCAGTGTCTCCGAAGACGTGACCGTCACGAAACTCGATCGTGAAGCTTGGCTCGACGATGAAAATCGTGTTGTCGCTTGGAAAGTTCCTGAAATTCCTGCGGGCGGTCGAGAGGTAATTCGATACAGCGCAATTTGCGAAACAGCTGGACGATACCGACAAAGCATCCGATTGGGCGCCAACGGAGCGTTTCAAGGCAACACTTACTTTGACACAACTGCAGTAGACACCGCGCGATAGAACCCCTCCCGTTCTCGCACCATCGCTTCACCAACATTCGCCCACCTGGGCTCCAAGATAAACGCACACGGAACTGACATGGCCAATTGGAAAAAATCGCTTTCAGTCTTTGCAACTTCTACATGCTTTGGGACTTGGCTAACTTTTGCGCCACTTTGCCACAGCATCTACGCACAAGAATCGCCACTTCCACCTGCACGCGACGTTTCGACGATGACACGCTCGCTGGCTGCACCAACCATCATCGTTCGGCCCTCAATCGACGGATCCGCGCTGAATGATTGTGAAGTCGAAGTCAACAAACTTCCCGGCCCACAGAATGAATTTGCCCTTCGCTTGATGGTTCCTGATTCGGTAACGTCGGTCGAACTGATCCCCAACTCCCAGCGTGGGGCCGAACGAAATTTTCGAATTCAAATGGACCAAACGAAACCAACCGTTGGCTCTGTCGCTCAACGAAATGCGTCGCCTTCAAGGTTTGCGTCGAACAACGTTCCGATGTCCAGCCAAATTCGCGAATCAGCAAACGTCGAACGTGGATCTGATTTAAAAGTTAAAAACAAGTTTGGGTCACCAAGAAAAGGCTACATTCCCAACCCGTATTTCACCGAGGATTTGGCAAATGGATCACTTCGCAGTAGACCTGCCCAAGCAAACATGTTGATTCAAAACCGAAATATTCAGCAGCAGAGCTTCAACGAAGAAAGTTCTTTCGGGCAAACTCCAACTGCCCAATGGATCAGCTTCACGGATGAGCCTGAGCGAGAATCACCCAACAAAGCAAACACAGAAATTGTAGTGCCAAGTGTACTCACCGAACCAATTCCCAAACGCGGAAGTTCCAATTCTAGTCTCCCAACCACAACACAAAACGTCGCCCAGAATACTACGCGGAATCTGCAAACAATCTTCAAGCCACTTAAAAAAGTGACGCCGCGCCACCATTTCACGATCCCCGTCGTGCGATCTTTTGAGAAGCAACACCCAGTGCAACCGGTCAAATCCCAACGAGAGCAGGCCATCAGTCCGATGCCTCTTTCCCAAGTGAGCCGACCACCATCTCAGTACGGCGCTCCAAAAATTGGCCAGGTTAGCTCGACAGTCACTTTGGTCAACGATGCCGTGAACAGTGCCACTTCCAGCGAAGACCTCAAACAAGCTCTCGAATCAATCGAGTCAAAGAATTCAGACACAAGCGAACCATCGACCGACACATTGATTTGTGGAATTATTGGATCCGAGACTGTCGACCTCGATGGCATGGGAGAATTCGCCGTCTATTTTGCTAATCCGACACTGAACGAATTCACGGATGTAATCGCGACGCTGGAACTGCCCCACGGCATGGATGTTGTCCTTCTTGATCGCGCGGCGTCTCTCGATCGCCATAGCCGCACCATCAAATGGAATCTGGACGACATGGAAACTGGAGCCGAAACGATCGTTCGATTTCGACTGAGTGCCAAAACTGCCGGTGAAAAGGCTTTGAGACTTAGGATATCCGCCAAAGATCAAAACCAAACTTCGATCGACATGAGCCGTAAACTGCGCACGATCGTGGTCTCAGAAAACACTTCCAAGTAGACTCTGCAGCAACTAAAAAAGCGGCCGATCCTGCGTCCCGCCTTGCGCTTCGTTGCAAATTGATGGCATCCAGCAAGAACAAACGTCCCGCAAAAACTTGATCGAACGAGACGTTATTCGGAATCGGGACTACAGCAAATCCTGGTCAGAATCTAAACTGCATACCTTGAGGGTTCGCCGCCCATCTTGCAGAAATACTTTTCACGAACCTTTCGACTTGCCAAAGTGTCGTGATTTCGCCCCGTTCCGATTTTTGGAATTCCCTTGGACCCGACTCCTGACCTTGCTGAATTAAGGAAACTAATTCCCGCCACGATGCTGCGCGGACGGTTTCGCATGAGAAGCGAACTCAATCGCTTGATGAAAGCGAAACCCAAACAAGGAAGTCCCCCAGACCCGAACATCGCGGCAAGAATCCAAGTGCTCGCAGAAAGCATCACTCAGTCTGCAGCCAAGTTCGAAGCACGCAAGCAACAACTTCCTAATGCAAAAATTGACGAAGACCTCCCGATCTTCGAACGGCGAGACGAAATCATTGCCGCGATGCAACAACATCAAGTCGTCGTTATCAGTGGTGAAACGGGAAGCGGTAAATCAACCCAGCTTCCTTTGATGGCTCTGCAAGGTGGATTCGGAGTTGGCGGCTTGATCGGCCACACTCAACCCCGAAGAATCGCCGCCCGTGGAGTTGCTGCTCGCATCGCTCAACAAATGGGAACAGCTCAAGGAACCGACGTCGGTTACAAGATTCGTTTTGCCGACAAAACCAGCGAGCGAACTTATGTCAAACTCATGACCGATGGAATCTTGCTCGCAGAAACGCAGAGCGATCGGTTTCTTGAGCAGTACGATTTAATCATTGTCGACGAAGCCCACGAGCGTTCTCTCAACATTGATTTTCTGCTTGGCTATCTCAAACAAATATTGGCCAAGCGAAAAGACCTGCGATTAGTCATCACCTCTGCGACGATCGACACCCAGCGATTCGCCGATCATTTCACGTTAGACCCGGCCAAGCCTGCACCCGTCATCAACGTCGAAGGGCGGACTTATCCTGTTGAGATTCGATACTCACCGCCAGAGCAGGAAGAGTTCGGTTCCAGAAACGAAAAAAACGAAACGGAAGAAATTGTTGTCGACGCATGTCGCGAGTTGGCATCCATCGACGATGGAGACATGTTGGTTTTTCTTCCCACCGAGAGCGACATTCGCGGTGTCAGC
The DNA here is from genome assembly GCA_045105295.1 of Mariniblastus sp. Lineage (GTDB taxonomy): Bacteria > Planctomycetota > Planctomycetia > Pirellulales > Pirellulaceae > Mariniblastus. Next base: position 21,310 of record JBGCDK010000021.1, read on the forward strand.
AAAAAGCTTCGTTCGATTCGATTGCCTGGTCGCCAAACTGAAATCCTCCCGCTTTACGCGCGGCTCTCGACCGACCAGCAAAATCAAATTTTCGAACCCGGCAAGAAACGCCGAATCGTGTTGGCAACCAACGTCGCGGAATCTTCGATTACGGTTCCGCGAATTCGATACGTAATTGACACGGGCACTGCGAGAATCAGCCACTACGCCCCGCGAAGCAAAGTGCAACGCCTGCCCATTCAAGCAATCTCACAAGCATCCGCCAACCAACGTTCTGGTCGTTGTGGACGGATCGGTCCCGGCATTTGCGTCCGACTTTATAGTGAAGATGATTATGAATCTCGCCCCAAATTCACGACGCCAGAAATTCGACGCACCAACCTTGCCTCCGTCATCCTTCAAACGCTTACTTTGAAGCTTGGCAACATTGACGAATTCCCCTTTCTCGACCCACCTCGTCCTGAGGCGATTCGTGATGGTTTCAAAACGCTGTTTGAACTTGGCGCGGTCGACGGTCACAGGCGATTGACGGACATGGGGCGAAAGCTCGGAAGAATGCCCGTCGACCCAAGAATTGGGCGAATGATTTTTGCGGCGGACGATGAAAATTGCTTGAGTGAAATCCTGATCATTGCTGCGGCGCTCGAAATCCAAGACCCTCGCGTGCGCCCTGTCGAGCATAAAAAAGCTGCCGACACACAGCACGAAAAATTTACGAATGAGAAATCGGACTTTCTTTCGTTGCTCAAGATCTGGGACTTCTTTCACCAACTGAAGGAAGATCTTTCGCGTGGCAAACTGAAACTTGCCTGCCAACAGAATTTTCTATCCTATCCATTGATACGTCAGTGGCAGGACATTCACCGTCAGCTTCGGGCGATGGTGACGGAACAACGTTTAAAAACGCGGACACGAAAAGACGACTACAACGCGATCCACCGCAGCCTTTTGACAGGGCTACTGTCGGGAGTTGCCACGGTGGGTGACCGACACGAGTATACCGGCGCGGGCAACATCAAATTCAATCTCTGGCCTGGCTCTGGAATTTTCGATTCGAAACCAAAATGGATCGTTGCCGCCGAAGTGGTAGAGACTTCGCGACGATACGGACGGACGGTTGCCAAAATTTCTCCCGAGTGGATTGAGGGTTTGGCAAAACATTTGGTCAAACGTCGTTACACCGACCCGCATTGGAGCAAGAAACGGCAGTCGGTTTTAGCGTCCGAACATGTCACGCTGTTTGGGTTGCCAATCGTCACTGGGCGGTCGGTTGGATATGCCAAAATTGAACCAGAAATTTGCCGTGACCTGTTCATTGAACGTGGATTGGCAGGGGATGAGTTCGAGGGTAACCATGATTTTTACCAACACAACTTGTGGGTGATTGAAGAAGTAAAATCTGAATTGGCGAAAACTCGAAACCGAGAGCTCATCGTCGACACCCAAACGCTGATCGATTTCTACCAAGACAGAATTCCAGCCGAGGCCGTCGATGGCATCAGCCTGAACAAGATCTTAAAATCCAACACGGAACTGGACACGAGCCTTCGGATGACGAGAGCGGACCTGCTACCCGCGTCCGAGTTAGCCAATGTTAAAAACGAATTCCCCGACCAAGTCCAAGTTGGATCGATGCAAATCCCTATCGCGTATCGCTTTGCACCAGGTGCATCTGATGATGGAGCGACAGTGCGACTGCCAATCGAAGGCGTGGGGCAATTGGACGACGCCCAAACTGGATGGCTCATCCCAGGATTAATGGAATCTCGAATCGTTGCATTGATTCGCAGTCTTCCGAAGGCAGTTCGTCGGAATTTGGTACCGGCTCCTGACACGGCAAAGAAAATAGTGGAAACAATTCCATTTGGTCAAGGAATTTTTGTCGAGGTCGTTGCGAGAGAGTTGTCAAAAATTGGCGGCCTGCCGGTCAATGCTTCGATGTTCAAAACCGAGAAACTGGAGAACCACTTAAAAGTCAATCTGCAGGTCGTAGACGATCAAGGCGAAGTCCTCGCTGAAGGTCGATCGGTTGCCGACATTCGAAAACAGCTGGGAGCCGAACACACTAGCAGCATTGTTGAAGTCGACGATTCTGAATGGAATCAAGATGGACTGCGGGAATGGAACTGGGATGACCTCCCCAAAGAAATCATGATCACCCGCGGCCAAACTCAACTGGCAGCATTCCCCGCGATCGTCGACCAACAAGACGCCGTTGGCTTACGTTTGACAGACTCGCAAAACTCCAGCGAGATGCGGACCCGACAGGGATTGGTCCGACTTTTCCAAATCGCGAATCGCAAGAACCTAAAATCTCAAACCAATTGGCTTCCCGATCTTAACCACCATGCGTTGACGATTTCCCGCCTGCTACCCTCAAAGGAATTGAAAAAACAGCTTGCCGATTTGATTACTCGAATCGCGTTTGTCGATCGTAACAAAATCCCGCGAACCAAAACTGAATTCGACGCGATGCAGGCCAATGCGACTGAGCGAATCAGCATCGCAACACAAGACGTTGCGAAGTGGTTGCCGAAATTTGCCAGCGCGGCACACGATACGTTCTTGAGTTTAGAAAAAATGCCCAGCAAGTATGGCACGGCAAAGGGTGACATTCGGGCTCAACTGACGGAGTTAAAAACCGAGAACTTTTTGTCTCAGACGCCGTGGCAGTGGCTGCAACATTACCCTCGTTATTTCGAAGCAATGACCTATCGAATTGGTAAACTTGATTCGACTCCCGCTGACAAGGAACGTAGCCTGTCGGATCAAGTCGCAGTTTACTGGCAACAATTGGTCGGCCTGCAAGAGCTTCACGCCAGCCAAGCGATCGTGGACCCGGAGTTGGAAACGTATCGCTGGATGATTGAAGAGCTGCGCGTTAGTCTGTTCGCTCAAAAATTGGGAACGAGTTTGACGGTGTCTCCCAAGCGAATGGAAAAACAATTGGATAAAGTCAGGCGAGTGTAGATTTGCGAGTTTTTTTCGTGGGTTTTACGACCGAGACTTTTTTCCAGTGGCAATTTTCAATCGAGCTGCACAGAGATCTTTAACAAGATCCGCTACGCAGGTTTAAACATGTTAGTTCGATTTCAATCGTTCCCAAACCAAGCGTTTCAGCCCAAACTCAAACGATCCTACTCAACTTTTCGCGATCCTGCCCAAGCCTTTCGCGAACCTGCCTAAGCCTTTCGCTTTGCCGGCTAAGCTTAAACAAACTCTTGCATTCGCTTAAACCGAATCGTAATTCGCAAGACCAGGATCAACGAATCCCTGTACCAAATCCTTGAGCGGATCGAACTGGCGGCGATCCGAACTGACTTCCACCAGCTCCACTTGGCCGAATCGGTGGCACAGCATTGAATGCACCTTTTTGCATGTCACCTTGAACTGAAGGTGGCCCGCCTTGCGGACCAAAAACATTGGCCGGCGTTGCCCCCCCACGGCTTGGAGAGGCGTTAGTCGGTTGATTGTTCTGCATGTTGTTGCGAGGCGTTCCCCCACCACCTGCTCCCTGATCTACAGGTTGCCTTGGAGGAGTTAAACTAAAACCGTTGTTGGCCGAACGTTCCTGTGCCCGATTGTTGTTTGCTCCGCCACCGCCAAACTGACGTTGTCCGTTGGCTTGTTGCCCCTGTTTTTGACCGTTGAATCTTCGTCCCGGTTGTTGAGCCGTCGTTGGCGATTGTGCTGCAAATCGTCCTTGGCCGTTGGCCTGTTGCTGGTTCTGCAAAAGACTCTGAGCTTGTTGATTCGTTGTCGACTGACCTCGATTGATTCCCCCTTGAGCCTGACGCTGATTGTTTGGCTGAGCGGATGTCGGAGTTGTCCTTTTGGGTGCAATCAACATCTTGGCGACCGCTTCTGGAGTTTGATAACCTTGAGCGACGGTCAAAGCGTAGTCAGCAATAGCTTGGTTGTATGTCACCACAGAACCAATCAACTTTCTCTCAGAGATTCGCCATTGCCGCGCTGAGTCCATCACCGATTGCAACGTCGTTTGACGATTGGCTAACGCGGCTGCCATTTGGCTGGCTGCACTTTTGGCGACCTGAACTGCCTTGGCTCTGTCTGCGATCAACTGCAATTGCTTGGGCAAGATCTGATCGATTCCTCGTAGGCTGACCGGCATCATTTGAAAATATTTGTATTTCTCATATTCAGTTCGGTATTTGACAATCAACGGTATGTCACTTGGAAGCGGTAAAAACCCTGCGGGTCGATTGGGCATGTACTGCACCAACAGCGATTGAGATTTTCCAAGCTGAATTTCCGAAGCCAGTACAGCGTTGCGTGCCTCAAGCCGAGCTGCCTGTAGCACGGCTTGCTGTGCTGGAGATGGTCCTGCATCAAGCCTTCCGAGCCAAAGCGAAAACTCCTGAGCGTCAACGAGCGTCGCCCAATCGTAATACGTTTCCCAATATTGACTGACCATCGGACGTCGCTGATCAATGGCGATTGTTTCGCGAACGACTTCAATCAACTCCGTGGGTGTACCAGGCAAATTCGGATTTGATTCGTTGATCAAATACTTTGCCATCATTGTTTTGGCTAATTTTGTATCGACTTTAGCATTCTCAGGTTGATTAAAAGCAGTCGGACGGACCGAACTTTCGACGCGGCTTCCTTGGGCAACGACGGGACTGTTGTAAGCACCTTGAACTGCTGATCCGTTGGAAGTGGCCGATTTATATTGGCCAAAATTACCCGGCGTCGTTTGCCGTATGTTTGACGACTGAGGTGAAAGACGACTCATCGGTCGAGCAGCTAAATTTGACTGCATCTTTGGATTTGGCTGAGTCGTGGCATTGGATGGTGGCGTTGCACTAAATCGAACCGAGGGTACTGCTTGTGTTCGAAGTGGCTGAGACGACATTGGCTGTGAATCAACTGTGGGTCGCGATGTCAGCGGTCGCGTTGGGATCGGTCGTTTCTCCATCGAGTCGCCAGGCGAAGCCGGATCGCCGAATGGATCGCTATTCAATCGGCTGCGAACACTTCCGGATTGACTAGTCTGGTCGCTCTGCCGCGATGAATCGCCGAACGATTGCGAAGTACCAAAACCTGTTGGTGGTTGATTTCCTTGCTGGGCTTGCTGTTCGAATTGGGCAGCAGATTGAACCATCGGAGCGTTAAAACCAGGACGGCTTGAACCGTTAGTTGAACGTGAACTTTGCATGTTCAGATCTGGACCAGCAGAAGTTCCCGACGAACGTCCTCCATCTCCAAACGAGAAAGACGGACTTTGCGTTGAGGATTGCGTAAAAGACGATGAGGAATCCGACATTGGAACGGACTCGCCACGAAGACCATTAACTCGCAAGTCCTGTTGCTCTTGGGGAGTGTAGTCATCTTCCGTTGGCCCTTGAGGAACCAACAAAGAGTTTGGAACACGCGGCACTTGATCTTGCGAAGTGTAGGTTGCTTGACTGGTAACATTTGCATCGTCGATGCTCGCAACACCGTTTGCCGCGGCACGAAACTCTGGTGCTTTGGATGCGGGAGAGCGGTCGTTGGACAAGCTGGAGTCTTTGACAGGCACCGACTGAAGAATGCTGTTCTGTGCCGAGGCAAAACCAGAACCAACAATCAACGTTCCTGCGGTGACACAGAAAACAAACAAGCCTGAAAAAAGATTCGCTTGCAAACGACGACAAACTACTGAAGCCAAAATGGGCATCCTTGCACCTCTGGAATTCGGGAACGGGTCAATTCAAAACATCTTCCTGATGCATTCCTTGAAGACCGTTAACTTGTCCCGAATCAAATTTTGAGTCAATGGCGATTGAGAGACTAACTTTTCGCGTCGATTCTTTGCTGCATTGCGACGCAGCTGGCGTGATTCACACGACCGGATTCAGAACGGCAGCTTTCAACGCAAGTGTCTCTTTCGCTGGACGGGATGGACCATCAAACATTCTCGTTCTCGTATAAAGCTCGTAAAAACGAAGCTAAAACTTGCCTTTGCCAGAAAAACCTCGATAATGCAAGCTAACCGGGGCAAGCCAAGGGACGAAAAATGAGCAGGAAACTTCTAACAGCAATCATTGCGATAGCATGCGCACATTTATTCGTTTCACTTGACGAAGTTAATGGTCAACTGCTGGTTCGACCACAAACAAAAATTGACGCCGCCACCAGCGGGCCGATTCGCGACCTGTTGGTGAAGGACTGGGAGAAATCTCCAACAAACGCTGCGGCGTCTAAAACGACGTTCGCCAAAGCCGGCAACTACAACGCAGATTTGTTGTTGGCGTATACGGTCAATCGGATCCAGCACAACAAAATCACCGAAGCCAGGACCTACGCAGAAGAACTGACTTCACGTTTTTCCAGCAACCTCGATGGGTGGATGTTGAAGATTTGGATGAACACGCTGGTCAACAAATATGATTTGGCATTGATCAACATGCGATCGTTTAAGCAAGAATTGAATCAGAAAAAAGACCTTCCGATCGCAACTCAAAACGAAATATACAAACGCCTTGGCCGATTGATTGGATACCTTCAGGGGCCTGTCGTCGAAAAAGTCAACGCGGATATTCTTGACGAAACAGTTTTGCGGTTGGCCAATGGGATTCCCCCCGAGGTTCTCAAGACGTTTAACGAAAACCGCGACAAAATTTTAAAAGCTCATGACGAATTGCTGAATGAGCAAGGCAAAAAGACTCAGGTCGAACTGGTAAAAGTGAAAGCCGAAAATGACCAAGCCGTCATTTCATTGACTCGCGAAAACCAGCTGCTTGAAAAAAAGGAAGCGGACCTGCGACCGGAAAAGGAACGACTTCGTGGTGATGCAGCACGAGCAATTGCTGCTCTCGAGCAGCAGAGTTCAAGCATCAGTCAGCAGCTGTCTTCGATTTCATCAGACATTCAATCAATTCAATTTGACTTGCAGTTTTTGTACATCGACCTAAACAACATTTTGTTGACGCCACCTCGGTACCGCCCTTCGACTTATTTTGTCCGCAACCAGATTCGAAATGCCGAACTCAACCTTGTGTCGTTGAGGAACACTGGAGCAGGGCTTTCCAACCAGTTGAACGGAATTCGCAATCAAATTTCCCAAGTCAATTATTCACTCAATCGTCAAATCAAGGATATTGATAAACAAATCAAGAAAGCCAACGGTTCTCGCCGTCGAAACCAAGCCAAGCTAGGGAAAATTGCTCGTGGGCCAGAGCTGAAGAATGAGAAAAAAGGTGCCATGCGGAACAAGCAAATTTCGCTGACCACGTACGACAGTTTGCAGGTCGAAGTTTACCGGCAAGAGCTGCTAGATCTGCTTTCTAAGTAAGCATCGTTGGTGCCGCCGAGGTTAAATTCCCGCGGAGATAAATCTGCGTTTTGTGAGCCTAGGTCATGGACGATGTTGAGACCGGATCCCTCGTTTGCGTGAGTGATCTTTGACAAACTGCCTCAAGATCTTTGACGGTTATACCGCTCGTTGAACTATTGGGCTTTTGCGACTTCCTCCATCAGTTCATCAACCCAACCCGCCAAACGCTCGACTGGCAACCCAACAACATTTGACTCAAGCCCGGCTTGGATATGCACCCAATCCAAACCGTCCTGGTAGCCAAACGCGCCCGCTTTGCCGACCCAAGTATCTGATTCAAGAATTGTTTCCAGTTTGTCCTCAGACAGTTCATCCATTTTGAGAACCGTTTGCTCCACTCGGATAATGTACTTGTCGCTTGGTCGATGCCACAAACAAACCCCCGTGAGCACACGATGCACGTTACCACTTACCAACCGCAACATTTTCTCGGCATGATCTTGATCAACGGGCTTACCAAGAATTTCCGCTCGGCATTCCGCGACCGTATCTGCCGACAACACGACCCCCGACTCAACCGTTTGTGCAACCGCACGTCCTTTTACGAATGCCGATTCAATCACCAAGTCCTCTGGCGAACACTTAGAGCAAATTCCTTTTTCAACCGAATCCGCGGGTGGTCTGACTTCAAAAACATACCCGTTTTCGTTAAGCAACTGTCGGCGACGCGGAGACTGACTGGCGAGAATCAAGTCATAGTTTTGGCTGTTCATCAAACGGTTTTCTGCTAGTCTTTGAGTGATCACAATAATTGTACGAAACGAAATTCGATCCCGCCCAGCCAATTTACACTCTACCGAATTTCTACCCCTATGGCAGTCAATCCACAAAAGTTGAAAGTTCTGTTTGAGGACAATCATCTATTGGTTGTCGACAAACCGGCTTTGCTTCCAACGATGGGAGTTCGTGACGGCGACGATAGCTTGCTGAATCAAGCCAAGGATTATATCAAACAAAAGTATGACAAACCGGGCAAGGTTTATTTGGGCGTTGTTAGCCGCCTGGATTCGTTTGTTACTGGCGTAATCGTGTTTGCACGAACTTCGAAATCTGCGAGCCGATTGACGGACCAGTTTCGACGTCGAACGGTTGAGAAAAAATACTGGGCAATCGTGCCTAGTCAACTTTCTCCTTCCTCTGGCCGCCTCGAAGACCGCTTGCTCAAGAGCGAGTCCCAGCATCGGATGGTCGTTGTCCCTAGAAACGCGGCAGAACAACAAGGGGAAAAACTTGCCAAGCTTCGTTACGCGATGATCGCTCAACACCGTCAATTGAAGCTTTTGGAAATTGAATTAGAGACCGGACGCAAACATCAAATCCGCGTTCAACTGGAAAATGCTGGGGCTTCCATCGTTGGGGACCAAAAATACGGAAGCGATCTACCCTTTAAGAAGGGCATTGCACTCCACGCCAGGCGACTGGTGATTGAGCATCCAACGCAAAAGATCCTACAATCGTTTGAGTCAGAACCGCCGTACTACTGGGATATCGGACGATTCGGGTTATCCGATTGAGATCTCTGTTTCCTAGAAAACGCCCTGCTGATGGTCGAGTTTGATTTGTGAAGCACAAACAATTAGCTCATAATTAACTTTTGTCCTCTTCCATTACCGTTTTTTAAATTTCAATGAGCCCAGTCAAAAGCAACTTTCGTGAGACTGCCCTCCTCAGTGATTTGGTGAGTGAAGAGCAAATACGGGAAGCCCTTGCGCAGATCGTTCAATCCATGGGCGGCGACCCAATGATGGCGACGGAAGTCAGCGAAAAAAAGCTGGCTCAGAAACTGGTTGAAATGAATGTCATTTCAGCCTATCAAGCCGACCAATTGTTGACCGGGCGAACCAAGCTCAGCCTTGGTCCCTACATCATTACCGACTGGATCGGGCAGGGTGGAATGGGGCAGGTCTTCAAAGCCGTCCATCAAATGCTAGGGCGCGAGTCAGCAGTAAAAGTTTTACCGCTTCACAAAACAACACCGGAAGCCATCGAAAGTTTTCGCCGAGAAATTCGAGCACAAGCCAAACTCGACCACCCGAATCTTGTTCGCGCATTCGATGCGGGAGAAGACGGCAACGTGCATTACCTTGTCGTCGAATACGTTCCTGGCACGGACCTTCGACGCCTAGTTCGCTCCAAAGGCAAACTCTCCGTTCAACAGGCTGCGAACATTGTCAAACAATCCGCTGAAGGATTGGCTCACGCACATCAACGCGACTTGATTCATCGCGACATCAAACCCGGAAATATTCTGGTAACGCCCGATGGAGTTTCGAAACTGTCCGACCTGGGCCTTGCGTTTTATTTGAACGACGCAACCGACCCGCGTGTTGGAAAGATTGTCGGCACAGCGGACTACTTGTCGCCTGAACAAATTCGCACGCCACTGCATATTACTAGCGCGAGTGATATTTATTCGCTTGGCTGCACACTGTACTACGCCTGCACCGGCAAAGTACCTTTCCCAGGCGGAACTCCAAAAAGCAAAGCACGTCGACACTTGGAAGAAACGCCTTGGCACCCACGGCGGTTCAATGAAGAAGTGAGCGACGACTTCGTTGACTTAATCGGCGACATGATGGAAAAAGATCCATCAGAGCGAATCCAGACTGCCGAAGAAGTCGCCGAACGACTGGCACCTTGGGCCTCCGATGACAGTCCGCTCTTGCGCGAAGAGATCGGTGATCGCCCACGCTGGATGCCAGGGCCCATCCAACCGCCCGATGGCCAAGACACCTCTCCCAACGATGAAGTCGCAGAGATGGCGATGAGCGAACTAAGCGCGTCGTCGCCAAGTGCTATCGGAGTCGGTGTCGGAGAGAACCAAGATACAGATTCACTTTCACAAGACCAAACGAAACCGCCACCGCCGCTTTCAACGGTAGAACAGTACAAATCCGTCGCACACATTGATGACCCAACAACATTTTCAATCGCGGCGTTGTTCGTTACGGCAGTAACATGTTTGGCGATCGGTATTCTTGTTGGATTCATTGCCGGCTATCTAATGGGCAAATAGCCCAAGATCAGCGTGCCAAACACTCGATCAAACCTTTGAGTTGGTTTTCCTCGACGGGTTCAAAACCACCACTTCGCGACATGATGCTGCTGGCCAATTTCATGGCTGAACGAAAGTTGCGCGTCAATTTCGCTCAGCAAGAACTCTTCCCCAACCCGCACACGCTTGAAGGTCCACTTGCGCAAGTTGCGTTGCGACGCACACCCTCCTAAACATCGCCCCCAAAGGAATGTCAAAGCAGAGCGCGAGATCACGACAGCGAATCGCCACCAAGTTGTAATACTCAGCGTCGTTCTCAATATTTTTTTTGTAAACACTTTGCTTAAAAACTACCACTTCACTACCGAATCGTTAAGAATAGACACTCTTGGATTAAAGAGTCAAACGCGAAATTTACTGCAGGTCTCCAGATGAAATTGAAACTTCCTACTCTTCTTCTCAGTCTTACTTTTCTTTCTTGCGGTTGGGTCACTGCAACTTCAGTTGCAATCGGCAGTCAAGAATTTGAAAGATTCGATACGATTTTGCCAACCTATATTCCTGCCAACAGTTTCCCAGTGGCTTCTCCTCAAAAGGACGACAAAAAAGCAAAAAAAGATAGCTCACCTATCACTGATACCTCGGCGCAAAAATCCGCCAAATTACCCGACAACAAAATGATTCGGTTCCACATGTGGGATGGAACAGTGATTACTGGCGAAGTTGAAGTCGATCAAATTTCGATGATAACCGAGTTTGGGGTTTTGCAAATTCCCATTCAGCGAATCCAGAAAATGTCACCTGGACTGGAAAGCTTTCCGGAGCTCGAATCCGAAATCCGAAAACACATCGAGAACCTTGGCAATAAGAAAATTGCGATCCGCGAGGCAGCTCAAAAAGCACTTACTAATATGGGCTCTCAAATTCGCAACGTTCTCAATGAGACAGATGCCGGCAACGATGCGGAACGCAAAAAGCGTTTGGCGGCCATTCAAAAAGAGTTTGACGAAGCCGAAGAAGACGAAGATTTTCAATCCAGCGAATCAGCTCTGATTCGTGGTGACACTCTGGTCACTCCCGAGTTTGCCATTGTTGGAAAAATCAAACAGCAACAATTTTTGGTACAAAGCAAATTTGGCAAACTGACAGTGCAATTGGGCGACATCAAAATGGCTGACCGCCCTGTCAAAACGACCCCACAAGAAGTCAGAAAAACTGTTAGCGTCGGAGCCGAAGCATTTTTTCAACGCTCTCCAGTATCGACTCGTATCCGCGTCAGCAAAGGCGACAAGATTTCGATCAAAGCTGAGGGGATGGTTAACTGGACCAACTGGAGCCAAACTTCAACTCCCGAAGGATTGTCCAACCAACAAAAGTACAACGGCATCAACAGTGGTGCACTCTGTGCTCGCATTGGTAGCAGTGGCAAAGTCATCAAGATTGGCGCAAAGGAAGATTTTGTCGCTTCAAAAAGCGGTGTACTCTACTTGGCGATCGCCATGAACGACAACTTGGTAAATCAATCCTACAGGTGGACCGGCAACTTCAAAGCCAAGGTCTATGTGAAACCTACTGAGGAGTAGTTAACCGAGAAGCAATCCTGAGGCGGGGCAACCGAAGAGGATGTTGGCGCCGTTTTTGGACAATCCTATGGTCTCGCACAAGCTTTTTTCACGCCCCACAAAATGCTGGGGTGGAAATTCGCGAGGTGATTCTCGGATTTTCACACTTAGCGGATCTTGGGAGGTTCGAGTTGGTTTTCCTCGCCCTTTGGCTTGGGAGGTGTTCCGAGTTCAAACTCAAGCGTCTCTTCTTCATCGGTTTTCGTTTTGTAAACCGTCAAGATCACTGTGTCACCTGATTCGAACTGATTCAAAAGCTGGCGAAGTTTCAACATGTCGTCGAGTTTTTGGTCGTTCAAAGCCAAAATGATGTCTTCGTCTTCGATTCCTGCTTCTGATGCCGCGGTATTCTCTAACGCTTTTTTGACAAGCAACCCTTTGCCGTTTGGGTTTTTCACAGCCTGCACACCAAGGAACGCAGGATAGATTCGCTCTCCGTTCTTCAAACGACGCATCAGTGCTTTTGTCCCGGCAAGCGGGATGGCAAAACCAATTCCTGAATCGTACCATTCGACTCCCGCCCCAATCGCTTGGGACTGCGGGTTCATGGGCACACAAAGTCCAAGCACGCGTCCATTTTTATCAACCAATGGACCGCCGTAATTCGCTGGGCTGATGTTTGCATCGGTTTGAATCGCACGCCCACCGATTCTGTTTTTTGCACTGATGATGCCCATAGAAAGAGCAGGGCTTGTGTCGCCGTATCCAACTCCCAGCGAAACGCACCATTGCCCGACGTCGATGTCATCAAGGTTGACCATTTCAGGAACAGGCATGTCTTTGACGCCTTCGATTTTCAAGAGGCAAATTTTGCGAGTGTCGTCCCGACCAACGGTGCGTGCAAATCGTCGCTTGCCATCGCTGGTAATCACGGTGATGACTGGAGGTTGCTGAATAAAGTTGAAGGTGCTGGTCAGAATGTATCCGTCGGGTGAAATCATAATGCCTGTCGTGTTACCTTCACCCTGTTTTCGAATGCCGCCGATGCGTCCTTGAACAGCGCCGACTCCGCCGTACGACTCAATCGTCACGAGAGATGGTTGAACTTTCTCCGCTGCCGCACGAAAGGAACGAGAGGTCAGTGTCATGGCACGGAACAGCTCCTCTTGCGTTAGCGGGTTGTCATCTAGCTCGTCCGATTTCTCAATATCGGCAGCTTTTTCGTTTTCTTGTTTTGGCTCACTTGGATCAACTGCGCCCGAGTCGACTTTGTCCGCTGTTTTCTTTTCGTCCTTGTCCCGAGGATCCCGTTTTTCGGCAGTAGCCTTTTCTGTTTTGGACTCTGCCGTTTCTTGCCCAGATACAGAACCAAGCAAGACAGTACACATGAGACTACTGAGGACCAGAAAGAAAAGGCTGGTTCGATTTTTGGCTGAACACTTCATGATTGGCTTCGCAAATATTGCTTGAAATTGGTTGCTTGAATTTAAGTCATGAAAGGACTAGAAACGCGGCTACTTTTTTTCCGTTGGCGTGATCCGAATTCTCAGAATCTCGACGCCTCGCTTAATAATCATCAATACCTCTTCGCCTGGCCTCAGCGTTTCAATCGCTGAATTGTAATCACGCACAGATCCAATTTTGTCGCCCGCGATGGCAATGATCATGTCGTCCGTTTTCAGTTTGGCTTTAGCAGCAGCCGAGCCCCGTTTGACACGGTCGATGTAAGCCGGATTGCTTCGCCCACCAAATTTGAACAGGACAATCCCAAGCTCTGCATTTTTCGCCACCTCTGCTGGCTTAGCCGCCTGAGTCGGATCCACGTTTCCTTCTACAAAATTGAACAACACTGAACTGGGCACCGCATAGTTCAACCTTGTGTTTGTTTCGGAACTACTGATAACCTTGCCCACCATGCCAACCAATTTTCCATCTGCCGTCACGACCGCGCCACCGGCTGCCCCGGGATTGCTTGTGATCGCGTCAATCAAAACCATCTCACCCTTATAGGCAACGTCGCGTTTGGTCAAACGAGCTTCAATCGTTGTGCGCAGCGAAATAATCCCCAGTGTTGCCGAAACGGGTTCCTCTTTGTCTGCAACTTTAAAAGCGTTGCTCAGTGCAAACACCCAATCGCCTTTTTCACCGACAGGCTGATCGGACAACTCAAAAAACGCGGGAGTCTTTGCTTGGATTTTCAAAAGGGCTAATTGCGTCACACGATCACGCTTGAGAATCGTCGCGATGTGACTGGAACCGTCGGCCAGCACGACACGGACGCGTTTTCCAGAAAGAATCACGCCCTGCGAAGTCAGCACTTGCCCGTCGTTGGAAATCACGATCCCCGTTGCAAAACCATCGACTTTACCGGCACCAGCACCATAAATTTTTGCCATTTTTGGCTGAGCACCATCAATCGCTTTTTGGATAAAACTCGCGTCCTCTTCCTGAGCGAATATTGGCGAGGGAAAAGCATGCGAAATGATTTGAATCATCCCAATCATTGAGCAAACAATAATCGCTCGGAGCGGCTGAGTGCCTTCTAAGTTGAGTAATCGCATTAGTTGCACTCCTTTTCTTCCTTTGATTTTTTGTCGTCAGCGTCCTGGTCATCCTCACCGGCTTCGTCAGATTTTTCCTTATTGGAATTGGCTTTCCCGGCCTTGGCCTTTTCTACTTTGGCCTTTTCTACTTTGGCCTTTGCGGTCGCTTCCTTTTTTGCTTTTTTCTTTTCCGCAATCTCTTTTTCCGCTTTTGCTTTGGCTTCTTCTGCAGCCTTTATTTTTGCGATCCGAGCCACCTCCTCTGGATCTTCAGCATGGAACCACTCCTCATCGACGTCCGTCAGCCATTCATGATTTTGGTTCACCACTTTCAATCCCGGCTGCTCGAGCAAGCCAGAAACAAAATGTCGAGCAAGCGGAACACTGATCGGTCCGACCTGAGTCCAATCGTCCACCACGACACCACCATCGGCACAATCTTTGTCGGCCCCAGCCTTCATCAACCTCGCGGCCGGATGCCCATCGTCGCCGTACATTCGCACCCAAACAAAAAACGGGTCAAGCTCATCATCAAACAGCTTTAACCGATACGAATTTTGATCAAGCGTTTTATCTCCACCATCCAAAAACAATTCGCCCAACGCGGCGAACGGAGTTTCTTGCATCGCCGCCGACATACACAATGCCTGAACGACCGCGAGATTTACTTTGGCTTCGATGGTGGTCATGATCTTGGTTACATCTGCGCCGTCATTCTTGAAAGTTCGATAGAAAGACGTTCCATCAAAAACATAGGTCGCGTTCTTGTTCCCTAATTCACCATCAAGATTCCACTCAGTGCGAAACCGACCATCCGAAGCAATCCAGATCGTTTGCGTCCCAACTTGCTCGCCGTCTTTCATCACTTTGTCAACGAGTTTCGCAACACCGAGCTTTTCAAGTTTTTTCGTAGGCCCATCAAGCGACTTCCATTCGTCCAACACCACACTGGCGTACTTTTGATTGATTTCTTTGAGCCGCATTTCTCCCGGGTCAGCAGAAAGCAGCTCGATCATTTCCATTTGACGCTTAGCCTGTTTTGCTTTTTCGGGATCGTCCTTTGAGCCAGGAGGCCCCTTTTTTGGCTTGCGAGGTCTGGCATAGGGCAATCCAAAAGTACGAACGACAATCGTTTTCTCCTGGCCGTCCGTTTTTCGAATCACCAACTTGGTCGGCCAATCTTCAGGAAGCGTACAAATCAAGTTCGTAAACTGATTCGCGTTCTTGATCACAGTGCCTTCGAACTCAAGCAATTCATCACCAAGAGCAAGCCCCGCCTGTCCTGCCTCTGAATCAAGATTGAGCGTCGAGCACAACACCCTGCCATCACGATCACTGAAACTCGCATCTAACGTTGCGTGCTCAACCAGTTTTGTCGCAAGCAAATCAGGAATGAAATTTTTGATTTGGTTAGAAGAAATTGCATACCCCAAACCAACATTCACTCTACCGCGTTCTTTGAAACTACCTCGACCGTTGATCCCAATGATCTCACCGTTGAGATTGAAAAGCGGTCCACCAGAGTTTCCCGGATTGATCGAAGAATCGACCTGGATACAGTTTCCGTACACGAGCTGGTTCATTCCTGCACCGTACTGGTAACGTTTTACCCCGCTGACGATTCCCAGCGTCACGGTAGGCGATTGGTCTTCGGTCAGAATGAATGGGTTGCCCATCGCCAGCGCCCAATCGCCGACTCTGACTTTGTCCGAATCACCAAGCGGCGTCCAGGGAAAATCGTCTTTGCCTTCCATTTGAATGATCGCGACGTCGCCGCCGGGATCGGTACCGATCAACTTCCAGCGGTACATTTTTCCATCCGCTAAACCGCCCCAGCCTTTGACGCCAGACCCCATGATGACATGGTGGTTGGTCAACGCGATTCCACTGGGATGAATGATCACGCCAGAACCGCCGCCTTGGCGATCGTCATCGTAGATCGCGACGACGCTGCCGATGACTTTGTTGATGGCTTTGACGCGATGCTTTTCAACTTTGTCGATCAATTTTTGATCTTCAGGTGAAATATCGTTGTCGATCGCGAACGTTGGTGAACAGGCAGAATGAGCTACCAACAACAGCATCAACATGCCCAACAAGGCAACCCATGAGCGGCGAACTTGCATCTGTAACTCCAAAGCCGTTTAGTGTTTGTCAGTCATCTATCCGTCAGCCCAGAATCTGCATCAGCCACATGGCCAATCGCAAATCTCGCCTGCGTCGCTGACGCGTCCTATTGTTAAAACAACAAAAAGCGCACTCGCGTTTCGTTTTTTCTCGGTCGTTTCTATTTCGTTTTAAGAAATCTAGCCTCAGCCCAATTCGCGTGGTCACCCAAATCAAAATCCTCGCCTGGATAAACCAGCAATTCGACTTCTTTGATACCAGTGATATCCAAATCGACTGCCACTGGTTCGCCCGAACCTTGAATTCGTTTTGACCAAAGTTCAATTCCATCGCCGCGAACCGTCATGACGCAATCTCCACGGCCTTTGGTTTCGGCGTCGATTCCAACTGTCGCATTGAACCGATCGAATTCTTTCGGATTGCCAAACACAAGCCTTGAAAACGCTTGAACGCCCAGCCCTTTTTTGAACTCAACGGACTTGGCTGATTTCCCAATCCGAATGCTCAAGGGATTGTTCTCAACGCTTCGATCGCGTTTCCATGTTCGTTGCACCGCGAATACGGCCCGCTCTTCGACGTCGGCTGGTTCAACATCGGAAAGGTACTGCAGTCGATCCGACGTAATCGTGATCTCAACGATACTTTCCGCCTTTAAACTAACGCTTGAGTCACCGGCGATTTTCATTGTCAGCACTCCATCAGCGATTGTTGAAATAACACCGACGAGATTTGAACCATCAACCAAACCAACGTTCGCCGAAGAGCCTTGTGGACCGCTCATTCCAAGATCCGCCGTCACGACCGCGGCGACTTTGTCCAAACCAATCGTTTGTGATTCGCCCTGGTAGTTCAACCCGATTCGCTCCGAATCCAAGGACTCAAAAAGTCCTTCATAAGCTGCTTCGCCATCTTCTGATTTGACGATGACTTTGTCGTTTTCTTTGGATGGTTGCCTGATCGCATTCTCGACAGTCGATGACTTGGACCAAACGATCGCTCGCAACGCTTGCAGTGGAAGCGACTGGATCCCCGCCTGAGAATCAAAGACAAGCTTCTCATCACCGAGCTTTAAATTTCTCGCCGCAATCCGTCCGCCCTCCAGAGTTATGATCGAAACCGCACCTTCTCCGGATGATTTCTCAATTGCTCGTTCAGTGGTAACGGCAAGAACATCTTGCAGTTTTAGACCACCAGGAACGTCAGGCCCGGTCACGTTTCCGGCTGCATCTATTGATGCAACAGTTGCTTCGACCGTAGTGCCATCGAGAAGATCGATCGAACACTTCCCAAGTTCCTGGGCACTGGCCGACATTGTCGAAACAAAAATAAAGCATCCGATTAAAAACAAAAAATGGAACAGTCTAGATTGCATGTTACGAGCACACTTAAAGGGCGGTGTTTCGATTTCACTCATGCTGTAATTCTAGTTGATCTGGACACCGGTGTCTCGTTTTGCCGGCAGTGAAATTTGCCAATTGGTTGTTTCTATGGCAGGTTCCGTGCTACCAATGGAACGAGTTTGTAACTTCGGTTTCATTCAAAACCCAGCAATCCGAAACGAACAATACGCCGGGTTCATTCGCAGCCTCTGTTCGCAGCGAACAATCTGGCAAGTTTGATTTCGCCGCCACTAAACTGGCACTTGGAGACTAGTCTAGTATTCGACTCCGATTGCCAAGATACACCTTGCTGAATTTCATCCGACCTTCGCATATTTTTGAATGGTCTTCTCGCGAAACTCCATCCAATAGAGATGCTACCGCTCAAAAAGACGATGACAGTCAATGCGTTTTAGGTCACCAAGTTAAGTTGAATGTTAAGCGCAATGAACGAACATTGCTGGAATCACAAATCGGAGAACTGGGCGAGTCTCTGTCGCTTGGGAAAGCGCCGTAAAAGAACTCATCGCAATGGAATTGCCGAAACGGCAAATAAAAACAGCAAATAAAAAAACGGCACCTTCACTTAAGAAAGTGCCGTTTGATTTTTCAGAATGCATCCAATCAAGTGAATAACTCACTCGACCAATCGCAATTACTTCTCGCCGTTGGCGGCTTCATTGAACCGTTCAACGATGGCTCGGTAACGAGCTGGAAGTTTATCCTTTACAGCGTTGTTGGCGGGATCACGTGCGCGATCTCTCAAACGGCTCCAAGGACTTGCTGGTGCATTGTCGTAAGTTTTATCAACAACTTTGCCATTGGCGTTGTTGCTGGTTCCGCCCTGCTTGCTCTTCTTACCGTCGCTTGGCTTTGACTGTGCTTGCTTCTGACCAGAAGCTTTTTTGCCAGCCTCTCAGGTACCGCCTTTTTTGCAGTTGGAACTACATTCTTTCTTTTCTTCTTCTTTGATCATCTTTGTCAGCATCGTGACAATTTTGTCTTGCTCAGTTTGAGTCTTTTCGCCAGTTTCGTTCAAATCAAGTCGACGTCGTGAGTAGTCCATTCGTTGATGAACATCGTCAAGCTTGCCTTCTTGGATTGACTGAAGCTGTTGAACCTGTCGCCAAGCACTGACTCGCAATCGCTCAGGTGCGTCAGGATTGAACTGCAAGAACTGCATGAATGACTCAATCGCTTTTGCATTGTTCAAAAGGCCAGCGTTGGCGACACCAGTGAAGTACTGAGCACTTCCTTGGTGAACCGTGAACTTGCCCATGTCCCCCGTGACTTTGTCGAGACTTGAGATGGCGTCTTCGAAACGATCGCCATTCATCAATGTTCGAGCCAGATAGAAACTTGCCTCAGCGGCAAGAAACTTGTCTTCTGATTCGGCCAAAGGACCCAATAGTTTGACTGCTTCGTCAATGTTGTCTGCGTCAGATGACTCGACAGCTTTTAGATACTCCGGATAGACCTTGATCAAGCCCTCGGTGACTGCGTCGGGAGACTGTTCTTTCGAAAGCTCTTCAACTGATTCTTTGACTTCGGCTTTGATTTTGTCGCTGATTGAATCGAGTGATTCAACATGCTTCAGAAACGAAGCCACAACCTCATGGTTGTGACCGTCTGTTGCCGCATTGGCAAGTGAGACGGTGAGCATCATAGCGGCCGTGAAGCTGCCAAGTGCAAACATTCGAATTGCTTTCATAGGGATCCCTTCGACGAGGTGAACTTTTTGATGACGTTTACTTTTTTGGTAGTGGTCAACAGTCACACGAACACTTGTTATTCGTACTACTATCTTTCATTATCGTGCATTCTGCACCAATTTGTAGTGAAAAAGGGCACAACAATCCATGAGAATCTTTCAACTCGCAAATTGCCAGCATTCTTCCTACGTATTTATAACCCCAGAAACTAGCCTGCGGACTCTTTTTCCATGATCTGTTCGGTCATTTCTATCAGTTTTTGTTGAAGATCTGACGCTTTTTTCGATTCCTTGTTGATTATGTTCTCCACATCCTCAGGTCCACGGATCTTCTCAAGCTTCTTTGTTCGTCGGTTTAACCGTAATTGTTGCATTCGCAGGATCTTCAATTCGGCAGATTTCTTGAGCAATGGCTGCTCGCCACCGCCTCCTCCACCACCACCTCCGCCGCCACCCTCATTTTGGGCTTCTTTCAATGCGTCGATTAGATCCTGAATGGTGGTCTCAATTTCACTTTGGATAAGCTGCGTATACTGATCGGTCCGCTCCTCTTGAAGACCTTCGGCTGCGGTCGCCAAGTCTATTCGCAATTCCTGAACTACTTCAGGGAAAACGATACTCGTACCGTCTTCTAAAAGTAAATCGTATGCCTGCTGACCAAGCTCGCTAATTTCAAGTTCTTCGTTGGCCAGCCGCAGCATGATCAAGTTATCTCGTCGGCTAAGCTCCCCAAGATTTGTAAGTTTGTCATCCAACTCGATCGTCATCACACTGGCAACTTTTTGACGGTCCAACATCTCGCGAAATCGGGCTTCGAGGCGAGCAAGTTTTTCCTCCCGAGTTTCCTCACGAAGCTGCTTCAGCCGATCCTCAATGTCTTCGAGAGCCTCTTCCAATTCCTCTTCGGCCTCTTCCTGTTTCTCTTTCGCTTTTTCAGGATTTTCTTCACTGAGATCGTCTGAAGCCTCCTTCATCGAGTCAGCAGCTTTTTCCATTCCCTTTTGGCCAGCCTGTTGTTGGGGCGGCTTCGCTCCAGCCTCGGCACCTTCTTCAGCCTTCGGTTTGGGAGCCTTTTTCATTTCCTCAATGAGGTCCATCGTTTTGTCGCGAGTCCGACGTTGCTTTTCCGCCATCTGCTCAAGCACTTCTTCAGGCAACGACTCGATGCGCCGCTTTTCCTTTTCAATCTCTTTCAAAGCTTCATCAAGCTTGTCGAGCGCGGCTTGCTCCTGACGCTTGGCGTCTTCTGGTTTGCCAGATCCCAGTTTCTCTTCAGCTTTTTCTTGATGCTTTTGTGCTTCTTCTAAAGCCTTTTGCCCTGGCTGTGGAGGTTGAGGTTTTTGCGGTTTGGATTCGCCCGGTTTTCCTTCGCCTGGTTTTCCTTCTCCCGGTTTGCCATCGCCTGGCTTACCTTCCCCAGGCTTGCCCTCACCTGGTTTTCCATCGCTTGGTTTTCCATCGCTTGGTTTTCCATCGCTTGGTTTTCCATCGCTTGGTTTTCCATCGCTTGGTTTTCCATCGCTTGGTTTTCCGTCCTCAGGTTTTTTGCCTTCCTCCGGTTTCTTTTCATCGCCTGGCTTTTTGTCGTCGCCTTTTCCATCGTCGGGCTTGCCGTCTTCAGGCTTTTTATCGTCTGGTTTCTTGTCGCTTGGTTTTCCGTCTTTTGGTTTTCCATCACCAGGCTTGGCGTCGCCTTTGCCGTCTCCATTTTTAGGATCTTTGGGCGTTTCGGTTCCCATTTCAGGGTTCTTTTTAACGTTGTCGCCCATGATTTGTTTTTTAAGTTCTTCAGTTTCCTTGCGAACTTCGAATTGCTTGTCCGCAACTTTGTCGAGTGCTCGCAGTCCCTCATTGGCTTTTTCGTCAGTCGCTTTAATGACTTCTTTTTGTTTGTTAATCAGAGCCTTGAGCTTGGCGATCTGAGCTTCTAATTTTTTCGCGGCATCTTCTGGATTGGCAACCTTTTCGGTTTCCATCCGTTGTTCTTTTTGCTCCTTCAACCGGTCTTCGATGCTCTTCTTCCACTTTTCCAGCTGCTTCATCTCTTCTTTTTTGGACTGCGTTTGTTCCTTTTGTTCAGTCAACAATCGGACAAGCATTTCAAGGTTCGTGATCACCTCGTTAACAACTTTTTCAGCCTCTGGCAATTTGTTCTGATCGAGTAGTTCACTGGCCTCGGCCATCTTTTTGGAAATCAATTTTTCCTTGGATTGCTGATATGCGGCGACAAGCAGTTTTGCACGCTTAGGTTCTTTTTCACGAAGCTTTTCCGCGATCACGGTAAGCTTGGTTTCCAGCTCCAGCATTTTGAGTTCGATCAGTCGCTGCCGAACGCCCAATTCACTTTTGCGCTTGGAATCTTGATCCTGCCCCAGTGATGGAGCGACCGTGAGCACTGCAATCAAAATGGCGAACAATGACGTTACCATCGACGAACGAAGATTCATTTTTTCCATCACGGTGACTCCACTAAAACTCAAACCTGAACTGCTAATACGAAAAGACAAACTCTGAAAAGCAAACCGTATTACGTTTAACCATCACTGGCTATCAATGTAACGCATCGGTGTTGTGTTTCTTATATCTTATTTTTTGTCAAAAGGGCTCTTTTTATCAAACGGGCTCTTAGGTTGCCCCTTTTTCCTAATCCCATCCTGCAACAGTTGTGACTGATCCCGTTTGACTTCCAGAATATCATTGATGATCTCCTGAAAACTTTCTGAATCATTCATTGCACTGAGAATTCTCTTCATCTCTTCCATGATCTGGGCTTGGATTTCAACCGTTCGATCAACAGCACCGTTGAATTCTGCTGGCACAGTTACGGCTCGGCGGCAATTGTCCAAATTCCTTGTCGCCACCGAAACTAAATCCTGATCCAACCTACGAATCGGCTGAATGATTTTTTCATCAAACCGAGTTTCGATTCTCTGATCTGGCGCGATCTCATTTTCAGCCTCGTCCAAGCGATTGTTTTTCACTTCAACCAAGAACTCTTCGAAACGATTTGCGATCCGATCAATCGCAGTACCAATGCCTTTTTGATTCTGAACCAGCCCGATGAATGCCGCCTCACGCTGGGAATCGAAGTCTTCTTGGGATGTTCCAGGCTCTGGTTGTCGAGCCGCAATGGCTTGTAACTCAGACGAAAGTTCCATTTGAACCTGATACGCCTGATCAAACGCTTTACGTTGTTCGATCTCTCGACGAAGCAGATCGGCACGCAGTTCTTCATCAGAAACAACGCGTAGGAGGAACTCTTGCGAGCGTCCTACGTTTGGTTTCTCCGGGTGGTTATCTGTTGCAGCAACGGCGAACTTGAAACTGGTACCCGGCTCAAGTTTCAACGGTAAAAGATCCAACACGGCATCGCTTTTGATTTGTCGAGTTGGTTTTCCGTCTTCCAAACCAATCTCGCCGAACAAGATATTCCGCACGACTGGTTTTTCGTCATCGACGCCCAACTTCCAATTGCAATCGAACGCCAATCGCGTCAGCCCATACTCATCGGCGGCTTGAAACGAGGTCGGCAACATGGCTCGTGATGACACCAACCCGCTAATGCCAAGCAAACTCGCTCGCACTTTGGGGACGTCATCTTCTTTGATCGCAAGCTTAAATTTGGATCGACGTGAGCTGCTTAGCCCACCAGTATCGACTAACTCGAATTCGTATTCACCACCACGCAACTCGCCTTCGGAACCTGGGATCAACAACTCAAATTGTTTGTCATCGCCAGACTGTTTCATTTCGAAAACTTCGTCACCAAGTTTCAAACCTGCTTTTGAAAGTGCCTTGTTGGTTTGAATTCCTAACTGAAGCTTACTTCCAACCAATACAGAGTGTGGTCCGTTACCAGTCAGTGGCAATTTTTCGATACCCGTGTACTCCGGCATCAGGACGTTCATATCCAACTCGATGATATTTGGCGGTTCCACCAATTCAACGTCGACCCAGTCGGTCACATCGTCGCCCCCAGATGCTCGGAATCGAAATTTGGACGACACGTTATGGAACATAAAAACCCGTTCTCGTCCATCGAGTTTTCCAGTCGGTTTCATTTGGTGAATCGTACGCCCACCAGGATTGTCGACCTCCAACGAAACATCGACGTCGGTGATTTTGCTGTCCTCACGCACGACAACCAATTGACGATGATCATTTCCACGAGGAAGAATCAGTTTACCATCCTCAGCACCAACGATCTCAAGGTAGGTCGACTGAGGCCACTGATCATCGAGCAACATAATGTTTCGATTAAACCAAGTCCGAAGAAAGTCCGTTTGCGTTACACCGAAACCGATTCCGCCAAGCAGAACGACCCCGGTCATCAACAACCCCCAGTTCTTCATATACTCGGGAAGGTTGAGCGCCTTGCCAAAATCAATCGCTTCCGCCTGCTTCAATCCACTCGAAATAGTCGCGTCGGCCAGCTGAGACGAAACCCCCATCGAATTCAAATCTTTTTCTCGAGCGAGCTGAACGCCCGTGATCAAGTTCTCTTTCAAGCCAGGATTCTTGTTCTCTACCTCATAAATCAACGCATCGTTATTGGGCCGGGTCAGCATCGGTTTAATGACCCGCCACCCAAAATAGACGACCGCTGCCAGAACCATAACGACCAACATGACCAAACGCTGAGCGGCATCCATTCGGAACACGCGGTCAAGAACCATATCTGCGCCGAGGATTCCAACAATGGCCAATAGCCACCGCCCCAAGCCATGGACGAGGATCCAACGGGTCAGTTTGCCACGCATCTGGTTCAGTTTCCTGAGAACCTGCTTTGGCATTGGTTGTGATGAAGTTGCAGTTGCCATGTAAAAACTATTTCCTGTTTTTGAGCGAGCTCATTTGCCGCTCCGTCATTCTTTTTGATTTCTGTTTTGCTCAGTCGCATCCAAATCTTAGACCCAAACTGTTAAAGCAACTTGTACCACTTGCGGATGATCCACTCGATCGACAACAGCAACACGGGCAGGATAAACATTGCCCAACGCAATATTCGATTGCCATCCCACAGCGGTTTGGGCGGGCTGTTGAATTCCGCTCGCGTGATCATCGTCGGAAGCAATTCCGGGAATTGGTCAATTTGTTCCAGACGGAAATACTTTCCGCCTGATTGAGTTGCAATTTCGGTCAGCAATTTTTCATTCAACCAAAACGCACCTGACTCGGCACTTGGTGGAACGACGCGGAATGGAATCGGATCGATCAATTTGTCACTAGAAGTGTCTCCGCCCAAATCAATCGTGGCTTGGAAACTTCCGATGCGTTGAGCCACAAATGTGCCTTCGTAGCTACCTTCCTGACTGGGAAGCAGCTTCATTTCGACCGTCTGTGTTCTGCCATCCTCTGTCTTCACAATCGCTTTGTGAACTTTTTTCGTCGAAGGTTTGAATTGCTCGTCCAGCACGCGCCCGACCAACAACACTCGGTCGCCAAGTTCAAATTCGGTTTTCTCCACGTCAATGAATCCCCGACGTGAACCTTGAAGCGATCGGGTTTCGACCAAATACCTCACGACCTGAATCCAGAATTTGTCAAAATACTGAGCTTGGACGCCGACAGGACGCCAACGCCAGGTTCCCTGAAAACCCATGTAGAGAACAGAGCCGGCTCCGTACCGTCCTGCGACCAACAATGGTTGATTGCCGTCCGCGTTGACCTGATCTCCACGCTCAAGCAATACTCGAGCGGTTGGTTTGGCCGACATCGTTGGAAAGCTCCAAAAAATCCCCGGCATCAAGCTCCAGATCTTCGTCGTCTCTGACGGGTCGCTTCGGAAACTCATCACCGGGTGATCCATGTTGTGATTAACCAACAGCATTTGCCCCGGTCGTCTGTCTTTCGCAGAAGCCAACGCCTCGACGGTATCAATAAACTCAATGTCGCCAAATCGGACCGGCAGCATATCGCGAATGCCTTTGAGGCTGTTCATCGTCACGAACAAGCTCGTGAACTGCGGGCCGGCCATGAACATCACGCCGCCAGCTCGCTCTTTACAGAACTCTTTCAACAAATCCAACCATTGAGAATCAAACTCATCTGGATTTGGATCCATCAACATCACGACGTTGTATTCGCGAAACTCTTCCATCGTTCGCGGCAATTTTGTAATCGGCTCGTTGCCTTCCTGCGGTCGAGATTCGTCCATCGACTGCAGCCAACAGGTCAACGCAATATTTTGGTCTCGTTGAAGCAAACGCTGGACTTGCTGGTAATCCCAACTTGGCAAACCGGAAATCAAAAGCACCTTAACTTTCTCATCAACGACTTCCATCTCAGATGAAAGTTTCGAGTTGTCGTCCGTTTCCGTTTCATCTTCAAGAGCGTCCACGGCAACGGAGTAAACATACTTACCCGGCTGATTGAGCACGTGATCGAAATCGACTCGAATACGACCACCGTTAATCGGAACTTCTACTTCTTTGGTCTTTACCTGTTCCGGCGTTCCGGGCTTGCCTGTTGAATCGACGGCTTGCTGGATCAACTGAACTTCGATGCGAGATGGCATCCCTGTGTCACCGACCTGGCTCGTCTGCAAAATCGCTTCGATTTCAAACGGCTCATCAGGATAGGCTTTGTCACGCACGTAGACTTCGTTGACCGAGAGGTTTTTTGGTGGGTTAGGATCGCCAACACCAATCACAAAAATTGGAATCTCCAGCGAAGCCGCCTTTTGCGCGATCTCAAGTGGATCCTCACCGCCATTGTGCTGGCCGTCGGAAATCAGAACGACAGCCGACAATCGGTTGGGATCATCTAAAGATTCCCGCAATGCCTGCCAAATGTCGGTACCCAACCCGTTCGCCTCAAGATCAGGAATCGTGCTTCGAATCAAGCCACCGGATTCGCCCGCATCGTCTGGCGTCGTCGCGTCGGCTGTTTTGTCACCTGCCGCTTCCTTCGCTTTTGCTTCGCGTTCAGCTTTTTCTTTATCCTGTTTTGTGATCGCAGGAATCACCGCGACGGGCGTGTTGCCGTCAGAAAAATTGACCACGCGAATCGCGCCTTTGTCGCGAATCAGCTCAAGCAATTTCGGATTCTTTTGAAATGCTTGGTTGACCAACATTGAACGTTTGATGCTTCCCGATTCAATATCGCCCGCGGGGATCCCGGTCGCTTTCGCCAGCTGGGTCACACGATCGGCGCTACGGTATCTATCACCTCGATCAAACGAAAGCGAAGAATCACGAAGCATCGCAATCGTGGGTTTGATCTCGTTGACTTGCTGATAGAAAACCGACGGCTTAAGGAACATCGCGATCAACAACAGCAAGACGGACAATCGCAAGCAAGCCATCACAATTTTTGCCCAGCGCGGACAGGTGCCGATCTCACGCCTGTACATCCAAAACACGCTAAATGCGATGGCTGCTACTGCCGCAATCAGAACGAAAACGCCCCACGATTCCGGCATGTTCGCCCATTGCAACTGGGGTGTACCGGCTCGCTCGGGATCTTCACCCAACGCCCACTCAAGAAATGTATTTTTTGCAATCAAATTCAACGTAGTACTCGGCTCGTGTTGTTAGTTCGTTGGACTTCGCTTCGATTCTCGTTTTGTCTTTTAACTCTTACTCAAATCACTCATTGCATCGCTACTCCTCAGGCGCTTTCCCAAGTGCGTACAAGCGATTGGCACCGTGAACCCAAATTCGCTCGCCATCGCTGAACAAGTTTCCAACAGGTGCATTGGTCCCAAGATCAACATGCACTTTGGAGATGATGTTCGCCTTGCCTTTGTTGCCAATCAGGTCGAATTGATAAATATTATCCTCGACCGGCATATAAATTCCGCTTGGGGTCAGCATGCCTTTTCCAAACGACAGCTTCCCGTCGAACAACTGGTCGGCTCCCCAAATCATGCGGCCCTCACCTTTGAGGTCGTACGCCACAATCGTTTCCGGGCCGGCGGCGTAAAGCATGTCGTTGTAAACGCCCAGCAAGTAATCGACTTTGAATCCGATAGGACTCATTTCACTTCGCCAGATCATTTTGCCATTGTTACGATCGTAGGCTTCGATCGTTTCTGAATCAGAGCTAAAGCAAATCATCTGTCTGCCATACGGAATCACGATATCGCTTGACCAACCATCGAAATCCATGCGTACCATTTGCATTCCAGATCGACGACCAAGGTTATTTTCAACTCCGGCTCGTGCATATCGTTTTGCAAACCGAACCGTACCCGTCGCCGGATCAAGCACAAACACAACGCCCATGCCACAGTTCACAAACAGATCGCTTCCGTCCATCGAAAGATTGATTGGAGACCACGCAACGGCACCGTGTTCAGGCTCGTCACACAGAAATGATTTCCAAATTGTTTTGCCACCGTTGCTTGGATCTAACGCATAAATGGAAATTGCACCGCCGTTGTTGACGGGCACCAAAACCATGTCGCCAAAACCAATCGGCGACGCCATGAATCCTCCCGACGTCAACCAAGGTGAATCTTCTACTTCGGTCAGAACGGAAGTTTCATCTTCCGATTTTTCCGGCTCGCGTGGCAATCGCCACTGAACTTCACCGGTCACAGAATCGTAAGCCGTCAAAAAGTTCGTACGCGTTCGCCGATACGTCGCATTCCACTGAGACGTGACTTTGGGAGCCAAATGCTTATTCGCATCGTCAAACGACTTACCTTCGATCGTAAAAACGTTTCCATTATGAATGGACATTTGTTGGTAGATTGTGTCACCAAAGAGTTGGACTTCTGCAGTCGACGTAGGGTCAGGCCCATTGGATGCTTGACTGCCGCCTTGCCCGCTATACATGACTCGCATCCGCGACCCCATCAATGTTGCCTGGTCAATTTGAAATGCATTACGCCAAACGCTTCGCCACAGAATTGCCGCATCTAATTTCGATTGCTCAGACGAGACCTTGGAAATCTTGTTGACTTTTTCTCGACTCCAAACGGCGAGATCGCCACCAGTTTTAAAGTAAACTCGGTCACCATCGATGAGCAGGTTCCCGGAGGGACGCCATGTTTTTTCACGCCACTTTTCAATGATGTCTTTTTCTATTGTCACTCGGGTATCAAGTACAGTTTTGCCAGACGCCTGTTCGCCGGAGAGCATCATTCCATCAACGTCAGCTCCTTTGTTGAATTTGGATCGCGGCTCGAAATAATACTGCCAAACTGCGGCTAAATCGGCCTGCATGAATTCTTCGGGGACGGACAACGTTGTTCCGTAGCGGCGAACATCACCCAGCGGCATCTTCCAGTTTGAACTACTGAGAACATTGCCTTCACCTGCAACCAAATTGCCTAGCGTGTCGCGAACCAGTTCTGCACGACCAGAATTCGCCCTGACCTCGTCGGCTTTTGCTAACGAGACCTTGGCTGATTTGACGTCGCCTAAATACGACTGGCAAAGTGCAATCCTCGCGTGGACTTCTTCCATCGGCACAGTCGGATCAGGATAGCCATTGGCGACTTTCTCAAACATTCGCCGCGCACCAATAAAATCAAACCGGTCAAGGTAAATACACCCAAGACTATACGCGGCCTCATCGCCCATCGAACTAATAAAATACTGCCGCACAATCTTGTTGAGCGCCGTGACATCATTTGGGTCGCCGGCCTCAGCAAGGATTTCTTTCGCAGCGGCGTCGGCGGTGACGCGATACGCAGTCAGGCCTTCAGGCGGGAGCCCTGCCAGAATTTCTTCGATTTGTTGGCCGAGCGAAAAATAAGTCGATCCGTCGGCAGAGAAAAGTGCGTCGCCACTTTGCTTCAACACTTCCTGCCACAACTGAGTCGCAACACGATAGTTGCCATCTTTGCGAATTCGCTCCGCCGTTTCCAGCACGCCTTCGAGGTCAGGCGACGTTTTCAAAATCGCGCCAGATTCAGCATCAACGTTGGTGTCTTCTTGCGAACCGACGGCCTTGATTGCGGCCACCATACGGGCGAGCCGAACTTCTTGCCCATCGCCAATCGTTGGTCCGCTCAAGAGCGAAACTGAAAAAGCAACAACTATGACGAACTTTGATTTTCTGATCATCGTTTCTTTCCCCAAAAATAGCCGAGGAATTGTTCAAGCATCAAAGCCCCAAACAAAACCATCAACAGTTGCAACCAGATCTCGGTATTGCCACCGGATACGGTTTGTTCTGTAAGTTCCGACGTCGAAAGGAATGTTACGTTGTCACCGAAAAAGTCACCTTCCATCGCACTCGCTGGCAGCCGTTTCAAATTGCCTTCGCGGGGGTCCATCGCGGCAGCAAACAACACTTTTTCTTTTTCGCCCGTGTGCCGAGTCAACTCGAGATCATAAAAACCACTTCGGTTGATGTCCTCGAAATCGACTTTGTAGAGCACACTCGTTTTCGCTTCTTCCGTATCGTTAACGGGTTTGGCGACGGCTTCAATTTTTTCGTTCTTTGGATTGCGAAGCGCAACACGACTTTCGTAAGCCGACATGTCGACGGGATAGCTGAGCCCACCGCCAAGTTCGACAGAACTCTGCTCACCGCCCGAACCGACCAAGTAATCAATCAAGTCAATCATCACTGGTGGAAACGTTGGGCTGCTGGGCCACATCGTCCAGTCACCATCGCCAGGAATTGCAAACACAATCACATTGCCAAGCCCAAACGATCGGTCAGCCATCGCGACCGAGTTTTGTTCATCATTCAAACGCAGCGGAACCTCAACGGTTTTGCCAATCAGGTTTTCAGCCAACTCGCTGGTCCACCAACTGAACACATCGACATTGCTCAAGCTCGCTGAATCGCTGTCGACCATGACTTGCAGTGCAGGGTGGATCTGTGGATCAATTTCAAAATTGACCCACTTCGCCATGGTTGGATCGCCCGTCATACTGACTAACGACAAAGGCGAAAGCCCAGCACCGTTGCGATAAAACGTTCCATTGAATGTCGATGCCCGAACTCGGTTGCCAGGCATGAACACCAACGCACCGCCATCGCGGACCCATTGCTCAAGCGATTTCACGCGGTCGGGCGAAGCTTCATCGACGTTGCACAAGAAAATAATTTCGTAGTCAGAAAGAGAAACCGTTTCCAACTCGCTGACGGTTACGACTTCTGTATCAAGCCCCGTTCCTTCGACATCAAGACTGCGAAGGTAGTGGGTTTCACTTCGCTCGGACGCAGCAGACGGATCACCATCAACCAGCAAAACGGAAATACCGTCTTTTACACGAGCAGCAAAAAGTGCCGTTGAGTCTTCTAACAATTGGTCGGCCAATAAGCCTTCTTCGCCCAGAGACTGGCGATCAATTTCAGCGCGAACTTTGTAGTTTGCAAAACGTGGCTTGGTTGAATCATCCCCCAGCAGATCGCCACCTGGGTCCCGCTGAGATGTGAAAACATACCGAAACGCAAGTTCAGCCGTTTGACTTGGAGCGATCGAAGGGATGACTTCGTAATCAGGTTGACCATCATCGACCTGCAGCAACACGCGAACTTGGTTGACAGTCGTTGTTCCGAAGTTCGTCACTTGCACGTTGAACGGAATCACTTTGTCGGCGACCTGGAGATTTTCTGGCCGCACACCAGTGATTGCCAGGTTTTGATCATTGGCGTTGCCCACATCGATCAAAAAGCAACCAATCGTTGCCTCTGAAACTTGAGTTAACAACTTATTGGGTGAAGAATCAGTGTCCGAATCGAGTGTATTCACCCAATCGCGCTCTCGCATGTCGGAATAAAAATACGCAACTCGTCCGCCTGTCTCTCGTTGCCCGCTAACGTATCGGTTCATCTCACCGATTGACGAGGTGTAATCCGCTACCTGATCCGAACACTCAAGATCATCAATCGCTTGAGTCAACGATGCCACGGTCGTTCGGGTCAATGGCTCGTTTGCCAGCAAGGGTTGTTCTGGATTACTGGTCAACATCACGGTCAACCAGTCTTCTGTTTTATCCGATTCAGCAAAACGCTGAATCAATTCTTTAACGCTGTCCTTGGTCCCAGAGAATGCAGGAACCGAATTATTCAACACGCGCTGACTGAGCGAATCATCGATCAAAATCACGCGTTCCAATTTCTGCGCCTGCTGAAGCGCACCAGTAACGCTCGACGGAAGAAACGGCCGAGAAAGCATAAAAGCAATCAACAACATTGCCAGGCATCGCAAGGCCAAGAGAACGAAATTCTCAACCTGAACGCGGCGGCGGTTCTTTTTGTCGGCTTCGAATAGAAAATCCATTGCCGCCCAATCGACGATCTTGAACCGTCGTTTGTTGAGCAAGTGAATGAGAATGGGGGACGCGATC
Source organism: Mariniblastus sp. (assembly GCA_045105295.1). Classification (GTDB taxonomy): domain Bacteria; phylum Planctomycetota; class Planctomycetia; order Pirellulales; family Pirellulaceae; genus Mariniblastus. The sequence goes on from JBGCDK010000021.1 coordinate 53,226, forward strand.
GCGAGCCCGCCAAGCAACATCCACGGATTCAAAAACCAGCTGAGCATATCCCTTAATTCCTAGTTAATCTCGGTGTCTTGTATTGGTGCAAAAGGTTGCAAAAACTCTGCGGCTAGTTCAAATCAGCTTCCGGCGCGACTTGGCCCGAAAATTAAGGTAACTCGAAAGGACTCCGTCCAACGGCTTTGACGTGTCAAGCAAAACATGATCAATACCTGAAACGGCACAGACTTTTTTCACACGTGCCATGTAGCGTTCAACCGCTTCCATGTAAGACTTGCGAAGTGCCCGCGGTTCGGTATGAAGCTCCGCCTCGACTTCCATGCCTTTGAACAACGTGTTGTCTTGGAACGGAAACTCCAGCTCATCATGGTGCATCACATGAAACACAATCACCTCGTGGCGACGAAGCCGAAATTGAGCCAACGCCTTCCCAAGCTCATCTGGATCAATAAACAAATCTGAAAATAAAGCGATGATTCCGCGCTGACGAATTTGACCGGCGAGTTGCAAAAACGGATCGCTAACATCGGTCGTCTTGGCCGGCTCAGTTTTCTCCAACTCATGAAACAACATTTTCATATGCGACGGATGCGACGACGTTTTTAAATTTTTGTCGATCTTGTCACTAAACAGCACCATGCCGACCGAGTCCTGTTGCTGCTGCATCATGTAGCCCAAACTCGCCGCCGCGGTAGCCGCATAGTCGAACTTACTCCAGCCCGTGCTTGTACCCGAGCCCTTTGCTTCGCCGTATCGCATCGACTTGGAACAGTCGACGATCAAATGGCATTTGAGGTTCGTTTCTTCTTCGTACTCTTTGATATAGAGACGATCCGTTTTGGACCAGACTTTCCAGTCGATATGGCGAAGATCATCACCTGGTGCATATTCACGATGAGCCGCAAATTCGATAGCGAAACCGTTGTACGGCGAACGGTGCTGGCCGGTAATAAAGCCTTCCACCACCACTCGCGCCCGAACGTCAAGCCGCTTGATTTTGTCAAGCGTTTTAGGATCGAGATACTTGGTTCCGGTTGTTTCAGAAGTAGACATCAACTCTCAATTGTAAAAACCCAAGTGCCAAAACAGCCAAGCAAAAACGACCTCGTCGCCTGCCCAACAGCCCAGTCCTCTAGCACGTCACGTTAGGCAAATGCCTTGACGAGCTCAGGTGCCATTTGGTCGCCATCACTACGCTCAGGAATTTCCGTAAGCAAACGGTCGATAATGTCGTCCGACGTAATACCCGAGGACTCCGCGTTGAAGTTCGTGATCACACGGTGACGAAGCACAGGTTTAGCGACCGCACGCAAATCGTCGGTTGTCGCGTAAGTTCGCCCTTCGAGAACGGCACGAGCTTTGGCACCCAACAGCAAGTTCTGAACACCACGAGGACCTGCACCCCAAGAGATTGATTCCTTTACAAACTCAGGGCAATCATCCTCAAGGACACGGGTCGCGCGAACGATACGAAGCGCAAAATGAATCACGTGAGCCGCAACGGGCACGCGGCGAACCAACTGTTGCAGTCGAATGATGTCTTCGCCTGAAAGCACCTGCTCAACGTTGGTTTCCAAATCAGCGGTGGTTGTCGCGGCAATCTGATACTCTTCGTCGTAAGACGGGTACTTCACGAACACCTTGAACATGAAACGATCTTGCTGGGCTTCTGGAAGAGTATAAGTACCTTCCTGCTCGATCGGGTTTTGCGTCGCAAGCACAAAGAACGGCGCCGGCAACTCATGTCGTTCACCACCGATAGTGACTTGCTTTTCCTGCATCGCTTCCAAAAGAGCCGCTTGGGTCTTAGGAGGCGTACGGTTAATTTCATCAGCAAGAATGATGTTCGAAAACACGGGGCCTTTGAGAAACTTAAATTCTCGAGCTCCGCTTGTTTTGTCTTCCTGAATCACTTCCGTTCCGACAATATCACTTGGCATCAAGTCTGGCGTGAACTGGATACGACTAAAGTCCAGATTCAAAGTCTCGGAAAGCGTACTGACCATCAATGTTTTGGCCAAACCTGGAACACCCTCTAGAAGGCAGTGCCCCTTCGCGAAAATTGCAATCATCAATTGCTCAATCACTTCGTTCTGGCCAACGATGACTTTGCCCAGCTGTTGGCGAACAGCCTTATACGACTCGCTCAACTTCTCCAATGATTTAATGTCATCACTGCTCAATTCAGCTTGGCCACCAGAAACGCGATCGTTCATATTCTCTTCCTGTTCAACAGATTGTTATTCAAAGGAGTATTGGGAACGGCTGACCATCGTTTGCAATCGAGGCTGCTTGCGTTGGATCCTTGCCGTGTGTTCGACTTGCTGTCCAAAAAAGGAAACGAGAATTAGCGTAACTAGTTTCTGGCTAACTTAATTAAACGACGAGTTATGTCTCAAATAGTTGATTGATTCTCTCACACCCTTCGATTCTAACCCACCAGACTACCGTCGTGCCACTTTGCAAGAGATTTCCTTGGGCAACCAGAAGTAGTTCGTTTTGTTTCGAAAAATAATAAAACATTTAAAAATAATGGCAGGTCTCAACCCCGGGTTTTCAAAGCCCCCTTACGAGTCGCCCTCGAATCTTGTTCGCTGGCTCTTTTTTGACGCACGAACCCTTTAAACGGGTCGTAACTGGTTTGTAAAACGCTTCATGAATCCAAGAATCCATCATTCATGCCGATTGACAGAAGTCTTTCTATTCCTCTTCCAATGTTGTCTGGAATAAACTTGGTTCGCGGGGCGTAACATGAAATAATGGACAGATGACTTCTCAAGCCGAATTCGATACCGAGGGCGATGTACGCTCCGCCAATTTTGGGCGAAAGAAAACATGGCGTCCCATCAGTATGTCGCTGCTGACCCATTTTTTATTAGTCGTTTTCTTGATCGCGCTTGGATATTCGGCTGGCAGCCAGGGCACTCCCGACCAAGTCCGTCGGGGCGGGATCGTTCTGACAGCCCAAACCGAAGAAAACGAAACTGAGTATTTAACTCCAGAAGACCTGCCCCAAAACAATTCCGAATCAGCAACGTCAGCGGCCGCTGCCCCCGCCTCCTCTGACGCCCCACCTGCCTTGGCATCGCCTGTGGAACCGCTTGACCGGCCAGAATTTACCGGAGCCGAAGCCGTCGAGTCTACCGAGTTCGATGCCAACCAAATGGCAAACGTTCCCGCAAAGGTAAACTCGAACGCCCAATACCAATTAACCGAGCAAGATTTAAGACTTATTCGTGCCGACCGGCGGTTCCTGAAATCTCAGGAACCAATTGGCGATCCCGTGACCGTCAGAGTTTTTGGCTCCGGCGGACTGACGGGAAGATCGTTCGCTTTCGTGATTGACCGTTCTCAAAGTATGGGCAGCAGCGGACTGGATGTTATCTACGCCTCACGAAAACAACTTTCGGCCGCGATTAATCAACTGGAATCACACCATCTGTTTCAAATTATCGGCTACCATGAAACAACAACGGTCGTTTCCAAAAATCGCCGAATGCTCAATGCAACGGATGAGAACAAAAATGCGGTCCCAAAATTTATTGATTCCCTAACGGCTTACGGAGCGACAAATCACAAAAACGGACTCGTCGCCGCACTCGCATTCAAACCCGATGTGATTGTTTTGATGACCGATGGCGGCTATCCAGAACTCAATTCGACCGAATTAAAAATGATGAACCGATTTGCCGAGGGATGCCAAATCCACTGCATTCAATTCGGACTTGGCCCGCTACAAACCAAAATCAATTTCATGACTCGACTCGCAGAACAAAACAACGGCACATTCAAATACATCGACGTCAGAGAAATGCGAAAGCAAAACAAATAGACCCTGCGACGGCCACTCAAACCCGGCCACTGAAACATTTCACATGAGCAATTCGAACTACTCAACACAACATCGCCCAATGAAAAACCGCATACAAAACCGCACGCACGCGATCTGCTTGCTATTTAGTTTCTTTGCAATCACAGCGATTACTTCCACGACCCAACTGCACGCCGATGATTTTCAAATCAGCCTGCATCGAGGTTCCGTAGTCACCGTCGACGTGGGCGACGAAATCATTAACTGGACAACCGTGCTCAAATCGGGCGAAATGTCGAAGAAAGAGATCCCATTCGCCAACATTCAGCGAATGATTCTCAGTGACGCGCCCGCCAGCCAACAGGTCGCAGAGATCCGTGGCCTGCTGAACATGCTCGAAAGCCCAGACTATCTCCAACGCATTACAGCCGAGGAAGAACTTTCACGCCCCCAAATTGGCGGGAGATTTCTGTCGCTCGTAAAAGCACAAAAGGAACATCCAAAATACGAAGTCCGTTACCGAATTGAACGCATCCTCGATCGACTGGATACCGACACCGACGAAGCTGCCAATGAATTTGACATCATCACGCTCAAAGACGGCACCCAACTCGAAGGCGACGCAGGTACTTTTGAACTTAGCTGCAAATACCGAGACCAAACGTTTTCGTTTGCCCGATCTGACATTCGATTAATCGCAGAACCCGTCGCACCCGTTCGCGCCACCAAAGTCGCAAGCGAGGTCAAGGTTGAAATGTTTTATTCACACGAAGACGGATTCTACAAACCCGATCAGGTTCTCGTTGACTTCAACCAATCCCCCGCAGGCGTGAAACTCAAAAAAGATCACGACGTTGCAGAAACGTTTGTCCCCATGGGTTTAAAAATTGGCACTGAGGATGAAGGATTCGTTGGAATCTCCGGTTACCCATTTCGATTCAACCTCCCTCCCTCCGGTGACACCATCTGCGTTTTCAAAACAGGCGGTAGCTACCGAACTCGATTCAAAGGCGTGATGGAATTCCAATTCTGCATGCCCAACCAAAAATCAGTCCCCGCCGGCGTGCATGAAATCGGTATGTTCATGGCCCGAGTCAACAAAAGCCGAGATTTCTTACTCGAGGCTTACAACGCAGACGGACAAATCCTTGCTGCAGTTGAGTCGACCGACAAGCGTTGTGTTTTTGGCGGCGTCAAATCAACTGAGCTGATCACAAAAATCCGCATCATTTCCAATCCGTACCTTTTCCGAATCGACCGAACAATCGATGAAGATTTTGCCGTCGACCATGTTTGCTTTTCACCGCCAGTTCCCGTGGCAAATCCCAAAGTCACTCCTCCTGAATCACCGGAAAAAAAGGATGCACTTAAATCACTTTCAGTGAAGACTGACAAAGACGCTGAAAAGGAACTTGCAAAAAAAGAATTACCTCAGTCCGTTGTTCGACTTCTCAACGGCGATTCCATCCGCGGAACGAAACTTGAAATCATCGGTGAAGATTCTGTCTCCATCCACATGACCGAAACGACTCCGATCGAAATTAAACTTGCGGAGATTCAATCGCTTCAGTTTGCAACAAAAGAATCCATGCCAAAGGAAAACAAATGGCTGGTCGTGCTCAAAGACCGCAGCATGCTCTACGCAACTCCAGGTGAAAAATTTGTTAGTGAAAAATTTGACCATTTGAGCTTCGCCCCGAACGAAGTCGCTGCCATTTCCGCTTCAAAGAACCGAGTTCGATTCCCTGAGGCCTCTGATTTCACCAAAGGCAAAAGCGTCTTGGTCTTTCCAACCTGCCGCGTCCCCGTAGAAATGTTGACGTTCACAGACTCAGGTTATTCGTGGAATAAGAAAGCCACTAAAATCCAACAACCCGTTAACTCCGCAGAAGCCCCAGACGAGGAAGACCCAACGCCGCAATTTTATGAAGTCGATTACGCTGAAACAGCTCCCTTCACGGTTCCCACGGTTTGGACCAACAAACCAATTTCACAAGAGCCAGGCACGGGGCAACTTCGATTGCTTGACGGCCAACAACTAACCCTTGGTGGTTCTGCTGGATTTGAAGTCACCAACTTCAGCCCGAACTCAATTACGATTTCTGCTTCAGGAAAGACGGTCAAAATTCCAATCGAAGAAATCCTCAGCGTCGAATTCGCAACGAAGGATTGATCGAAAACTTAACCTGAACACTCCCGATGATGCACCAGCCACATCCTGTTAAGATCTGATCTGAGCAAAACGAAATCGGATCTCAAGCCCCTTGGATCTAAAGCAACCTCGGTTCAAAACGGCGTATCAAATTGGAAACAACTCAGCTCGATGTCATTGCGGTGGGAGCCCACCCTGACGACTGCGAAGTAGGATGCGGCGGCACGCTCGCCCGTTTAGCCCAACAAGGGCTGCGCGTTGGGATCGTTGATCTCACCGACGGCGAACCCACCCCCAATTGCCCTTCGCCTGATATCCGAATCGCCGAAGCTCACGCTGCCGCCGACGTCCTGGGCGTCAAACGAATCATTCTCGAACTACCCAACCGACAGTTGTTCGATTCTTTCGAGGCCCGGGTCGCACTCGCGAAACAGTTCCGCATCTACCGGCCGAAAATTGTGCTGGGCCTCGCGGGCAAGACTCCAATGGCTTCTCCCGATCATTGGCAAGCCATGCAGATCACCGATGCTGCGATTTTCTACAGCCGTTTGAGCAAATGGGATGAGCACTTTGACGGCCTACCTGTCCACAACATTTCCCGCCAGTTGTACTACGATTTATTTTACGAAGGCGATTGGAGCGGGGCGGGGGCCAAGCAATTTATTTTCGACACGACTGCGACTCTGGAGATAAAAATCGCAGCCGTCAAATGCTACAAGACTCAGTTCCCTCGAGGCAAAGAATACATTTTCGATCGAATCCGCGCCATGTCCGCAGCCATAGGACTATCCGCCGGATTCGAATCAGGCGAAGTCCTAGCCTCAACCCGCCCCCTGGGCACCCAAGACTTACTGCAGACACTATTACTGGACTAAAAATCCACTGCCACTGACTACTGATCCTGACTACTGATCCTGACTACTGACTACTGACTACTGACTACTGACTAAAAAAACATGCCAAGCCAACGAGTCAATTTCCAAAACGCATCCGACACTCGACTTGCCGGAATCATCGACATGCCAACCGATGCCCCGCGCGCGTTTGCACTGTTCGCCCATTGCTTCACTTGCACAAAAGACCTCAAAGCCATCGTGCGAGTCAGTCGGGGCCTAGCCAAACACAACATCGGCGTCCTGCGTTTTGACTTTACTGGGCTGGGGGACAGCCAAGGCGATTTTTCAAACTCAAATTTTGAATCCAACCTCACCGACGTGCAGGCTGCCGTCACATGGCTGACTGAAACACACGAGGCTCCACAGATTCTGATTGGCCATTCATTGGGCGGAGCCGCGATGATGAAGTCAGCTTCTGCGATCGAATCCGCAAAAGCGTTGGTAACATTGGCCGCTCCTTCGGACACCAAACATCTTGCAAAATTCCTTGCCAGCCAAAACCCTAAGATCGAATCTGACGGAGTTGGTGAGGTCACCATCGGTGGTCGAACCCACACGATGCGAAAACAGATGCTTGAAAGTCTCGCCAATAACGATCTCAAATCAGCCATTGAGAAAATTGAGATCCCGCATTTGATTTTCCACTCACCAACTGATGAGACTTTGGCATTTCATCACGCCGAAGAAATTTTCGCGTGGACGGGTGGTCCCAAATCGCTTATCACACTCGATGGATCCGATCACTTGCTCGTCAACCAACCCGAGGACGTTGGCTATGTCGCAGATCTAATCGCAACCTGGGCGGGTAGAATTTTGTAGACAGCCAAGCCGACTGATTAACGTCTTTGACTCATCGCAGCGCTGCCTGAGTTGCGGCGGTTCCTAAACTCTTGACGTACAATTTCGTAAAATCGAGGCTCAGAATGCAGCCGCGTTCGAGACGATTTTTTCCCGGTGATTGTTTCTCGACCGCCCACTCCAAACGCTGGGTATTTATCTAATCCTTCTCCCGATGTGAACAACCCGAGACCAACGTAAGTCTCGAGCAGATCAAGCGCCTCTTCATTGTTCCCGTCGTAGCTTTCAATCACTGCGAGATACAGCGATGCACTTCCGCGATACCTCGCAAACTCAGCCGCTTTTTTAAATATCGGCCTAGCTTTTTCATTGAGCGCTTTGACTCGCTTCTTCAATCCAGTCACTTCTTGGGAGTCCGGCACTTCGTAGTCCGATGAATTGTAGACCTCTCGAACCGGCAAGCCTTGTTTTTCTGCAAAGGCCTTGGCTTGGTCGAGCCTTAGATTGGTGATGTCAGAGATTAGGTCACTTCTCAGGTTGTAGTAGCACATCGCATAAGCATTCCACGCATGCCCGTTGAACGGATCGGCAGTGGTAAGTTTTTGATACTCAACCGCAGCGTTTGGATAGTCGCGTTTCTTCCACAGATAATCCGCTTTTCGGCGCGGCACGGAAAAATCACTTCCATCGTTGATGCCATCGCCATCTAGCCGACTAACGAATACGGTCAGCAGATAAAATGCACCACAAAATGCAACCAATACACAGGTGTCGCGAAACAGGCGTTTTAACTTCATTGATTGCTTGTTCCTCGTAGGCGGACTTGAAAGTATTTGATTTTCGACACCAGTCCCTTTTAATCACAGCCGACGCCTGAAGGGTTCTTGCTACCTTGCGTCACCGTCGCTTGGACAAAAAATAAATGCTGACGCCTTGTGAATCGAACCGAGACACAATCAGCAACGAATCCTCCGTCCGTCTAGTTATTCTTTCGCAGTGCCTCAAAGTACTGCTGAGCGTGTTCCCGTTGCGTCTTGGAAAGTTTTTGGTTCTCAAGCGGATCTGAATCTTTGCTCGTCCCCGCTTTTACGAGTTCGCGAGTTTCGCTTGCGGATCGCCCAGTAATATTTTTTCCATCGGCCGTTCCAGTTTTCACTGTCTGGCCCTTTTGCAATTTACCTTTGACACGCGCTCTAAAAGTTCCGGTGTTCTCCTCTTCCCGGTCGCGAATTCCGCCGCCCTTGCCTTTGCCCTTTGCGAAATCACTCCAACCAGGTTTGTCACCTTCGCCGTCACCGCCAGCCATTTTCGCTTTTGATGCTTCGGCTGCATCTTCAAGATCCTCAAGGGCTTCTAATTCCTCAAGCGACTGTCGCATTTCTTCGATGTCTTCGGCAAGATCTTCCAAAGCTTCACCAGCTTCTTTCATGGCCTGCTCAGCTTCCTCGGCACTTTTCTCACCGCCCTTTTCGCCACTCTTCTCGCCGCCTTTTTCACCAGCCTTCTCGCCACTTTTGCCGCTTTTTGGCTTGCCGCCGTCTTTAGATTTCTCGCCGCCCTTCTTCATGCACTCTGCACATTTCTTGAGCTGCTCAGCCATCTTTTTCATTTTCTCTTTTTGCTTGTCGAGCTCTTTCTTTTTGTCCAGCTGATCCTGAAGCTTGGCGGCTTTTTCGAGGTCGCCTTTTTCAAGTGCCTTTTTGATTTCGTTTTCAAGCTTTTTCTTCTCGGCTTCATGCTTTGCCGCAAGCTTCTTAAGCTCTTTCGCCATCTGCTCGATGTCTTTGGCAAGCTTCGCCAACTCGACTTTATTTAGATCGCCTGACTTAAGCTTGTCGACCAATTCTTTAATTGCCTTCTTTGCCTCTTCCATGTCGCCCTTGCTCATTGCGTCGGCAAGTTTTTTAGCAGGCCCCTGACTGACGTCTTTAAGCTTGTTAAGGCTTTCGCGAAGCTCTTTGCTGTTACCCAGCTTCTTGCGACGCTCCTCAATCTGCTTTTTGATATCGTTCAGCTTGACCATCGCGTCTTTTTTGGTGTTGTTTTTGTCGTCAAGCAGATCTTCAAATTTCTTCGATAACGTTTTGAATTCTTTCGCGTCCTTCAGCCCTTTGGTCGCAAGTTCATTTCGTTTCTCTTCAATCTTCTTTTTGAATTCCTTGATCGCAACAGAGACTTTCTTGCGAGCCTCAGCATTGGTTTCAACCGCTGCTGAAACTTTCTTTTCCGCGTTGGGGACAAACACCAATACGATCAAAAGCAAGATCGGAATCAACGGCAGCAACGCACGCCAAGTCGGCTGGTAACGGAACTCGTCACGAACGTCGATGGATTCGGCTCGGCTGACAGCGTCTTCGACCAACGCTTTTCCTGCGCGTGATTCGGCGTCCTCTGGAGCAAGCGACATCGCGCTTGACAAACGCTCTTTGAGACCGAAACGTTTGTCAACTTCGACAGCAACATCCATCTGTGACGCGCGGCAACGCCATGTCAAAGTGCACGCAACCAAGAAACCGAAAACGGCCCCACCAAGGATCCACGAGTACGTCCAAGCGTCAACGTGGTTTTGCGTTTGCAGGAAATCGAGATGCCAGATTTTCGGGATCGCCATGCCGACAACAGCCAGCAGTAGCCCCGCGAAAGCAGCCCATGTCAAAATGGAAAAAAATTTCCCTGTGTTGACTCGGCGTCGTGCCCGTGAGACTTGTTTGTTAATTTCATTCATGGCATTCTCCAGCAATGATTGGGATGAGTCGAACGAAGTGTCTGGTTTCCGCCAAACCTGGCTCGGCATGTCCGTGCTCCGCTTACACGAGCATTTAACCGAATATCCGTCTATTCGTTTCTATCGGATCATTATATGTCTTCATTTTCATAGAAAGCTATTGAGAATTCTAATTGCGACCGAAAAAGCTGGCATATCCGCTGATTAAGGGTTATTCACTGGTGTTAAAGTCGGTCAAAACGATAGATTATGTTGCCCCCAAATTCATATTTCCTTTTCACACGCCGTGAAACACTTTAAGAATCTCGCGATTGCTCATGACAACGATTGAACAAAATTTCAAACCGCAGAGCAAACGTCGGATTCTGGCAGGAGTTCGGATTTGAATTCAATTGATAATTCAGCAACGGTGCAGGGCGACGCAAAGCCGCAACCTCACCAGGCGGCAGATTTGCAGACACCACAGCAACTGCCAAACGCAGATGTCGTCATCTTTGACGGGCAGTGCGTGTTCTGTACGAAACAAGTCAAAAATCTAAAATTTTTCGACGGCAAAAATCGCTTGTCCTTCGTTTCTCTGCATGACTCTTTTGTCGCGGAACACTTTCCCGATCTGAGTTTTGAACAGATGATGAAACAAATTTACGTCATCCCAAATTCACCAAATGGTTACACGTCAGATCGTTATGGCGGAGCCGCAGCACTCAGGTACTTAACTCGGCGACTTCCTAGACTTTGGATCGCAGCGCCGTTACTGCACATTCCCTTCACGCTGCCAATCGTCCAGTGGGTTTACTCGCAAATCGCCAAACGACGATACAAGATCGCGGGCAAGTCCGGCCCAGTCTGCGATGAAAACGGAACCTGCGAATTGCACTTTGGTGATCGTTCCAAGAAAGACTGAGCAACGCCCCGAGAATGTGTAGTGGATCTTTTAAAAGATTCTGAATTGCTCGTTCGCCCAAAGGACCTTTAACAAGATCCATTACACCAGACGGCTATCGACCTACATCCCAATCATCGGCAGCAGGTTCCAAATCAAAGCAGCCAATAAGAATCCGACTACTGAAACGACAGTCGAAATCACAGTCCAAGTTTGGAAAGTTTGCTTTTCAGTCATCATCATGTAACGGCTGACCATCCAAAAACCGCTGTCGTTGACGTGCGAAACTGCAGAGGCTCCAGCGGCAATCGCAACCACGACCAACGCCAACTGAGGCTGCGAAAGCCCATCCACCATCGCGGTCATCAATCCCGCAGCGGTTACCATCGCAACCGTTGCCGAACCTTGGGCGACGCGGACGAATACCGCGAACAGGTAAGCCAACAGCAACACGGGAATGCCCCAATTCTCGCAAGCTGTACTCAACGCGTCGGCGACACCGCTTTCGATCATCACGCCTTTAAACACGCCGCCCGCACCGGTGATCAAAATAATGATTCCCGCCGGACCGAGTGCCTTGGTCGACACGTCCATCAACTCCGTTCTGTCGAACCCACGCATGTACCCGAGATAAATCAACGCAGCGACCGTTGCGAGCAACAAAGCAATCACGGGATGACCAAGGAAAAACAAAAACTTCAAACCGAGATTGGCTGCGGCGAGTTCTTTGCTGACCGTTCCCTCATAAATTTTCTTTCGGGCCTTGGGAGTGTTGGTGACTTCGTTTCCGCTGAGGTCAACGATCTTGTCTTGTGCGCCAACGGTCTTGAACAACACTTCACGATCGATTCCAGACGCGATGTACTCTTGCACAACCGTACCAGCCAAGATCAAAACAATCGGCAGCGCGATCAAAACGAGAATTGACATCAAGCTTGGCAATTCAGCATCTTCGAGTGGGGTGGATTCCTCGAACTCTTCCGGCGGAGCGATGTATAACTTTTCCGCCATCCGTTTTGGGACCAAGATTCCACCGATGATTGCGGTGGGTAATCCAACGATGCATCCAAACAAAATCACCCAGCCCAAACCGACCCCTAATTCATAAGCCACCCAAACCGGCCCAGGCGTCGGCGGGACAAACGCGTGCGTCACCATCATGCCTGCCAACAATGGCAGTCCGAACGCCAAAACGGACTTTCCTGTCTTTCGCGAAAGTGCATAAAGAATCGGTGCAATGATCACCAACGCGACGTCAAGGAAAACGGGAATGGAAATGATGAAGCCCGTCACGACCATCGCCCAACTGGCTCGTTTTTCACCAAAAATTCGCAGCAACGATTTCGCCAGACTTTGTGCTCCGCCAGAATGCTCCAGCATCGCTCCAAAGATCGCCCCCAGCCCGATGATGGTCGCAATAAACCCCAGACTGCCTCCCATCGCATTTTTAATTTGATCGCCGATCTGAGTCAGCTGAAGCGTCCCGCCTGCCAGCTCGCTTGACGACCCCATCGCCACGAAAAGGCTTGCGAGAATCAAAGCCAGAAACGCCTGGACACGAAACTTCAGAATCAAAACCAGCAAAAACACCACGGCCACCACCAGCAAACTGAGAAGGTAGGTGAGCGAAAGCCCGTTTGGCGCTGTCTGGCCGATCAGCGTAAAACTCGTTTCCAGTGACGTCAGCGGCATATCGTTCTCCGAGCTTCGCAGACGAATCAACCAAGTAAACGATCAAGTGAATGATCCAGTAAACGATCAACTCGGCGAGGCGGGTTGGTGTGTGTCAACAGTTCCAATAAATTGAAGACACTATGATAAAGATCTTTCGCGACCAACACGACTACGTACTCCAAAATTCTCAACAAGCCATTCGCGTCAACGATTTTTCGTTTGACCAGCTGTTTCGATCGGCTGACCCGGTCGACTATGCGAGGCAATTTTTCGACGCAGATGGCATTAGCCAAGTCGACATTCAAACTCTGCAAACCCACCCTTGGCTGGCTCCAATCGCAAATCAAGAAGTCTGGGCTGCCGGCGTGACGTACTTTCGTAGCCGCTCCGCTCGGATGGAAGAAAGTGAACAATCGGGCGGCGACCGGTTTTACGATATGGTTTACGAAGCCGAACGACCTGAACTTTTCTTCAAGGCAACCGGCCCACGAAGTCGAGGTCATCTCGCAAAAGTCTGCATTCGGACCGATTCGACCTGGGACGTCCCCGAACCTGAATTGACCCTCGCCATCAACCAAGCCGGAAAGATTTTCGGATACACAATCGGCAACGACATGAGCTCGCGTTCCATCGAAGGCGACAACCCTCTGTATTTACCGCAAGCCAAAGTCTACCGAGGTTCCTGTGCAATTGGCCCATGCTTGACGATCAATGAGTCGGACGATGTGATCACCAAAGAATCCGAAATCAAAATCGCAATCCAACGAGGCGACAAAGAAATGTTTTCGGGTTCGACGGAAGTTTCGCAAATTAAACGAAGTTTCGAAGAGCTCGCCAAGTATCTGTTTCAGGACAACGAATTTCCTGATGGTGCTTACCTAATGACTGGCACCGGCGTTGTTCCCGAATCAGATTTCACGCTTCAATCGGGTGACGCGATCCACATCGCAATTGATGGGCTCGGCCAACTATCCAACACCGTTGAATGAACAACATGCTCGATTCTGGCAACGAAAAAATTTACGAACTTCGCACGACCGCGACTGGTCCATCGGGACAGCTTCCGTTTGCGGATGAGTTTTTGAAAACGGCAGCGAGTGGCGACCTTTTTGGTTGGACACAAAATGCGGGAATGGGCTGGAATCCGGCCGACATGCGCAGGCCGAACTTTGTGATTCTTTCAACCCAAGGTGGAATCAGACGCCCCGATGGATCTCCGATTGCCCTTGGCTATCACACAGGCCATTGGGAGGTCGGTTTGTTAATGGAGCAAGCCGCACGAACCATTGCGTTGGGGGGAGGCATTCCGTTTGCTGGTTTTTGCAGCGACCCTTGCGACGGACGCACGCAAGGCACGCTGGGCATGTTTGATTCGCTCGCATACCGCAATGACGCCGCGATTATTTTTCGCCGCCTCGTTCGGTCGCTGCCAACCGCCAAAGGAGTCGTCGGTGTGGCGACCTGTGACAAAGGTTTGCCCGCGATGATGATGGCGCTTGCGGGATTGAAAAACCTGCCGTCGATTTTGGTTCCCGGCGGAGTCACATTGCTCAGCCAAGACACCGAGGATCTTGGAAAGCTTCAATCCATCGGACCACGTTACGCCCATGGTGAAATCAGCCTAAAAGAAGCCGCCGAGATGGGCTGTAAAGCTTGCGGCACCCCCGGAGGCGGATGTCAATTTTTGGGAACCGCAGCCACCTCTCAAGTCGTCGGCGAAGCGCTCGGTTTGTCGCTCACCCATTCGGCGCTCAGTCCATCTGGCGCTGAAATCTGGCTGGACCTTGCGGCTCGCAGTGGAACCGCCGTCCTCGCCATGCATCACGCTGGTACAACCACCGCCGACATTTTGACTGACGATTCCATCGAAAACGCAATGGTCACGCACGCGGCGTTTGGCGGTTCGACGAATTTGATCATGCACATTCCTGCCATCGCACATGCGGCAGGCCTTCGTCGCCCAACGGTCGATGACTGGCAACGAATCAACTCGAAAGTCCCACGGCTAGTAGACGCACTTCCAAACGGGCCGCATGGTTACGCGACGGTTCAAGTGTTTCTTGCAGGCGGCGTTCCCGAGGTCATGCTGCACTTGCGCGACAAGGGCTTGTTAAAACTCGATGTGCAAACGGTTTCTGGAAAAACGCTTGGCGAGAATCTTGAGTGGTGGGAGCAATCGGAACGGCGAACTCGGTTGAAAGAAAAACTTAAACAGTTGGACGGGATCGATTCGAACGATGTGATTCGAAGTGCCAAAAATGGATTCACCAGCACCGTGACTTTTCCGCTTGGCAATCTCACGCCTGATGGTTCGGTCGTAAAAAGCACCGCCATTTCTCCTAGCGTAATCGATGGCAAAGGAATGTATCGCCACACCGGACCGGCAAGAGTTTTCTGCAGCGAACGGGAAGCGATCGCCGCAGTAAAATCGACTGGCGAAGACAGAATTCGCAAAGGCGACGTGATGGTGCTGATCGGGATTGGAGCCGTTGGAGCCGGCATGCCCGAGACGGCTCAAATCACTTTTGCTCTCAAGTACCTTTCCTACGGTCGCGACGTCGCCCTGCTAACTGACGGTCGTTTCTCCGGAGTTTCAACTGGCCCCTGCATCGGTCACATCAGCCCCGAAGCAATGGCAGGTGGGCGGATTGGAAAAGTCCGCGACGGTGATGAAATCAAAATCGAAATCGACGTGCGTGGACTTAGCGGCACAATCGATTTCGTTGGTGACCTAGCCGAACTCGACTCGCGCCCACCTCATCCCAACCTCAAGCAACATCCGCAACTTCCAGATGACACGAAACTGTGGGCCGCACTCCAACAAGTCAGCGGCGGAACTTGGGGCGGTTGTGTTTACGATGTCGAAGCGATCACAAAAAAGCTGTTGGAGTAACAGCGTGCTGGATGTGGATCTGACAGCGCTGACCTGCTTGGCGATCCTTGTGCTCGACGCTCCTCGGTCTGCGCTTTTGTGTGCTGGACGCTCGGCGGTCAGTGTGTAAGAAGCTGGACGCGGAACGCCAACACACAATTAAGCGGCGTAAACACAGAACGTCGCGCACTCGCCGCCTATGGTGGATCGTGCCCGCCCTCACGAAACGGATGACAACGGCAGATTCGCAGAAAGCCCTTAAACCCACCTCGCAGCGCACCGTACTTTTGCACCGCTTCGATAAAGTAAGCACTACACGATGGCGTGTACCGACAGTTGTTTCCCAAAAGCGGACTCAGGCAAACTTGATACATCCGCACCGCAAGAATCATTGCATTCCCAGGCAAGCGAATTATCCAAGTAAGCCAGTTCATCCGTTGATCGATTCGTCACGTTTGAGATTCTTATCCAACCGCAAAGCCAAGCGACCTATCGAGCGATGAATCGCCGCGTAATCGCAAATCGCACCTTTTTTTGGACGAGCGATGATGTCCATTCCAGTCGGCATTTCTAATCGCTGCTTGCGAAACGCCTCCCGAATTCGACGTTTCCAAAGATTGCGCACAACAGCGTTGCCGACTTTCTTACTGACCGATAGCCCCAACCGCGTTACGCCCAATTTGTTGCGCCTCGCGAGAATGACCAACACGTCGTCCGCGGCGAACACGCTGCCTTGGTAGACCGAATCAAAGTCAGCCTGCCGAAGCAGCCGAGCAAATTTTGGAAAGGTTTGGTTGGACATTGATTGGTGATGGTGAGTTGTTTTATAGAAGAGCTTGAGCTGCTGGTAGTGGATTTTTTTAAAGATCCCGTAGCTGGAGAGCAATTCAAGATCTTCAACAGAATCCACTACGCCATACCCGACTGATTCTCGACAAGTTCAATCTCAGGAAGTTCAATATCGGCAGGTTCAATCTCAGCAGGTTCCAGCTTGAGAAATTTGCACTGCCAAAATTCAACTACCAAGCCAAATCGTTTCGAGTCGATTCGCTCCAGGCATCGCTTAACTGCTTGAGCAACTCAACGTCTTCTTCCACGATTTCCTCGGGCAATGTGACTTGCAAGTTTGCGATCAAATCGCCAGAGCGATCTTTGCTTTTGATGCCCATTCCTTTTAGTCGCAATGATTTTCCGCTTGAGCTTCCGGCCGGAACCGTCACCGTGATCGTTCCGTGAGGTGTTGGCAAATCTATTTTAGCGCCTTCTGCAGCTTCGAGTATTGAGATGGGAACGGTGACTTTAAGGTTCATGCCAATGCGTGAATAATTTGGATGCGGAGCGACGATGACCTTCACCAACAGGTCACCACGCGGTCCCCCATCGGCTCCTGTTTGGCCTTGCCCACGCAAGCGTATTTTCTTGTTGGACTCGATACCGGCAGGGATCTTGATGTCAATCTTTTCGACTTTGCCGTTTCGTCGCTGTAAACTGATCTGATGCTGTCCACCTAAAACAGAAACCGCGAACGGGACCGTAATCTCTTGCTCGACATCGCTGCCCTTTGTTGGCCCGCGACGACCGCCGCCCATTTGTCCACCGGGACCGCCGCCCATCTGACGCAGGATGTCTTCGAATCCTCCGCCTCCACCACCGCCACCAAAAATCTGGCTGATGTCGATTCCGCCGGGACCAGCTCCGCCGAACGGGCTGCCGCCACCACCAAATGGATTGCCGCCCATCTGTTCGAAACCAGGTCCCATCTGATCGTACATCTGACGTTTCTTCGCGTCGCTGAGAACGTCGTAGGCTTGTTGGACTTTTTGGAATTGTTGTTTCGCGCGATCGCGTTCTCTTTCGTCCGCATCGGCGTGTAAGTCCGGGTGGTACTTTCGCGCGAGCTTGCGATAGGCCTTTTGAATTTCAGATTCGCTGGCGTTCTTTGAAACACCAAGCACTTTGTAGTAGTCGTCGTCCGCCATGCGGTTTGCAGTCGCTTAATTTTGAACGTGTCGGAAAACGGGAATTCTACGTCCGAAGGGTTGGTGTATTCAACCGCTGAATCGCAGACGGTTGAAAATCGTTGAAACAGAACAAACGTCTTCTTGAAGAACTACCGCTTACGTTAACGTTGTCGCCAAAGCGTCCTACACGCATGCGGTGCGAACAATGTCAATACTTTGCGTGTTGTTTTTCAACATCATTCGACGCTTTTTCTCGCCTCATCGTTTCGAAAACGCAACCAAAC
Organism: Mariniblastus sp.; assembly: GCA_045105295.1. Classification (GTDB taxonomy): domain Bacteria; phylum Planctomycetota; class Planctomycetia; order Pirellulales; family Pirellulaceae; genus Mariniblastus. The sequence continues at coordinate 71,285 of JBGCDK010000021.1, forward strand.
GGCATTTCGAGTTTCTATCGCAAAGCAAGAAAACCACGCTTTTTCATTGCCGAAACGACTTTTATCTCAAACAATAACTCATTGGCACCTTGGCTGCTCTATGGGAAATCAGAGAAACAAGTCAACGTGTAGGAAACCAAATGGCACGATCAAAGCAAAACACATCAACCGACCTGATTGACCCAATCGACGAAACGGAAAAAGCCACCCCCAAAGCCTCACCAAAAGTTGGCGAGAACGCAATTGACGATCCAGTTCGAATGTACCTAATGCAGATGGGACGCATTCCGCTGCTGACCCGCGACGAAGAAGTCGAAGCCGCGATGAGCATCGACAAAGCTCGGTTTGCATTTCGCAATACCATGCTGGCCACAGACTTCATGCTTCGCGGAGCTGTCGACAACCTGCAAAAGGTCCTCGACAAAAAACTTCGCCTTGATCGCACAATCGAAGTCTCGGTGACGAACAAAGCCGAAAAGAACCGCATCATGCTGCGTTTGGTTCCCAACCTGAAAACGCTCAAGCACTTGATGGCCGAAAACAAGCGAGATTATTTCTTCGCCGTTTCAGTGAACAATCCGATGGACGAGCGTCGTGCCGCATGGCGCCGCTTGATTCGCCGACGCAACAAATGTGTGATGTTGGTCGAAGAGCTGAATCTTCGTTACAGCCGGCTTCAACCGCTGTTTGAGCAGTTGGACGAAATCAACACACGGATGCAGACGCTCATTCGCCAAATCAAGGAAGCCGAAGAAACAGGCTTTGTTGGCTCTCGCAGCCTCGAAGAAATTCGTGCAGAACTTCACTACCTGATGCAACAGACTTACGAGACACCACAGACACTGAATCGTCGAGTGATAAAAACTAAAAAGCTTCACGAGATTCAAGACGCAGCAAAGCGTGTTCTCTCCGCCGGCAACTTGCGATTGGTTGTTTCGATCGCCAAGAAATATCGCAACCGCGGTTTGAGCTTTCTTGACCTAATCCAAGAAGGCAACACCGGTTTGATGCGTGCCGTTGACAAGTTCGAACACGAACGTGGCTACAAATTTTCGACCTATGCGACATGGTGGATCCGTCAAGCGATCACCCGAGCGATTGCCGACCAAAGCCGTACGATCCGCGTGCCGGTTCACATGATCGACACGATGAGCAAAGTCCGCAACGTTATGCGAGAGCTGGTTCAAGAGCTTGGCCGCGATCCATCGCCTGAGGAAACAGCCGAACGTGCGAAACTTTCGATTGAAGACACCCGGATCATCATGAAGATGGCTCGCACACCGCTGTCCCTTGATCAGCCAGTTGGTGATCACGACGATAGTTACTTTGGTGAGTTCCTCGAAGACCATCGCGATGACGATCCACTGTACGAAACCCACCAAGCCGCTCTCAAATCGCGAATCGAAGAAGCAATGGAGCACTTGAACTACCGCGAACGAGAGATCCTTCGCCTCCGTTATGGCTTGGCCGATGGATACTCATATACGCTTGAAGAAGTCGGCAAGATTTTCTCGGTAACCCGTGAACGTGTCCGACAAATCGAATCCAAAGCGGTTCGGAAACTCCAGCAACCGTACCGCAACCGATCATTGTCAAGTTTTCTGGACGGCTATGACTCATCCATGGATGGCCCAGTCGTCGAGAACTAGATCAATCTGATTCCTCCGACTTTTCGATACCCCTCTTCTTCCTATGTTGTGTGCGTTTCTCTGAGCACCCGTCAAATTCCTTTGGCGGGTGTTTTTTTGTTGTGGCCTTTTCCAACAGAACGCTTCGAGTTGATATAGTTACACTAGTGAGAATTTATTTTCGCAAACCGCTAAGTGAATCGCGCGGCTTTCGCGACCACACTCTTCCCATTGATCAACCACGAACTCAGACTCTCATGACCGAAAACGAAACAACAGCACAGCAACCATCTCCTTCGAATAAATCAGGGGGATTATTTCGTAAGATCTACCGCGGAATGCTGGCTCTCATTCTCACCTGTTGCCTCTTTCTGGGGTGGCTGACATTACGAGTCAACGCTCAGCGTGCTGCAATCGAGTGGGTTCGTGACAACGGTGGAAACGTTGGATACCGAATTGAAACGGATGAAAAATTTCAGTTCCGCCAACCCGACGACGTCAAAAAGCAACCGTTTGGCTGGTTAGTTGACTACGCGGGTATCGATTTTGTCTCAGACGTCGTTTCGGTGCACTTGGCCGATGGTGATTTGACTGACGTTTCAACGCTTTCAAAATTCCCAGGCCTTCGAAGTTTGAGGATTGGAAAGAACAACATTAGTGACCTTCAATTCGTGGAAAATTTCAAAGACCTTCAACGGCTTACGATTCGAGAAAATTCAATCAAAGACCTGACTCCGATCAAAGATCTCAAGCTTGAACGCTTGGATATCTTTAGCAGCGAAGTCTCTGATCTATCGCCAATCAGCAGCATGACGACGCTGAAGCGGTTAGACATAAGCTCGACCAAAGTCACCAACATCGAACCGCTGGGAGCATTGGTGAATCTTGAATCATTGAAAATGGGATTTTCTCCGATTGAGAATTTCGATGTACTTACGAAACTTTCCAACCTAACATTGCTGAACGTCGAAGAGACGAAAATCGCGAACCTCGACTCCGTCAGCGGCATGAGCAAACTGCAAACGCTTGATATCGAGGGCACTCAAATCACAGACGTCATGGCACTGAAAGGCCTGAAGAACTTACGGTCATTGATTTCAGGCGATTCCAAAGTCGGCCCCGATGCGATCAAAGCACTTCAAAGTGAACTGCCCGAGTTGAAAGTCGGCACGAAGAAGTTTATTTACTCCCGATAAACTAAGCAGGATAGACATTTCCTGTTTGTCATCATTGGATACCCCCAACCGCACCAGCTTGCCATCTCGATCTTGCGAAGCCGAGTTGGGCGGATTGCGCGATCAAAAAACAGTGATTGACAACACGACGATCAAATACGGTAGCCCGAACTTCGGGACCACTTTTTCTTTCCGATTGAAAAAGAAATAGGGATAAAAAAACGGACACTTCCAAGCCAAGTCAAACACTGTGCGCGCCCCAAGTTATTGCGATACAATCCGCAAACGGAATTCGTTTAGGAGAACGCGATGTGGGCACGAAAGAGGATCGACATTGGGCGGCGCGAAATGGTCGCCGGGCTGCGCTGCTGCCTATTCTCTCGCAGCTCTGTCGGCTCAAGAAATATCATCGCACGACATTTTCGGCTTGATAACGGTGGCCCGATTCCACTCCCCGTAAATTCTAAACGTGGTGACTTCGGATCAAACGGGTTTGAACTCGACAATTTTGATCCAGACAGTTTTGAATCGCCCGAGTGCTTCCTTTCCGTTCGAAGCGGATTCGACCTCCTGCTGCAGACAATCAAAACGACGAAATCCAACAGCCAAACTGATTTAAGAAGCTCGGACGGCTCGCATGCTCGCGAGCTCCAACCCGAAGTCATATTTTCCGGGCTGACAATCGTTGACATGCCCCGGATCGCGGAAGCTCATGGTTTTGCAGTTGTGGCTGCAGATATCGACCCGCACACGCTTTCGCCGTCCGTCGAGGAAATTGAGTCACGAATCACGCCTCGTACCAAACTCATTGTGATCGCTCATTTGATGGGAGGTTTGGTTGATATTGGCCCGATCGCTCAATTGGCTCAAAAATATGGCTTGATGCTGATCGAGGACTGTGCCCAAGCCTATGTTGGTAACCACTTTACCGGATCCAATATGGCTGACGTTTCGATGTTCAGTTTTGGAACCATCAAAACCAACACCGCTTTAGGTGGAGCCGTATTCTTCATCCGAGATCCGGAACTCAAACTGAAATTAGGGGAAGCCCACCAACGCTGGCCGATTCAACCTAACCGCGCCTACGCGAAACGGATATTGAGAATCGGCGTGGTAAAAATCGCTTCGAAATGGCCAGTCGCTGCCCTGATCCGGATTGCGTTTCGAATTTCAGGACGGAATCACGACGACATGGCAGCCTCAATGACAAAAAGCTTTCCAGGAGATCGCTTTTTTGAGAAAATCCGCCAACAACCGTCTCCGGCTTTGCTGAGCGTGATGGCAAGACGGATCCTTCAGTTTTCATCAGAAACGATTCACGTTCGCAGCGAGCGTGGCGAGCTTTTGAGTCAGACGATTTTGTCACACAACGATGAATTGATACCGATTGGCTATTTCACACTGTCGCCGACTCATTGGGTTTTCGCAGTGATGCTGCAAAACGCGGATCAAACCGCGGATTTGCTTTGGAAAAACGGTTTTGACGCGACGAATCACTCAAGCCTTTGTGCGGTCACCCCCAGCGTTCCTGCCCACAACCCAAGCTCTACCAGTTACTCTGGCAAAGATTCGCTTTCCAACCCAACCGTGACCTCGCAAGCCAGTGCGATTCGCGGGAAAATGCTATTCCTCCCAACGGATTTACTGCCCGAGAAACAGCTAATTCGGATGGGAACGCTGGTGGGAAAATTTGGAATTCCAGCCACGATTACAAAAGCTGGCCCGACAGAATTTCCCCAGCATGATTCTTCGGAACAACACGCCACGGGCCAGCGTGAAAATCGCTTGCTGTCTCGTCCTGAATAAATCAGCGTGAGACGACTGTACCAACCGGCTTCGCTTAGCCTGCGCTCTTCTAACCTCAGCCCCAACCGCCAGTTCGCTTTCTTAGGTTCGGCAAAACGAATGTGGCGGGGCATCAAACCGCTTATCAGCAGCCATCGCAGCAATCATACAAAAGATGAAGCGATTTCATGCGCAGTGCAACAATCACTGACCATACTGGGGAACGGCAGGCGTACTTGGTTTATAACGATTCAGCCTGTCTTTCTCGGCGGCCAAACCGCAGACAAACAGACAACCTACCGCAGCCTACGCCTGAAAGACGAACGCGTTTTGTAGAGCTCGTTCAAACAGAATTGACCGCTCACCCAAGAATTCAGCCCACGCCTTTAAAACCATTTCACGCCGGAATTACCGGACTTTTAACGCTTTCAAGCCCGGCATTGCTCCGCATTTTTCATCACCGACAACCTTGCAATCGGATCGTGATGCCGGATCAAAACGATGAATTAATACCCTTTCGATTATCCCATTCACCCACGACTTAACCAACACTCACGGCACTCCAATGAAGCACTTCCAACCATCCGATCGACTTCACTTTTGAAACAAAAACAGCTCGCAATTTTGGCGCAAACTTTTCGCGAGTCGAATCTTGATTTGAATCTCATCACACACAAAATTCTTCGCACAAAATTTCGTTTTGAGTTTTGAAAAAAATCGGTTTGTCTTTAGAATCAAACTTCGACAGCCTAGCTCATCTTGATTGGACTCAAGTCTGCATGCCCGCCGCAACTCGCAAAAAACGACGCACCTCAAAAACGCCTCCTTGGGCGGGCTTGAAAGACGAGCAACTGCTCGACTTGCGGATCTGCGATTTGAATTTGGAGTTCGAAGACACCAAACTGGTTGAGTATCGCGATCAACTCCACAAAGAACTCGCTCAGCGTGACCTCAAGATAAAACCTCATTGCTGGTTCAGCGATGACTGGTTCGCCCCCGATGGAATTCCGGGAATCGCATTCCCGTTCTACATGGCCCACCCGCGGCTGATGCGTTTGGAAAGAAGCCAAATGCTAGAGGTCGAAGGTGGCACGAAATCATGGTGCATGAGAATCCTCCGCCATGAAGCGGGCCACGCCGTCGATACTGCCTTTCGTCTTCATCGTCGAAAGAAATACAAATCGGTTTTTGGTAATTACTCTGACCCTTATCCTGAGTACTACCGCCCCAAACCTCGCAGCAAAAATTTCGTTCTCCACCTGGAACCGTGGTACGCTCAAAGCCACCCCTCCGAAGATTTTGCAGAAACGTTTGCCGTCTGGCTAAAGCCCCGATCGAAATGGCGAAAAGAGTACGAAGGTTGGAAGGTTGCTTTCAAAAAAATTCAACTGGTCGAAGAGTTGATGGATGGCTTGGCTGACAAACCTCCTGCCGTCAAATCACGCAAAAAAGTCGACCCGGCTCACCGAAACAAAAAGACATTGCGTGAACATTACGATGAACGGCGATCACGTTACAGTATCGATTCGCCAAGCGTATTCGATGACGATCTAAGAAAAATGTTCCCCCAAACCCCCAAGAGTCGCCGAAGTAAAACCGCGGCGGCATTTCTAAAGAAAAATAGAGACGTTTTCAGCCAATCCATCGCGCAATGGACGGGCGAATATCAATACAATATCAATCAGGTTTTACGAGAAATGATTGATCGTTGTCGCGTCTTGAAACTTTATGTGGACGGCGACGAAACGGAACTGCGACAAAACTTGTCCATCATGCTGACGGTTCACACAATGAACTATCTTCACGGTGCACATCGCGTTGCACTTTGATTCGTGCGCTTGATTCGTTCACTTTGGTTCATTTGATTCGCAGTGGACCACAATAACGCTAACCTTCTTTTCTATCGTCTCGTTCTACTCCTGCCTCGATTCATCACGCCTAGGATAGGCCGCGAATCGCAAATCAGGCTAAGCGGTAAATTTAACTCCGCGTTGTCTCATAAAAAAAAATCATAGGAAATGAACTAACGAGATGAGAAAGCTGCGTGTGCTTGTGTTGATGCATGAGGCACTGGTCCCACCTGAAACCCTCACCGGATACACCGACCAAGAGATTTTAGAGTGGCAAACTGAGTACGACGTCGTCAACACACTGCGAGATATGGGACATGAAGTCCTGCCATTGGGCGTCTATGACGACCTTGGGGATCTTCGTCGCGCCACAGAAGACTTTAAACCACACATCTGGTTCAATCTCCTCGAAGAATTCCACGGTGTCGGCGTCTACGACCATCACGTCGTCAGCTATCTCGAATTGATGAAACAGCACTACACCGGCTGTAACCCACGCGGGCTTTTACTGGCTCACGACAAACCCCTAGCCAAAAAAATCCTGTCGTTCCACAACATTAGGACGCCCGGTTTCTTCGTCGTTCCTTGCGGCAAGAAAACAAAGATGACCAAAGACATCGAATTCCCGTTGCTGGTCAAATCCGCATCGGAAGACGCATCACTTGGCATCACCGAAGCTTCTGTCGTCTACGATCTGGATCAACTTGAAGAGCGAGTAAACTTTATTCACAACGATACAGAAACCGATGCCTTGGTCGAGACGTTCATTCAAGGTCGCGAGCTCTACGTCGGAGTCGTTGGAAACCGCCAACTCAAAGTCTACCCAATCTGGGAAATGCTTTTCCAAAACGTTGATGACCCTAGTGCACACCGTATCGCCACCTCGCGAGTAAAATGGGACATCGAACACCAGAAGAAACTGGGAATCGAAACCGTGCGGGCAAAGCGTTTGTCCAAAGCCATGGAAAAGAAAATCAACTCCGTTTGCAAACGAGTTTACAAAGCGCTCAGTCTCAGCGGTTACGCGCGTATCGATCTGCGACTGCGCGAAGACGGCGAAGTATTTGTCATCGAAGCCAACCCCAACCCCAACCTGTCGTACGGCGAAGACTTTGCCGAGTCAGCAGAGAACATCGGAATCAGCTACGAACAACTTTTAAAAAAAATCATCTCACTGGGCCTCAATTACCAAGCCGAATGGCGATTGATTTAAAGTCGCATCATTCGGCATTCACGTAACAGCAGATGCACCTCCTTGATTCCTTTTTGGGAAAAACTCGATACCAATGCCTTGGTGACGTTAGAATATAAATCTCCCTTACGATTCCTCTTACGGTTCCCCTTTTGAATCCCTATAGGAACCTGGCCGAGCACAAGCGTGGATGACCGTTTCAAAAATTTGATTGCCAAACGAGACAGTCGTCTTGGCTGGGTATTTCTTGCGACCCTTGTGGTTTTGATGTTGACGGTCAATCGCTTCATTTACGAAACGATTTCGGGAGCCAGCTCTCCCCAAAAAGCATGGCTGCCCTTTTTAATGGGCGGCGTCGTAGCTGGAGAGTTCAGTTTGCTTGCCGTCTGGGCAGCACTTGGACACCAGTCACTGATTCGCCGATTACTATTTTTAGCGTCCTCAACCTTCGCTTTATTCTCTGCGTGGCTACTGGGCTACACCGCGACTTTTTCTCAAGAAGTCGGCATGAACTGGCAACACAGAGAAGAGCTTTACACATGCGGGATCATTCCACTTCTATTGATGGCGATATCGGTTCCTCTATTTGGCTTGCGGCTTTTCTTCAAACGAGTGATCGCGCCCGAACATGAATCGGCCCCATCTAACTCACCGATAACAATATCGTCCCTTTTACTAGCCACGGCAGTCGTTGCACTAGTTGTGTTTTTGGCAAACCTCGGAGCGCCGGAAACAATACCGCCCAACGATTTCTTGAAGTTCATAGGCCTTCCATCAGGGATCTTTTTTCTCTGCGGACTGGTAATCGTAGTGCCAACAGTTTTGCTGACGCTGGACACTCGTAGGAGTTTTTTCGTCTGGGCGTTTGTAATGTTGCTGACGACCGTGACTCTGAATTTTGGAATTACAATGGTGCTCACAACGTTTGTCGATCCAAAAATCGAACTTCAGGATTCCTTCCCGCTGCTTCTACTGACTTCCTCGGCAATGGTTGTATTTTTGATCGGAATCGCAACCATACGATTGTTTGGATTTCGATTAGTAAAAATGGCGACAAGCTAATCGCTCAACTTTCGCACGAGAGCAAATATCGCACGCCCTCCCAAAAACGAGAAAACGCCAGAGCTGTGCACGTTAGTGGTTCAGTATGAAAACCAATACGCCAGCCACCCCAAAGCTTCGATCTACCGTACGATGTCCCGGATTGCGTTGAAGGTTCACGTTACCGTTTTCCTCACATTCGCAATTCCCATCACGCTGATCGCCTTACGAACCTTCAATGCCAACGAACCATTTGCTGGCGTGATGATTGGGTGCTTTGGCGTCATCGCGGTCGCGTTTATTCAGATTACCCGAGCCTGTCAAAATCGAGTCACTGGCGAACCGAGCGTCAAACTTCAACGTGACGAAGCTCCACTGCTATTCGAGTTGATCGACGATGTCGCCAAGCATTTTGATGATCTCGTTGTGCACGAGGTTTTAATGATCGATGACTTTAACGCTTATGCTTATTCGCATCGAAGCCTCGCGCCGGGATTTTATCGTTTGACTCATCAACTCCGAATTGGAATCTCGCTACTTCACGGCGCAACCGTTGAAGAGCTACGTGGGATCATCGCACATGAAATGTACCACTTGTCGTCCAAGCAGAGCTCTAGCGCGATCTGGATTTCGTCAGCGACAATGACCAGCTGGTTGGCAAGCCATTTTCGGATTCCTTTTTTCAATCACTGGATGCGATCCCTTCACCAACGACTCTGGGCACTCTCGATCGTAATAAGCAAACGCGAAGAGTTACTGGCCGACCAAGCCGCGATGGACTCTGTTGGTGCCAAATCAATCGCGATAAATTTCATTCGCTCGCAAATGCTTCACTCACTCTTCATGGACAAGTGCCCGCAAATGCAACCGTCATATCGGCTTCAGGAAAAGACACCTCCTGACGACCTCATTGACGCGTTCCACAACTGGTTCACCGATGCTTTGCAGGATCGGCAGCTTGCAAAATCTACATATACCAACGAATTGAAACGTGTCTTTTCAAGTTTAGAAATTCACCCCTCACTCAAATCGCGGCTTGAGGCTCTCAACCAACTACCTGAAACGTTTGATAATGAAACCTATCAATCCGTTGCCAACCTCACCCCACTCGCCGTTAAATTGCTAGGAGAGAATCGTGACGAGATTACCGACCGAGTTTTCCAACTGGCTCGCAAAACCGTTGAATCGAAATGGGAACATTACTTCCGCCACTATCACGCATTGAAGGAATACCTTGAACGAAAACATACAGTTGAAAACTCAAACGATGGCGACACAGCACTCTCCAAAGTCGAAACGCTCCTCGCCAATTATCATCTGTCGCTTGCTTTCGATGGAAACAAAAAAGCAGCCCCTTGGTTGGAGAAAATCCTTACCCTCAAACCAGACCATGATTTCGCCAAAGTAGAATTGGCCACTTCACAACTTTGTAGTGGCAACACATCGGGAATAAAAGTGCTTGAATCAACCCTGAGTGAGTTCAACGATTCAGTACTCGTGTCCAAAGCGTTAGAAGCACTCGCTGCACACTATGAAAAAACGGGCGACACGAACAAGCTATTTAACGTCGACAAAAACCGCGATCGCTTGCGGGCGTGGCAAGAAGAATTGGAACGCGAAAAAAAGCGACTGAACTTTGCGACGCTCACAGCGCCCCGCGTTCCGTACAGCCTTCGAGATCATTTTCGTCAAACACTCAGCAGCGAACCGTCAATTCGATCGGTTTATATTGCGAGAGTTCAATTGAGCTGCCCAAGCACCCGACACTACATTTTCGTCGTCACGTTTCCACTCTTTTTCCTGCGATATAAAAGCGTTCTTACTAGGTTGGAATCAAAGATTGGACTCGATCAAGCCACATTCAGCTTTGTTTCCTCAACGTCGATTCTTGCTGCTCGGCGAACTAAAAAGTTAGCCGGAACGAGAATCTATGACGCCTTGCTTGATTCACCCCACCATTCCGGCGAGCAGAAAGATTCCACAAAGTGAATCTCGGCATCAAATCGCCTTTCACGAAAACTAACATCTGAAGAACATATTTTTCAGAATTTCAGTTTCGCCCGATGTTCAAAAACCTTTTATTTTCCCGCGTAAAATGTTCCCCACACGCTTTTTCGAATTTTTATTTTTTTCCGAGAACTTCGGTTAGCGCGGTTACCTCGCCACCGGTCACGCATGGAACGAACAGTTATTTTGTCATCATGCCGAGGGAAAAAATGATCCAACGATTACTATCACCAAGCAGAAAAAATCGCTCGCAGAGAAAATCCAAAACCACTAATAGTTACGAAAAATTTGAAGAGCGTCGCATGCTGGCCGGCGACGTTGTCGCGTTCGAACACGGCGGAAGTTTATTCATCCGCGGTGACCGAGCCGACAATCAAGTTGAAGTCATGGCAATGGAGAACGGCGACGTTGTTGTTTCAGGACAAGCCGGAACAACGATCAATGGCGGTGAGCAATTTGTCTTGTCCGGCCGCAACGGTGCGGTCGGTGGACTCAGAACAAACATGGGCCACGGTGATGATTCGATTCTATTTGAAGGCCTCCAAGTCAACGGGCGCGTAGCGACATATGGCGGGCAGGGCGACGACGCGATTGGTTTTTACCAAACGAATGTCGCTCACGACCTGTTTGTCAATTCATCACGTGGCGATGACACCGTTTCACTAGACACAGTCGAAGTCATGGGGAGATTGATCGCGTTCACCAACGCTGGTGACGATGTCATCGGAATCGACGCGTCTGAAATCAACGGCCAAACGTTGATCGTGACTGGTAGTGGAAACGATGACGTCGCAGTTCAAAACTCGTCTCATGACGGAAGCGTCCTCGTTTTTACCTCCAGTGGAAATGATTTCGTTGGAACCAATGGATTGACCGCGGGTAGCTTGGTCGGGGTTTTTGCAGGCAGTGGAAGCGACGACGTATTCCTTCGTGATTCCGTATTCGCTGGAGCTGTTTTTGCCAACGGCCAAGGTTCATCCGACAATCTGGAACTCAATGGAGATGTTGAGTTTTCGAGAGATCCGGTTGTCCGCTCGTTTGAAGGAACAGACGTTGCCGGTGGCATTCCACAAACCGACCAAGTGTTCTCTGACCTGATCGTTTCGGGGTCTCGCCTCGGTACGATTACTGAACTGGCCGTCCTCACACCACAACTATCGACTCTTGTAGGAGCATTGACGGCAACCGGCCTCGATTCAGCACTTAACGGCCCGGGCCCCCTTACTGCGTTCGCTCCGTTGAACAGCGCCTTCGAAGCCCTACCAGCGGGAACCATCGAGGGCCTAACCAACCAACAGTTAACCGATGTTTTGACATTCCACGTCGCGTCAGGAGCCATCTTTGCTGCTGAATTGGTAACGTTAGATTCTGTTGACACGCTGCTGGGACAATCCTTCACCGTCAACACAGACGACGGGGTCGTACTAAACGGAAATGTTACGCTTGCCCAGACAGACATCCGAGCCAAAAACGGCGTGATCCATCTTCTGAATCAGGTTCTGATACCAGCCTCGTAATTAGTTCCAACAAGTTCATCCAAAGGCATCGGAAGAATCCTTTCTATGCCTTTTCCAAAAAAATAAGCCCGACCGGTTTTCGGTCGGGCTTATTTGTTTTGAATTAGTCACCCCAACTGACGACTGACTTACTTCCCTTCAACACCAAGCCACAAGTCCAACTGCTTCTCCTGAGCCTTCGACGGTTTAGAAATCAATTTAAGATTCCAATTTTCGGACTCTTTAGTTCCGATTGTCATTTCCATCGTCATCAACTTGCCTCTTCGTGCGATCAGAACTTCGATCTGGTCCCCAACCTCGTACTGAGAAAGCTGTCGGTCGAAACTTCGCACTCGAAACCCGTTGATTGCGATGACTTCATCGTCCGTGTTCAGCCCGACTTCCGTTGCTGGCGAATTCGGTTTAACGGCAGAGATCGTTAGCCGCCCGCTGCTGTCGCGTGTTGAAATTCCTAGCCACGGTTTCTGTTTCGCAGGTTTAGCTGGAGCTGCCTTTGGAGCTGCTTTTGGAGCTTGTTCCTTTTGACTTTTCGAATCAGCGTTATTACCGCCTTTGGAATCGTTCGATTCTTCAGCGGTGTCGCCATCGTCTTTTTTCTTCTTGCGACGCGAGCTTTTTTCTTTCGCCGAATCAGCGACTTCTTTTTTGTTTGGAACCACCACGCCGATCGCTTCCAAGTCCGAATAGTCCAGTTCGTCCGTCGAATCGATTGCACTCACGAACCAGTCGGACAAATCCTTACCCGCAACGTCGGATGCTGTTTTCCGGAAGTCTTCACTTGTGTAACCGGACTCTGAAAACGAGGCGTACATTTGTCGCATCACGTCATCGAGACTCTTTTTCCCTTTGGTCAGCTTGCGAATTTTGGCGTCAAGCAAAAACGCGGCAACGGCTCCTTTAGAGTAATAGCTGATCCTCGTGTTGGATGAATTTTCGTCGGGACGATAGAACTTAATCCAAGTGTCAAACGATGACTCTTTCAAACTTTGAACCTTACGTCCGTTTGCACCTTGGACCGAGCTGACACTTTTTGACAACGCGGCAAGAAACTCTTTTCGTGAGATTAGGCCAGCTCGGGCCAACAAAAGGTCTTCGTAGTAACTAGTAACGCCTTCGGCGACCCATAGACCCTTTGTATAAACTTCGTTTTCGTAGTCGTATTTGACCAAACTCTTTGGCCTCAGCCGACGAACATTCCAAGTGTGAAAAAACTCGTGACTGGCAAGGCTCAACCAGTTGGTGTAGCTCCGCTGATCACGGAAACTCCAACGGCTGGTCATGATTAAAGTTGAATTGTCATGTTCAAGCCCTCCGCCTGATTCGTTAATCATGTTGAGAAACAGATAGCGATCATAAGGCACGTTGCCCCACATTTTCTGATGTGCGGCGACCACTCGTTTCAAATCGGCGGCTGCCTTGGTGCCATCCCAATAACCAGATTCGCCAATGTTGACTAACTGGTGATCGACGCCGCCAATCGTGAATGGATAAACGTTAATATTTCCTGCCACGATCGGGCTGTCGACGATTTCATCAAACCCTTCAGCCAGAAAAGTATGAGGCGTGTCGCCAACTTGTTTCAAACTGGTTGCACTTCGCGTCCATCCGTTTGGCATTTTCAGTCGCACGACGTGCTGTTCGTTCAGTCGATCTGGCAAAGTCACAAACGTCGGTGCTCCATTGAGCATGGCGTACTGTTTACCAACCCAATTGGTGCGAACCGACATCTCGTTGCAGTAAACGCGGTATTTAAACTGAACCGATTTCGAACCGTCCGTCTCAATCACCCAGCGGTTCTTTTTTGTTTTTTCAAAGCTCAGTTTTTCTCCGTTTACTGAGGTCGCTTCGATTGAATCAAGATGCCTGGCGTACTCGCGAACGAGATAGGAACCCGGAGTCCAAACGGCCATCATGACTTCGGTCGTTTTTCCCTCGACGGGAATCGTGACCATCACCGACACGTAATGATTTTTCGCATCTGTCAAATCAACGTCGTACTGGATTGCCGAAGCATCAAATCCTGATTCTTGCCCGCTTACGAGCGACGGAGCAGAGCAAGGCACGCTGACAAAGAAAACGACAACAAGCAAGAAGGAAAAATATCTATTCACAAAGCTGCTCAACATGAACGAGGACCAAAGGACGTATAAAACCGACAGAGCAAACGTTTTCGATATCGGCGTCCAATAATCCTAACACGCGGAATTTTCGATACCTACAAAACCTGCAAGTTTTGAGCCTGCTACGCGGGAAGTTTCTGAGGTGGTGCCAAATTTACGGATTGAAAGTGGCCAAATGTACGAAGCTGATGAGCATTAAAATATTTGCGGAATCGAAATGACGAAACGAACGATTGGATTCAATACTTGGGAAGAGGCGTATTCATATTCAGGAAGAAGTGGATTCAACACTCGGGAAGGGTGCCATGGCACGCGAAGCATGACCATGTTTCGCGATGCGAACGAGGGCCTTTGTCTGGGACCGCTATGACAATGAAATTTCTCTCGGAGCGAACCATGTCAAAAATCCAGAATTGCTCTCCCGCTTCAGGAGCCCAACAAACCTCACCAGGAATCTAGCCCTCAAGCTGATCGCCCAAGGAACGAAAAACTTAAAACGTCAGCCCAACCCACCATATCGTGGCCCGTGTCACGACTTTCAGAAATTCCAAACAGACAATGAATTAGACAACTTGTTTCGCCAGGTATGCCCTAGCACAATGGAAGGAACTTCATTTTTGCGAGCTGATAAACATGACATCTGATAAACGCTATCCTTCCATTTTGATGTTCGGTCCTCCCGGTGTTGGCAAAGGAACACAGGGGAAAATTCTTGGATCCGTGCCTGGCTTTTTTCATCTGTCCGTCGGCGATGTATTCCGCTCAATCGACATCGGTTCGCCGGAAGGCATTGAGATTTGCAAACACACATCCCAAGGCCATTTCGTACCAGACGAATTGACGATTCAAATCTGGAAGAAAGCCCTCGACGCCTACGTCGCACTTTCTTTTTTCAAGCCACGTGAAGACCTATTGATCCTCGATGGTATTCCCAGAAACGTTGCTCAAACAGAGTTAGTCAAAGACCACATTGATATCGTCCACGTGATAAATTTCAGCTACACCGATCAAGAAGACATGGTCAAGCGAATGCAGCGTCGAGCCATTCGCGAAAACCGAGCGGACGATGCGAACGAAGAAGTCATCCGGAAACGGTTTGAAATCTTTCACGAAGTTTCCAAACCCGTTCTCGACTGCTACCCGGAAGAGATCATCTCCACCGTCGAGTCCCAAGGCTCACCTGCAGAAATCCTTCGAAACATCTTGAGATTTGTTATTCCAATTCAGAATGAACATTTCACAAGTGAGCTTCAGTCAAGCTAATCCAAAAAAATAGACAGGCTTGAACCTGTCTATAAGCTTCTCGCTGCCTCTTCAAAAGAAGAACACTTGGATTGGACTTTTTTCTTATGCTATCCGATTGCGCCGACGACGCATCGCAACAAACACGAAAGACAATCCGACAATCATGCCGCTTGGTTCAGGAACGGAAGTTAGGTTCCAACCGATTGCGTCCAAAACTTGCCTGTCATTTACAGAATAGACACGGTTGGTGACGCCAGGAGCAATTCCAGCGAACATTACGTTGTCGCCCGGGAGACCAAAATCAAAATGGCTAATGCTTGAGCCGGGTTGAAAACTTGCCGGTGCGTGGAGTTCTAGTGCGGTTCCGCCAGCATCGAAAAACAGATCCTCACTCGTAAAATCTGAAGCATTGCCGACAAAGGTAGTTCCATTCAGCAATTTGTCGCCGTTGCCATCCTGAATCAACGAATCGTAGACGCTTCTTGTTCCCGTAATCTGCGTTGTGCCATTTTGATTGAACAATGATGCAAATCCCAACGCGTGCGTGATTTCGTGAAGTACAACCGTGTAAAGGTCAAACTCACTGCTGGTTGGATCGTCTAGCTCAGAATTCCAATTCCGACCGAAATTCACTTGCCCAGCTCCGTCAGGGTCACCGGCTGACGGATCGTTGCCAGTCGTCGCATGTTCAAAAACAAAACCGTTGTTGATTCCTTGGTTCGAAAAGTAAAACGCCCCCATACCGGCAAGAGTGCCGCTGGAAGGAGCATTGATTGAAGCGTCCCACCGAATATCAATCGTGCCGTTGTGATCAAGGACCGTATTCAAATAGGTAGCTACCGATTCGACGGTGTTTCGACGAGCCGCACCAAAGGTTGCGTCATCAAACCCAAAACCTGAATTGTTGTTGACATCTACGAAGTCAAAGTTGAATGAAATTTGTGCTTGCGTTTGGCCAATCGCCAAAACAGTAAAGATCAAAGCAAGTAATATCTTGCGCATCTACTGAGCCCCCGGCTTTCTGATAGTTGGGTTATTTATATCCCCAGCATAACCAAGGGACCTTGGAAACTCAATTTACAGCAAGAAAAATTGTCAGGATCCATTGAGATCCCAGCGATTTCTAAGATGAAACACAGACCAACATGTTCACATCCTGAACGGCCTCCTTGCGAGTTTGCCTTTACAATTCTACGAGAAATTCAGAATTCCGACTCCCGGTGCACATCCGCAGCCACGTTACCCAATCGAATCCTTGCCCATCATGGGTCGCAAACACTCAGGAATTGTCACGCTGCCATCTTCGTTCTGATGGTTCTCTAAAATCGAAATCAGAGCGCGACTGAGTGCGAAAGCGGTGCCGTTTAATGTATGGACGAATTGCGTTCCCTTTTTGTCTTTTTCCTTGAACCGAATATTCAAACGGCGAGCTTGATAGTCGGTGCAGTTAGAAGTGCTGGTGACTTCGCCCCATTCGCCGGCTTCACCTCGACCAGGCATCCAGGCTTCGAGATCGTACTTGCGATAGGCTGGCCCTCCCAAGTCTCCGGTCGCCGTGTCAACAACTCGGTACGGAACACCAATCGCGTCAAACAAATCGCATTCAATCTGACGAAGCTCTTCGTGGATTGCGTCGCTCTGCTCCGGTGTCGTGAACGTGAACATCTCAATTTTTGTGAATTGATGGACACGATACAAACCTCTTGAAGCACGCCCAGCAGCTCCAGCCTCGGTTCGATAACAATGGCTGATCCCACAAAGCTTGATCGGGAGATCGGTATCCATCACAGTCTTCCCGCTGTACAAACCGCCCAACGTAATTTCGGCGGTTCCGATGAGCGACAGGTTCATATTCTCAATGCTATAGATCTGCGTCTCAGGACCACGCGGCATAAACCCGATACCCTCCAAGACAGAATCCTGTGCCAGATCAGGAGTGATCGTCGGAGTGAAACCACGCTTGCTCAATTCACTGACCGCGTACTGCTGAAGTGCCAAATCCAAAAGAACGATGTCGCCCTTCAAGAAATAGAAACCGTTGCCGGTTGTGCGTGAACCGCCCTCGAAATCAATCCAATCGTGCTTTTCACCCAACTCCAAATGATCAAGCGGCTTGAACCCAAACTCACGAGGAGCGTGCTTTCCACGAGCCAACTCCAGATTCGATTTGTCATCGACTCCGACGGGACAGTCAGGATGGGCCATATTGGGAACGCCCAATTGGATGTCGTGAATCTCTGCGTCAAGTTTATCGTGCTCGGTTTGGGCGACATCCTTTTTCTCACGCAGCTCTCGGGCTTCGACTTTGAGTGCCTCACGTTCGGCCTCATCTGCAGCCTTGCCAATTTTTTTCGACGCAGCGTTTGAAGCCGTGTTGAGCTCCTGAACTTCCTGCAATTTGGCTCGCCGGGTTGTTTCCAACTCGACCAACCGATCCACGTCGACCTTGACGTTGCGGTTGTCGCAGTTTTGTTTGACGGCGTCGACGTTTTCGAGAATGTATTTTCGATCAAGCATGAGGGCAGTGGTGAGTTGAAATAAATGTCGGTGTAGTTAATAGGTCGTAAAATTTGCCAAGCGGTTAAAAGTCAAACCAACTCAGATTTTGATTTTTGCAATCTCGTCCCAAAGGCAGCAGCTGGATTTAATGCCGCGATGGAAATCTTCAAGCGAAAATTTCTCATTGGGACTGTGAAGATTGTCATCATCCTGGCCCCATCCAAGCAGCAACGTGTCGATGCTCAGCATTTCCGTGAACGCGTTGACGACGGGAATACTTCCGCCTGATCGAACGAAAACAGGTTTCGTGCCAAACCCTTGCTCAATCGCTCTGGCAGCAGCGTCCATATAGGGACTGTCAAGCGAAAGAACAAAACCCGGGGCACCATGAAGTGCAATGAACTCCATTTCGATTCCCGGCGGGCATAGCTCTTCCAGTTTGGCCCTGATGCTTTCCTCGACTTTTTTCGGATCCTGGCATGGGACCAAGCGGCAACTGAATTTAGCTCCAGCCTTGGATGGCAAAACGGTTTTGGCTCCCTCGCCTTGATAACCGCTCCACAAACCATTGATATCAAACGTTGGGCGACACCATCGTCGCTCTAACGTCGAGTAACCTTTTTCGCCTGCCAGTGCCGACTCGCCCGCCAGCCCAAGCTCCTTCGCATATTCGTCTTCTGAAAAACCCAACGCCGCAAACTGCTCGCGTTCACGCTCACTCAGGCTATCAACGTCGTCGTAAAAACCTGGGACTTGAATTTGGCCATCTTCATTGATCAAGGCACCCAACATTTTGCAAATTGCATTTGCGGGGTTGGCAACGGTTCCACCAAAACCACCTGAGTGTAAGTCCTTGTTAGGGCCAACAAGGTTCACTTGGAAATAAGTGATCCCTTTTAAGCCATATGTAATCGCTGGCTGGCCAGGAGCGTACTGCGAGCAGTCACTAATCACGGCGATATCAGCACTGATTTTTTCTTTCACGGGAACGTCGGTGTCGTACTCGCCCTTTAAGAAAGCAGCCAGCCCTTTGCCGCCAGATTCTTCCTCGCCTTCGATTAGAAATTTAACTTGGACGGGCAAGTCACCACGCGTTTTTAAATACGACTCAACACCAAACACATGCGTGATCATCTGGCCTTTGTCGTCGGTCGCACCACGAGCAAAAACTTTTCCATCGCGAACCGAAGGCTCAAACGGGGGCGTCTCCCAAAGGTCCAACGGATCTGGTGGCTGGACATCGTAGTGGCCATAAACGAGCACCGTTGGCGCCCCCTCAATCTTTGCCGACTCTGCATAAATTAACGGATGCCCACAGGTTTCGATGACTTCCGTTTCGAGGTCAAGCCCGCGAAATTTATCGGCCAACCAGTCTGCGGCCTGCCGAACCTCGGCGTCATAAGCACTGTCTGTTCCGATGCTGGCCATGCGAAGCCACTCGAACAAATCCGATTCGAATCGGTCATGGTTTTCATTTAAATAGGCATCAAATTCTGACATCGAAATATCCTTTATTGCGAGGCATCAAGAAGGAGTGTCTCGTTGATTGGTTAAAAAAGTGAGAGCAAAATCCGCTTGCATTGAAGCCATATTTTTGATTCAAAAACGCCAACTCCTGACTAAGATGGAGTTTGCGTAACAATATAACGACGTGGCTCAATTCAGACCACGGACCAGCTTAAGATTCCGACGAGATTCAACTTCAGATACTGGTAAAAATTTACTTGTGCTAAATTCGATTTTCGGTCAAATTACAACTCCTGACGAGTGCGAGATTCGCTTCGGCATGTTCGAAAGCCCATTCACGCCCAAACCATCAACCATTTACGTAGAGAGCAACTATGTCTGAGCAGGGATCCGCAACCGTTACTGCCGAACCCATCGTGCGATCTAACAAGCAGAAAAAACGCACGCCGCCCAAACGCCAACCGCGGTACAACGTCATTCTTTGGGACGACGACGATCACTCTTACGAATATGTGATCTTGATGATGCGGCAATTATTCGGCCATCCGTTCGAAAAAGGCATCCAGATTGCCACGACCGTCGACACGTCAGGCAAGTCCATTTGTCTAACGACAACTCGGGAACATGCGGAGCTAAAACGGGATCAGATTCACGGTTTTGGCAAAGACTTTTTGATGGAGAATTGTGCAGGCTCGATGTCGGCCTCGATAGAGCCAGTTCCGGGCGAGTGACTTCTGACGACGGCAGCTAAAAAGCCTGACGACAGCAGCCACGGATGTCGACCAGCATTAACGACGCGACGTGCGAGCTTCGGAACAGCATCTATCAATCGTCGAAACGAAACGTAGGATAAACATTCCTGTCCGTCGCTTTCAAAGTCGGACAGGAAGGAATGTCCAACCTACCTTTTATGCCCGAGACAACTGGCCCCAGACTCGTCGGATCCACTTTGTCTGGCTGCCCTTAATCCGCAAATATCTCATGTCTGGGACTCTTTCCAACGCCAAGAGCAAATTTGATTCACTAAATCAAATTTCATCGCTTGCCTAATCTGCCCGTCCGTTCGACAATCTTGATTCGAATTTGGATCGGCTATTTTCGATCCTAGCCACACACTTCACCGTTTTTGCAGGGATTTCCGTTGGCCGCCATAATCAAAACCGCAACCCTTGGCTGCAAAGTAAACCAATACGAAACCCAGTTCGTCCGCGAAGGTTTGCTCGGCGCTGGCTTTTCTGATGCCGAGGACAACCAGCCTGCCGACCTCTGCATCGTCAACACCTGCACGATCACTGGCGAAGGCGACTCCAAAAGCCGACAGATCATCCGCCGTATGAATCGTGATAACCCTGACGCGCGGATCGTCGTGATGGGCTGTTACGCCACCCGAGAACCCGAAGCCGTCGCCGCTCTCCCGGGCGTTGCAGAAGTCGTCACCGATAAACGCGAACTGCCGGACTTGCTTGGTCGTTTTGGTGTTGTCGATATTCCCAACGGAATTTCTGGACTCAACAATCGCCACCGTGCCTATGTCAAAGTCCAAGACGGTTGTTTGTTGCGATGCAGTTATTGCATCATCCCCACGGTACGCCCCGACATGTTCAGCCGACCACTCCAGGATGTGCTCGACGAAGTCCGCGTTCTGATCGACAACGGATTCCGTGAAGTCATCCTGACCGGGATTCACTTGGGCCACTACGGCGTCGATTTCAATAAAGGCAAACCCAAATCCGAATGGACTAGGCTCTCGCACCTGGTTCGAAAAATTTGCGAGCTTTCTCCTGAAGTCCGCGTTCGCATGTCTTCCATCGAGGCAACCGAAGTCACGCGCGAGCTGATCGAAGTGATGCAAGAGTTTTCTGCCCAAGTCTGTCCGCACTTGCATGTCTGCCTACAAAGCGGCAGCGACCGCATCCTTCGCGGCATGAAACGACGCTGGACTCGCCGGCATATCATCGACCGATGCGAGTTGGTTAAACAAGAACTACACCTCCCCGCGTTCACCACTGATGTGATCGTTGGATTTCCGGGCGAGACGGAATCCGATTTTGAAGACACGCTCGACGCCTGCCGCCAAATCGGTTTTTCCAAGATGCACATGTTTCCGTTCAGCCCAAGGCGCGGAACACCTGCTGCCGACATGACCGATCAGATCAGCAAGAAAGTTAAATCGGAACGCGGCAAAATCCTGGCCAGCCTTGAGACAGAGCTCAAGCTTGATTATTTCCAATCGTTAATCGGTGAGCGTCTACAGTTACTGGTCGAGAAGATTAACGAAGACGGAACCGTATCTGGAACGTCGTGCCGGTACGCTCCGATCAAGGCCACTGTTGGAACCAGTGAAAACTCGCCTCAGGAAAACGAGTTGGTCGACGTGTCGATTGCCGGTTTGTCCGACAAAGGCGTCTTACTGGGCTCTGTTTGAGTACGAATAGAACATCGCGTCATAACGAAAAAACTTCACCGACAGCGTACTTATTTCTCAAGCTCAAGCAGTTTCTCTCGCCACTTTTCTGACTCTTGTTCGTCTTCCATGTACTCGTCATAGAACCTGACCAATAATTTAGTTGCGTCGAGCAGTCTTTTCTTGGTGGGCCCAATAGAAACATCAAGCTCACGAAGCCCAGAGTGAAAAGCGAGCAAAACCGATTCGGCTTCTTCAAGTTTCGACATCGCAATCAGCACTTTGCCTTTGAGAGAAAGGGCAGCTATTTTTCTCTCGGGTGTTACATCCTGAAGCCCAATCACCCTCAAGTGATCCTCCACCCACTCCAGTGATTGTTGATAGTTTTTCACTTGATACATTTCAATACTCATCACTAACAACTCCTGCGCGGTCCGGAGAGGGTCCGCTTTCACCCTTTCCAAATTTGCTTTTGCGAGTTCCATGTACTCATCATGTTCACGTGCGAGTAGACAGGTCTGCCTGAGACTCAATGCGATGGTGGCCCGATTCTCTTTCGTGGCCGAGTATTCCATCGCCTCTCTAAGCAATGGCATTGCTTCCAGATATTGACTGTTGTCGCGCAAATTGAAACCCAGCCGACTTACGAGATGTTGCGTCAAGGGATGCTTGCGCCCCAAACCCTTTGCGGCCATCGGCAGTATCTTCTTTCGCACTTCAATTGCTTTATCAATTTGCTTGGCGTCCTGATAACACGACCCAAGCGTGATTGCCGACTGTATGGTCAGTAGGTTTTCACCACCGTATTCATCAAAGGTGAGCTTGTACATCTTGTCGGCAACCTCAATCGCCTCTGGAAATTTGCGCTGAATCCGATAAGCACTTGCCAAGTTGAGCGTAACGGAAACGAGCTTACTGTCAGCTGGCTTACGGGTTTTCGAAAAATGATCGACGAGTTCTTCAAGCAACTCTGCGCCACGGTCGACTTCATTGACGGCCATCAACACAGTCGCCAAATTATTTTTATAGTGAACGGTATTGTTATGCGTAGGCCCGTCGTTCTTTGACGACATTCGAAGGAGCTCCTCCAAAACAGGCCTGGCCAATTTTGGTTTATGGCTTTTTTGGAAGCTCGAGGCCAACGACGTCAATACAGCTTGAATCTCATTGTGTTCACCGTTTAGCTTTTCCCTATACTTTGCCAAACACTCATTCAAAATATCTTGTTCATCATCTCTCATCCCTAAATGCCCAAAACACTCACCGTACATTCTCATTGAAAGAAGCGCACTTAGCTCGCCCTGGGGACCAGCCTTGGGCTTTTCTTCCCACGCTTGTTTGAACAGCCCTTTCGCTTTCTCAAATTCTTTTTTCTTAACAAGCGTCATCGCATAATTGTGCAGAGTGGACCAAATAGTAATATCATCTGCATCAAGCTGCTCCTTCATTTCAGGCAGCACTTGCTCAAAAATCCTTTGGGCTTCGTCGTACTTTCCCCGGAAATGCATCGCAACGGCTATCCCTCCAACGGCAGAAAGATTTGACCTCACCGCCTTGTCGCCAAGCCCCGCAGTCAGTTTCTGGACATCCAACGCAACTTGTCCTGCCTCATCAAACTTCCCCACGCGATGGTATGCAGATCCGAGAGCGAGATAGGCTTCGAGAGTCTTAGGATGTTGCTCTCCACGAAGTCGCTGACTTAATCCAATTGACTCCTCTAGCATTTCTGCCGCCAGTTCGTTCTCGTCGACGTAATACGCAATCAATGCCAACGACTCTAAAACCTCGAGCCGCCCCTCGTCATCCAACTTTGTTGAGGCAGTTCCCTTTACTGCAGCAAGCAAAATATCCTTTCCGGTTGCTTTAGCACCAAGGCCAATCGTTGGATTTGCAACATTGAATGATTCTTGCAACAGCTTTAGAAAATCTTTCGATCGCTTTGCCGATTTGTCTGCCTCTTTCCGCGCCAACACTTCTTCGTTCTTGGCCGCCAACTCACGAGCCGCATTTTCATTCGCTCGTAGCGTTTCACCTTTGGCAACCTGCCATTGCCAGGCAAACAACGACATTCCTGTGACAAGTGCTACCAGCGTTGAAACGGCAAGCAGCGAAGCCACAGGGTTTCGTTTTGCCAACAGTTTCACCTCGCCCGTAATTCCCATCGGGTTGACTGAAACGCTCCTTCCGTCAATGTAAGCCAAAAGGTCACGCTTCAGATCATTGACCGTTTGATAGCGATCTTCGGGCGCCAACTGCAGACACTTCATGACCACGGCACTAAGGTCTTTGGGGACGGCGGGATTGACCTTTCTTAAATTCGCGATCGGTGCGAGAGACTTGTGACCTGATTCTTCATTTACAAGCGATCCATCCTCAAGCGATCCATCCTCAAGCCGACCGCCTTGCAATTCACAATTATCCTTCGCCTGCTCAACTGCATAGACTTTCCGATTGGTTGCCAGCCGATACAAAGTCGCGCCCAACGAGAAAATATCACTTCGCTCCGTTTGGACTCCACCGATGGCTTCAGGAGCCATGTACGCCCGCGTGCCTCCCATTTTCAATCCGTCCGTCGCGTCGGCCGCCATGCCAAAATCCGTCAGCATCGCATTGCCGTCGGAATCGATCATTAGATTGCTAGGCTTAATATCGTTGTGAAGCGTGTTTTTTGAGTGAGCGTGTGCAAGAGCATCAGCGACCTGAAGCCCGATTGAAGCGACTTTTTGAATGTATTCTGGCTTGGCAACCGCCTGCAAAAGCTCCTTCGACATACCGCGCCCCGGCTCGCGATCCGTTGCCCCACTGGCCATCTCTCTGGTGGGCTGTTCCGTTTTATTGGCAAAAACACTGCTGACAAATACTTTGGCAGTTTTGTCGACCTGACGTTTTTCAGCCTCAGTTAGTTCGCGACTGGAAAGCAGCTGCGAGAGCTGGCAACCGTCAATGAACTGCATCACGATGCACGCGACAGGTGCGCCTTCTAGAAAGACTCCGTCATCTAACGAAACAAACTCCCGCCAGTCATCGCTCAACACAAAAAAACGATGCACACCAACGATGGACGAGTGCTGAAGCTTTGCGGCGAATCTAGCTTCTTCCCGAAGCTGCCGAATGCAAATATCAATCTCGAATTTCGACTTGGCCTCAAGCCGCTCTTTGAGAATCAGCTTTATGGCTACCTTGCGCCGCAACTCAAAATCAAACGCTTCGTAGACGACTCCCATTCCTCCACGGCCGATTTCTCGCTTGAGCTTGTATCGAGCAGGTTGGCTCAGGCTGTTCCGCAATAACGCCTTTTTGTTGAGTTTTAATTTCATGCGTCCTTGGCCAGTTAGATAGAGTCCTCTTACCTACTAATACACTTGGTTGTGACACCAGCACAGCGAGACGATTCGTTGCTTGACCGAGCCAGGCTATCTCCGGGCTTCTTCGACTTCCTCAGCTTCTTCTCCTTCCTCAAGTAGCCGAGGCAACTTTTCAATGATGCGTTGCTTTCGCTTTCGAACCGCTGCTGGTTTCAATCCCAGCTCTTTACCGATCTCAGTTGCGGACATACCCAGCACAGTCATCCCGACAAAACAAAACCAGTGATCTTCATCAAAGTGTTCTTTTAGAGCGTCATAGACCAACGATGAAGTTTCCTTGAGTTCCTCCGTTCCAATACTCTCTTCGTCTTGGTCGAACCCATCGGAGACAAGTTTTCCCAGCTCATCGAGATTCCCAAACGACAGATTGCCTCCACTGGCGTTTTGATCTTCGAGCAAATCAAGCGCACAGTTTCGCGTGATTGTCCCCAGCCAAGACCTGAATCGGCCGAGCGTTGGATCGTAGGTTTTAAGGTTGAGCAAGACGCGAATTAAAACATCCTGCGCAACATCCTCGGGCTCAAAATTTTGCAAGGGATAGTTTCTGGCCCAACTCGCAACGAGCCCCCAGTATCTTGCAGAAAAACGGTTAACGGCGCTCTGGTCCCCTGACTGGGCGGCGCGAATAATCTCACGCGAGGAACTAGTAGTCAGATTTTTATTCATTTCGCGTGGGTAGATGGTCACACCCAAAAGTATTAGATGGCGGGGGGATTTTGATGGGAGAAATCACACAGATTGGAGCCAACTGCTATCCGATTAGAGCACAAAGAAAATGGCAGTAAAGAAGAATCTCGACAAAATGCCGATAGCATCTTGCGAGACCATTTGCTCGAGTCCTGCACGCATTACGAAACCATGAACCAACGGCATGGCGCAATTCGCTTCCGTTCAGGCAATACAACTGATCGAAGTTTGCCCGCAAAGTTTTCTCTGGAATGACATTGCTTGGTGCGAACTTCGTCTCTCACCAATCGAATCTGCAAACCTGGCAGTCAACGACGCGGGTTCGAGAAAGTCAACGCGTTTTCGATAAACGGCGGAATCGACCAGAACAACTCTGGTTCAGTCGAATTTGAATTGGCAACCAACGGTCAGTGGGTTTAGCGTCACGATTGGCGAATGAAACGAGGCGGTTCGCTCCGCCCGTCTAACCTTGGGTCCAAGTTAGGCATTTCATTCCATCGTCTGAGAAAATATCAGATTGAAGTGCCTTGCTTTTCATGCAACTAAAATTGCATATACATAAAACCAACAACACTCCATTTGAATGCTGCATACCCAGTTTCGAGTACTAATCAAGGCGTACTAGATCCAAGCGTACTAATTCAGGGTTTATTAATGCAGGCTCTGTAAGCCCGATCAATGAGTTCCAGTTTAACAATCCTGTTCTACCAATCTTTGACCAACGACGGGTTCTCAAGACCGAGCTTCTTCATTTTTTTGTAAAGCGTGGTTCGGTTGACGCCCAGTTGGTCGGCGGTTGAATTTCGGTTCCAGTTGTTCTCTCGCAAACACTGAAGAATGATCTGCCGCTCGGGAGCCTCGAGTGCTTCTTTCAATGTTTGGCGAGCGCCTGTTGGAGCAATTGTCAATGTATTTGATGTGCACGCGTTGATGTGGGTTGGCAAATCTTTGAGACCAAGATTTGGCCCTGCTCCCAACAAAACGGCTCGCTCGACGATGTTTTGTAATTCACGCACGTTGCCAGGCCAGCTGTATTCTTGTAACGCTTGCATTGCGGCCGCATCGAACCCTTCGATTTCCTTGCTCTCTTCTTCACACACTTTGCCAAGGAAGTGTTGAACTAGCGTCGGGATGTCTGAGATTCGCTGACGCAATGCAGGAAGCTCAATGTTGATTACGTTGACGCGGTAGTAAAGATCCTGCCGGAAACGTCCCTCAGCGACAGCGTTGGACAGGTCTTCATTCGTCGCCAAAATGATTCGGGTGTTGACCTTAAATGTCTCGGTGCCACCGACTTGCTCAAACTCAAGCTCCTGAAGCACGCGAAGCAATTTGACTTGCATGCTTGGCGAAGCCGTTCCGATCTCATCGAGGAAAATGGTTCCACCGTCGGCTTGCTTGAATTTTCCAAGCTTGTTGCCTGTGGCTCCAGTAAATGATCCGGCGACGTGGCCAAACAATTCACTCTCGAGTAGGTTCTCCGGAAGTGCACCACAGGCGACTTCGACGAACGGTGCCTTACGGCGATTGGAACGCTGGTGAATCGCACGAGCAATCAATGACTTTCCGGTTCCACTTTCACCGGTGATCAAAACGGTTGCTTTGGTGTCTGCAATGTTATCAACCATGTCAAATGTTTTTTGCATTCGAGCGTCGGTACCAACAATCGAGTTACGGCCAAACCGCTTGTCGAGTTGTGTTTTGAGGTTTTCGTTTTCCTCGATCACCTGTTGTTGTGAAAGCGCTCGGTCAAACGCCAACAAAATTTCGTCATCAATCAATGGCTTGGTTAGCAGGTCAAAAGCACCAGCACGGATCGCTTCGATTCCGGTGTCCACAGTCGCGTAGCCAGTCATCAGCAAAACCACCACATTTGGGTGGTGCTTTTTGAAGTCGCTTAAAAGCTCAAGGCCGTCATCAGGTCCTAGTCGAAGATCGATAAGGGCCAGATCGTGGGCACGGTCTGCCTGAATCTTTTTCGCCTCCTCTGCATTTGAAGCAAGTGAAACCTTGTAACCTTGCTCAACCAGCCACGACCCCATTGAATCAAGAAGGTGGCGATCATCATCAACGAGCAGGATTTGGCGGGGTTTTTGATCAGTTGGATTCATAACAAGGAATTCTCTGCGGTGAACTATTACGACATGCTTTGTTTATTTAGGTCACCAATTTGAGAATGCGTTAATTCAAAGATGCAAGGATTCAACATTTGGAAAAGGAAATACTCTGTCGTTGAATTAATCTGAATATTCGTTAGATTCGGATTTTCAATTAGAGTGGACGGATTGGTCCGTCTGGGCTATTAATTTGACCCACAAGATCAGTTCGGATACCTACTAAATTGTTTTGTATGAAATAAGAGATTTATGCCTTTGAATATCGTTGTCGCGGACGATCATCCGATCGTTTGTGAGGGCGTTCGCAAGGTAACAAATGCAACAGGAATAGTAGTGGTTGACAACGTCGTTTCGACGGGGGGAATCGTTGATTCCGTAAAACTACACAAGCCCGATGTTTTGGTTACCGAAGTTCGCCTAGGAGGGCACGATGCACTCAAGAGTCTTGAGCAATTAGCGCTTGAGGAACATGAGTGCAGCGTGGTCGTTTTTTCCGCCTTTACAAATCCAACCAACATTGCGAGAGCAAGTGCGCTTGGCTGTCACGATTTCGTGTTCAAAACCAGCCAATGCGAGTCGCTAGTTGCAGCAATTACCCGAGCCGCCTCTGGCCAACCAACCCCCGAGTCGAGCCTTTTGGTCCAAACCAAAACTCGAATGCGAAGATCTGCTTCATCCGAAAACACTAGCCCATTAACCAATCGTGAAACGCAGGTTCTGCAACACGTTGCGATGGGGCTTAGTAATCGTGAAGTTGGAAAATCACTGGGAATTAGCGTCGAAACGGTCAAGGAACATGTGCAAAATATTTTGCGCAAACTCGACGTCAACGACAGAACCCAAGCTGCGGTTTGGGCAATCAGGCAAGACATGATTTAAGTTTCATTCCTGCTTCAATTTCCAATGGTTCAAAATTCCTGATCGTGCGGGTAGTGTGTCTATCTGCGCGCTGGAGGAATGTCTAAGCCTTCGATAAAACGCTTCATTTGCGCCTCAAGCCCTTTGGTGTTACTGCCAAATGCTTTTGCAAAATCTGACGCTCGTTTGTTGGAAGGATAGCTGGAAAAGTCTGCGCGCTTTGCATCGTTGCGTAAGAAACGGTTGTACTCATTCGGCATTTTTTCGGTGAAAAAGAACGTCATGCCCCAAGCCATCGCGTACGCCATTTGTGGATCAGATCGAAATAGGTTGTCGCTTAGGATCAAGCTACCCATTTTTCCTTTGAGCCGATCAGCTGCATAGTATTTTTTGAGAGCGATCAACCGGTCTCGGTTGATGCGGTCCTTTTGCCGTGTGTAGTACATGCTGTTATTGACGCCAGGAGCCTCAAACAACATCGCTAGACCTTCGGACGCCCAGCGAAGCCCAGCGTTGTATCGACTGTGGACGCCGGTGTTAAAAGCAGTCTGATGTGTGGCTTCGTGGATGATGGTGTCAGTGTGAAAGAACCAGCTCTGACCTTTTGTCTGCCCACCCGTTTGGTCGTAGGTGATGATTCGGTTGCTTCGAGGGGCGTAATACCCCAGAACGTTTCGGCCAGCACTCGGATGATACTTTCGCAAAAACCGATCGAACTCGCCACGTGTTCGTAGAATGACTGCAACCATTGGAAATTCTGGCCGCTTCAGTCGGAACCCTTGCGAAGAAAAATAGGCTCGAAATCTGGAGTACAGTTTCTGAAACGGCATTGACCATGTTTCAGCACTGCCGGGCGGATGCACAACAACGAAGTTAGCTGTGGTCGACACCTGATATTTGGCACCGAACTCATTTTGGAGTTGCACTCGAATTTCGTGGTGCGAATACGGCTTAAAACTGTTTTTTACCTTCGTGTAATCTCGCTCTGACTTCACCGGCAAAATCGAAATCTTGCCGTCTCGTCGGAGAATCATCATGTCTTTGCCATCCCAAACCAAGGGCTGGCCGACGTACTTTCTTTTTTTGTAGGGTATCTCAACCGTCATTTCTGGCTGAGATTGAGCAATGGATTCCTGAATCACCCAAGGCATTAAAACAATCGCGCATAGAACTGCGATGATCAACCTGCGCGGGGAAAAAGGAGTCATTTTCGATTCTCAAAAAGGGCATACGACTTTCAAGCTTAGGTTACGAAATACAGGCGTGTGGTCGTCTGACCCCAGAAATCAAAATTCTTCGACGCGCCGGACGACAACCGCTAGAATAAGCGCGGATCGTTTTTTAAGGAGACTCTATGCACCGCCTCATTCACTCATCAATTTTCGCGTTAACCATTGCAATTTTTCTCGTTCCAGTTTCACCCCATTTGCCATCTCAAGCGCTCGCTCAGGAAGAAAAAAACGAACTGAGCGACATGGAACTGATTGAGAAAGTTGGATTCTTACAAAACGAGCTCGAATCTGCCGAAATCCCCAAACGAGACGCTGCCGAAAAAGAACTGATTGAACTCGGAGTTCGGGTGCTTGATTACCTCGAACCAACGACCGACAAAACCACTTCCGATGCCACGGCTCGAATCTCTCGAATCCGATTAGCATTGGAAAAGATCGCTGTCGCGTCGGTCACCGAGGCGAGCAAGATCAAACTAGTCGGCAAAATGACCGTTGGAGAAGCACTTAAGCGGATTCGTAAGCAAAGTAAAAACGATGTCGCGATGCCAGAGGAGACGCCTGATATTTTTGCCGTTCGAGAAATCGAACTAAAACTCGACGGCGTACCGTTCTGGGTGGCTCTTAATGACGTGATGAGAAAAAGCGATCTCGTTGTTGATCTCTATGGCGGCGGTCCTGGTATCTTGAGACTGGTGCCAACTGATGAAGCAAGAATGCGTGCCGCAGATCCTGCTGCAGCGGAAGCCGACAAAGCAAAAAAAGATAAAAAGACTGGTCCGCCACGCAACGTTTCTGGAATCTTTGATTTGACGGTTACGCAAGTGAACGCATCACGTAACCTTGCCAACCCTGAACTCAACTATTGCAACATCCGCATCAAAGTCCGTTGGGAACCACGGGTCACGCCTATTTCAATCGACCTTCCCTCTACTTCGATTAAAGCGATTGATGAGTTCGATTCGGAAATTGAAATTACCAACCGTGATGCCGTGCTTTCTGGGACCGTTCAACCAGAAATTCCAGAACTAGAATTCTCAATTCCAATCGGCTTGGTTGATCGCCAAATCGAATCCATCGCATCGCTGGACGCGACAATCGACGCAGTTTTGCCAGGGCGAATGGAAACGTTTCGGTTCAAAAAACTTGGCCGACTGTCGCCTGGCGCAAACCAAACCAAAGCCGGAGCAACCGTGACATTTGAAGGAATTGCGAAAAATGAAGACCTCTACGGCGTCACAGTCGGATTAAGTTTTGATGAAGAACACAACGCACTTGAGTCTCATCAAAGCTGGGTTTATCGCAATCCAGTCTTTATGGAAAACAAAGAAGGCGAAAGATTTGAAGTACTGACCTACCATGCCGTCCGTCAACGGGACAACGAGATTGCCATCGAGTATTTCTTCGAGCACGACCCCAAAGACATGACTCTCAATTACAAAACGCCAGCTGCGATTGTTGAAGTTCCGGTCAAGGTTTCGCTGAAAGACATCCCACTGCCGTAGTCTTCTGGAGTCGTGAAACCTATTCGCAGGCGAACTCATACTCGCAGGCGAACTTAATTAAACTCAATCGCACCCATCGTTCGAAACGGAACGGAACGAGACGGGATTAACCCAAAACGCGGGTCATTTCACAGCTGAATACTCAACCATCGTTTTCGCACGATGCTGTTCGCATATGGCTTTAAACAGCGCCGACTCTGCCGCCCGTTCCACTGCGTCTCTATTGTCTTTCCAACCGATTTTTCCCTGTTTCACCTCAATGCATTTAATGAGGTGAACGCCGAAATGAGTTTTAACCGGATCGCTGATCTGGTTTTTCGAAAGCTTGAATGCAGCTTTTGTGAAAACCTTCGGCATCGGACCGGCTAGTTTGATCCAACCAATCTCGCCACCCGTTTCACGTGAGGGTGCTTGAGAATTAAGTTTCACCCACTCACCCCAAGACTCGAACGCATCCAGTCTTGTTTTCAATTGCGTCGCTTTATCGATCGCCTTTGCCCACTCCTCAGTCGCCGCGTCTGGTTTGACCTTTAGCAGTAAATGAGCAACTCTGAGTTCCGTCCCGTCAAAATCTCGCCTGTGCTGGTTAAAATAAGATTTCAGAAACTCGTCTGTCATCTTCCGTTTCAGGTATCGTTGCCAACTGATCTCCAACGAAAACTGAAACTCGAGATCCTCCTGAGTTTGTCCAGCCTTTGCGAGAAAGTCGTCAATCGTTTTGCCAACCACGGCCAGTTCGTTTTTCAACTCTTCCGTCTTTAGCCGAATTTCGCTTTCACCCGCCGCAACGTTGTGCAGTTTTAAAAAATCGAGTGCGACCTTCTGGTTGATGAGTTTTTCAAGAATCGAACGCTTGGCGAGATCAAGCTGATGTTTCGAAAGTTTTCTATCGCCAACAAACTTTCGCACATCGTAATCGACCTGCCTTTGAGAAACGCCCTCGCCATTGACGGTCGCCAGAATCACAGAATCCTGTGCAATCGAAGACTGAAAATTGCAAAATGCGCACAGAAACAACGACTGACTGATGACGCACATTGCCATCAAGCGAAAAACGGATCGCATGAGTACCTCTAATTAAGTCGCTGCCCCAACTCAATCTAAAGAGATCGATTGAGCCCAGTATACCATCACGACCGTTGTTGCGAGAACGAGCGTTTTCGTTCTCGCAACAGATTTGGTCCGTTTGGCAAGCTTAGCTCAGACAACCTGAACGCTGGCCGACGCTTAGAGGTTGCCGCGTTTTCCTTGCTCAAGTTCAAGAGACTCGAACAACGCTTTGAAATTTCCTTTGCCAAACGATTCACTACCGCGGCGACAAATGATTTCAAAAAACAAAGTCGGACGATCTTGAAGTGGCTTTGTGAAAATCTGAAGTAGATACCCTTTGTCGTCTCGGTCCACCAACAAGCGAAGATCCTTGACTTTTTCAATGTCTTCTTTGATTTCACCGACGCGATCCCAAACGATATCGTAATAGCTGTCTGGAATCTCAAGGAAATCCACGCCGCGTTTTCTCAACTGGCCGACGGTGTTGACTTCATCTTTGGTCAACAAAGCCAGATGTTGAATACCAGCAGTATTGTTGTGCCAATCGAGATATTCTTCGATTTGACTTTTACGCAAACCATCGGCAGGCTCGTTGATCGGAATCTTGATCAGCTCGCGTCCCGAGTCCATGACCTTTGACATTAGCGCCGAGTACTCGGTTGAAATGTCGTTGTCATCAAAATGCTTGAACAATTTGAAACCAAGCACATCTTCGTACCATTGGCACCAAGTATTCATCTGGCCCATTTTCACATTGCCAACGCAATGGTCGACGTAAAACAAACCTGTTGGATTGGCTCGGTTATATTGGTTGATCGCGAGGTCATCGAGGATCTTAAAATTCGGCAAGAACTGATTGCCACGATCCTTGACTTTGTCCAACGCGAAAAAAGCATCGCGAGAGATGAAAGTGTGCACGACACGCCCGAACGACTTGATGCCAGCCTTAACAACGGTTCCGTTTTCGTCGGAAACCTCAATCGGCTCGTACGCAGACTCAGCACCGTTTTTAAGTGCTTGCTCGTAAGCCAACGTTGCGTCATCAACCGTGAAGGCAATGTCTTTGATGCCATCGCCGTACAAACCAACCTCTTTTTGGGCCGGATGATCTGGCGATAAACCTGTCGTCAACAGAAAGCGAATGTTTCCCTGCGTCAGCAAGTAGGTCGCGGTGTCACGAACATTGGTCGTTAAATCTGAAAGCTGTTCAATCTCAAACCCAAACGCTTGGGCGTAAAAGTAAGCAGACTGTTTGGCGTTGCCCACATAAAACTGAACGTAATCCACGTCGATTAAACGAAGCGGATCTTTTGAAGTAGAAGATTGTGCCGAAGTGGCTTGAGAACTCATATTTAAAATCCCATCTCTATTTTTTGAGTTGGATGAAATACCGTTTGGTAACAAAAGGATTTTAGACGCTTGATCCAAATCGGTTAAGGCATTTTGAGTTGGTGCCGAAGCAATTGATCGATTTAAGACGTCAAATCACAATATGAGCGATTTCTCGACCACTTTATGGAGCAAGCGACACGGATTTTTTCGCTTGAAATCAAAGCGACTCGC
Source organism: Mariniblastus sp. (assembly GCA_045105295.1). Classification (GTDB taxonomy): domain Bacteria; phylum Planctomycetota; class Planctomycetia; order Pirellulales; family Pirellulaceae; genus Mariniblastus. Next base: position 105,589 of record JBGCDK010000021.1, read on the forward strand.
TTCTCCAGTATTTGCTCACTACTGCTAACTCGTGACCGCGGCGGACCGAGAGTTCTGCATCGCCATCCTTGAAATGAAAAGGACGCTCACAAATACTCCACGAAAATACTCCACGAAAATACTCCACGGAAAGGCTCCACGGAAAGGCTCCACAAGGAAAGATTCAAAGGGAAAGAATCGAGCGCCCGCGCTTCTTGGTTTGACTGGAAAGGTCGGATCGGAATCTACACGCTTTAGAAATCGTTTGAGTTCGCTTGGCTGACGCGCCGTCTCAATACGCGTGCTCGCCCCACTCAAACCGCACTAATCGTCAGGAAAGCAAACCAAATCCATTCCTTCGCGCGCGTCGTAACTCAGCAGCATCACATCGTGCCGACCGAACTGGCGAAGAATGTTCTTGTAAAGCACATGCTCATCGGGCCACGGATACGCATAGATCAAATCGACTTCCTCCAACTCGATTTCCAATTCACCGTACCCATCTGCGTCATCGATGAACGTCGCGATTGATTCATCACCATTACCCGGGTTCCAAACGAATGCGTCTGGAATAAAACTGCCTGTCGCGAAACGGGCATCTGAATGAAACGATTCGGCAAGCGTGTGAGAGATATCAACCAGTTTCGATTCGGCTTCCATCCCGAACGCTTCGAATCCCATCCGACTGGCCATGATTGCAACCACCCCCAGTCCCGAACCCCACTCCAATACGGTTGAGACTTTCCCCTGCAGTGCAACCAAGGAATGGTAAACGGCAAGGTAATCCGCACTTACGTACGATCGAAATTCCGGCTCGCCATCATTGGCATCCCAAATCGCATCAGCTTGAGTCCAAAGATCGCGAAACTCCTCCAGCAACGACTTATGGGGGTCCGTTTCAAGATCAAGCAAAGGTTTAAGGTTGAGCGTGATAATTAAGTGCCTTGCGATAACGTTCTTCAATATTTTCTTCGCCTCATTTTCACGTGTAATCAAAAATCGGCAAGCAACGAAGAACAAAACTCTCAACTTTTATTTGACGTTATTGTTTGGTCCTTAGATTCGGCAGCGTCACTCCGTCTTTCCGTTGTCGCACGGTTTGCAGAATATGAGCAGCAGTTTTTGCGACCAAATGACTTGCATCTACTTGGGCTTACATTCAAACTGAATCCTCAATTCAAACGTTCAAGAGCACTGCCTCTACCTTCAAAGGAATATCAATGAAATTGCAATTCATATTACTCGCGACCGTTTCTGTCATTGCCGGCGCAATGGTGATGGCCCAAGAAAAGAAAGAAACCGAGTTCTCCAAACCGACCATCGACTTTGGCTGCGTCGTTAGTGACATTGACGCTTCGGTCAAGTTTTACACCGAAGCCGTCGGGTTCGAAGTCACCGGTGGATTTTCCGTAACGTCGGAACTGGCATCTGACGCTGGATTGACTGACAAAAGTCTCGACATCAAAGTACTAACGCTGGGCGAGGGGCCAGGCGCCACACAGTTGAAGCTTATGCAAGTCGAAGGTGAAAGCGTCAAAGCGAATCACGACTACATCAACAGTACGCTGGGCCTGAGTTACATGACCGTGTTCGTCAAAAGCACCGATGTCGCGATTGAACGACTAACAAAATTTGGCGTCAAACCAATTTCGAAGGGCCCCGTTGTGCTGCCCGGTGGCACGATGGCGCTGACTGTCGTACGTGACCCGGACGGGAACTTTGTTGAACTCGTCGGTCCAAAATCTGAAAAATAAAACATGAGCTTGCCTCTACATTATTGATTGCGAAAGAATCCAAAGGACAAAAGATGTCGCAACTCTCCCGCGTCTTTTTACCGCTTTCGATCGTGTTTGCGAGTGCCTTGTTTTCGAACCAAGCGACCGTGAGCGCGGCATTCTTGGTAGAAGATAAGTCGCCACCGAACATCGTTGTGTTTTTATGTGACGATCTTGGATACGGCGACCTTGAGTGCTTTGGCCATCCTCACATCAAAACGCCAAACTTGAATCAAATGGCCGCAGACGGGATCCGGTTCACTGATTTCTACTCGGCTGCTCCGGTTTGCTCTTCCTCCCGCGTCGGCCTGCTGACCGGCCGCAACCCGAACCGCGCCGGCGTGTACGACTGGATCCCTCCTGCCAACAAGAACGCTCGCGCTGATGGGCGGGAGCAGGTTCACATGCGAATCGAGGAAGCAACCATTCCTTCAGTCTTGAAATCAGCTGGCTACGCGACTTGTATGGCTGGTAAATGGCACTGCAACAGTCGCTTCAACGATAAGACGCAGCCACAACCTGGAGACTTTGGATTTGATCATTGGCTGGCGACGCAGAACAATGCAGCCCCAAGCCACAAACATCCCAACAACTTCATTCGAAATGGCAAACGGGTTGGCAAGACGGAGTCGTTTAGTTGCAACTTTGTCGCCAAAGAGGCCTCCAACTGGCTGCGAAAACATAACGCGGCCAAACCGGAACAGCCATTTTTCATCTACATCGCTTTCCACGAACCGCACGAGCCCGTTAGCTCTCCCAAAAAACTTGTTGACGAGTACAAACCAGTTGCCAAGTCGAACGACCAAGCTCAATACTTCGCCAACGTAGCCAATGTCGATGTTGCGGTCGGTCGGTTCTTGAAAACGCTCGACGAGCTGAAACTGCGTGAAAACACTTTGGTAATTTTCACATCTGATAATGGACCTGAGACGTTGAATCGATACAAATCAGCAAACAGGTCTTTCGGAACACCGAATCCTCTTCGCGGCATGAAACTTCATACACACGAGGCGGGCTTTCGAGTCGCGGGAATCATGCGTTGGCCCAACCAAATTGAGTCCGGACAAACAGTAAGCGTGCCTGTTAGTTCCCTCGATTTCCTTCCGACGTTTTGCGACCTGGCCAAAACAGAAAAGCCGGATCGTCACTTAGATGGTGCGAACTTTTTGCCCGCTTTAAAAGGTGAAACGATCGAGCGTGCCCAACCCCTGTTTTGGATGTACTTGAACGCAATCAATCAATCACGAGTTGCGATGCGTGATGGAAAGTGGAAAGTCCTCGCACGTCTCGACGGGGGCAAGTTTCCGAGAATGCAGAACGTGACGCCAGAACGAATGAAAAAGATCCAAGCGGCAAAACTAACCGACATTGAGATCTACGATTTATCAACCGACGTTGCAGAGTCAAAGAATTTGGCCGCTGAAATGCCTGAGTTTGCGAAGAAGCAAAAAGAAAAACTACGCGAGCTTTTTGACAGTGCGAATCAGGATTCCCATGTCTGGACGCCGCAGTAGTTCAACTCGCGACGACTTGGGTCCAAGTTTCTGACGGATCTAAAGACCCCGAACTGCAAAGGATCTTTAACCAGCCCCAACGAATGAAAAACGACGCTCCATCAAAAGCTTGATGCCACCAATCAATCGTTTAACTCGCGGCTATTTCACCTTATTGTCGCTACCCAACAACACATTTAGCGTTCGATTGGCGACGCGAGTGATGTACTTGTTCGGTTGATTTTCGAGACAAGTTTTGAGTTCGGGAATCAAAGGCCGAGCCAGTTCGCCGGCTTCTCCAAGAACAATCGCAGCGCGAAGCCGCCCCCACTGATGCTCGCTTTCGAGTTCCAATTTCAAAGCGGCCAACGCGATTTCGGCTTTGTTGAGTTTTAACAAAACTCGAGCCGCTGCGATTCGAACGCAAGGAGCCTCATCGACGAGCAACGTTTTAGATTTCTCGATTGCGCTCTCGCGCTCTTTGCCCAACCCAGTTGCAAGGTTACCGATCCCAATCGCCGCCCAATACCGAACCACGGAATCAGAGTCGTTCATTGCGGCCATCAATTTAGGAAGCCCCTCCGCGGTTCCAACTGCGTCATTTGCGACCTCTCGAATTCGTTTGATCAAATCCGGATCCGCGTTTTGCAAAATATCATATCGGGCACCGGTCAATTTTTCCCTTCGTTCGATTTCCGATTCGGGAATCAGCCCAATGTCTCGTGTGCTGACCACCCACTGCAAATGAACACTTCGCAGCCGCTGCAGTGTTTTGACATATTTGGGGTCGGAAGCGAGATTGTTGACTTCATGTGGATCGGAATCCAAATCGTAAAGCTCTTCCGATGGCTTGTGGTCGGCTAAGAACAGCGCGGCGGCTGACGGGAGCTTGCCCTCCGCGTGGATGCGACGAATCTCTTTCATCGTCGCACCTTTCTCCGGCGTGTTCATATATTGATAGTACGGTTTGAACGGTTCGTAGTTTCGAATGTAGCGAAAACGCTTGTCGCGAACGGCTCGAATGATGTCGTATCGCTCATCCATTCGATCTCGAGCACCATAAACATGGGCTCGCGGTGCTTCCAACTCAGCACCAAGAAACGCGCGGCCTTGAAAATGATCTGGCAGCTCGACTCCCGCGAGTTTCAATACTGTCGGTGCAAAATCCAAACTGCTGACCAGTTCATCGTTGATCGAGCCAGGTTTTCCATACGGCTTCGCGTCGATATTTTCTTCGCTCGATTTCCACTTGCGAAATTTTTCTGGCACGCGAACGATCAATGGCACTCTCGTACCAGAATCGTAGAGCCATCGTTTCGCTCGCGGCAAACCGACTCCATGATCCGACCAATACATGATGATCGTGTCCTCGTAAACGCCTTCTTCTTTAAGCTCTTGAATCAGATTTCCTGCCCACTCGTCCATTGCGGTGATCAACTCGTAGTTTCGCTTCCAATCCTCACGAACGATTGGCGAATCGGGGTAGTAAGGAGGAAGGATCAATTGGTTTGGATTCTGTCGAAAATTACCGGGCAGGTCCTTGGTTACCGTTTTGTACTTTTCTTGACTTGCGATACCACTTTCATGGCAGCCTACAAAATTGAACACTGCAAAAAACGGCTGGGACTTTTCAGGTCGATTTTTCCAATGTGCTTTTTTGTTTGATTGGTCCCAGACACCCTTGGGCGTTTTGAATTGATAATCTTGTTTACTATTGTTGGTGCAGTAGTAACCAGCGTCTCGAAGGTAGCGAGGAAACGGCTTGATGAAGTCAGGCAGTTTCGCATTACAGCGCATATGGTGCGTCCCCAGCGTTGACTGATAAACGCCGGTGATAATGGCCGAACGACAGGGAGCACAAACGCCGGCGGTGGTGAATGTGTTGGTGTAGCGAACCGCATCAGTTGACAACAAATCGAGGTTTGGTGTGATGGCATTTTCATCACCAAAACAACCAATGTGTGGGCTGATGTCTTCGCAGGAAATCCAAATGATGTTGGGTCTCGTCTGATCGTTTGCGAACCCGGATGAGGTTGAGAGTAAGCAAAGAAAAAAAACGGCACGGATAACTGCGAATTGCTTCAACATTTCAAATCCCAATTCAGTTTTTGACAAATTTCAATACCGCGCAGTCAAGCGATCGTTTGAGAGGCTCGATCGTTTGAGAGGCTCGACAATCAAGCAGCCCCATACTCCTCAGCCGTCCAGCGTTTCACCAAACTGCCGTTCTGTTCTTCGGCGGCTCGTGGTTTTTGATATGAGCGTCGATGCTGCATCGTTTTTTCAAGCCGTTCACCATTGTTGATCATGATCCGGCTCTCCCCCATCTCCCAAGGCAACACGTATGCGTTGGCATGCATATCGACTTCACGGAAGTAAGCTCGGCACGTTTCCGCATCCATCTCTTTGCGAACCAAACGTGTGATTCGACCTTGAATTTGATCCCAAGTCTCAACTGCAGGAAGCTCATCCGCACCACTAACGAATTTCTCTCGACACTCAGCGACATGTCGATCAGATTGCAATCGAGTTGGCAACGCCTTCAACTGAGCACGGATTACATCTGGAAACGGCGCGATCGCAGTTGCGACATGGCGCTCGATGTCTTGGTGCGGCATTCGGATTTCAACAACTCGCGGTTTGGTCGGGCAACTGCAACCGTCGTGATGGTAGTATTCGGCTTGGCTAAGTTTTCCCGAACTCGATTTACCACGAACGCGGCGGTAAGTCGGATCGGTGCTGTGCACGTTTTTACAAACAACCAAACCTTCAGATTCGACAACGTTCAAAAACTCAATCCGATTCTTGGGAGCCAGAAGAATCTGATGAAGATAATCTCTATCAGACGGGTCGTCTAAATCGGCTCCGACAACCCCAGTCAAAACTAACCCAAATGCATGCGGCCGAGCAATCGAAAACTGGCAACCTCCAATTTCTAATTTAGAACCGGAAACAATACTCATAATACCCTCAAGCCAAAAACAACAAACTAGTCTCTACACAAACTGGAGACCGGAGATTCTTACCGCCCATTACTCATCTATCGGCATCGGTCGAAATTTCTTGATCGACGTTGGGACAGGTGACTGAAACGAAATTGGCTCGCCCGATTCTGGGTGATAAAACTCCAGCCGATGAGAGTGGAGTGCCATTCTTCGTTTTGTCCAGTTGCGATGGTTCGATTTTTTCTTGCCATATCGAGGATCGCCAATCACCGGGTGGCCTGCGTCTGCAAAATGAACCCGTAGCTGATGCCGGCGAGAGGTTCTCAATTCGACTTCGACAATGGTTGTATCAAGTTTCGTACCGATCACTTTATAGTTTGTGACCGCGTGCTTGCCCGTTTCTTTCTCCTTGCCGTAGACTGAAAACTGATCAAGGTTCTTTGCCGTTGCAAGATGCGATTCGAAAACGCCCTCTGGTTTTTCAACGATCCCGTTCACGATGCCGGTGAACATTCGCTTAGGCACCATCTCGGTGAATTGCGTCTGCAGCAGTTCAGCACCAATCGTTGTCTTGGCAAACACAAGCAAGCCGCTGACTTGGCGATCGAGACGGTGGACGACGAAACATTCTCGCCCCCGACGCGAATGGTTGACGTAAAGTTTCAATCGATCTAGCAGCGTATTCGAGTTAGATTTTTCGGTTGGCACCGTCAGCACGCCAGCCGTTTTATTAACCACGATGATCCAGGAATCCTCGAACACGACTTCGAACGTTCGATCCTCCCAAGGTTTTCGGATCTCGGGGTATCCGGCTTTTGGGTCGTATTGGATTTGAACCACATCGCCCTCTGCAACACGGAAATGCGATTCACGACAGATCTTGCCGTTCACGCGCACGCATTTATTCTCGAACAGACGCGTGACTTTGCTTCGCGCAAGTTCGGTCACATCTCGGACAAGGTGATCGACTCGTCCAGCTTGTGATTCGTTGACATTGAGGGAGTGTTTTTCGTTTGCCATAAGGCCTGAGTTAAGAAAAGTCTTTGTTGCGTAGTCAATTTTGCATTGGGCTTTTGAAACAATGCTGGGCCAACAACACAGCAATTGGTGGCCAGTAGATACCGTCTTCTATGAAATCGGTTCTAGACCGGTCTAGTATCGCTTACTGAATAAACACGCCAAGGGGCAAAACCTGTTGCCGCTGATGTTTCGCCAAAGTTGCCTGCGACATCCGATTTGTTTTAGAATCAAGCAGTATTTTGAGGCCCCGCTTTCCACGCACCCATGCAGTCTTATGCCAATCCAATTCACTTGTACCTGCGGCAAACTCTATCAAGTCTCTGAAACGCTCGCTGGAAGGTCTGTCAAATGCAAACGCTGTGGCGGGCCGTTGATCGTCCCATCCCCTCCAGCGGCTCAGACATTTAATCAGTTGCGACCGGTCCCCGAGCAAACGGGGGAATACCTCGCCTCCAACCCTGGAATTCTGTCACCCAACTATTTGAAAGTGATGACGACTTTCCCAGCGTGGCCCGCGATTATCTTCGGATTGCTGCTGATCAGTTTTGGTGGTGTTTTTATTAGCCTGTGGTTTTTGCTTCCCTTTGCCGGCATGCTCGCTCTGGCGATTTACTATCTTCGCCAGATCAGTTTTCATTACACCGGAGGGTGCATCACGCCAGCGCGAATCCTTTCCGTGGAACCTCCGCTGGTCGCTGTCTATACAGACCTTTCGGTCAGTGGTCGTTCGTGCCACATCATCCGCTTATTGAGACAGCCGTTGCATAAACTAGCACCACACGCAGCCAAACCTGGCCCCATTTCGACCATCTCCCTCTACTGTGGTTTGCATCAGGAACTTGGTGATCATTGGTGTGACATTCACCCCGTCATAACGAATCTCGCCACTAATGACGCGAACGAAATCCAACGAGTCCATTCCAGTATCGGACAAGAAGAATGGCAATGGCTCGACTGGGGCCTCAAACAAATCCCCTTTAGCCAACCGATCACCCAGGAACAGCTTCGCCCTTATCGCATTTTCAACCCATCGTTTCAGCCAAAAATTGCAGTCCAATCCATCCCGCAGCTTCAAGGCCTCGCCAAGAAGTTTTTTTCACACGACGAATGCAAAGGCTGCTACACCAACGAAGATTTAGAGCTGGAAACGTTTCAAACATTTCAAAAGAATTTCGGCACACCGATCGCGCGCGATCAGGTCTTGTACTTTGTCGGCCACTATTACGAAGGTTCAGGGGTTTTGATCCTGCCGTCAGGATTCATGGCCTATTCAAAACCGACGGGGCCGTTCACGTTGAATTGGAATCAGATCAAAGGCGCCTATGCTACTCTCGAACTATTCGAAATCGTTTTGATCGATGGCCAACGAATCGTGATGCCTTGCAGTAGCTTCCAGCGCGTTGCAACTCAAATGCAGTTGGAGAAGTTCATCAACCGAGTTGTTGGCCTTGGCTCCGAGGATTAAGTGCCTGCGCTGCATGGAGAGCGTCGTGCCATTGGGCGGCTCGTACACCAGTTCCTCATCCGCTCCTCATCCGTTCCTCATCCGTTCCTCATCCGTGAACATGGCGGACAGGAGGGAATGTCACCCTACTTTTTGTTTCGGATCTAGCGAACCCGACTCCGCTTTTTTTCTAACGCTGAATTCATTTGTACTTGCCACGATTCATCCAGCCCCAAACCACTGAGATCGACCCAAACAATAGGGACGTCAAGAAGATTCCCCAACGAATAAAATTCGACATGCCGTCGCCCGTTTTGCTTACTTTGGACCTTGCTTTCGCGACCGGAGGATTGGCGGACGAACCACGCTCTCGCGAACTTTCAGTGGAAGAATTCTCGCTCCCGGTTCTGGGGTTTGAAGCAGTTGACTGAGGCTTTGATTCGAAAGCTGAATTGCTATTAGAAGATGCGTTGCGACCAGACGCCAATTCGCCGCCCGATGTTGACTTGCTACCCGATGTTGACTCGCCACCAAAAGTCGGCAACTCGTTAAACGCTGAATCGCTTTTTGGTTTGGGTTTGTGAAACGGTGGACTGCTCATTCGAGGTGCTCGCGGGTCTCTTTTGACATTAAAAGGATCCGGTTCTGAATCTGCCGTTTTGGAACTGGCGGGATCGACGGGTGTCACGACAGAAGACTCAGGCCGTTTTTTGGGTGCAACCGCAAACGGATCGTCCGACTCCTTTGGACTCTCGACCCTAAATGGATTGTTCGCATCTTCGGGCGACTCAACCTTGAATGGGTTTTCGGCTTTTGCCTTTCGATCGGCCATCAACTTTTTTACGTGAGCAACATCATCCTCGCCGAAAGTCGCTAACGGAACCTTAATCGTTCGCTGGTCAAGCTTGATCAACTCAACTTTTTCGCCATCAAAATCCACGAACTTCGCATCAACTGAAAAATTTCCGTCAGCCGAAGTCCACTTTCTAATTTTGCTTGTCGGTTTCGATTCTTTTTTGGGTTCGTTTGCAGGTTCGTCTTTTTCGTCACCGAACCCTGATCTGTTTCCAAATGGAACTGCTGCTCCCGATTCGGTTTCCCGGATTCGCGAACTAGGAAACATCCACGTGCGTTTTTTTCCACGTTCGTCAGTGAATTTCGCTTTTAAAGCACGACCACCGGGGAGTATCTCCGTAACCTCCGCCTCGAACCAATCGCGTTGCCATTGGACTTCAATCTTGTCTCCGGCTTCGAATAGTATCCGATCCTGAATCGCGTTGGCATTGCTCGAACGGCCAACCAATGCGATCAAAAATATCAGGCCATTGACGCAACAAAGCGACATTAATTTACCGGAGCGAAATCTACCCATAACCCAAGTTCCTTTTCTATATTGCTCAATTGATGGTAATGGAATTGAATCTGAAATAGAAGAATAATTTCGTTCTCTGATTCAAACCAATACGAGAATCGGAATTTGAGTTAAACTACGGTCGACCATCTCGAACTGAAAAGGAGCAACTCTATGTCAAATACACGTCGAAGTTTCCTCAAAAAATCCGCTGCCGCAACTGCAGCGGCTTCAACCATTCCATATATTTGGACCAGCCAAGCGTCCGCAAAAGAAGCTTACGACGATGACATCACCATCGCCGCAATCGGTGTGGGCGGAAGTCGAGGTCGCTATAACCGAGGCGGCAACGTCGCTCGCCAAGCCGCAAAAATGGGAAAAATGATTGCCGTTTGCGATGTCGATGAATTGCACACCGCCGAATTCAATGCAGACAAACAATTCGGAGGCAAGCTCAAAGAATACGTCGACTACCGAAAATTGATCGACACTGAAAAACCAGATGTCGTCACGATTGGTACCAACGACCATTGGCATGTTCCGATCGCGATCTACGCTCTGCGATCGGGCTGCGATGTGTACTGTGAAAAACCACTGACGTTGACGATCGATGAAGGAAAAGAAATCTGCAAGGTCGTCAAAGAAACAGGCAAGGTGTTCCAAGTTGGCACGCAGCAGCGAACAGAAATGGGGAAGCGATTCCTCAAGGCGATCGCCATGGTTCAAGGCGGATACATCGGAGACAATATCAACGCCAGCGTGGCGATTGGTGGAGCCCCCGGCGACGGACCATTTGCAAACACTCCTTCTCCTGAAAAACTCGATTGGGATTTCTGGGTCGGACCGGCTCATGCAGCTGATTATTCTTTAGAGCGCCGGAAATTCTTCCGCTGGTACATGGAGTATTCCGGCGGAAAGATGACGGACTGGGGCGCACACCATATCGACATCGCACAGTGGGCACTTGGCCTCGACAAAACCGGCCCAGTCAAAGCTTCAGGCAAGGGCACTTGGGGCAAGGTCGTTCCCGATGGTTTCGATTGGGTTAGTTTCTTCGATGGCAAAACCAAACTGGAGAACGGCTACAACGCTGCAGTCACGTTTGACATTGATCTGACCTTCGGCAATGGCTCCGTATTGAATGTGACCGACAACTACGTTTCCGATGACGAGAAAACCAAATTTGGCAACGGCATTTTGTTCGAAGGAAGCCGCGGTAGAATTTTTGTTAACCGTGGCAAACTTCAAGGAAAATCAGTCGATGCTTTGACTGATGAAGACAACAAAAATCTCGACGTTGCGGTTTCGAAACTTTACAAAGACAAACCCATCACCAGCCACATGCGGAACTTTTTTGACTGCATCAAAGATCGCTCCGAGCCAATCTCTGACGTCTACACTCACCACCGAACCATGACCAGTTGCCACATGTGCAATATCGTGTTGATGGTCGGCGAAGAGTTAAAGTGGGATCCAACGAAAGAGAAATTCATCGACAACGATATCGCGAATAGCTTGACTTCGCGTCAGCATCGCGAAACTTACATGGGCAAGCCCAAACAAGCGTTATCAGCGGGCTAATTCGATTTAGCTACTCGATTACAATTTGATAGTCATCATTGGACCGCGACCGGGCAAGCTTCCCTTGCTAGGCGCGGTCCAATTTTCGTTTAGAAATACAGTTGTACGACCTTTCTCACCCAGCGTTTACCGATCGTTTTTCGATCCGTTGACAGGAAAAAATGCCACTTACCCTCCAAGGAAATTTCGTTGACGTTGTTGCGGGCGAGGTTTTTGCTGCAGAGCTCACCGTTGCAGAAGGCAAAATTTCAAACGTCCGAAGAACAGGCAATCCCACAAACGATGCATTTTTCATCATGCCTGGATTTGTCGATTCACACATTCATATTGAAAGCTCGATGTTGCTTCCGAGTAAGTTCGCGCGAACCGCTGTTACGCATGGCACGGTTTCTACCGTTTCTGATCCCCATGAGATAGCCAACGTTTGTGGTGTAGAGGGCGTTGAACTCATGCTGCGCGACGCTGAAAAAACCTGGTTCAAATTTTGCTTTGGTGCTCCAGCCTGTGTCCCCGCAACTGTTTTCGAAACTGCCGGTGCCACGGTCGATAGCGAGGCTGTTTCGAAATTGTTGCAAGACCCTCGCATTGGTTACTTGAGCGAGATGATGGATTTCCCCGGCGTGCTAAACGGGTCCGCCGAAGTCATCAAAAAGATCCAACATGCTCGCGACAATGGGAAACCTGTCGATGGACATGCTCCAGGACTTCGTGGTGAACATGCTGCAAAATACATCGCCGCCGGAATCACAACCGACCACGAGTGCTTTACGATCGAAGAAGCATTGGACAAGATCTCGGCTGGTTGCAAGATCGCGATCCGAGAAGGATCCGCCGCTAGAAATTTTGACGCACTTCAACCCTTGATTGATTCGCATCCTGATTCGGTCATGCTTTGCAGCGACGACAAACACCCTGATGAGTTTCTGTTTGGCCACATAAATCAATTGGCTGCTCGAGCGATTGCCGCGGGACGCGACCTAATGAACGTGCTAACGGTCGCATGTGTCAATCCGGTCAAGCACTACAATCTCGACGTGGGACTATTGCAAGTCGGTGATCCTGCAGACTTTATCGTCGTTGAGAATTTGAAAGACTTTCAAGTCAATCAAACCTACATCGATGGCAAATTGGTTTTCGAAAATGGAGAATGCCTATTGCCCACCGTCACGCCGGAAACCATCAACCAGTTTTCCGCCTCGCCAATCAGTGCAGACGATTTGCAAGTCACCGCAACCGGGGCTCAAATGCGAGTCATCCAAGCCATCGACGGCCAACTGATTACCCATCAAGAGTGGGTGTCCCCCAAACTCGTTGACGGATTCGCAGTTTCGGATATCGAAATTGACGTCTTGAAAATCGTCGTCGTCAATCGTTACCAGAAAGCAACTCCCGCCGTCGCGTTCGTCCGTGGATTCGGCCTAAAGAAGGGCGCGTTAGCTTCGTCCGTTGCCCACGACTCGCACAACATTGTCGCCGTTGGAGTCGACGACAAAGATCTGGCCCAAGCCATCAACGAGGTTATTGAATGCAGCGGCGGATTGTCCGTTCACGTTGACGACCAGACTAACGTACTGCCCCTGCCGGTCGCCGGTTTGATGTCGACTGATTCGTGTGAGGTGGTTGGCAATCTTTATGGAAAACTGGACGAAAGAGTGAAAGAGTTTGGCTGCACACTGCGTGCGCCCTACATGACGCTGTCGTTTATGGCGTTACTCGTCATCCCGTCACTTAAGTTAAGCGACAAAGGGTTGTTTGATGGCGACAGATTCGAATTCGTGCCGCTGTTTGTTTCGTAGCCCAAACTTACCTGAGTTTTAGGTTTTCACCAACTTGTCGCGAAATTCCAACATCTGAGCCACAACGCTGATTGCGATTTCTGCTGGTTGATTGGACCCAATTGGCAAACCCATCGGGCAAATAAAACTCTCAGCAAACTCTGACTCGATTCCCTCGGACTTCAACTCACGCACAAGCGCACCACGTTTGGACTTACTGCCAATCACACCAAGATAGGCGGGAAGGATTCTATTTTTAAAGATACTGGCCAGCACAGGCCGGTCGGTCGAATGGCCCATCGTCATACAAATTACAAAATCGCTTGACACAACTTTGTTTGCTTCAACAGTTAGATCGTCTGTGCAAATTTTGGTTAGTCGAGTGTGATCTCCCAAGCGGTCCATCCACTGCGCCCGAGAATCGATGCAGGTGACTCGACAATCAAGCGTCAACAAAACTCGGACCACTGCTTGCGACACGTGCCCAGCACCAAAAATCACAACGTGCCAATCGTCGCGATTGTAGACCTCGAAAAAAAGCTTTACCAAGCCACCGCAAGTCATGCCTACATCGCGTTGCAGGTTCCAGTCCACGATTTCACGCGAGCGGTTCGGATCTTGCAGCATCGCTTGAGCATACTCAATGGCGCGATGCTCGACCTTACCACCACCAACGGTTCCATGCACCAAACCTGAGTCATCGACCAGCATTTTCGTCCCAGCATCCTGAGGCGTGCTGCCTGTTGATTCGACCATCGTCACGACAACGAACGGATCGCCAGCCAGCGCAAGTTGCGAGAGGGCTTCGATGTGTGGAAGTTTATTTTTCATTCAAGTTGAATTCTCAGCTGGCGGATTTCCACGACACTACCGATACAGGCAGCGTAAAATTTCTTCGCCCGTCGCGGGCAGCTTCAAATTTGGATCGTCACCACTTTCGACAAACGAAAGTGCATTTTTAACGGCTGCCCAAACAGCGATGCCCAGCAACAAAGGAGGTTCACCTACGGCTTTGCTTCGTCGGACACAATGGAGGTTGTCTTCGTTGGGAAAAAACTCGCAACGGAAATCAAGCGGCACGTCGGTAATGGCCGGAATTTTATAAGTCGTGGGCGAATGAGAAAGCAATTTCCCAGCTTCGTCGTAGACCAAACACTCCGCCGTCACCCAGCCCATACCTTGAATAAATCCGCCAGTGATCTGCCCCATGTCGACCCCCGGATTGATAGATTTTCCAATATCCATCAGCACATCAACTCGCGGAACGGTCAGGTCGCCTGTAAAACGATCGATGCTTACCTCCGCAACAGCAGCGCCCTGCGTGAAGTAAAGAAACGGATTCCCACGCCCTGTCTCACGATTGAAATCGACGCCCGGTGTTATGTAGAAACCTCGAGCACCAAGATCAATGCGGTCCAATCTCGCACGGTTGGTTAGTTCGCCAAACGTCAAGCCGGATTTTGGTTGCCGTGAATCACGAACCGTCGCGTTCTCAAAAACAACATGTTCAGGCGAAGGAATCAAACCATCGTCTGGCGAAGCGAAAATCTGCGAGGCGAATTTTGCGAGACGATCCCGAATGATTTGGCATGCGTTGATTGCTGCGGCTCCGTTCAAATCCGTCCCCGCCGAAGCCGCCGTCGGTGAGGTATTATTATTCTTCTCCGTCGAAGTCGGCATCACGATTACGTCGGAATAAGGCACTCCGAATTCATCCGCCACCAACTGTCGGATCTTCGTATTGAGCCCTTGTCCCATTTCAGTCCCGCCGGTCGAAACTTGAATTGTCCCGTCCGTGTAAACGTTGACCAATGCGTTGGCTTGGTTCAAAAATTTAGTTGTGAATGAGATTCCAAATTTAACGGGAACCATCGCCAAGCCATGAATCTTCATTTTGTCGGTTGCATTTCGCTCGGCAATTTCATTTGCTCGCTCAATGTACTCCGACGTGTCAGCCAATGTTGTCATGATCTCTGAGAGGTGATTGCTGGTAAGCAATTGTCGATACGGCGTCACGTTTCTATCGGTCGTTCCGTATACGTTTTTTAAACGCACATCGAACGAGTCGAGTTTGAGAAACTCGCTAATCCGCTCAACGATGTTCTCCATCGCGGCCACGCCTTGAGGTCCACCGAAACCGCGAAATGCAGTATTGGGCGGATAGTTTGTCCAGCAAACTTGCCCGTTGACTTCGATGTTGGGAATAAAATACGCGTTCTCAGAATGGAGCAAGGTTCGCTCCATCACGGAAGTCGAAAGATCAGCCGCCGCTCCACCGTCGGAATAAAAATCAACTTTCATTCCTTTGATCTCACCATCGGGCTCGAATCCAACATCCCACTTGCACAAATAAGCGTGTCGTTTTCCAGTGACGCACATATCGGTGTCTTTGTCGTAGACAACTCTCGCGGCTCGTTGTGTTTTTTGGGCAACCAGTGCTACCATCAAAGCAGGAATCACGGCTTGCGTTTCTTTTCCGCCGAACGCGCCGCCCATTCGTTTGCAGATACAAACGACTTGATGCTGTGAAAGCCCGAGGACTTCCGCGACCATTGTTTGAATCTCAGTCGTGTTCTGCGTCGACGAATGAATGACCAATTGATCTTGCTCAGCGGGCCACGCCATCGCGGCCTGCGATTCGAGATAGAACTGCTCTTGGCCAGCGATATGAAATTCACCAGAAAGACGATGCGCTGCAGCAGGAATCGCGTTATCTGGCTCGCCCCTTCGAATCTGCCGGCGGGGGCCAATAAAGTGCTCGCCTGCGATAGCGTCTTCGATTCTGAAAACTGGTTTTAGCTCCGCGACTTCAATCTCTACCAAACGACGCGCGCGGTCCAGAATGGGCTGCGACTCGGCGGCGATCACAACTACCGGTTGACCAATGTAAGAAACACGATCGGCTGCCAAAAATGGCTCGTCACAAATCAGCGGACCAAATATATTGTGCGGCCCAACATCGACATGCGTCAGTACGCAGGCGACTCCTTCGAGTTGAATCGCCTGGTCAATATTGACGGACTTAATATTGCCCGACGCTACGGGACTACCAACAAAACCCACAAACAGTTCGTCCGCGCGGCGTGGCAAATCGTCAATATAAGGAGCCGATCCTGTGACGTGCCCAATGGCTGAATCATGTGGAATGGTTCTGCCTACCGAAGGGCCGTCATTCGCCTTTTTGTTGTCCACAAACTCTGGGGGCGTATTCATGCGATCGCCCCCTCTGTTTTGACTTCGTGGAAAAACTTTGAAAACACATTCCTTGCAAGCTGCATTCGAAAATCAGTACCGCCTCGCACATCAGAAATCGGCGTGATTTCCGTGATGGCAATTTCGCCAGCCGCCTGCATGGTTTCGATAACGAATGGTTTTCCGTTTAGGAACGCCTCTGTTTTTGGCAGCCGCAGCACGGTTGGGCCAACTGCGCCAAATGCAATCGAGGCGTTGGTGATCGTGCCTTGGTTGAATTCGATTTGAATCGCGGCCGTGAAACTGGAAATATCCAAATCGCGGCGACGGGAGACTTTGTACAGTCGCAATTCACTTTCAGATGAAGGCAACGGAATCGCAATAGCAGTCAGCAGCTCTCCTGGATGGAGGTCGAACTTTTTGTAATCTTTGTAAAAGTCATTGATGTTGACGGTTCGCTTACCGGAAACGCTAGTCAGTTCCAACTCCGTTTCACAGACCAGCAAAAACGGAATGGAATCGGCGATGGGTGATGCGTTGATAATGTTGCCGCCAATCGTTCCCACGTTTCGTATCTGAGGTGAACCGAAAATTGAAACGATATGATGAAACGAGGGCACCAACTCTCGGGTTAAATTCTCAAAATCGCTCCACGTTGCCCTTGCTCCTGCAGAAATATAATTCGAATCCACCGCGAGTGCCGTGAGTTCCTCGACGCGATTCAGGTCCAGCCAAACGGATTGCTCATTGCAATAGCCTTTGTTGAACTGCACTCCAACGTCGGTTGCACCGGCGACAATCCTTGCGTTGGAATTGCTTTCGAGAAAATCAACCGCTTGTGCAATCGTGGTTGGACAAAAAACAACATTTTGAATCGCGGGATCGAAATAGTTAGGCGCCGTGATCTTGATCGGCTCAAGTGATTCATCCGCACAAGGATCAAGAGACTTCAGCAATTCTGAAACCGGATACCGAGAATTCATGCGTTGCGTGTTGGCTGGATTAGATTTTTTGCCAGCCTCGACAATCGGCGAATAGCCTGTGCAACGACAAAGGTTGCCGGTCAAACCGTGGCGCCAATCGTCTTCGGAGGGTGAATCGTTTTCCTCGAGAATCCCAGTCATCGCCATCACAAAACCGGGAGTGCAAAACCCGCACTGCGAGCCATGGCAATCGATCATCGCTTGCTGAACGCCGGTTAGTTTTCCTCCGCAGGCGAGGCCTTCTACCGTCACAATGTGGCAGCCGTCCAATTGATATACGAATCGAATACATGAATCGATGGACTTATACTCGGGAACATCTTCTTTGCCAGTCATGACAGGTCCAAGATCCGCGCAAAGCAAAGAACACGATCCACAATCGCCTTCCGAGCAAACGATCTTTGTGCCGCACATGCTCAATCGGTTGCGAAGAAAGTCGGACAAAGTAAGAAAGACATCCGCTCCAGTGACGCGGTGTTGCTGACCGTTTACAAACAGTAAGATGTGCTGCCGCATGAATTGACCTCGGTTTGACTTTGGTAATATTACCCAAAGCTCAAGTTTGGATGGTTCGTTTAATATACTGCCCCCACCTCAACTCTTCGACCACTGTTTACGATCTGCCCAGCACCACTGTGACACGGCCAATGTCGTGACCTCCCAATGCCAGAGAGTTCCAAAACTACGATCGCCCCAAACGTGCTTAAATCGGCGGCGGCCCGAGTCGCCGAACGTTGTGATGCGTTGGCAAAGTTCTCCGACAGTGACAAAGAGCTGACGAGAACGTTTTGCTCGCCGGCGATGAAACGAGCCTACGATCAGTTACAGACCTGGATGATTAGTTCCGGCATGGAATGTAGTTTGGATTCGGCGGGCAATCTGATTGGCAAATTCGCTCGTTCGCGAAACAAACTGCAAAACAATTTCCAACACGTTACACCTAGCCAGCTCGACCAAGCCGAAATTTTCATGATCGGTTCGCATCTCGACACCGTCGTGAACGCCGGCAGATTCGACGGAACCCTTGGGGTTCTGCTTGGATTGGGCGTAGTTGAAATTCTTGCGGAATCAAAAACCAGCCTGCCTTTTGAAGTCCACATCGTCGCGTTCTCCGAAGAAGAAGGCGTGCGATTCCGGTTTCCCTTTATCGGATCTCAAGGAATCGCTGGGACGTTCGACAAAGCCAACCTCGACCGCTTGGACGAAAACGAAGTCACAATGCGTCAAGCTCTCGAAGAATTTGGGTGCCAAGCAAACGAAATTGAATCAGCGTCATATCAAGGCAAACCAGTGATTGGGTTTATGGAAGCCCACATCGAACAAGCCACATTGCTCGAAGAGGAAAACTTGCCCGTCGGCGTTGTCTCTTCGATTGCGGGTCAAACGCGGGCGACCATTTCGCTGTTCGGGCAAGCGGGCCATGCGGGAACCGTTCCGCACAACCGACGTCGAGATGCTATAGCGGCAGCAGCAGAATTGGTTTTGAAAATCGAACAAATTGGGCGTTCGACAGATGGGCTTTTCGCCACGGTCGGTAGCTTGGTCGCTTCACCCGGCCTCTCAAATGTGATCAGCGGCAGCGCGGAACTCCGTCTGGACCTGAGGCATGAATCTGATTCGCAGCGCGAGGTTGCTTTTCAAAGAATTGGCGAAGCGATCAAAGAGATTGAGCTTTCTCGCAGCGTCGTTGCGGTGCTTGATCCGATCGAACATTCACCAGCCGTTCCGATGGACGAAACGTTAACAAGTCAACTTCGGTCGGCGATCACCGAATTAGGTCTAGAGGCAAAAACAATGGTCAGTGGGGCAGGGCACGACGCGATGGTCATGGCACAACTTGCCCCATCGTGTATGTTGTTTGTTCGATGCAGAGACGGACTCAGCCACAACCCAGCGGAGTTTGTCGCTCCAGAAGACATTCAATCAGCCCTGAACATTATGGTCACCGCGTTGATAAAAATGACTAGTTCCAAATAACGCCCACAATTGACAAAGGAAAATTAATGCAGGTTTTCGGTCAAACTCGCAGCAAGTACTCAGGCGATTATGCTCTGATCACACCTGACACCCACGTCAATTGCCCGTTAGTGGATTGGTTGAACACGACTGGCGTGATCCATATCTCACCTGAGATGGGTGCCCGGTTCACGCAGTATACGGCTTTCATGGAGGAAGACTCTGAGAGCGGACTGCCAGGTGAAACGGTCCAACGTTTCATCTACGTGCAGGAAGGGAATTGTAAACTTACGGTTGATGTCAAACGAACTCGCGAGGGGCTGCGGCCACCTCCAGCATCAGCGGAAATTCACGATCTCAAACCGGGCTCCTTTGCGTTCATTCCTGCTTCGATGGGGCACATCATTGAATGCAAGACCTCCGCAAAATTGGTTGTGTTCGAAAAATTTTACCAGCCACATCCCGATTGGGGCGAACCTGACAGCATCGTCAGCCACAGCGAAGACATCGAAGCCATGCCGTTTATGGGTGACGAGGACGCGAGGCTACAGACACTGTTGCCAATCGGCCCAACGTTCGACATGGCCGTCAACATTTTCACTTACCAACCAGGCGCGACGCTGCCTCAAGTCGAAATTCATGTGATGGAGCATGGTTTGTTGATGTTGGCAGGGCAGGGGATCTACCGCTTGTCTGACGACTATCATCCCGTTGGCGAAGGTGATGTGATTTGGATGGCATCGTTTTGCCCTCAATGGTTTGTCGCGATGGGAAAAACACCAGCGACTTATATTTACTACAAAGACATTCACCGAGATCGGTTGACGGAAAAAGAATAAGGTCCGTTGCGAAATTGTCAGGATTGAACACTCTTCGCACTCGCCCCTGTCGTTCAGTAAAAACCGACAGAACGCCCAGCAACGACCGTCATCAAAGTACAGTTTCGAAAGCAAATCAAATGAGCATCTCAGTCACAAAACAATCTTACGGCAAATCGAAAGTTTGCTTGTCTCACATCAGACGTGGCGACGACGCCCATGATTTTGTTCAAATCGAAGTCGAAATCGCACTCGATGGTGATTTCGATTCCGCCTATTCCGAGGGCGACAACAGTAAAGTCGTTCCGACCGACACGATGAAAAACACGGTTTACGCAATCGCTCGGCTTCATGGTGTGGAAAGCATTGAAACCTATGCGGTGCATCTGGCCAACCATTTTTACGATTCATTCGAACAAGTCCAAATCGCCACGATCAAGGTTTACGAACATCTTTGGCAACGAATTGATCTCGACGGAAGCAAACACGGCCACGCGTTCACCGGTGGCAGCAATGAGAAAAACACTTGCTCCGTTTCTTCATCAGCTGATGGATTGTCGCTTCATTCGGGTTTGTGCGGGCTTCAAGTTTTAAAAACAACCGAGTCGGGATTTGAGAATTTTGCTCAAGACAAATTCACAACACTGCCCCCCACAAGCGATCGGATCTTTGCGACCACAATCAAAGCGACATGGCCTTGCAACGATGAGCATCATGACTGGACAGCCACTCGCAGTACGATTCGAAATTTACTGTTGGATGTTTTCTCTCATACGTTCAGCCCCTCCGTTCAAAAAACGCTTCATGACATGGCTGACTCGGTTCTGGCCGCGTGCCCCGAGATTGACGAAATCTCAATGAACATGCCGAACCAACATCACTTACATGCTGATCTTGAGAAACTGAATCTGCAAAATGACAACGATATTTTCGTTCCTTCACCCGAACCGTTTGGTGTGATTTCGGCAACGATTCGACGCGATAGCTAACGTTGGGTAATGCCGTGGGTGAGGACAACAAACATGCTATCTCCAGCCGTCGGGTCGTCACGCCCGATGGTGAAATTGCTGCCATGATTGTGATAGTCGACGGCAAGATAGAAAGCGTCCAACCGCACAACGTGGCAGATCCAGATCTGGCCAAATTTCCCATTCGCGATTTTGGCGAGCTCGTTATTTCGCCCGGAATCGTCGACAGTCACGTTCACATCAATGAGCCAGCAAGAATTGGTGAAACAGAATGGGAAGGATTTTATTCCGCCACATCCGCCGCAGCAGCAGGTGGCGTCACCACCATTCTCGACATGCCACTCAACAGCATCCCTGTCACCACTACAACGGACGCGCTACTGAAAAAAATAGGCGCGGCCCAAGGCAGGTGTCGTGTTGACGTCGGATTCTACGGTGGATTGGTTCCCGGAAACGAGGGAGAGATTGACTCGCTGCTCGAAAATGGCGTGCTTGGCGTTAAAGCTTTCATGTGCCATTCCGGATTGGCAGAGTTTGCCGGCGTTGATGAATCCATCCTCCGAACAGGTTTGTCCACGCTTAAAAAACATGGCGTTCCATTGCTGGCTCACGCTGAGATCGTCAATCCAAAATTGAGTTCAACGTCGGTCGCTTTCAGATCTTACACCGAGTATGCAAAATCGCGACCACCCGAGTTTGAACTGGCCGCGGTCAAATTGCTGATCAAGCTCTGCCGCGAATTTGAAACACCGATTCACATTGTGCATCTGGCCACCGCCAAAGCGTTACCCATGATCCGCCAAGCGAAAGACGAAGGGTTGCCGTTGACAGTTGAAACGTGCCCACACTATTTGTTTTTCTCTTCAGAAGAAATCGACGACGGCAAAACGAGTTTCAAGTGTGCACCTCCGATCCGGGACGCAGTGAATCGTGACACACTCTGTCGCGCGGTCGAATCTGGACTAATCGAGACGATTGGCTCAGACCATTCACCTTGCCCTCCTGAACTTAAGCAACTGAACTCAGGAGATTTCGTGAAAGCTTGGGGCGGGATTGCCGGGCTCCAACTGTCACTGCCAGTCGTTTGGACGACTGGAAAACGAATCGGCTGGACACCGACGCTTTTGGCAAAACGGTTATCGGAAAGACCAGCCGAGATCTTTGGCATTGGTGAAAACAAAGGCAAAATCGCCTGCGGATTCGACGCCGATTTGGTTGTCTGGAATCCTGACGACATCCTAACCGTTCGAGGGGCGGAGCTTTTCCATCGGCATTCAACCACACCGTATGAAGGCCGCATTCTCAACGGCGTTGTTCAAAGAACTTACCTGAGAGGCCAACTCGTTTTTGAAAACGGGAACTTCGTTGGCAGCCCAAAAGGCCAACCTTTACAAGTCAAACGAAACAACGAAGTGTCGAATTCGATCGCCAGATTCCTAAACGAACAAGGGACAAATTTGCCTACGACGCTGCAATCGTGCTGTGCATCTCAGGTTTGGATTTCTGGAATGTTAGAGGGTGGAAGTTTCAGCAGCGATGAAGACGTCATGACCCGTTCAACCAAAACATGGAACGACATTGCTGCATCCGACCAAAACGAAAGCGCGTGGTTAGAGGCGTTTACTGCCCATCCAAGAATCGGCGATATTGATACGCTTCGCGAAAAATTTGCGAACACAAAACGAATCGCCAGTGGCGAACAATCGGGAGTCAACTCAGCCGACGAATCGACTTTGCAGCGGCTTGCAGCGGCGAATGATGTGTACTTTGATAAATTTGGATTCATCTTCATCGTTTGTGCGACAGGAAAATCAGCAGAAGAGATGCTGACGTGTCTTGAAGAACGGCTGAGCAACGATCGCGAAACAGAGTTGAAAATTGCAGCCAACGAACAATTGAAGATCACACAAATCCGATTAAGGAAACTCGTTTCATGAGTGGAATCACTTCTCACATTCTCGACACAACTCGTGGCAAGCCTGCAGCTGGCGTACAAATTGAATTGGAAGTTAAGCTGCAAGACTCGGAATGGATGGCGGCTGGCTTTGGTACGACCGACGACGATGGCCGTGTTTCAAATTTGCTAAAAAACGAATTCAAACCCGGCGAGTATCGAATCAGCTTTCTCGTCAAGGAGTATTTCGAATCGCAAAACGTCAAATCATTTTATCCTACGGTGCGAATCGAGTTCATCGTCGAAGACACAAGCGAACACTACCACGTTCCGTTGCTCCTGAATCCGTTTGGCTATTCGACGTACCGAGGAAGCTAGTCACGGAATCAAGCTCGAGTTTGCGAGAGCATTTCTCACCCCTTCCTTATAAGCTCCCGCGATCGAATGAAAAATTTTGACACACCGTATTACCTAGACTATCTCCCTGCCACTCTGTTGGAACGTTTGAATTCTGAAAGCGAACCTGTCACAGCGATTCCCGGTTTGCGAATCGCAAATGGACTTCGCTCCCAATTTCCAACGATCGAAACAAAATCCGCTCTGCGGTTTGTTTGCGAACTATATCGCGACACCCAACCCGCTCTCGCCCGTGTTCTACAACAGCGTCAACTCGACCGCGAATTCATTGACTCTGAAACACTGAAGAACAAAAAACTGAACCAAGGTGTTGAGTATCGCTCGGCAGAATACAAAACTGTCATTGGTGAGAAAAACGCCGAAGGCACAGTTGTCATCGGCCCCACAAATTTAGAATCGGACGTAAACCACAGCGTCGAAATTCCCAAATTCCTCGAGGGCTATCAGGTTACGCTGTTCGGGCCGCCTGACTCCGCAAAAATGGCGATCAACGCCATGAATGCTTTAAATCGCGTTTCACCAAACGAACCTGCGATTGTGACTGAACTGGTAGAGTCCGCGAAAACGGTTCCTCGCTGGGGTGCTGACAATGAAGATTCCCAAACTCCGATCATGGCGAATTTCTTGAGCGCTTGTGAAAACCTGGTTGGCTGTTTCGACGGCACACTTCGTTTCGAAGATCCGAAAAATGGAAAGACGTATCAGTTGGACGACACCGGACGGTCCATCCCGATCAAACGAATTCCTGGGTTGGCGCTTCCCGATGGCAGTCATTTACTTGATGGGAATCCACTGCCGCTTCACCTTTTTGATTTCGCGATGCATTTGTTTCACAACTGGCAGCGCCCCGAAGCGTTAATGTTCTACATTCCGAAACTTGAGAACGAGTTTGAAGCCGACTATTTGAAACAACTGATCGTCGCGGCTGAAACCAAGATCAACGAGCTGCATCCCGAATACATAGTCGGGACCGTTCGCTTGTTTATCGTTTTTGAAAACCCTCGCGCAATCTTTCGAATTCGAGAAATCGCCAACACGCTTGCTCCCTATTTTTTAGGTGGAAGTCTCGGCTGGCATGACTTTCTTGGCTCGACCGCAAGGTTGTTTAAACACGATCCGAATTACAGAATCCCTGTAAAAGCCGACCCGAACATCGTGATCAACCATATTCGCGAATCCCATCAGCTACTGGTGGATGCGTTGGAACCAATCAACGCGATTCGGATTGGGGGAATGTACGGTGTGCTCTTCGAAGACAACAACGTCGAATCGTACGAGGTTTCGATGGTGGGCTACATCAAGGATGTTGTCACACAGTTAAAACGGGGACTCACTGGATTTTGGGTCGCCCATCCCGCGTTTGTGCGACCAGGAATTGCGATCGTCGAAGCGTTCTGCCGCCGGCAAGCTAATTCGGCAGATGATTCACTGACACTCCTCGTCAATGCACTGGTCCCCAATCATCTGGAAGCGATGCCGCTACTTGAGTTCATCAACAGCCCCGACGTCGAGGGGCTCAACTCGGATGATCCGCTTTACCAACGTGGTGTATTGGCCGCGAGCATCGCCACATCGGATGTCATCGCAAATGATGATCCGGAAGAGGTCCGCTACAATGTATTCCAAGCGATCCAATACATCACAGATTGGTTGAGCGGAAACGGCTGTGTCGCGCTCCCAACGACAATGAACAACTCCGCCGGCAAACCGATTTTCGTTCGCGTGATGGATGATCTGGCAACCACGGAACGATCACGCTGGGAGCTGTGGGCCGAAGTTCATCACGGACGCGTTTCGGTTGAGTTGTTTGAAACCATTCTTGCAGAAGAAATTGAATTTATCCGCAGCAATCAAAGCACCGAAACGAAACGCCCCCAAGTTCAATGGGAAGGCGAAGCAGCAAAATGGTATCCGCTGGCGGAGAGAATTCTGCACCAATTGGTAACGGATCAAACGCCAGTCGAGTTTGCCACCGAGCTACTCATGCCGTTCACTTTCGAAGTCATTCGGAACGCAGAAGACCCTTGGGCGGCAGCAGTTTCGTTGTGTCCGGGAAAGTACAACGAGCGTCCGTAGATCTTTTTGCGAATGAGTTTCCTCCAGCGGTCGAACACGACAACGCTCAGAAAAATAGGAATGGCGCCATGCGACAGAACGTACCGAAAGTGTAGTCTGAGAATCGTTCGGCAAACGCAGTCCGAGGAAAACGCAGTCCGAGGAAAACGCATTGAACCGAAGGTGCAATGGAGAGGAAGCAAAGCGCCAGGGAACTGGGCGAGAATCAATGCGCCAAGGAACTGGGAGCTCTTCATACTAAAGAGCATCGACCCAATCGGTAAGCATTTCAAACTGTTTCGCGAAATCGTTTTCGTCGGTCCCCAACGGCGACTTGAAAAAGCTTGAAAGAAACGTCAGCAAACCTGTTTCGCCATTTCTCGCAGCCAACTCGGTAAACCGGAAAAGGTCCAGCACCAACGGCGCTGCGAGAATCGAGTCGCAACCCTGCCATGTAAACGTCATGATCATCGGCGTGCCGAGGAACCCGCGAAAGTGAATATGATCCCAAGCCGTTTTCCAATCACCAAGGCTTTTGATGTACTCGATGCTAATGTGTGTCTGCGGATCGTAGCCAAGAATCTGGCCAAGCAAACGGTCCTTACTCGTGACTTTGGTTTGCTTGTTGATCGGATCATCCAGCACTCTGCCGTCCATATTCCCGAAAATATTGTGGCCAACCCAGCTCATGATTTCGAGATTGCGATTCGCGAACGCGGGAGCCAAAACGGACTTCAAAAATGTTTCGCCGGTTTTTCCATCATGCCCCATGTGGCATGTTCCTTTAGCGACGGCGAGTTCGTCAATCGCCGCAGGACAACTGCCTAGCGACGGAGTGAAGTTGATGAACGGCCACCCTTTTTCAAGTGACGCAATCGCGTACAAAGAACTTGCCGGCAGCGGACATTCAGCGGACGACAAAGTTGGCTCGAGCTCCGCCCAAGTTTGTGGCAACGAAGTCGGATCCAACGATGGCTCAGTCGAAGCAAGATTGAGGACGATCAATTGATCAAGAGAATGGTTGGCGACAAACTCTTCGAGATCGACTTGGATACGATCGATGGCGGCGCGAGCGGTGGAGTCTTCGTCAACGAAACCTTGATCAGAAAGCTTCTTGATCGTCTCACCGACGTTATACAAAACACCTGGACGTACGTTTTTGTCGAAACTTGTCAGCTCTGATTCACATTTGATCACCAACTCGCGATTGATCGCGGGAGTGACGCCCGCCAATTGAAAAGCTTCAGTGAGACTGTCGGTCTTTCGAATTTCGTGACCGCCCAATACGATCTCGGACCAATCGATAAGGCCAAGATTTTTGAATTGATCAAGCTGACTGACGAGTCCGCAGTCATCGACAAGTTTCAATTTAAGAGCGGCCAAGCCGACCGCGACCGTGGTAGAGACTCCTCCGTGGGCTCCGACTAACCATAATCCAACGCGTTTTGACATAAATTCGAAATTTAAAAAGTGATTTTCAGGTGGAGTGATCTCGAATTCGTCGGCCGTGACCTGAACGTTGATTCG
This sequence comes from Mariniblastus sp., assembly GCA_045105295.1. GTDB lineage: Bacteria > Planctomycetota > Planctomycetia > Pirellulales > Pirellulaceae > Mariniblastus. Next base: position 132,762 of record JBGCDK010000021.1, read on the forward strand.
AATTAAGGATTATTACTAGCCAATCCGATACCCGCAACGGCGTGTCATTCTGGATAGGCTTTACCAATGAGCTTAGTTGGGAAGGCTGGCGTTTGCAGGAAAGAAAAACTCCCATCGCAAATGCGACATGGCACCTTTTGATCGAAACCACGGTTGCTAAATTGGACGTTTCCTGTGACTGCAAACGTCGCGTAGAACACACAAAAGTTCGTGCAGACGTCGAATTAACTGTGAAGTGAAAAGGCAAACCAATGTTCAAGACAGCCCCTCTAAATCCGCCCGATGCAATTTTTGGTTTGATTGAACAATTCAAAAAAGACACCAACCCTAACAAGATCAACCTTTCTGTCGGCGTCTATCAAGACGAATCGGGAAAAACACCGGTCATGAAATGCGTTCGTCTGGCTGAGAAAAAACTACTGGATGCGGCGGGCACGAAAAGCTACCTCCCAATTGATGGCTCTCCGAGTTACCGCGACGCGATTGGGAGACTGATTCTTGGTGATGAACTTTTCGACAAGGCCAACGTCCACAGCGTTTCTGCACAGACTCCAGGCGGAACGGTTTCACTGCGGATCGCGGGCGAGCTTCTTCGCAGAGTTTTCGAAGTCGATACGATATGGATGAGCAATCCGACTTGGGCGAACCATCCAAAAATTTATGGAGCAGCTGGTCTCAATGTTCAGAAGTACGATTACCTCGATGACAATGGAACGGGACTTGGATTCGATCGCATGATTGAGTCGCTTCAGCAAACCCAACCAGGACAGGCAATCTTGTTGCATACCGTTTGCCACAATCCAACGGGTGTTGATCCGTCACAGGAACAATGGCAACAGCTTGCGACGTTGGTCAAAGAGCGAGAACTGTTTCCCATTTTTGATTTCGCGTATCAAGGGTTTGGAACGGATCTCAACACAGACGCGTTTCCGATTCGGCATTTCGTCGAGGCTGGCGGCGAAGCGTTGGTTTGCAACTCGTTTTCCAAAAACTTTGGATTGTATGCCGAACGCGTTGGCGGAATCACAGCCGTCTCGCAAAACGCGGATGTTGCTGCGGCAATGTTGAGTCAAATCAAGCTGACGATTCGCACGATGTATTCGAATCCTCCGCTGCATGGTGGCTCGATCGTGGACACCGTTTTGCATGACGCCGAACTAAGACAAGTCTGGGAAACGGAACTGGCCGAAGTTCGCGGGCGAATCTTGCAATTGCGTTCTGACTTTGTCGCGGCGATGCAAAAACGTTTGCCGGAGAAAGATTTTGAGTACATCAACAAACAGCAAGGCATGTTTAGCTATTCCGGTTTGACAAAGGATCAAGTCGATCGACTTCGTGAAGAGTATTCGATCTACGCGTTAGGCAGTGGCCGAATCAATATCGCCGGCATCAACGCGGCAAACCTTGATCGCATTTGCGATGCCATCGAGTCGGTGGTTTAATTGATGGGCCAGCTTGAAAACAAAACGATCTTGGTCACGGGTGCATCTCGCGGAATTGGGGCAGCGATCGCGCGGAAGTGTGCCCATGAAGGCGCGACAGTCATTGCCCACTCGACCGCCCCAAGTGATGCCTCGGCAAGTGTTGAGGCGGAGCTTGGCATTGAGTTTATCTATCAAGACTTAAGCCAGTCCAACGCGGGAGCGGAATTATTCGCGAAAGCTTTGTCGGCTGGCCAGTCGACCTCTGATTCCACCGAGTCCATTGACGGAGTCGTCAACAACGCGGGAGTCTATCTTGCGTCTCCTTTGTCGAATGAACTGGATGCAGATTGGGAAACCAATTGGGCCAAAACGATGCGTGTCAATGTCCAGGCTCCCGCCGATATTTGCCGTGCGGCGATCGCTCATTTTAGACAGCGGAAAACTGGTTCCGTCGTCAACATTGCCAGCCGAGCCGGTCACCGGGGAGATGGCGGCGACCACGCTGCGTACGCTGCATCCAAGGGAGCTGTTTTGGCGATGACAAAAACTTGGGCGCGGGCGCTTGCCGGTGAAGGCTTGCGTTTTTACGCGATCGCGCCGGGCTGGGTAGAGACTCGCATGGCCCCTGAAGACATCGCGAAACGTGCGGCTGCGGTTTCTGAGATTCCAATCGGACGCGTGGCACAGCCAGAAGAAGTTGCGGAGCTGACCGTGTTCTTGCTCAGCGATGCCTGCCCGTCTGCAGTCGGTGCAACGTTTGACATTAACGGTGCAAGCTACGTGCGTTGATCGCGATTGGTTTGCGATCATCTTTTCACGATTTGCAGTTCGATTGCGACCCTCGATTATCGCCGTTTAACTTTCTTCGAATTCGAAAAACTTGAATTCACGCTCTCAATCGCAGAGAATCAGTCTCAGAGCACGGCAAGACTTGAGCGCCTTGAACTTGGTTTCGAAACGATGGTGTTGCGAGAAATCAGATGTTCAAGATTTCTTGGCGGATTCTAAAATTTATTCCGACAATAAAATAGACCGGTAATAGAAAACGGAGAATGTTGATGAATCTTTTTTGTGCTTGTGGAAAAGAACTACGTGTCCCGGACGAGTATGCAGGACAACGCGTTCGATGCCCGAACTGCCAACAACCCGTTCAAGTTCCAGAGCATGGTTCGGCAGACATGATCGTTCAGGCCGAAGTTTATAAATCGCCGATGAATCGGCGCTGCCACGAGATCGACTATCAGATTGTCGGTGACGACATGCAAATGGTGATTGTCGAACTCGACCCGCAAGAGACCGTTGTTGCAGAAGCGGGCGCAATGACTTACATGGAAGAGGGCATCAATTTCGAAACCAAGATGGGTGACGGCGCGGAGCCTGATCAAGGCTTTTTCGGCAAAGTGATGAGCGCGGGCAAACGTATGATCACAGGCGAGTCGCTTTTCATGACCCACTTCACACACACTGGCATGGGCAAGAGCCACGTTGCGTTTGCGGCTCCTTATCCTGGGAAAATCATTCCAATTGATCTGTCGACGGTACAGGGGAATGATTTGCTTTGTCAGAAAAACGCATTTCTATGTGCGGCTCATGGGACGAAAGTCACGATCGCATTCAATAAAAAGTTGGGCGCAGGACTTTTCGGTGGTGAAGGATTCATCTTGCAAAAATTGGTCGGTGACGGGATGGCGTTTGTCCACGCTGGTGGAACGGTGATCGAAAGACAGCTCAACGGCGAAACGTTGCGAGTGGACACCGGCTGTATCGTCGCCTTCGAACCTCACATCGAGTACAGCATCGAGCGGGCAGGCAATTTGAAGAGTATGTTTTTTGGCGGTGAGGGTCTGTTTCTTGCGACGCTGAGAGGAACAGGGCGGGTTTGGCTTCAGAGTTTGCCATTCACTCGATTGGCTGGACGGATTCTGGCCAACGTAGGGCCCGGCGGAAAAGGTGAGGGTTCCGTGCTGGGTGCTCTTGGTGGGATGCTCGATGGTGATTAACTGACAGAGCGAGCACGGATTATCCAATGTTAGCGGTCAGCATTGATTGCGCTGGCCGCCAGCAATGAGCGATGATTGAAGCGACGAGGTCATTGGGAGCGGTAGTTGCCAGCCGCCCTTGAACCCCGGCCCCTGACCGGGAGGATAGGCTTCCAGCACTTCCAGCCTGTGCTTTATGCTTCGAGCAATTGACAGGCAGAATGCCTATCCCACCTTGAGTCTGGGTTGGACGCCACTAGTTCTTGCACGTGCGGTTCGCCCTTAGTAGGGATACGCTGTGATCACTCGGTTTTTGCTGAGGATCAATTTGACTTTATAGAGCGGCGGATTGTTTTTTCGTTTGCCGGACTGGCCGCCTTTAAATCCGATCTTGCGTTTCATGTCGATGATGTGTGCCATGTTGCCGCGAGACGATTCAGACTTCACTTGTTTTGATTTGCTTTTGACGAGAGCGTAAGCTTCGTCGACCAACCGAAAGACGTCGTCACCTTTGGCAGTGAACACGCCGTGGGTTGGGCGGTTGGGCTGATCTTCGGCATGACGGAGCACGTGGTCGGTTCGATGTTCACCACCGGGGCCCATCGTGTAAAGCAAACCTTCAGGGGACTCTTGGTTTCTTCCCGATGCTTTGAGGTAGGGGCCGGAGTCTGTTGATGATTTTTTAGCCGAGCTACCGGAGGTAGATTTGCCCGGCCGAGTTTTTCCTGAATCGGAATTTCCGAAATCAGGAATTTTTAGACCGAGCTTTCCGTTGCTGGATTTTTCGTTGCCAGATTTTTCACTGTTTGGAAAGTTGACTTTGTATTCATCGGGCGATCGGTTTTCAATTTTGTCGCCGCCAGCAACAGCCGGTTTTGCCGGGTTGTTTTTGACGTACCACTGGTAGCCGGCAATGCTAAGCACGACGGCGATGATCGCGATTTTTTTCAAGTCAATTTTGAAAGGTTTCGATTGAACGTTCATCTTGTTTGCTTAACTAAAATCGTGATGAGGATATTGTTGGACGGGCAGTTGTCTGCCCGCGAGTACTGATTTTTGACCATCAACTCGAATCTGGCAACGCTTGAAATGGCTATCCAAACGAAAACAGCTGAGCTTTTGGGCTCAGCTGTCGCGTTTTAAGGCAAATGAAATTCACCATTGAGATTCAATAAGGAGAGTTAGCGACGGAAAGGCACTCTACCACCACCTTGCGATGCAGCTGGTCGTTGCTGTTGCTGCTGAGCTCGGGCGGCGCGAACTGCGTCCGCACCAGGCTGTGAAGTTCCGACCATGTAGTTGTCGATCTGAGCTTGCTCTCGAAGCTGTTGAAAAGTCTCACTCATTGCGAGCCGCATTTTCTTTTCGAGAATGTTCTTATACAGTTCGTCTTTCACAACATCGAAATCTGTTACAACTGGTTCGGTTCGACCTTGGCAGAAAAGAATAATCCAGTGCTCGCCGACTTGAACGACCTTTGAAAGCTCGCCACTCTTGAGGCTGAAAGCTTCTTTTTCCAACTCAGGTCGACCACCGTGTTTTCGAATCGGAGGCACAGCACCAAAGTTGGCCTTGGATGCTGGCTCAATTGAATATTGATTGGCCAACTTTCCAAAGAATTCCGCAGTCGGATTCGAGCTTGCCATCCCCCAGTATTTCAATGCACGACGATGATCATCAAGTACCATCGCAAGTACTTCGACGCGTGGGCCGTAATTGGCCTCGAAGCCTTTGTTCATGTCTTCTTGAGTTACTTCGACTTTGCTGGTGACGAACTTTTTAAGAGCAACGGTCGGCCAGACTTCGTCTTCGATGTAGAAATCAACTTTTGACATGTCGTTGTCGGTCACAAATGCCAGCCATTCATTTACGTTGACGGTGCCGTCTTTGTTTAGATGGCCAATTGATTCAGCGGCTCTTGCGATTTCTGAATCAATGTCTTTGGGTTCGACTTGGATACCGACGCTTTTGATTGCTTGGAGGAGAATCGTTCGATTGATTTCTGTCTCTAGCATTTCCGTACCAAAACGGTCGATGCATTCTTCACCAACGCGTGTTTTTAGAATCTTGATTCCGTTAACGGTTGCGGCAACGCCGGGGTTCTGCTTGCTCAACTGCGGATCATTCATCACGTTGACGATTTTTGATTCGGCTTGAAGCTTGGTGAACATTTCGTTCGCGGCGTTGGCAAGTTTTCCCATTGAAATTTTGTCATAAAGCCGCTCATGCATTGCCGTTTGCTGTTCAGGCGAAAGTTGCTCGGCCGGAAAGATTCTTTCGCAACGCAGAATCACGAATTGGTTCGAAATTGGAAATACGTTTGAAACTTGTCCCGGCTGTAGTGCAAAAGCGACTTGCTCGAATTCCGGCAAACCAGAATTTTTTCGGATCGGATGAAGCAATCCACCGATCGCTTTTGTGTTTTGATCAAGCGAAAACTGTTTTGCCATCCGCTCAAAGTTCTCAGGATTGGCTGACAATTGAGCCTGAATTTGTTTGGCTTGCTGCAAAGAATCAACGACGATTTGGCGGACTTGCACGCGTGCACCAAACTCGTATTCCATCTGCTCAGCCATTTCAGCGGGCGTGACTTGGATGTTTTGTTCAGCCAAACGCTTGAGAGCAAGCTGCTCCCAAACGATGCTGTTTTTGAGAGTATCTACCGAAATATTACGTCCGGTGCAGATCGTTTGAACGTATCGGTCGGTCGCCAGTCCAACTTTTTGGGCCTTCGCGGCAAGGTCATCGTTAATGTCCTTTTCCGTGATAACGATGTTGTTGACTCGAAGCTGCTCTTGAATCAACAGCTTGTTGATTAGGCTTTTCAAAACGGTATCGCCGTAACGCCGCATGCACTCATGAGTAATTTGGTGCCGCGTGATTGCTTTACCATTGACGGTTGCAAGCCGTTCGATTCGTTGCTGAGTCTGTTGACCCTGCTGTTGTTGCGGACGTTGATTTTGCTGAGCGAGAACGCTGGAACAACAAAGGGCGGCGATAGCCAATGAAAACGCAAATGTGTTTTTTGACGACGGAGCCATGGTGGTTTCTCCATAAACCTGGCACTACTTAAGTTCGCTCAACACGTGCTAGGCAGCGTGAAAAAGCGGCCTGTCAAGACGCGGGCGACAGGCGGAATCCATTCATGCGGAGTATAGAGATGTCAATTCATCAAGGTCAAGACAAATCGGACACGACAAGTTGATACTTGAGAGTTTTTTTTAAACTGGAGCCAGTTTGTAGAAATTAGTTTGGAGACAACCTGAATTCGCATCTGCAGTTACAAGCTAGCAAAACAAAAGCTCAACGCGTTAGAGGGTGATTCCGTTACGATTCAGGAAGAATCACTCACCTGCGCGTCGAGCTCGATTGATGCGGGACGTTGCGAATCTCACGACTAGACGTCCTTGCTAACGTTCTGGGTTTTCCCAAAGGAAGATGTTATCGCCATTGTTATGGCTGGCGGTTTACCAATGTCGGCCCCACGAGCATGACCGCCGCGGTCGAAACCGGCGCGTCTTAGTTCTCTCCGCCGAATGGGTTGAATTGGTTGGCTTCGATGTCGATCACACCAGAAGTTCGTGACTGGGTTTGTGGCAGGATTGGGGTGGCTTGATCAACGGCTTGCTGATTTTGGACTCGAAATCCAGTTTGCGAAAATCCGTTTGATCGCGAATTAGCCCCAACGGGAAGCGCTTCAATGTGACCAGGCACAAACGCAGAGTCGTCCGCGGCCTTGCCGTCTTTTTCCATTTCTCTATTGTCGGTCTTTCTCGATTTCGACTCATCGAGATCAAGGGGCTCGAAACTGCTTTCGATCGTCTGACCTTGATAGGGTTGATAAGTGCTTTGCGAGCGTGGAGCGGCATAGACAGAGAATGGCGTCCCGCGATGAAACGTCCCTTGCTGCAGTCGCTGCATCGTGGAGAGATCAGCTTGCATGCCGTTCAAGTACTGAGGGCTACGAGAAACGAGAAAGGTGTTTTGCGTGGTGTACGGATTGTAGTAGTCAGGATTCGGGCCCGGATTGCACTGATGATATCCGTTGCCATACCCTTGGCCAAGAATGCGAAGGACTGCCTGCCCGGGGCGCATCACTTGAGCGAAACTATCACTTGCAAATAGAGTGACCATCGTCACAGCCAAAACAAAACCAAATAAGCGTGTGAGTGGCATTTTGAATCCTTCACCGATACGACAATTAACACGCTGCTAACAAACAACGATTCTCTATCGGTATCGAAGGCTTGTCGGTTCAGACTTCAAGTGAACCAACATGATTCATCCGACCCTCAGAATAGTGGTCCGATGATGCCGAGGAAGCTTTGAATGCGGGATGCGGGACCGAAAATGAGGAGTTGGAAAATGAAGCGTGGAACGTTTGTAAGTCCGCTCAATCGTTAAAAGTAGTGTATCAGCAATTTGAAAAAACAGACTGATTCGATTGGCATCGTATGGCTTGGGTTGGATTCATAGACCCGAGTTTTCGCCGCTAGTGGTCTGTCATGCCTGAATTGAAGGGTGCCATTTTTACACGGAGCGTAAGCTTGCTCATGCTGCGTGTGAGCATGCAGCCCAAACGAAGCACACCAAACTATTCATTTCAGCTTTGACGCACCACCGAGAGCGTTCAGCTGGTATTGAATTACGCTTTTTAGATTTTTCAGTTTTGAGACGATGCGTTTGGGAAACGCACGCAGTGGTGCAGTGGAACGTTCAGCACGCATCAAAAAAAAGAACCGTCACCTTATAGGCAACGGTTCTTTCTGTCTCGCATCATCGCAATTCGAAAATTACTCTGACGTCGAAGCTGGTGCTTTTTCTGCGACGGGAACATAGCGTTCAGCGTCACCCTTAATATTCTTGATTAGATCGTCGTTCGTGTTGAATTCTCGATCAGGACCCGCACTACGAATGACGGCTTCGTTGTTTCCAAGTTCGAATCGCAATGATTTATCCCACGAGTCGATGTGCTTGATGACAGAGATATTGCCTTCGACAGTACCAGGAAGCATGCCCTGATTGTCTTCGCAGTACTCCTGAATCTCTGTCCCAGCTGCGGTCAACAACGTCTTCGTTTGAAGCACCTGTTTGTGAACTGCGCGGCTGTTGCGAACATGTTCGCGATGGTTTTGGTGGGCGATGATGTTCATCACCAATGCCGAAGCCAACATGATTCCTCCTAAAGAAATCACGGTGCCGGTGGCCGCCATTTTTTTGCCCGGCTTTCGAAGCCCGTTGAGGCTGATCAAAAGCGGAACAGGAGAAAGAAATCCACCGCTCAAAAGACTAGCGGCCGACATCCACATGCCGTTGAACCCCCACCAATTGAACTTCTGGCGAGGCGCGGTGGGGACTTCGAAACCGATATAGATTGGAGCGGGAGGCCGTTGGGCTGAAGCTCGTTGATTAAAAGGTATGTGGAATGCCATTTTCCATTATCTCCACTTGTCGTTGGTGTTATTGTGCTTATTCGCCACCCGCACCGAGACATTGGGAAAAATTCAGAAAAATGTTTGAAACACAGAAAAGGCCGGTTTTTCGAGGATCTGACGAAATGCCTTGGGCTCACTGGTTCAAATTTTCCTTTGTTTTGCGATAAAAATTTGACTTGAAATTGGGATAGCTGGTTCACGGAGAATCATTCAACCAACAGCTCCTCAACTACTAATGACTCATCGTCAAATCCAAAATCTGCATCGCCAGATGCTCCGTTACGTTGATGAACGGGATTCCGGTTACCGGCGGAGCAGGCCAAGACATACCTCAACGCTCAGTGACAACGGCGACGAACCAAAATCAACCGGAAATGACCATGGCGACAAATTTCGCGACTCACTCGCAACTCCATATGCAGAACGAGAGTCCTTCACCTGTTTGGATGAAGTGGATGTTGATCGCCGCCGGGATATACAATTTGGGCTTTGGGGTGTTCGCGATACTATTTCCCGGTTTGATGTTCGATTTAATCGCAATGGATCAGCCGAAATACCCTGAACTCTGGCAGTGCATCGGGATGATCGTTGGCGTCTACGGAGTCGGCTACATCATTGCCGCGTTTGATCCGGCGCGACACTGGCCGATCGTGTTGGTTGGGTTTCTTGGCAAACTGTTCGGCCCAATTGGAATGGTGATCGCCGTTTCACGAGGGACGCTGCCAATCGAATTTGGACTGGCGAACGTGACCAACGATTTGATTTGGTTAGTGCCGTTTGGATTGGTGCTTTTGTTCGCTTACCGTCGCTCGATATCGTTTTCAAAACGCGTGGAAAAATGAGGAAGTATTGAAAGCTCAACTACGCCCCCACCGGAAATTTATCATCCTATTGAGCCATCAGTCGTCGATCAAGATATCTAACTTCCTGAGGATCGGTGCGAGTAGGCCGTCATAGTACTTGGGGTTGTCTGACTTGAACTCGGCAAAGGAACTGGCTCTGTAGAGCTTCGCATTCGGACCTCGAATGTCATGTATCGTAAAGTGATCCTTGCTCTTGGTATCAGAACTCTTCTGTTGAACAATTTGAATCAACGCGTCTTGAGCAGGATATTCAAACATCAAAGTAACCGAGCCGTCGCTCGAATCTTTGCAAGTAATTTTTCGACAAAAATCACTTGTCAATTCAGAGAACATAATTTCGACCGCTTGACTGCGTTCCTCTGTAAATTCTGGAACCCCAAAGCTGCCTAACTGAACGTGCTTGGTTCTGACAGTACGCATTTTCATCACTGCCTTTAAATCGTTTCCAACGAACGTCCTGTCGAAGGTTTTTGGACGCGTCGACATGTTTCTATTTTGGGCTGGAGGGTGGGGAAGTTCCTCTGCCATCTTTTCAAAAAGGACTTGAGGATGCTCCGTATTTGCGATTGGATATTTGCCTCCTGCGACAAGCCAAGCCTCTGGCAAATTCAGTTCTTTCATCTGTGTTTTAACTTGTTCAGTAAGCTCTTTAATCGACTTGCCTCCGAAAGGCCGCTCCCAGTGCTCCCTGTCAAGCATTAGGTGATCGCCTTTGACTTTGAATCGCAGCAACTTTCCGACATGTTTTTTGGCTTTTTCGAGCGGCCCGTCAAATTCCAACATTTGCTGGTCTGTCATCGTCGCAAAAGATGGGTTGTCCACCGATGGCTCATTTTGACGAAGCCAAGAATTCCATTCCTTTAAATCTTCTCCATGGCTTTCCCCCGTCAATTTTTCGAGCTTTGAAGCCAATATTTTTTTGACCTCCGGAGTTAAACGTGCCTTCTTGTTCTTGGATCCTTCAAGCAACCAGATCAGATATGAAGGGTCGTCTGCAAGTTTTTCCCTTGATGCAAAATCTAAAATATCAACATCCTGCTTGGTTGTTGAATCCTCGAAAATATTCTTAAGCCGATTGCGAGCCTCGACTGAATACTGGTCATTGTTCATCGACAATTGGATGGGACGTCGCCAATCGCGAGCGTTCTTTTTAAGCAAGCCCATCACCGCCTCACGCTCGGCAAAGCTACCTGAATCGAGCCCGACGATGGCGGATTGAAATTTCTCCATCCTCGCATCATCAATCGGCTGGATACTTGCCAGAACTGCTTTGGTAACTTTGCGCGCATATCGGTTCGGAAAAGGACCAAGCCCAACATGCTCGAACAATGGTGCCAATTGCCGTTGAACAAATTCTGCGTTGTTCCTGCAAAAATCGTCAAACGAACTCCCCGATGCAACATACAGACGGCCTTGGGTGCAACACTGGCAAAACACAGATCCGCCTTTGCTTTGCTGACGTAATCGAATCATTGAAGAACTGTGATTGGCCCTGAAATCCAGAAGCACCTCGCCGGCTTCTGAAGCCTGAATTTTCAACACAGCTCCCGCCGGACTGTTGTCTTCGACAAAAAGCCAATAGCGACCATCGCCACCAATTTCGTAAAAATTTGATCGCCCGAATCCGTATCCCGCTCTTCCGCCAAGAAAGACTCCAGTGCGCGACCACGACGGATCAACGGACTCTATTCCCATAAGCTGAAACACATCGCGATTCTTAAATCTTTCATGAGCTGCCTCAGGTGACAACTCCAATATTGGCCTGAGTTTTTTTCCTTCGCAATCAAAAGCCATCAAGTTCAAACTTGCAACGATTTTCCTGATCTTGTCTTGCGTAGGTTTAAACGTCGCGAGGGGTTCTTGGGTGAAACCCAATGTTGCTTGAGAGACAACAAAAACGGTGAAGAGAACGTTTGATGCGAAACGTCGAAACGAAGAAATCATGCGAGGGTCAATTCCGAAACGTGTTTTGATTGCGACCCCTAATCGGAGCTTTCTTTTCATTCAACTCCCAAAATGAATTTAGGTTTCGCAGCATCTGGATATTTCGCAGTTCTGCCGAACAATGCTTTGCGACCAGAGAGTGCGGAAAGGAGGAATGGGGAAAGCCCAAAGAACAGCCCGCATCCCATTCAGTTGCGACAAAAAAAACGGCACGCAGACCGATTGGTTTGCGTGCCGATGTAATCAAGTTTTTGTCATTCAATAACGACTGTTAGCCAGTGATCAAGATTTCTTAATCGCGGCCAAGTACTTTTCCAATTCCTGTTTCACTCTCGGAGCGAGGAAAAACAAACCGATCATGTTGGGCACCAACATTGAGAAAATCATCGCATCGGAAAATCCGACGACCGACTCCATACTTGCTGCAGCACCGATCACAACGAACGCACAAAACAAAGCCTTGTAAACGTACTCTTGTGTCTTGCTTCTTCCGAACAAATATGACCAAGCTTGGTATCCGTAGTACGACCAAGAGATCATGGTGCTGAATGCAAACAGAACAACAGCAACCATCAAGACCCATGGGAACCAGGAAATGGTTGCCGCGAATGCACCCGACGTGGCAACGACGGCTTGCGCGTCATTGCCGACCTTCGTTCCGTAACTCATGACTTCGCCGTCAAAGTTACTGATGACGATCACCAATGCGGTCATCGTGCAAACCACAACGGTGTCGATAAACGGTTCCAGCAATGCGACCAATCCTTCGCTCGCTGGATGTTTCGTCTTAACCGCCGAGTGAGCAATCGAAGCAGATCCAATTCCGGCTTCGTTCGAAAACGCAGCTCGCTTGAATCCCTGAACAATGACGCCGACGATACCACCGGCAATCGCTGTTGGAGCAAACGCTCCGTTGAAGATTTCCAGGATCGCCTTGGGAATCAGCGCCGCGTTCAAGATCAAAATGAACAAGGCAGCAACGACATAGACGCCGACCATCAACGGAACAATTTTATCGGTAACACTCGCGATACTTTTGATACCGCCAATGATGACAATGCCTACAAAAACTGCCATTACCAAGCCAAACAACCAACCGTTTCCAGCTCCGACTCCAGTTTGAGTCGCGAACAATTGAAACGCCTGATTGGCCTGAAACATGTTTCCGCCACCAAACGAACCGCCGATACACATCACAGCAAAGAGAACAGCGAGCACCTTGCCCAAGCCACCGAGGCCTTTTTCTGCCAAGCCTTTACTCAGGTAATACATCGGGCCGCCAAAAACGGTTCCCTTGGAATCGATCTCGCGGTAAGAAACACCCAGCGTACATTCTACGAACTTGGTTGACATTCCAAGCAAACCACAAATGATCATCCAGAACGTTGCACCTGGGCCGCCAAGCGATAACGCGATCGCCACGCCTGCGATGTTTCCCAAGCCAACCGTTCCAGAAAGTGCAGCGGTCAGCGCTTGGAAATGGGACACTTCTCCGTCGTGGCCTTCGATACGAATGGTGTCGGGATTGTCACCGTCAACAGAGGAAACACTTTTCTCAGATATCTCCGTGCTTCCACCTTCCTCCAAATCATCGTATTTGCCCCTGACGATGTTGATCGCAGTTCCAAAATGCCGCAGGTTGGGAAAACCAAAATAGAGGGTGAAAAAGACAGCACCGATGACCAAAGGGAACAGAACCCAAGGAACTGCGACTCCTTCCATAATAGGAACCATCGCAAACACACCGCCCACGTACCAGCCGGTGGCTTTCCCAAATAATTTGTCAATCTTTTTGTCTAAGCCTTCTGCTTCGGCTTCCTCTTTGCCATCTGCTTTAGCGTCATCATCTGCATTTGGCTCTACGTCGGCTCCTGCTTTTACTTTCGATTCGTCACCGTCTTGAGCAAACGCGGAAACCGAATTCAAGGAGGCGAAAGGACTTAGGAAGAAAATGGCCATCATCAGGGCCATGGAGAAACGCGATTTGGAATGAGCTTTCATCAAAACTCTCTGTTTGAGAAACGTTCGAAAGTCAATTCAGGTGACCGAATTGAAGACGGGCGACAATTGCCATGTGAAACTGAATTTTCTATCCCAAAAACGTGCTATCGTCAATGATTTACGCATTTTTAGCATTTTAGACATATACGGTTGCGAAAATTGTTTTAATGCGTATCATTACCGAAACTCAGTGGGATTTCGACTGAATTTGACCAGAAGCGCGTTTTACAAACCCCAATCACCCTAGATTAAAACTTGTCGCCCTCAATGTCTCACCAGCTTTCACAAAACGACCACGCGATGATTGGCTTGCTACGCAAGTCTCCAACGATGACTGTGTGTGAATTAACGGAGACGATGGGTGTAACGGCGACCGCGGTACGGCAACGACTGAATCGCCTGATGACGCTGGAGTTGATTGAGAGAACTCATTCCGCGGAAGGGCGAGGACGGCCAAGCCATCATTACCGGCTTTCCGACAAAGGACGGCGCAGCGGCGCTAATAATCTTGGTGATTTAGCGGTTGTATTGTGGGAAGAGGTGCAGAAAATTGCTGACCCTGAGACACGCCATCGCGTGATTTCGGGAGCAGTTGAGAGCCTTGCCGAAAAATACAAATCAGAAACAACTGGCGACACCACCGAAGACCGAATGCGGTCGATCGTTGGCATGTTTGCCCAACAAAAAATTCCCATTAGTTTTGAAACCAACAACGGTTTGCCGGTTATCAAAGTCGATGGGTGTCCTTATCCAACACTCGCTCAAAACAACCGCGAGATTTGTGATATGGAAAAGGATTTGCTGTCACGAGTGATTGGGCAACCAGTTGACCGTTGTCAGTGCCGCCAGGACGGCGACAAGTGTTGCACTTATGAAGTCTCCAGTTCGACAGTTGAACACGCTGCGAATTGATTTTTGGAATTTCGTTTTTGCTTCACACTCCTGAACACCATTTTTTAAATAACCCGATTTTCGAACCAACTGATTCAACAGCGTCGGTAAGGTTCAATAGACCTCAGTACAAAGTAATAAACATGAGTGATGTATTAGAAATCGTCGACCTTCACGTTTCGATTGGCGACAAGGAAATTCTTCGTGGCGTTAACCTTAAAATCACTGAAGGCGAAACGCACGCTTTGATGGGGCCAAACGGTTCTGGCAAAAGCACCTTGGGTTTGGCCATCATGGGTCACCCAAACTACGAAGCCACTCAAGGCGAAATTTTGCTTAATGGTAAAAATATTCTTGAGTTGGAACCGAACGAACGGGCCCGCGCAGGAATCTTTATGGCGTTCCAACGCCCGGTTGCGATTCCTGGCGTCAAGATGGCTGACTTTTTGCGACACGCCACAACCAACGTTCGCAACCCTGAGCGGAAAGAGGGCGAAGACTTGATTCCAATGCGTGAGTTTCGCAAGGAGATCAAGGCAAACATGGAACAGCTTCAAATGGACAGCGAGTTCGCTCGCCGTTATGTCAACGACGGTTTCTCGGGCGGTGAGATGAAGCGAGCTGAGATTCTCCAACTGGCAATGCTTCAGCCAAAGTTTGCAATCCTTGATGAGACTGATTCAGGTTTGGACGCGGACGCTGTTCGATTGGCCAGTCAGTCGATCAATGAGATTGGTCACAACAAGATGGGCTTGTTGATCATCACTCACCACGACAAATTGCTAGAGCACAACCCTCCGAACTTCACACACGTGATTCTTGGCGGAAAAATTGTCGAGACAGGTGGAAAAGAACTTGCGGTAGAACTTCACGAAAAAGGTTATGACCGAATTCGCAAGCAATACCCAGAAGCGGCGAAGGTCAACGACGAAGCGGACGAACCTGCAGCTGTTTAGTTTGAGCTGCGGTCGACACTCACGAAAATTAGAAACAACTTTTTCATATAGAGATACAACATGGCTACGGACCTCACAGAGAGCCAAGAACTCAAAGAAACTGAGATCAACAAGTACAATTTCAAAACCGAAACCACGGCGGTCTTTAAGGCTCGCAAAGGTCTCGACGCTGAAATTGTCAATCAGATCTCGGACATCAAAAACGAGCCTGATTGGATGCGTCAGTTTCGCCTCGAGGCGTTGGAGATTTTCAACTCCAAACCGATGCCAGAGTGGGGCGGAGACATTGATCTCGATTTTCAGGATATCTTCTATTACCTAAAGCCAACTAATGAGCAAGGTAAATCATGGGACGATGTTCCTGATGAGATCAAAGATACGTTTGAAAAACTGGGCATTCCAGAAGCCGAACGAAAGCAGTTGGTCAGTGGAGTTAAAGCTCAATTCGAATCCGAAGTCATTTACGGTTCGATTCAGAAAGAACTCGCCGACCAAGGCGTGATTTTCACTGACACCGACACTGCGGTTCGTGAGTACCCAGAATTGCTTCGCGAGCATTTTGGAAAAATCATCCCTTCAACTGATAACAAATTCGCTGCTCTTAACAGTGCGGTTTGGTCAGGCGGATCGTTCATCTACGTCCCTCCAGGCGTGAAAATCACAGCTCCGTTGCAAGCGTACTTCCGCATCAACGAAGAAAACATGGGCCAGTTCGAGCGTACGCTCATCATCGTCGACGAAGGTGCTCAAGTTCACTACGTCGAAGGTTGCACGGCACCAATGTACTCGAGCGAATCACTTCACTCGGCCGTTGTTGAAGTCGTCGTGAAAAAGAACGCTCGTTGTCGTTACACAACGATCCAGAACTGGGCCAACAACATCTACAACCTTGTAACCAAGCGAGCGTTTGCTTACGAAGACGCCGTCATGGAATGGGTTGATGGAAACCTTGGTTCGAAACTCACCATGAAGTACCCAGCCGTTTATATGATGGAACCGGGTGCTCGCGGAGAGATCCTTTCGATCGCTTTCTCAAGCAAAGGCCAGCATCAAGACGCCGGTGCGAAATTGGTTCACTGTGCCCCGAACACAACGGGCACCATCATCTCGAAATCAATTTCGAAAAACGGTGGTCGCAGCAGTTATCGAGGACTGGCTCGAGTTGAAAAAGGAGCTGTCAATTCAAAGTGCTCCGTTGTTTGTGACGCTTTGATTCTCGACCCTGAGTCTCGCAGCGACACTTACCCGTACATCGAGATCAACGAAAAAGACGTTTCGATGGGTCACGAAGCCAGCGTTTCGCGAATCGGTGAAGAGCAGTTGTTCTACCTGATGAGCCGAGGGCTTTCCGAAGCCGAAGCCAGCACGATGATCGTGAACGGGTTCATCGAGCCGCTGATTAAAGAACTACCGATGGAATACGCCGTCGAAATGAATCGACTGATTCAACTACAGATGGAAGGCTCAGTCGGATAAGGCATCTCTGGACGCGGACTTCCAAGGAGACTTGGGAGTCCCACTCCAATGCGTTGCCGAGGAGCCATGAGCCACCGCGATTTTTACTGGCTCGTTCCGATCGCACTGAATAACAGACACAAAAACAGACAACCAATTTCAAACTTATGACAACCGTAACCGAAAACACAATGCTGACTTTCACCGACGAAGGTTTCCAGGCTTTCCTCGATTCGCGAAACGAGCCTGAGTGGCTGACCAACATTCGCAAGGCGGCTTGGGATCGTTTTAATACGCTGCCTTGGCCCAGTAACAAAGACGAAGAGTGGATGCGTACTGACATTCGCATGTTCCACCTCGACAAATTTAACATTCCTGGCAAACGCGAATCTGTCGCTAGCGCGAGCCCAGTGCTCAACGCTGGTGTGGACTTGGTCGGAACGGCGGCTGCTTGTGATGGTGCCCCCACCCAAGCCTCAACGATCAGCCCTGAACTGACCGCCAAAGGTGTCGTGTTTGGTAACTTGACCGAACTGCTTGAAGAGCACAGCGAGCTAATCCAAAAACATCTGTTCCAAGTTGTGGATGGAACGACCGATCGCTTCGCAGCATTGCATCAGGCAACATGGACTAGTGGTACGTTTCTGTTTGTCCCGCGGAACGTAACGATCGAACAACCGATCCACACGTTCACGACGATGACCGATGGCGGGTCCGATTTCACGCACACATTGATCGTGCTCGAAGACGGTGCCGAAGCTACAGTGCTTGCCGAATCAACCAACGGTGAAGGCGAATCAGGTTTGCATTGCGGTGCAATCGAAATCACGATCGGCGACCGGGCCAACTTGCGATATGTGAACTTGCAGGACTGGAGCCAGAAGGTCTGGCACTTCGCCCATCAAAAAGCCGTCATCGGACAGGACTCGAATCTACAGTGGACCGTGGGTGCACTCGGATCACGTTTAGCTAAAGTAAACCAGCATGTTGCACTCAGCGGCAAGCGAGCCAACTGCCAGGTCAACGGTGTTATGTTCACCGAGAACAAGCAGCACCTCAGTTACCACACGCTTCAGCACCACGAAGCATCTGACTGCACCAGCGACTTTTTGTATAAAGGCGCTCTTCAGGACAAATCGCGAACCGTTTGGCGAGGCATGATCAAGGTCGATGTCGACGCCCAGCAGACCGATGGTTACCAGCGTAATGATAACTTGCTGCTTTCAGAAAAAGCTCGCGCCGATTCAATTCCCGGCCTGGAAATCGAAGCCGACGACGTTCGCTGTACTCACGGTTCAACGAGTGGCCGAGTCGACGAAGAATTGATCTTCTACGCTCAGTGCCGTGGCTTCACACGCAAGGAAGCCATCCGCGCGATCGTGACAGGATTCTTCCAGCAAGTCTTTGATCGCGTCACCATCGAGAGCGTTCGCGAAGCGTTGGCTCTCGCCATCTCACGTCGCGTCCGTGACTACGAGTGATGGATTGAGGCGGCTCAATTGAATTTAAACAAACGCATCACTTTGTGGTGCGTTTTTTATTGGGTTGCGATCTTCGGTGTCAAAACCATGTAAAGATTTGATGATCACACCAGCGCGTTTTCACAATTGGCTGATTACAGGATTCCACACTCTGATTTTCGCAAAACCAACAGCCAAAGAACGATTTTTTGCCTCTTGGAAAATCAAAGTCACCTTATAATCGAGCCAATTCAAGACGAACGTTACCAGCGCGAAACTTCAGACTTAAATTGCAATCAAATGATCGTACGCACCACTCACGAAATTTATCTCGACGCGAATGCAACGACCCCTGTGCTTCCAGCAGCTGCTCAAGAAGCCCACGATGCAATGGAAGACCTGTTTGGTAATCCCAGCAGTTCGCATATTTCCGGTCTACGAGCTCGCTTTATTCTTGAGTCCGCACGAGATCTCGTACGCGAGGTTCTGGGAGCAAGCGATGGTCAAATCGTTTTCACCAGTGGTGCGACCGAAGCGATTCAAATGGGAATCTTTTCGACGCTGTGTGATATTCGCGAGAAACGAAAATCCGCAGGACAAGGCGCATCATCCCAGCGGCGAAAACTGCTCTACATGGCGACCGAACACAAAGCCGTCCCGCAAGCGATTAAGCACTGGAACAATTTGCTGGGCGTCGACAATGAAGTCCTTCAAATTCCCGTCGATTCAAAGGGAGCTCCCGACCTTGAATTTATCAAGACGCATGCAGCGACTGCTGATTTGATTTGCACGATGTCGGTCAACAACGAAACGGGAGTCATCACCGATCTCGACGCGGTCGAGAGAACTATCCGAGGCGAGAACGAGTCTGTTGCTTGGCTTGTCGACGCGGTGCAGGCGGTTGGAAAAATCAAGCTCAACCTTTCCGAGACAACGATCGATTACGCTTCGGTGAGTGGCCACAAAATCTACGCCCCCAAAGGCATCGGTTTACTGTATGTTCGAGAAAACGCTCCACTGGTACCGCTACTTGCTGGTGGTGGTCAAGAACAAGGCGCACGAGGCGGGACAGAGAACCTCCCCGGTGTCGCCGCAATCGCTGCCGTCATGAACAAACTCGTTGCCAACGAATCGTACACCTTCGCTAACGAAGAGATTTTGAAAGGCTACCAAACGCGATTGGTTGATACGCTGAAACAAGCGTTCCCAACGATCGAATTCAACACGCCATTTGAGCAATCGGTTTCGACCACGATCAATTTTGCAGTCAAAGGATTTCCGAGCAAGGAATTGCTCGACTTGTTTGATGCGGCCGGCATCCGTGTCAGCTCAGGTTCTGCCTGTGGCTCTGCTGTGCAGCGTTCCTACGTGCTGGACGCGATGGGTTTGCCCGAGTGGCAATCGAGCGGTGCGATTCGGCTTTCATTTGGACCACTGACCACAGAAACGGAAATCAATTCAGCCTGCGAGCGAATCGAGCAGGCAGGACAGGCACTTTGCGAATCGTGCTTGGTCGTATCCAGTGACGCGAACAGCATCGCAGGTCAAGAACTTGACGGACTGATCCAACTCAAGAATGGTTCGATGTGCACTTGGCTGTTGATGGACTCAAAAACAAAACGATGCGTGGTGATCGACCCGTTTGAAGAGCTATCCGAAAGAGTCGAGACGCTGATTCAGTGTCAGAAAAGTAAAGTCGTCGCGATTCTGGACACCCATGCCCACGTCGATCACGATTCGTGCCGGAAAATGCTGCTCAAAGTCATCTCCGAGCAAGCATTGGATTCTGCCCACACCAGTGACGAGCTTGGCTGGCCCGATCAAGCTGACGGCGAGTGCAAATTAGCTGATGGTTCAAGCGCACCGTTCATGCGAATTTCTGACGATTGCGTGATTGCTCAAACGGAGCTTCCTGGCCATACACTGATCGGCCGCGCTTTTCTGGTTGGAAAACTGACTGGTGACAATCAAATGGAAACCGCCAACATCGAGTTTGCATTTACTGGCGATACGATCTTGATGGGTGGAATCGGCCGAACGGATTTTCCGTGCAGCTCAATCGAGAAAATGTTCGAGTCACTTCATCGACTACCAAAATTGCTCGCCCCTGAAACGCTGATTTGTCCGACTCACGATTACAATAATGAATTCGCTACGACGATTCTGGCAGAACGAGACGGAAACGATTTTCTGAATTCAATTTTGGACGGCAAGATTTCGGAGGCTCAATTCACAGAGCAGAAACCGACCATAGATTCCGGAATCTCAGACGCCACGAACTCTGAATTGGTTTGCGGATTAATCAAGACTTGCGATGGTGCGGATTCTTCTATCGAACTTCAAAAAGATCAACTGAAACAGTTTTTCATTGAACACCAAAACTCACTAGTCATCGACGTTCGCGAACCGCACGAATTTTCGTTCGCCCAGGATTGGACTGAGCTTGGATTTGATTCACCACCAGAAAACATTCCGCTGACGCGGCTGAGCGGATATTTGCCGCAGTTGCTCAGTACCCATCGCGAGACTCCTCGAGAAGTGATTTTTCTCTGCCGGAGCGGCAAGCGAAGTGGCAAGGCTGCGGAAGTTGCACGGCGAATCGGTATCGAAACCGCTTGTCATATCTCAGGCGGCATTGCACTGAACGTCAAACACAAATGTGCAAGTTCGATCGAGCCAGAAGTCGGCTATATCATCTAGATCCTCAAACCGCTGCCCTAGATGTGACCGAAAGATACTGCTCGTCACTATGTTGAATGACAGTTCACAAACCATGCGAAAGCAGTGCATCATTTGACCACGCAATTTAGGAACAGACGCAGGAACATTTTCACGGCCCATTTTGATTTCGCGATTCAGACAAACGTTCACTTTTAGCCACTGGCCCACCCAAGCAAAAACCGATAGGTTGTGTTTGGGAAATCTCCCCCTCGACATTTAGCGATTTTGGATTTTCATGAGTGATTTTATTAGAGTGGCCGCAAAGGCCGATTTGGCTGACGGAGCAATTCTTTTGGTCGAAGCAGATGACCGATTGGTGATCCTTTCACGGGTAGGCGATGACTTTCACTGCATCGACGACGTGTGCACCCACGACGGTGGGACATTGAGTGACGGGCCTCATGAAGGTTGCGAAATAGAGTGTCCACGCCACGGTGCGAAATTTGATCTTCGCACGGGAAAAGCAATGTGCATGCCTGCGACTCAAGATACCTATGCTCACGAAGTTAAAGTCGACGGCGACGATATTCTGGTTAAAATTAACGCAGACTCGTAACCTAGAAACCTCAACCATCAAACATTTCAAATAGCGATCAGGAATTAAAAATGGCACTTCATGAAGATCAAGTTCGGGAAGCACTTAAGCAAGTCATCGATCCCGAGTTGTTCGTGAACATCGTTGACCTTGGATTGATCTATGTCGTCGACGTAGTTCCCATCGAAGGCGAAGAAGACAAGTACAACGTCAACATCGAAATGACGATGACCAGCCCCATGTGCCCAGCCGGGCCACAGCTTGTTTCGGAAACAAAAAAGTACTCAAGCGAAATGGAACAAGTCGTCGACGTCGAAGTTAAAGTCGTGATGGATCCGCCTTGGACTCAAGACATGATGACCGACGACGCGCGGGACCAACTGGGGATCTTTTAACTTGAAGCGTTGACGATCGCGTCAACCGTCCGTTTCAAAACTTAGTGTTTTGAAATGGACGGAATCACGATTCCGGATAATCCTTTGTCTTGGAACGGCCCCCGCCTAATTGAACGACTCCAATCTTTCTTTGGCACCAACAAATTGATAAAGTTGAAATCAACTTGCTTGGGCATGCCGAAGTTTCACTTTTGACAAAACGGATTGAGGCTCGGCAAAGCGATCAAGATAGGCTCACTGCAAAACTTCTTTATCCACTCTGGGTATTTCTGTTGCAGATGACGGCACCAAGTTAATTGGTAGCCTTCGAATTTATCCCGCCAACTGCAGCCAAGCTGTAGAAATTTCGATCCAACCCACTAACCGGTTCTAACCAAGCTCAGGAGAAACGACTCTCCGACTTGCGACATCGAACCTAATCTTTGTGGTCACTCCCAAGATCATCATTCAAGAAGAAAAAGTAGACGTAGAGGCGTCCATTTTGGTCAACGGACAATAACCAATCGCAATGCCACGCGAACGACCTCTCCCTCATTGTGAAGCGGGGCTGTCTAAGTTCCAGCGCGCGACTCCACGTTGCTATTCGCTGGCTTTAAATTTGACTCGCTAAAAATTGTGACGGACAATACTCTGCAGGGTCTAACTTTCTCCTGCGCTAACAGTATTACCCCCGAGGTCTTAAGATGGCTCATCAACAGACGACCGTTGCACACAGAATTATCCGGTCTGGAATGATCGGTTGCACCTTCACATTGGTGGGAGCGATCCTTTACTTATCGCTTGCCCAAGATCCAATCGCTCGAACGCAACATGGCATTGGGTCGTCCCAGGCGTTGACCCAAACAACTTTTGCCCATCCACCTGAGAGCGGCCAACCTGCGTCTAACACTGGCGACATTTTCAGCGATATTGAACCAGGAGTCAGACTGCTCGGCAAACCTAGCCCCAGTGTAGCCCTGGGGCAAATCCTGAAGTTCGCGATCCTTGCAGACAATCAGTTAATTTCTGTAGGCACTGACGGCGTGAAACTATGGGACAACGAAAAAAATCTTATCACAAAAAATTATCAATTCGCTACGCCGATTACTAATTGTTGTGCATTTGAGTGGAGTTCCGATAAAGAGCTGTTTGCAATTAGCACCTGGTCGCACCTAAACACCGATCCAAATCAAGCGGGCCGTGTTTTGATTTTTGACAAAAATCTAGACCTAAAAAACGACCTGACTTTTGATGAAGCCGACGAAAAAACCAAGCGACACGCCGCCAATCAAGTCATTGCAGTTGAATTCGCACCCAACGACGACGCAATCGCGATCGCAAACACCATCTCGCTAACGCTGCTCGACCTTGAGAACGAAGAAGTGATTCAAAAATTCTCAATGGGGCTAGACCCTGCGAGACCTTCCCGACTAATTTTTCACGACAACAAGATCCACGCTCTCGGCCAAAACTCAAAATCTTTCGATTTGGAAACAGGCAAAGTCTCTGTGTTGTCTGCACCATTGGACACTTTATCTTCGCACTTTTTTTCCGCTTACGACCGTACAACCAAACGCTTGTTTGCCAGTGAGAGAACAGGTGTTAGGGCAATCAATCTTTCGGATGGAAAAACTCAGCCAATCGACGCACTTAGTGAAACCCATCCGCTAGAGTTGTCGCTTTCGCTTGACGATTCACTTTTGGCAGTTACCCAACTCAAAAGGGACGATCGTGATTCCTCATTGTGGCTTTCCATCGTCGACACCAAAGCCTTGAAGTTAAAGTTCCAATTCAAAGATATACCGAGCCGGCCAACTGGCGTGCAATGGGACGAATCCAACGAATCGATTTACATTGCATTTAACAATTCCGCCGGTTTTCAAAAGTTTGAGCTCGACGCGAGTGAGATTGAGCAGAAGCCAAAATATGCTCTAAACAAACCAATTCAATCTGTGGCTTTGCCGTTTGATGGATCCCGCATCGTAAGCACAAACATCACAACGCATGTCGTAAGCAGAGACTGGACAACCGGCGACGCCACGAAGTTGAACGCTTGCAATCAAATTTACCCGACCACAACGACGGATGGATTTTTCGCGATGCATCAAAAAGGCCAAGTCCTTTCACTGGTCAAACAACAATTCAACAAGAAAAAAGCCAGGGCCATTCAGAGCTATTCGATGCGCCGAAAAGTAGCCGTTCCACTAACCGCGTACCTTTTTGGAGCGTCCGACCAACCAACGAGTGACTTCTACTATGTCTATCCAAGCAGCGTTTCAATGAACGAAGCAAACAAACAAGTGCACTGTGTTGTATTGGACGGACTGGCCGGAATCCGAATCCAATCATTCGATTTAGCGAAACAAAAACGTACTCGAGATCAACTATTCAAGCGGCCTGCTACGCCAGCGCCTAGCAGTCCAACGGCCATCACTACCAAAGGCGACGTGTTCGCCATTGCCGAAGATGGAAAAGTCAAAATCATTGAGATCCACAGCGCGGCCACCTTGTTTGAGACAGATGCTCACAAAGTCAACCAATTGATGTTTTCTAAATCAGGCGAATGGCTCGCCATGACCCAACCGAAGGGTGTCACGATCCTGGAAACGAAAACTGGCAGACAACTAAAACAAATTGAAGTACCGAAACCGCTAATTTCGTACGCTTTTAAATCGGATGAACTGGTCGTCACATCAAGGAAATCTGGAGCACCTGTTCGCATTTTCGAGACCGACAAGTGGCAAGTAAAATTTGAGCACGCAACAAAAACGAGTGACCGCGTCGCCGTATCAACCAGCCACAATGGTAAGAGGATCGCAATCGCACTTTCCAACTGCTGCATTGAACTGTGGGATGTGAATGAGATCGCCGAATAGGAACTCTTCAATTCAGGCTACTTACTGCTTGCCCTTTAATGCTTCTAAACGCGCCGCTTCAAACTCGTCGCCTTTGGTCCACTTAGGCATTTCAGGTTGGTTTGCTGCTTGAAGCCCAACATAGAAAAGCAGTTTCGCGTCTTCGATTGCTCCTCGAAGATCCCAGTCTTCCGAATACTCATCACTCGTTTGGTGATAGATGTTCTCCGTCCACTCGCGCATTTTCTGCTTGCCCCAACCGTCTGGCTTTCCGATCACCGAGGTTCCCGAACCTAGATAGACGCCCGGCACACCGACTTTGGCGAGGCTGAATTGGTCAGAGCGATAGTAGGAACCCTTGCTCGGAAATTGATCTGGAGTCACGATACGGTTTTGCCATTTCGCAATTCGATTTACGATTTTGTCCATGTCCGATTTCCCATTTCCAACAACCGAAATATCACGTGTCGGTCCAAGAATATTGATTCCGTCAATGTTGATTACTGCTGCTAAATTCCCAGCAGGAACAGGTGGGTTGAGCGCGAGGAATTTCGATCCGAGCAGGCCCTGTTCTTCCGCACCAACGGAAGCAAACAAGATCGATCGTTTGGGGCGTTCCGATTCCGGCAGCACCGCCATCGCTCGGGCAATCTGAAGCATCGACCCAACGCCCGACGCATTGTCCACGGCACCGTTGTAAATATTGTCCGAGTTGTCACGGGCTTCTGCCATTCCAATATGGTCATGATGAGCCGTGTAAACGATCCACTCTTTGCTTAAAACAGGATCACTTCCTTTCAGTAAACCCAGAACGTTTCCAGTTTCTCTTTCTCGCACCCGGCACTTCATCGAAACGGACAACGTGGTACCAAGAGAGACTGGCCGAAAGTCCTTACTCTCGGCCGACGCACGCAACGCATCCAGGTCTTTCCCAGCAAACTCAACCAGTTTTTTCGAAGCATCCTCGGTCAGCCAACCCTCCATTTTCAATCGGCCAGCCTGCTCACCACCAAGTGCCATTTGCTCGCCTGTCCAAGAAGTCTGCACAACTTGATACGGATAGCCAGCTGATTTATCGGTGTGAATGATCAACGCTCCAACTGCCCCCATCTCTGCGGCTTTGGCGTATTTATAGTCCCAGCGACCGTAATACAAACGCGTACGTCCGGCAAAAATTGCGGGATCATCGGCTGGGTCATTGTTCATTACCAATAAGACTTTGCCTTTGACATCGACGTCTTTGAAATCGTCCCAGCCGTATTCCGGAGCTTGCATCCCATAGCCAACAAATACAACTTCTGCATCAGAGAATTTTGATTCTTCCAACGGAAGACCACTGGTTACGATGTAGTCATCAGAATTTTTAAGCTCAAGCTTCTGCTCGCCGTGCACGAACTGAATATTGGCCGGCGGTCGAGTCGTCACACCAACAAGCGGAACCTTTTGAATAAAAGAACCCGCGCTCCCCGCAGGCTCAAACCCCAGCAACTGAAATTGAGTTGAGATATATTTTTGACCAAGCAAGTCACCGCGGGTGCCCGGACCGCGGCCTTCGAGCAAATCGTCTGCCAAAAATTTAACGTCAGCGCGCAAACGCGATTCGAGAATCGAATCCTCAGCCACCTGCTGCTGGGTTTTTGTTGGACCGATTTCCTGAGCCCCGACCAGCGTAAATGCAGTCACTATCAACACGAAGAAAAGCAAAATCAGGTTGCGAAAAAATACCAATTTAGTGAGTCCTTTTTGATGGATGTAGAAGCTTGAGTGTCGCCACGAATTTGCGCCAAGTGACAATCACTTTAGCAATTCAATCACTTGAACCTTTTGATCTCCGCCCGCCATGTCACGCGCTGTCATGCCGACGCCGTTTTTAATAGAACGATCAGTACCCGCGGCAAGCAACTGCTTTACCACTTCGACGTGGCCGCGATAGGCGGCTTTATGGAGAGGGGTCCAACCGTCGGAGTCCGTCGCGTTGGGATCCGCTTTTGCTTTGAGCAATAACTTAGCCACTCCGGCATGGCCATTCCACGCGGCAGCATGCAGGGCAGTGTAGCCCGACTTCGTTTTCGCATTGATCACTTTGGAAAAACCTTGTGCGTTGCCAACTTCTTTCGCCGATAGCTTCTCCATTAGTTCTGCGACAACCTCGGTTCCACCGTTCCACGCTGCCAAATGCAAACACGATTGTCCAGTTTCGTCCAAGCGAGAAAGATCCGCCCCCGCGTTCAGCAAAGACCGAACAACGTCCGAATGTCCAGCGTTGGCGGCAATCAAGAGTGGCGTCAGACCGTCCGTCGAGACTTGATCGACGATGGCCTTGCCTTGAATCAGCAAGTCAATCATTGCGACATGTCCGTTTTCTGCGGCAACCTGGATCGGCGTCTTCCCATTTGCATCAAGCGAATTGACTTTCGTTTTCTTGGAATCCAACAGGTGTTTTGCAGTTTTTGGCAATCCATTTTTTGCAGTCCAATGCAGCAGTGAGCCATCGCCTAAATCGAAATTTAATTCATCCGTTTTTTCAACGAGAATCTCAACAGCATCAAAAAAATCGCGTTTGGCGGCGACCTGAATGGGAGTCTGGCCAGCATTGTTTTTCTGATTCGGATCCGCCTTTCGACTCAGCAGTAACTTGATTGAGTCGAGAAACGGCTTTCCAGCCGACCGAGAGTTCCTCGTACCTCGCGGCCCGTCAAAAATATTTCCGCCTGCTTGGCAAACCAAATGTAATGGGCCATCGCCTTCTGGCGATTTAACATTGAGCTTCGCCCCACCATCTAGCAATACTTCCAACAGTGCCTTGTTCCCGTTAGTCGCCGCGCGGCAAATCAGCGGATAGGAAAATCTACTTCCGTCGGGCTCATTGAATTGATTAGGGTCAGCGCCTCGTTCGATGAGAGCCTGCGCCATTTCTGGACTTCGCGCCATGACAGCCATCGCCAATGGCGTTTGTTTTTGCTTGTCTTCTAAATCAACTTCATCAAAACGATCTAGCAACAGTTTCACCGTTTCAAGTTGTCGGGATCTACAAGCCATGTGCAGTGCCGTTTGGCCTTGCCGATTGACGGCTTTGACATTGGCCCCTTTTTCCAGCAGGAGTTTTACAAGCGGAGCCGATGAATTGCTCGCCGCCAGCAACGGCGTATTTTGGTTGTTGTCCGTTGATCCGATTTCGGCCCCGGCTTTGATTAGTTTTGCTCCAAGATCGGGTCGCCGGTAGTAGCAAGCCAGATGAAGCGCCGTTTGTTGACTGCGATTTTTAACATTCACTTCAACGCCTTTGGAAATCAAAAGATCCAACACTTCGCCCGGGAGCCTGCGTTGGCTGACGCAAGCCATCAACGCAGTTGCGCCATTACGATCGACTTCGTTGAGGGTGGACCTCTGCTTTTGGTTGGCCGCACTCTCGATCAGGACTTTCGCAATTTCTGGCTTGGCCTGCTGGATCGCCATGTGGAGCGCCGTTTGCGTTTGCTTATCTTTTTTTGTTTGCGAAGCCCCCGACTTGAGAAGCTGTTTAACGGCTTCGAGTTTGCCCGACTCAACGGCGAAGTGCAGCACTGAATACTTCCGCGGACCATACATTGCCTCTAGCAAGCTTGGATTTGCTTTCGCGATGGACTCAATCAACTCAAGATTGTTCTGGGCAACCGCTTGCTTGAGATCATCGAGGCTGGGCTGGACTTGCACACGTCGAGATTGAAGTAGCGCGGCACAAGACGTCGATGAGACAAAAACAAATTGCGTTAACAGAAAACAACACAGAAAGATGGCTCGCATTCACTCGCTCCAAAAAGAACCTTGGTGGATAAGATTATTTTGGACCAGCGGCACTTGAATTACCACTGGACAGAAAGTGAAACCCAAGGACAGTGGCAACGTTGTGCGTCTCTGAAAAGAAGCAGCGGCAGATTGTTCGCGCTGCGATTCAAAACGACGTTTAGCTACATTGTTGTTGCAGCACGCTGGGCGCACATTGCTGGGGCGGCATCACCGAAAGCGGCATGTGAAAATACGTGAAGTGATCATTGCCCCGATAGCCTGTTGCGACGGATGCAGGAGGTCGACGCGATCGTTAATATTTGCCGAATGCAGCTTCGTTCGATCTTGCGATCTCAAGTTAGTATTCACAATCACTTGAGTAGAAAATCAGCGATATCAGCACGTCTCTCATTCCAGTTTTCGGGAAAATGATGTCCTCCCGGATGTGTTTGGCTCATGAATCTCCAGCCAGCTCTACCACAAGCACCTTTCCAGACTCTCACCAAAAGTGCATGGAATTCCTGTCTCCCATGAACAAAGACGCAGGCAGTGCTTCGGTCTGACCGTTTTAGTTTGGGGCTTACAATCTTTTCTGACATCGAGCCACCGGGCGAGAGCCCAATAACTCCGGCGTAGTCCTCTGGACGCTCTGCGGTTAGCGCCATCGTGAGCTACGATTCCAAAACCGGGAGCGATGGACCAATTACTTCCTTCTTTTCCTTGTACAAGAACAGTGGTGAATGAGTGAAGTCGCTAAGCGAGCGAGAGAAGTGACGAGACGCTACCATAAAAAGCTTATAGAATTTATTCACGAAATGAAACCAAAACCTCTTCCACGCAATTCAAATTTTTGAGCGTGATTCAACAAACCTCGAGGCGCGAAACTGCTGCTCGGTCTATTTTGACTTGAATGCCGCGGCCCAAGCGAGGGTTTGGAGAAATGATTTCATCGTCCAACTATTTGCGTTATCCCGGCGGTGAGTTATTCCACCATGGCCTCGTCCGGTGGTAGAGTGAGACACCGAGTGTGTAGATAGTCAGCTTTTCGGCGGGCACGAAAGCGTTAGCCGTCGACGCAACTGGCGTTTTTTGAGTTCAGCGAACGACGGCTCGTCGTCACCCCAGGGCTTGCTAAGGATTGCCGATTTTTCTCAAGTACTCAGCCAGACGAGCTTGTGCGTCCAGCACTTTTTGCCACTGCTCCGTCGACAGTGAAACTTTTTTCTTACGTTGATTGACTTCCACGTTAGAAACGATTCCGCGAAGGTGCATATGCAGGAACTCTACGACTTCCGCAAGTTGAGCCGCTTGTCCAGGGGATAAACGATCGGGCAATTTTGGCGGATCGAGATCCAACAAAGCCAATTGATAGTTGGGATCGTCTTGCCAATCGTCTTTGACGGCTAGGTTTTCGCCGGAGACCTTTGAGCCTGTCTCACTCGCGTCCGAGGCAGATTTTCCGGCCGAACTTAAACGCTCCAACCGCTCATTGATTTCGACTCGGCTGCCAAAGATGAGAGTACTTCGCCCGACGGTGATAAGGTCGCCGTGACGGAGGATGCGCAACTGGACTTCTTCGTTATTGACCTTGGATCCGTTCGTACTCTCAAGATCGGTTAAAACCAAATCATCGTGGTCTTTTTGGATCTTGAGATGGAAACGGCTGATCCGCTCATCATTGAGTTGAATTGTGTTGCCCTCTTCACGGCCGATCGTGACGGGAACGGCAATGTTGTCGTAGACTTTGCCGCGATCGGCACCGTCTAGGACCCTCAAAGTAATTGTTGCCATGCAATTCTTGCCTTGAAACGACCTCAAAGGTGGGTTATCTCGATGAGAAAACTAGAATAACTAAACGGACATTGTATCACAACGTTCCTGAGAAGCTCCCAAAGTGTCCCGAATTACGCTATGTTTTACGTCGAAATGCAGAGACATTTGGTTAATTCATGCCAACCAGGTAAGACAAACAGACCTCGTTTAGGGTAACCGGTGTGAAATCAGCCGATGGGAGCGAGATGCTACCCCACCAAGCAAGCGGAAATCCCACCTAGGTCCAAATTCCAGCCGAATCGGGCGGTCAAGCAACAATTGTTTGATAGTGAAGACCTCGGTGATGCAGGAGCATTGGCAACCAAAGTGAACATTTGGTCCAGAATTATGCCGAACTAGCGTTGAAATAAATGGGAAAATCTTTATCTTTGCAGTGTCGCATTTGCAGAGCTTATTAGGTCTTCAGCGACAAAGCAGAAACAAACGCACCCGTGGCGCAATTGGATAGCGCATCGGTCTTCGGAACCGAGGGTTGGAGGTTCGAATCCTCCCGGGTGTACTTTTTGAGCCAACAAAAACCGATGTCAAATTCGACATCGGTTTTTTCGTGCGCTGAGGGCATTCTCAAGTCCCCCCATTAATCCCCCCACTAATGCCTTGGCCGGACCTCACGAGAATTTCTCGGATGCGTTTCGCCTGACGATGGATCTTGACTCATTGTCGAC
>JBGCDK010000022.1:0-3098 GCA_045105295.1 Mariniblastus sp.
ACTTTGATCAGCAAGCTGCGCAACTCAATTGTCGCATTGGCATACTTTCAGTAAACGCAGTCTGCCTATGTTTTGTTGTCGAAGCCGAGAAAGGTGGCTTGCTCACCAATTCTAAATTTGGCGATAAAACCAAGTCTATCGCTGAGGGGCACATTTGCCGTCATGCCAGACGTGCATCAGATTCGGTTTGCCGATTCGACAACCCATTCGTCTAAGCAATCTTTTCACCAATCTCTATCGGTGCCGACGGGATTGTAAAATAGAATGTACTGCCCTGTTGATTTTCTGATTCAACCCAGATCCGGCCTGAATGTCGTTCTACGATTCGACGGCAGGTTGGCAAACCCGATCCAGCCCCCTCGTGTTTCTGTGCTGCATTCAGGCGGCGGAACATTTGAAAGACACATTCTTGAAGCTCTTTTGCGATGCCGATCCCATTGTCTGAAACTCCGATGGTCCATTCTTGATCATTTTGCTTCGCGAAAATGTTGATGATGTTCGTAGATTCGTCATGAAATTTCATGCTGTTGTCGATCAGGTTTTCAAGCAGGATCGAAATCTGTTTAGGGTTGCCCATCACCAGGGGAAGTGAGGGAATGATGTTAACCGTCGCTCCCAAATCACGAATCCGATGATGCATTTTGTCGATCGTGTTTTGTGCGATTTTTTGCAAGTCTACAATTTCGAAGGGTGCGTTATTGGTCGTGATTCGAGAGAACCCTACCAGTCCTTCCAGTAGACGTTTCATGCGCACGGTTCCCTCGACCACCCGGTCGATGTACCCGTCGGCAGTCTCATCAAGTTTGCCACGATAATCTTCTTTAAGGAATTGGCAGAAACCAGCGACTGCTCGCAGTGGAGCATGCAAGTCATGTGACACAGCTTCGGTGAATTGCTGGAATTCTTGCCGGGCGTTTTTCATCCTCCGATACATGGCTTTCAACTGGCGGTTTTTTTCGTGCAGTTGACGCTCAAGCATGACACACCGTTGAATGGCTTGTTTCCATTCAGCGGTTTTGTCAACCGTATCCGTTTCCCGGGGCATTGGAGTTAGGCGTTTTGAAAACCGACGCGTGGCGCGGGGGTCGCGGATGACTAGATCGAGTTTTGAAGTTGTCATTTTCTCTTCCTTGATGGTTGAAATGTGGATTCACGATCCAGTTGGAAATGAAAGGCGCACCCCGTCGGAGTATTAAGCCTCGCCTTACGAGTTGCTGGCGGTGATAAGGTCTGAGAGCGTTTGTTGTAATTCATCGAACTCAAAAGGTTTGGTCATAAATACGTCGGCACCTTTATTTAACAAGTTCCGTTTCAGGCCTTTTTTGTGGACGGCAGTTAGCACGACAATTGGAATGTTTTTCGTATGCGAATTGGCTTTCAACAAATCGATCACGATATCGCCACGTCCATTGGGCATGTCGTAGTCGAGGATAATCGCATTGGCCGGATAAAGAATTGTAGATTGCATTCCCGAAACGCCATCCAAGGCGCTGGCAACTCGATACCCATTGGCTCGCAATCGTGATGTCACCGCGTCGACAAGATCGACATCGTCGTCGACATGAAGGATCAATGGAGCTGAGAGGTTTTTGGGTCGCACGTGAGGCCGTTTCGGAGGTTGGGCTCGATCAAGAAAAAGCTGGTCGAAACCGATCTGTGTGAAAACTCGATCGACGACGTTGCCTTTGGTTTGTGGTTGGACCAATTCCTCATTAACTGAAGCTTGCGGAGTTGGATTTGTTGTAGTTGATCCTGAAGTGTTCATCGTTGTCATCGTTAAATCCTTATTGAAAATTGTCTGACTTGGAACTGTTGTCGTCGGAGGTTTCGTTGTCGTATTGGTAGGGGGATAGCGTTACAAGTTCGTTCGCAAACATTTCGATTTTGCTCCACGCTTGCGGTGACTTGTGTACGTAGTAAGCGAAAATGTTTTGGACCCGATTCACTGAACTTAAATCACTTGATTTGCAGAGAACGATTGAAGGGATGTGCCATCTCGGGGCCTGAGAGTCGAGAAAGTTCAGGAATGGATCTTCACTTTCTGTGGGTGTTTCACAATCAATGACCATCAGGTCGGGGGCGGTGTGGTTTAGGATGTTGGTTGCTTCATCTGCATTGGCTGCTGTGAGAACTTTCATCCCGATTGAGCAAAAGCACTTTGAAAGCAGATCAACTAGCTTGCGGTCGTCATCAAGAATGAGGACGATCTTTTTATCGCCGCTTGATTCTTGGGGGGCAAATTCACTCATCGGAAGTCTCCTGCTTGATGTTTTGGTGGGGGTGTTCCTTGTCCATGACTGCGTCCAGGGCAGCCATCAGTGACTCGGACTGATATGGTTTTTGGATGAAAAAGCTTGCTCCACGTTCGAGCACGCGTTGCTTATCTCGCAAACTGGCAGAGAGTACGATGACGGGAGTACGTGCCGTTAATGGGTTCGCTTTGAGTTTTCGCAGCACCGATAGCCCGTCTAGTTTGGGCATCCTGATATCGAGCAGGATTGCATCCGGTTGAACTTTCTCAACCGCATCAAGGCCTGCCAGTCCATCGCGTGCTGTCGCAACGTCGAATCCGCTCGCTTGCAACCGAGCTTCGATTGCATCAACGACTTCGGTCTCATCATCGACGACGAGAATCTTGGTTTGCTGGCTTTGGTCGACCGGTTGTTTGTTCTGTGAGACGTTGGGGCGGGCGAGTCGGATTAGCTGGTCGCGGCCCTCGACAGCATTGGTTGTTAGTTTGTTGTCAAGAACAAGATCAGGAAGCAACGGGCCGTAATGGTTGCGCTTGAGATGTGTCCATTCTTGCAAGATATGATCTTTAAAGCTTTGCAAGGTTGTTTTTGAATTGCACGAGTAGATAAGCCATCGGTCTTCGCTGGGTTGCAAAACCAGATCGAATGATTTAACACTTGCACGCAAAAATTCGTCAATCGTATCCAAGGCCGCGTCTCTATCTTCGAACTCATCGCAACTTGGAAATACCTCAGTGAGACTGATTTCACCAGTCTCCTCAAGTGAAGCCTCACGTTGATCGAAGTAGCATTTCAGAATTGAGTCCAAGTTCGACAGGGGAACCAGCACAGAAAATTGACTGCCCT
>JBGCDK010000023.1:0-109495 GCA_045105295.1 Mariniblastus sp.
TTTGCAAATGGATCACTGTCAAAAATCAGTCTGACAAACCCATCATCGTCGACCGTTTCACATCGGAATTGTTGGCAGTAGTTGAACACGACAGTCGCGTTGAAACTCGGGCGGGAGTCAGTCAGCCAGTTCCGCAAACGATTCACGTCGAAACCGATTTTGCGTTCGGAGGGTTTAATCATGAGAACGCGAATCGACATGTGGTCCATTGGACGGCCGATCCTGAGTACTCAACGCAGGTCAACTATCAAAAACAGACTCCGTGTTTGTTGAAAGTTGAACCGACCAATGGCCCGGCTCAGACGATTGCTCCTGGGGATTCGTTCACCAGTTGCCGAGCATTTGAATTGCTTTACGACAGTACTGATCGAGAGCGGAGGAGTCTTTCACTGCGAAAGATGTACCGCGTGATCGCGCCATGGGTGACTGAAAATCCATTGATGCATCACATGAGAGTTGCCAAACCTGAGTCGGTTCGAAGTGCGATCAAAGCCGCTGCCGAGGTTGGGTTTGAAATGGTGATTCTGAGTTTCGGAAGCGGGTTCAATATTGAAAACGACTCTGCTGAGTATCTACAACAATGGAAAGAGATTGCCGAGTTCGCAAAATCAAAAGGCATCGAAATTGGTGGCTATTCATTGCTTTCAAGTCGCAAAATTGGCAACGGGAACAACATCGTCTCACCCTCAGGCCAGAAACCAGCTCACGGAAATTGCCCTGCGTTGACCAGCGAGTGGGGCCAAGCTTACTTGAAAAAGTTAACTCGTTTTTACGAAACGACCGGATTTACGATGCTTGAACATGACGGACCCTATCCCGGCGACGTTGATGTGACAGAGCGATTGCCGCTTCAAAAAGGCGAATCCGATTCGCGTTGGGTGCAGGGGCAGTTGTCGAACAAATTTTATCAGTGGTGTCGCGAGCGAGGGATCTATATCAACGCGCCCGATTATTATTTTCTTAACGGGACGAACAAATGCGGTATGGGATATCGTGAAGTCAATTGGTCGCTGCCTCGGGCAATGCAGTTGATCCATACGCGGCAAAATATTTTCGATGGGACTTGGTACAAAACACCGTCGATGGGCTGGATGTTTGTTCCGCTTTCAGAGTATCACGGCGGAGGCGTGGCTGCGACGATCGAGCCACTTGATGAGCATCTCGATCACTACGAAAACATGATCGATTCAAATTTGGGGTTGGGTGTGCAAGCCTGTTATCGAGGGCCGCGACTGTTTGACACGAATCGGACGCGAGACATGTTGAAAAGGAAAGTCGAGTGGTTCAAAGAGTATCGTGACATTTTGGAAAGCGATGTGATTCAC
This sequence comes from Mariniblastus sp., assembly GCA_045105295.1. Classification (GTDB taxonomy): domain Bacteria; phylum Planctomycetota; class Planctomycetia; order Pirellulales; family Pirellulaceae; genus Mariniblastus. The sequence continues at coordinate 1,326 of JBGCDK010000023.1, forward strand.
GGTCGGCGACCAGATGGTCAGGATCTCGATTGGATGCTCCATGTGAATCCAAGTTTGAAAACGAAAGGCATGTTGCTCGTTTACAATCCAACCCAGCGCCGAATTGCAAAAAAGATAACGGTCAACCTCTATTACACAGGGCTGACCGATACCGCCACCGTAGTCGAACGCGGTGAGTCGAAAGGCCAAGCGATGAAGCTCAACCGGAACTACTCCGTTGATTTGGAGGTGTCGGTTGAGCCACAAAGCATGAACTGGTTTTCGTTTGAATAGACCGCTTGGTTGATTCCCAATTCGGATGGTGCCCATTCGGATGGTGCCCGTTCGGGGGAATGCCCCTCGGACTGAAGTGAATTCAAACAACGTTTGAACTTGCAGCAGGAACAGCGTCCTATTTCTTGCCAGTCGATCCTTTTTTCCAATCCGATTTGTCTTCGTTGATGGTGTGAACCGTCGCTTTGACAAACAAAAATAGATTGGGCTGGTCAGCATCGGTGCTGTCATAAGTCATGCCGCCAGCAAGAACGACTTGTTCCTTGGGGCACCGAATCGTGGTGCTCATTCGGTACGCGACGTAGTCAGCAGAGTCGAGCTTGACCTCGATTTTTTCTCCACCAGGAAGGTATGAAAAAATTGAAGTCTTTTTGTCTTCTTCTACGTCGAGGAACTCGTTAACTTTCGCGTGCAAATCAATGACAACGAAATTTCCACCACGCGTTGCCAAAGGAGTGACTTGAATCGCAGCACCGTCGTGAACAGGAAGACGAGTGGGTTTGAATCCAGAGATCGAAATCTCTTCGGCTTGACCATGTTCCGCGTGGGTCGTGGTTTTGGAAGCTTCAAACGGCACGGCGTCGACTACCAATTGTCGCTGTCGACCAGAGATCGAGTGAAGTGTTTGATTGTTATGACCCGTCAGCGTTGTCGTGTAGCTCAGTCGTTTTTCAGCTTTGGCGGCGGCGAGGAATTTCTCCCATCGTTGGGCATCGACAACGCCGGCTCCGATTTCTTCTTGATCTGTTTGAGAAAGCAATTCTTTGGCTTGGGTTGCGTCGCTTCGAATCCAATAGGTTTGAACTGAAATCGTTCTGAGTTTTCCCCAATGTTCGCGGAATAGGTCCAAGAGATTGCTGATCTGTTGATGCATGTCTTCGGTTGCGCTGATTAACAACGTGTTACCGAGAAATTGAATTTTCGCTTCAAATGTGTTGTCTCCCCAAAGATCAGGCGACACGGTCGATTTGATTGCTTTGACAAGTTCGGGCATCGAGATCTGGGCGGATTCCATGTTCAGCGATTGGGCTTCTTGTGCTGCTGTTGCGACGCGCGCCGGTGGCAGGCTGAAAACGCCTCCGCCTCCGCCGCCCTGGCCTCCACCACCAAAACCTCCGCCACTCTGGCCCGTGCGTCCGTTCTGTGCTGATTGAAAAATCGTGCCAGAACCTGCGACTTCGTTAGGTTGAATCGCTGGGTAGTGAGGTGAAACGACGAAGATATCGCTCAGGTCATAGAGTCGAATGTGCAGCGTGTCATCGAACAATTTTGTCCTGGGTTGAGGGACTCGTTTCGTGCCAACCGTTTTGACACGGTCGGATCCAAATGGATCGTTTGCCGCAGCTGATTTCGATTTTTTCATCGATGAGATCTGTGCTTGGAGTGCGGCGAGCTGTTTTTGCATTGCTTCAACTTCTGGTTGAGCGTTGGCGGGTTGGGCGATTAAAGTTGTTATAAAAAGGGTGACGATGGGGAAGAGTTTGGAGAGTTTTTTGTTTGCTGATTTTTGCATTGTGTTCCCGTTTTAATTTGACATTCAACTTGCCCATTGAACGCCATTATTTTTTTAGGCATCAAACACACTTTGCAAATGGAATGCCAAAGCCTTGGGATCTTTGATTTGCGTTAATTGCTGTGTCAAACGGCGACGTCAGCAGGTGGTTGTCAGGTGATTGCTTAATTCTGTGCGATTTCGAGACATGCGTTTTTACGAAAGTGTTTCAGCATTCGGCAGTTGAGTCCAAGTTGAATTATTTCGGTATTCCACTGTTGAAAAAGTGGACACCTTGGTTGGATAAAAATAAACTCAAGGTCTATCACTCTCCTCCAAATATTGACCTTGGATGGCCAACATGCCGTTACATTTCAATCGCCATTCCAAATTTCGATCTCGCCTCCGGTCACACGGATCAAACTCGTTTTCTAATCTCAGCTACCAAAGTTTGGAAACGAGGCGACTGTTGGCGATTGATGTTAGCGGGCATATCACGGAAGACACCGTTTGGGATTCACCGGATGGCTACCGAATCGTCGGTGATGTGATTGTTGATCGCCTAGTTAGTTTGACCATCGAGGATACAAGGGTTTTCGCACTTGCCGGTATGGAGCTTATTGTTGAAGGAACGTTGGATCTCAATCAGGCGGTGGTTGAGGGCCTTGGAGGTCCTACCGATATCGGCATTCGAGGCACCAACGTTGGTGAAATCTTTATTCGGAATCGATCAACGATTGCCGGTTCGAATATTTTTTATGATTTCCAGACTTTTGGTTTCATAGAAGATTCTTCGATGGAACAGGCAACGTTGACTGTATTGAGTGAGATCGACATTGACGATAACACGTTTTTGTTGGGGGGCTTAACCGTCAAGCCTTCGATTGCTCGCGGGTTGGACGACAACCTGTTCTTGCTTCCAATGAACGTAAGCTTGTTTGGTGACGTGGATGCGCATTCTCAACTAAAAAAGATCGTTAATGTTGAGAATTATTTGATTGAAAGTGAGATGGATATTGGATCGATGCTTTCGTTAACCGTTGATCCAGGTGTCAAAATTGGGACAACGTCGGGAGGTACAAAGAACCTCCGTGTGTTTGGTGATTTGATCGTCGATGGTGCGTCCTTTGTTGGGCCCAACAATAGGATCATTGTTGAAGATACGGGCGATATTAGTTTCGTCAATTCAGAGTTCTTCGGTAACGCTATTTTTTTTCTTGATCAGTCGACAGGTAGTTTTTCCGACAACGTGTTCAGGTCAGGGAAATTGAATTTGCTTTCTGCCAATACGATCATTGACAACAATACTTTCGTTCAGCAGCGTCCTGTAAAATCGAACCCGTCCTTGGTGGAAGAATTGTACGACAACAACTACTCTCCTGACTCAGTTATTGAAATTCAGGGGGTAATGACCACCGATGCCGAACTTCGGCCAATCGAAAATGTAAAAAAATTCAGCATTGAATCCGATGTTAACATTCCGTTGGGTACAACATTGACGGTCTCGCAGGGCGTGCAGATTCTGACGGCATCCATCATCGACAACATCGTCGTGGCAGGGATGTTAAACATTGATCAGGCTGAATTGTTGGATCGACGGACGCAAATAAGTGTTCTTGGAACTGGACGGTTGGATTTACATCGCAGTTGCATCGCTCAGGATGTCGTCATATTTGAACCGGGAAGTATCGGCGACATGACGCGAAATACTTTTCTTGGTTCAAGAGTAGTTGTTGATGGCCAGAGCGATGTTGGAATTTTCAATAACAATTTCAGCCAAACGCAGTTCAGTTTGAGCGGGCCGAATACGGAGGTTGTCGATCTTGAGAATAATTATTGGGGTACGACTGATACAACTGCAATCTCGGGGTTGATTCGCGACCGTAACGACGATCCGGCGCTGCCGCTTGCGGATTTCCAACCTTTACTTGACGCGTCGCCAACCGATGCGATTTTTTTGGGAACCGAAGGTATCGATAATTTTGTCCTCAACATCAAGGATGACCGATACGAAATTAGCGCCAATGACAACCAATACAGCCACGACGCCAGGTGCGTTTCAAAAATGATACTCGATGGGCTTGGCGCTGGAGACACGGTGTTGGTTCAACTGCCTGATTCCACCGATGTCGTTGAATCCAGTGAAGGGCTGACGACAATCACCAGTGTTGGTGTTTCAATCGACTTGCAGAATTTTTCTACGATGGAGATCAATTCAGGGGGCGGCAATGATGAGGCTGTATTGAATTCATCCGGTGATGGAAACGAGATCGTTGCAAACCCTGACTTCATTTCTTTTTTCGGTCCGTCGTCTGAACGACGAGTGGTCGGGTTCAACTCAGTCGCCGTCGATGCAACAGCGGGGATCAATGACACCGCGCACGTGATCGACAGCGAGGGAGATGACTTGTTCAACGGAGGGGCTGATGAATCTGAAATGGTTTATCCAGACAGCACGCTTCGAATGCTCGGATTTGAATCGATTCTTGCCGTTTCTGAATCCGGCGGTGATGATTTGGCTATCATTTTCGACTCAGCTGGAGACGATCATTTTGCTGCAGAGGGGCTGAATGCAGTGATGACTTACGCAAGTCAAGAAGTCACCGTCGAGGGGTTTGCTGAAATCGAAGGACGAGCCATCAATGGCGGAACGGATACTGCACAGTTGACTGACACTGAAGGGAACGACACTTTGGTGACGAATTTGAACGATACGTCGTTGACGTCGGCGAGCAACAGCGTCTATGCCGAATCGTTCGACTCGATAACCGTAACCTCAGAGAATGGCGGCTTTGATGTATCTCGAATTGAAGGCACTGTAGGAAGTGACAACCTCGTGGCTCTCCCCAGCCGAATCTTTTTCAACTCATCAAGTATCTCGTTGGCCGTCGTGGGTTTCATGTCGAATGAAGTCATTGCATCGGAAGGGCTTGATCGCGCGACATTTTATGACGGCGTGGGCAATGATGTTTTTGAATACAGTGATGACGAAGCATTGTTCCAGGCAGGAGTCGTCAAAATAACCGCTGTTGGGTTTGAAGAACTAACGGCGGTCTCCAGTGAGGGAGGCGAAGACCGCGCGACACTGACTGCCAATGGCAAGAATGATTTTTTCATCACACGCGATGGTGAGGCGGTTCTCAAAGGCGCAGAAGTGGATGTCTCACTTGAGGGGTTCGCGCGGATGTCAGCGATTGGTTTTGCTGGAGAGGACGCGAACAACCGAGCCATTTTTTGGGGAACATCTGGTCCTGATTTGTTCGTCTATGATCGTGATTCCGCTGAAATGGTGACTGGAATTGATCGAAGCGAGGCAAGTGGTTTTGCGAGAGTTGTCGCCAGAGGCAACGGTGGAAATGACACTGCATCACTGGCGGATTCAGAATTAAACGATTTGTTCTTCAGTCGTTACGGTCAATCGTTTTTCTCAAACGATGAAGGAACGTTTGTAAGTGCGTTCGATTTCAATCAAGTAACCGCGCGGTCAACTGATGGAGCCGATGTCGCGTTCTTCACGGGTTCGCCGCAAGAGGATTCCTTTTACGCACGCCCAAATTCTTCAAGAATTGAAATGGGAGAGTTGACGGTGACGGCGGTCGATTTCTTTGAGGCGACATCACGAGTAGAGAGCGGTGGAAACGACACCGCCTATTTCGAAGATTCGCCGGAACGAGATTCCTTTGTCGGTACGCAGACTTATAGCTCGTTGCGAAATGGAAACTATCTGACGAAAGCAGTCAATTATGGAATCGTGGTGGCGACATCAAACTCGGCAGACGATGTAGCATATCTAGTTGATTCTGCAGGCGATGACCAACTGTTCGCGAGCCCAGATCGAGCGACGTTAGATTCAGCGAACGTGAGTTTGAACGTGTTAGGGTTTGATCGCGTCAACGCGACGGCGTCGACCGGAAATGACGTAGCAAACTTTCGTGATTCGATCGGAGACGATGTTTATCTTGCGCGGCCAACATCGGCGTTGCTTCGAGGAGATGAATTTTTCAATTTTGCGATAGGCTTTGATCGCTATTCGGCTGTTTCTGAACGAGGCGCAGATATCGCACGCATTTTTGATTCGACATCAAATGACCAGCTGTACATGGACACGACTGGGGTGACATTGCGTGGCTCGGATTTCTTTCTGTTTGCAAAAGGATTTGAAAGAACGCTTGCCTACAGCATTGGAGGAAACGATGAAGCGTTTTTGATCGATACTGAAGACGATGATTTTCTCAGTGGCAAAGCGAGCGACGTTTGGATGTTCAGCGATGACTATTTTCGATTTGTCAGTGGATTTGAAACCGTTTCCGCAGGAGCGACCGAAGGCGGAGTCGACCGGCTTCGCCCCGGTGACATCGATTTTGATTTGACGTCGTTTGGCGATTGGATTTAGCTCGCCTTTCGATTTTTAAGGTCGAATTACCGTGCCCCGCCCGCGTTTTTTAAATTCTACGGTTCATGAAGATCGTCCCTTGAATGGTGTTTCCGATCAACAACATCGTGGGATGTTGATCGAGAATGAGATCAAGATGAGATTCACGCACGGGTGGAATGCAGAGTATGATCGTTGGCAGGCTTGTTCGTGACAGCCTTTGACGTTGTCTTTTCGCTGTTCTGGAAGCGTCGGACTTTTATTTACTTTAAAAATCTTTCGGTGACTCTGATGATTCGTTTTGCAATCGCTCTCACAGCGATCGGGTTCTTTTTTGCAGCTGTCGATTTTGACTTGCGTGGTCAGGACGGCAAAATGGTTCGAGGGAAAACGTCGGGAGCGAAAACGATTAGCCAAGAAGACGTTGAAAACGAAGCCACCTCTTATAGAGACTTTAAAACGAATGGTCGCCTAGTTCTTGGTACACAAGAGAACTACTCTGCTTCGGTTCGAGTTGGAGATTTGGACAACGACAAAGATCTTGATATCGTCGTCGCTAACGGGCGGCATTGGCCTCAGCAGAATTTTCTATTACTCAATCAGGGGCAAAGTCGGTTTACCGTTCAAAGACGACTGGGAACCGATTTGATGACGAGCTACGCGACTGAAATTGCGGATCTCGATGGAGATGGAGATTTGGATATCGCAGTCGGAAATGACAACGCACCGAATCTCGTTCATCTCAACGATGGCAAAGGAAATTTTGGGCCAGGGAAACAGTTCGGCGTTCCAACCAGTGTCCGAAGCCTTACGTTGGCAGACATTGATGGAGATGGGGATGTGGATATTCTGTCAACCTGCCGCGGACGCCCAAACCAAATCTATCTCAATGATGGAGCTGCCAATTTTGGCTCAGGCAAGCCATTCGGTCGCAAAACCGATTCGACAATCGACGTTGCTGTCGGCGACGTGAACCTGGACGGTAATCTCGATTTGGTTTTGGCAAACCGTGACAGTCAGCAGAACGAAGTGTTGCTCAACGATGGGAAACTACACTTCGACAAAAAAATTCCCTTTGGTGCTGCCAACGAACAAACGCGTGGTGTCGCGATCGCGGATCTTAATTCTGATGGTCACCCAGACCTAGTCGCTGGCAACATTGGTCAACCGAATCGTATTTACTGGGGCGACGGAGGTGGCGGTTTTTCTAAAGGGGTCGAGCTGGGGCGGAAAGACGGTGCAACGTACGCACTTGCAGTCGCGGACATGGATCTCGATGGCGACCTCGATCTGATCGTCGCAAACCGCGGCCAGCAGAGCTCTGTTTACTTCAACAACAATGGCGGCAAAGAATTTGTAGAAGTTCGATTCGGCGATGTCGCCAATATCACTTATGGGTTGGCCGTTGGTGACTTGAACGGAGACAAGTTTCCGGATATTGTGCTGGCCAACTCAGGTTCCGCGAATCAGATCTATCTAAGCGTCTCACGGTGAGGCTGATTGCTCGGTGTTGGTACTGCAAATGACAGATGTGAGCGGGGGCTGATCGAGTCACGTCCAGCGCACATTGCGAATCAACTAGTCCTTTTTCTTTTTGTTACCGCCGTTTTTTTTAGGTGGGTCAGATTTGGGTTTGGATTCTGATTTTGGAGAATCGGATTTGGACGAAGATGAGTCCTTTGAGTCGCCTTTTGAATCAGACTTTTTAGAGTCGGCTTTGGCAGATTTTTTATACGAATCGCTGCGGTAATCCGTTTCGTAAAATCCACTGCCTTTGAACATGATGGCAGCACCAGTTCCGAATTGCCGAACGGCTTTGTTCTTCTTGCACTCTGGGCATTTCTTTACTGGGTCTTCTGTAATCCGTTGAAACAATTCCCAAGTGTGTTGGCACGCGTCGCATTCGTAGTCGTATGTTGGCATTGTTTTTCAGGTGTCAGTTGAGAGTGATCGGTAATCAGTTTCGATTTTTATTCGGTAGCGGCTGGACCGGTTGAGACGAATACTTGTGAGGCTCGAACGACACGGTCGTGGAGTTTGAATCCAGCTCTTAGTTCGGTCGAAACTACGTTGGAATCGAATTCGTCACTGGGCTGCATCTGCAACGCTTGGTGGAAATGTGGGTCGAACGTTTGGCCCACGGCTTCGATTTTTTTGCAGCCCTTGTTCTCAAGTGCTGTGCTGATCTGTTGCGCGACCATTTCCACGCCTTTTACCAAACCATCACCGTTGGGATCCACCTTGTAAGATTCGATGGCCCGATGGAGATTGTCAACAGAATCCAAAATCTCGGTCATCAACCCAATCGAAGCGTACTTCAATTTGTCTTGTGTGTCCCGAAGATTTCGACGTCGAAAGTTCTCCAAATCGGCTTGCGCGAGCAAGACGCGTTTTTCCGCCTCGGCCAGTTGAGCTTGAAGGCTCTCAATCGTTGGTGGCGCGTTCGGGTCAACAGCTGGACCAGCATCGGAAATCTCTTCAAACGAGGCGTCCACGTTTTCCAAATCAGCTTCGTTAGCTGCGTCGGCGCCTTGAGTGTTTAGATCCTGCTCGTTGGGATCTTGCGTAGGTTCAGTTTGGTTGTCTTTGGAATCCGTCATTTTTCTAGTCGTCTGTTTGGAGTTAAAACCAGAGTTGGAGTTCTGTCGTTCGAAACAAAGTTAGCGGTTGATGATTCGAAGGTTGGTTGATGCGCTGTTATGCAAACTGCGTTCACAAATAAAACGTATCTGTCTGGCAAAAAATTTTGAACTTGGAAGCCTGGCCTCACGTTTAAAATCTTGCAAATCAGATTTATCAAATGTTAGTCTGTCGTCGCAAAGTACTCGGTCAGGCGTTTCAAAAAGTTTTTCCGCTCTGGCAGTACATCGGTTTGTTCGAGTTCAGCCAGCTTTCGAAGGAGCTCTTCTTGTTCCGGCGATATTTTCTTTGGCGTTTCAATATAAGTTTGCACCAACAAGTCACCGGTTTTTCCGCCCTGAGGGCTGGGCATTCCGCGACCAATCATCTTGAAAACTTCCCCCGATTGTGTTCCGCGTGAAATCGTAAGTTTGTCGGGCCCTTCGAGTGTGGGGACTTCGATCTCTGCACCAAGTGCGGCCTGCGTGTACGAAATTGGCATCTGCAAAATCAAGTTCCCACCATCGCGGTGGAAAAGCTTGTGACGTTTTACGCTGATGAAAGCATAGCAATCACCGTTGGGACCGCCATCTGGACTGGGTTCGCCTTCACCCTGTAGTCGAACTCGCATGCCGTCGTCGACTCCCGCTGGGATGGAGACCTCAAGCTCAACGCGTCGGTTGACTTGGCCTTGTCCTCGGCAATCGTCACACGGATGGACAATGATTTTTCCGGCACCTCGGCAGACGGGACAGGTGGTTTGAACGCGCAAAATCCCTGCCGACTGGAGGACTTGTCCGCGTCCGCCGCATTGTTGACAACCTTCGGCTTCGCTTCCGGGTTGGCTACCGCTGCCGTCACAGGTTTCACATGGATGGTTGCGATCGAACTTAAGTGTTTTGTTGACGCCGCGGGCTGCTTCTTCGAGTGAAAGATTGACGTCGGCTCGGACATCGCCACCTCGACGGCTGCGTCTTCCGCCGCGTCCTCCAAAAATGTCGCCGAACATTCCCCCCCCGCCACCACCGAAAATTTCGCTGAATGCCGAAAAGATATCTTCCGCTGATCCGGAGTGACTTGACCCGTCCACACCTGCGTGTCCATGGCGATCATAGCGAGGCCGTTTCTCACTGTCGCTGAGCACTTCGTAGGCTTCGGCTGCTTCTTTAAAATTCTTACTGGCTTCGTCATCACCAGGATTACTATCCGGATGAAACTTAACGGCAAGTTTCCGGTAAGCCTTGGCGATTTCGCGTTCGGTGGAGTCGCGCCCCACACCAAGCACTTCGTAATAATCGCGTTTTGCCATGAGAGATTCCAGTTCGTCGCGGTCGATCGCGGGTAGTTAACACGACGTCATGTCGTGGATGGTCAGCCTTAGGGTTGTCACTTGGTCGTCGTTGGCTCGGAAAAATCACTTCGCGAAAATCGTTTGATTTTCACCGAGCCAAGGGCGACATCATTATGGAAAACGGGCCACTCGAAAGTGGCCCGTTATTGTTTTCAAGGAACGGTCCATTCAAACAATGGAGCCGTTCGCATACTCGAGCCGGTTTTTAAACCTAAGCGATTGAACCTTCAACGCGACGCTTGTGCTTGTCGTCGTCATCGAAAGTTGAAACCATCGCATCGGTTGTCAAAAGCAGTCCAGCAATACTGGCCGCGTTTGCCAAAGCAGTACGGACAACTTTGACGGGGTCGATGACGCCGGCCTTCAGCATGTCTGTGTACTCGCCTGTGAAAGCGTTGTAGCCTTGATTCGTAGGCTTGCCTGAAACGATATCGGCAACGACTGAACCGTCGATTCCACCGTTGTCAGCGATCTGACGAATCGGAGCATCCAAAGCCGCAAGGACGATGTTGACGCCGATCTTCTCTTCGCCTTTGGCACTCTTGCGAGCTGCTTCAACGGCTTCTTTACAGCGAAGCAACGCAACGCCACCGCCGGGAAGAACGCCTTCTTCGATTGCAGCACGAGTCGCATGAAGAGCGTCTTCGACGCGGGCTTTTTTCTGCTTCATGTCGGCTTCGGTTTCAGCACCAACGCTAACGACGGCGACGCCACCGGTTAGTTTGGCCAAACGCTCTTGAAGTTTCTCTTTGTCGTAGTCGCTGTCAGACTGTTCGATCTGTTTGCGAATTTGAACAATTCGAGCTTCAACGTCTTTACGACCGGCGCCTTCGACGATGGTCGTGCTGCCTTTGTCGACGGTGATCTTCTTGGCAGTTCCAAGATGACTCATTTCGATGTTCTCAAGCTGAATGCCCAAGTCTTCGCTGATCAATGTTCCGCCGGTTAGTGTTGCGATGTCGCCCAGCATAGCCTTGCGACGATCACCAAAACCAGGAGCTTTCACTGCACAAACGTTGAGTGTGCCACGAAGTTTGTTGACAACGAGCAAAGTCAAAGCTTCTGCGTCGACGTCCTCGGCAATGATCAGCAATGGAGCGCCAGTTTGACCGGCTTTTTCCAAAATTGGAACGAGGTCGCGAATGTTGCTGATCTTCTTTTCGAAGATCAGGATCTTTGCGTTCTCGAACTCGCAGTTCATGTCCGTTGGGTTGGTGATGAAGTAAGGCGAAATGTAGCCTTTGTCAAACTGCATGCCGTCAACATACTCGACAGTAGTGTCGGCGGTTTTGCCTTCTTCAACTGTGATGACGCCATCTTGTCCAACGCGATGAAGTGCTTCTGCGAGAAGCTCACCGATCACCATGTCGTTGTTAGCACTGATCGCACCCACGTTGGCGACTTCGTCTTTGTTGGAGACTTTTTTCGCCATGCTGACAAGCTTTTCAACCGCGGCGGCGACAGCTTTGTCGATACCACGACGAACAGCCGTTGGGTTCGATCCTGCAACGATGTTGCGAAGACCTTCCTTGAAAATTGCACGAGCAAGTACGGTTGCGGTTGTTGTACCGTCACCGGCAAGGTCAGAAGTTTTCTGTGCAACTTCGACGACCAATTTTGCGCCCATGTTCTCGAAGCGGTCTTCGAGGTCGATTTCTTTAGCAACTGTCACGCCGTCTTTGGTGACTGTTGGGCCACCGAAAGATTTGTTGATGATCACGTTGCGACCGGTTGGTCCCATGGTGACGGCAACAGCGTCCGCCAAAATCTCGATCCCACGAAGCATGCGAGCTCGTGCGTGATCGTCGAATAGCAATTGTTTAGCCATTTTTATTTATCCTTGTGATTGATTTGAGATGAAAGACAGAGATCGAATCTCAAATCTCTTAAACGACTTTGGCAAGAATGTCAGACTCACGAAGAATCTTGACGTCGATGCCTTCGACTTCGATTTCAGTTCCGCCATACTTGCCGTAGATGACTTCGTCACCAACGCTGACAGAAAGTTCGCCACGCTCGCCGCTATCCAGCAATTTGCCAGGACCCACAGCAACGACAGTTCCTCGTTGTGGTTTTTCTTGAGCAGCATCTGGGAGCACGATTCCACCAGCAGTAGTTTCTTCGGCAGCCATTGGCTCGACAACGACACGGTCATCTAGAGGTCGGATAGAAAGTTTAGCCATGATTGGATTCCTTATTTTTCTCAACTCGTCTTCAGCGAAGAGCTGAGTTTGAATTTGTGTTTGTTTTGAATTCATTGAAAGTTTGAAATGTTAGAACGGTCGAATGATTACATCATTCCTGGCATGCCACCCATGCCACCCATGCCACCCATTCCTGGCATGCCACCCATGCCACCCATGCCCATGTCACCACCCATGCCGTGATCATGATGATGGTCGCCACCTTCTTCTTCTTCGACTGGAATATCAGCGATGAGAGATTCGGTGGTCAGTAGCAACGAAGCAACACTTGCTGCGTTTTTCAAAGCAGTCGTGACAACTTTGGCTGGGTCAATAACGCCTGCGGCAACCAGGTCGCCGTATTCGCCTTTGTCAGCGTTGAAGCCTTCGGTGGCTCCCTTCATTCCGCGAACTCGATTGACGACAACTCCGCCATCGAATCCGGCGTTATTAGCGATGCAGCGAAGAGGGTACTCAAGAACCTGCCGGATGATTTTTACACCAGCTTCTTCGTCACCAATTAGCTCTTTGATTTTCTTAAGAGCTTTTTCGGCTCGCAAGAGAGCAATTCCACCACCAGGGACAATACCTTCAGCGAGGGCAGCTGCCGTCGCAGATTTGGCATCCTCGAGCAAATCCTTACGCTCTTTCATTTCAGTTTCAGTCACGGCACCGACGTTGATTTGTGCAACGCCACCAGCGAGTTTCGCCAACCGCTCTTGAAGTTTCTCTTTGTCGTAATCGCTGTCAGTGTTTTCAATTTCCTGGCGGATTTGAGCAACACGAGCTGCGATTTCGTCTTTCTTGCCACCACCACCGACGAAGACTGTTTCTTCAGAAGTGATTTTGACTTTTTTAAGACGACCAAGATCTTTGAGTTGAATGCCTTCGAGGTCGATACCAAGATCTTTAAAGATCACTTGGCCGCCTGTAAGAACACCAAGGTCACCCATGATGGCTTTACGACGATCGCCGTAGCCGGGAGCCTTGACTGCACAGCACTGAAGAATACCACGCATTTTGTTGACAACGAGTGTCGCAAGAGCTTCGCCTTCGACGTCTTCGGCGATGATCAACAAAGGCTTTTTGGCCTTGCTGACTGCTTCCAAAAGCGGAATCAAAGCCTTGTTCGAAGAGATTTTTTCTTCAAAGATCAAGACGTATGGGTTGTCTAGCTCGACCGAAACGTCGTCTTGGTTTGTGACAAAGTGTGGTGAGAGGTAACCGCGATCGAACTGCATACCTTCGACAACGTCGACGTAAGTTTCTGATCCGCGACCTTCTTCGACAGTGATGACACCGTCTTTGCCGACCTTGATGAAGGCTTCAGCGAGAACATCGCCGATCGTAGGATCGTTGTTGCCAGCGATTGTGGCGACTTGTTTGATTTCCTTTTTGCTCTTCTCGTCAATTGGTTGAGCAAGCCGGTTGACCTCTTTGCAGATCGCGTCGGTCGCTTTTGCGATACCACGTGACAATGCCATTGGATCGAAACCCGCAGCAATCATCTTGAGGCCTTCACGGAAAATGGCTTCTGCCAAAACCGTTGCCGTTGTTGTACCGTCGCCGGCGACATCGTTAGTTTTGCTGGCTGCTTCCTTGACGAGTTGAACGCCCAGGTTTTCGAAAGGGTCGTCCAATTCGATATCTTCGGCAACCGTCACACCGTCTTTGGTGATTTTGGGACTGCCCCAGCCTTTATCCAAGATGGCGTTGCGACCACGTGGGCCGAGTGTGCTGCGAACCGCGCGAGCCAATTTGGAAACACCTTCCAAAAGTGGTTTGCGAGCGGCGTCGTCAAAAACCATTTGTTTTGCCACTGGATTCCTCCAAGTTAATTAATAGTGGTTAGTTGGAGCGAAGTTTCCTTCGCGTATTTGTTTTAGGAACTGCCAAGGCAATTCCTTCGCTTTGTTTTTGTCACTCGGCGAATCCGTTTGAAGATTTAAGCCAGCAGAATTGGCAGGCGCACCGACAGATATCCGCCTTAACGCAATCAGTGTGCCAAAGCGTTCCAAAGGCAAGAAAAGCAATGGCCCGGGCACTGGGCATCGTTTCGTGCATCTATTGCTTGAGTTCCGCCTCTATATGCCGTGGGACTGGCTGACAAAGGCTTATCAATTCGGGAGTGACAAAGTGGCACTCGTTCTTTTTTTAGAAATCCTCCTTGCCCGGCGGATTCTCAGTGCATAACATTTGCATAACGTTGGTTCGGTTGTTGCATAAATGTTTATGCGTTGGATTGGCGGTTTTGAAGGAGTGGTTTATGAAACCAGATTACGGGCGGACAACGATCACGGTGCCATTTGAGTTGAAAAAGCGAATGAAAAAGCTGCGGGGCCAAGTGAATTGGTCGGCAGTTGCCTGCGAGGCGTTCGAGCTGAAGCTTGAAGAGCTTGGCCCAGTAGAAGAGATCGAGACAATTGAGGACGCGTTAAAGCGAATGAAAACGCTTAACGAACACGCATCTCCAGTTCCGGATGAGACTGGTAAGTCCGCGGGCAAGCATTGGGCGATGAATCACGCGATGCCAGAAGAGCTGAAGCGAATTGAAGACTACAAGAGCTCGATGGACGAGCGGCAGTGGCAGGATTTGATGTGCTCTCGCGAAGGTGCTCGGGAGTTGGCGATACTGATCGATCCACGCGCGGGAATGCAATTTCCACCGCAGGAAGATCATCTTCAAGGTCCCGGAGCGCACGGGCCGGATTCTCCTAGTCCCAACCGAAAGCGGTCACGTCGTCGCGGCCCGGGCGGGCGACAGGGCCAAGGCGGTGGCGGACGGAAGCGGCACGGGTTTTACGGGCCGATGGAAGTCTGGCGGTCCATTCTCGACAGTCGTCCCGAACATCCCAGTTTCTTTCTCGGGTTTGCCGAGGGGGCGCTTGAGGTTTGGGACAAGTTGAAGGATCAGTTTTAATTGCAGAGTTACAGTTAGAAGTTAAGCAGCGTCAAAAAAATACCGCGTGGGGCGATTTGATCCACGCGGTTTTTTGACTGTTGCCAGGCAGGATTTTTAAATGCTGTCTTTCGACTATTTGCGAACTGAGTGCTCACTTCTTCTTGCCGCGGTTGGTTAGCGACCATGCTTCCAGCCAAACCTGGCCTCCACGCTTCATTTCGAAATCGTTGATCAATCGGCGTTGCATGTCTGGCAGGTGCCCTGCCCCGTAAAAGATCGCAATGTTTCGCTTGCCAGCAGCGATTTCTCGTTCCAGGATTTTCATGCATTTTGCGTTTCGATGGTCAATGATGGTCGAGCCGTCTTTGCCTTTGAAAACCACCATGCCGGCTTCCATGTCTTGAATTTGTTTTGCAAACGCTCTTCGCATTCGAAGTTCTTTGTTACTCGAGAACATTGCAAATACCATGTCCATGCTTGAGTCGCCTCGACCGGCGGACTGCAACGCCATGCTTTGGCCAATCGCTCGCACCATATACTTGGAAACACTTTCGTCGTTCTTTTTCATGCTTTGGGAGAACTCGGCAGGTGTCATATCGGCATGGACAAAATTCCCCTTTGTGTAGTCGATGTGCTCAAGCTGAAACTCAAGGCCAAGTGCAGACTGCATTCCTTTTTGCATCATAGCGATTGGGTTGGTTGGAATACCGTCGGAGCGACCGCCGCCTTTGGGGATGACGGTACCTTCTGGCGCGACAAGTTCATAAAGCATGGACTCATACTGCTTGAAGCGTTCGTTCAGTGTCGCGAAATACTTTTCTTCGCCAATGTGAACGGCGCCGATTAGATCTACTGTGATTCGGATTCCTTTCTCGTTCGTCATTTCATAGCGGGTGATCGAGGTCTCCAGTGCGACGGCGCGGCCTTTGGCGTCCTTGCGAATTCGCATGAAATGTGCGGAGTCTTGATTTTTCTTCCGCTTTTTTGACTTTACGTCTTTCTCGGATTTGGTTTCTTCCTGCGCGTTTTCGCTTGTTTGGGCAGCCTCTTGTTCTGCAGCGTCTTGTTCTGCAACTGCTTGAGTAGCAAAAGTTGGCGTAGCAAACGCGATCGTCGTAATTCCGATTGCGAAGTACAGGGCTGCATTCAAAGTGCAGGCGAAGTGTAATTTTCTGAGCAACATAGTTTTCTCGAAGGTAGCTTTGGAAAGGGGCTCGGAGATCGGTTGCGACTCAAGCCTTTAATTTCTTTGAACGACTCAATTATAGGAGATCGGAAAAGTCCGGCAAACTCAGGTTAAATTGTCCAGCCAATTAGTGGCAAATTCGTTCAGCTGAACATTGGTTCAATGGTAGTGAAATTTGGTTCATGCGTAGCGTTGAATAACCCTCGTCAGCCAACCCACAGCTTAAATAGCGGTCGGTTTAAATATGTTCACGTCGCTGCCGGGCGAGACAAAAACGGAGGCTGGTCGTTTTGCCAACGATTTCACAAACTCTTTCCCGAATAAATGTTGAACGTCGCATGTGAAATTTGCTTGTGCGGCATCCCATGTTGTCCATTTCGGTTTCTGGACGCGGTATACAAAGGTCTTACCTTTAAATGATTGGTAATGATTCGAGTGATCCAAAATAAAACCAACTTTTGTTTCCGGGCCGGTGTTTTTTATTGTCTCTCTCGCTCGAATTCGAAGCTTGTTCCAGTGGTCGTCGACTTTCCAGTGGTATTCCACGTCGGGGATTTCGTTTTTGCCTTGGAATCCTGTGTTGTTGAATTTCATCTTTATTTTGCGAAAGTCAGAATTCAGGACTGACCCGAGCACGCGAGCACCCGATCCGCTGGAGACATAGTTTTTGATAAAGCATGTGCCCTTGCGATTTTTAGGATCTGCAGGGTGGCGAACGTAGAATCGCAGGCTTAGCTCGCCGAACCGTGGAGTGATTGGCAGCCCCAGAAATGGAACTTTGCGATACGTCGAACAGATTAGGCTGACGTAGGTCTCGTCGTTGAAGAAGTCGAGCTCGAGTCCTTTGGGAACTCTGCTCGACAATACGTCTGGAGAAATTTTGAAGTTGACTGCAACCACTTCTGTGAGTGCCAGTCGCATCAATGGCTTCAATTGGGAAGGTGTTTTTTGAGGAGGTGCTGGTTGATTGGAAGTCGTAGCCATGGCCGAGGTCCGCCATTATTTTGGGAAGTGTTAGTTAAGTCAGAGGCAAATTCCGTCTTTCGTTCTTGATGTTGTGTTGGGTTTTGATGAAAAATCATTGCCGTCACTAAATTAATATTGTAGGAGCTTGGCCAAAGCGATGCTAAGCAAAAAGTGACGCGAAACTGCATTGGTCGCCATTTATTGCGAAATTTTCTTGCGATTCCAATTCAGAAATGCGACTCGTCGGGATTCTTCATCAATGAAGCCCGAGAGATTGGGGTTGAGTTTTTCGTCTTTGTTGAGACTGCGCGGGCGGAGTCCAATTTCTTCTGCATCGAATTGGCTCAGTTTGACCGCCGTAGCCAACGCGAGATCTCGAATCTGAACATTCAGAAGTTGAGGTGTTGGGTCGGTGGGTGATGTTTCAGTTTCAGGATCTGCTGCTCCGTTTTGATTTTTTGGACGCAGGACAAAATTACCAACCAGTGTCGAATCGTCGAACAACTTCTCCAAGCCAGGGATGTGTTTTTCGGTTGCTGTTTGCCAGATCACTGCAATCGCCTCGACCCTGGTGCGGGCGTTTCGATTTCTGTCAGATGCAAATGTCATTGCCAGTTCAGTTTTGTCATTCAGGCGAAGCGAGAGTATCACTGAAAGTTTGATGTTGGCACTGGCAGCGTCTGAATTTGGAATCGTGTCGAGCCAGGTCGAAGCGAGGCGGTCAAGCAGAGGTTTGTTTCCGCTGCTTTTCAAAAAGCCCACCATTTGTTGGTTAATCAATACGGTGCGGAGCCTTGTTAGATCGGCAAGGCTGACGCTCGGTGTTTCGAAGGCTTCGGTCTGTTTGTTGGGATCGACTTTGTTCATTGATTCGTTTTCGAATTTCAATGTTGAGGCAAACATGATTGCCGCCCCTGCGGTAAGAGTTTTGTTGGCATTGCTCCTCCAGCGAAGGCTTGTTTTTGCAAGTGTTTGAATGGCTTCTTCTGTTTCTTGCTTACCTTCGGATATTGCATCGAAGAGATCGGGGTGAGATTTGTAAATGTTGGCAAACAACTTTCTGGAAGCTTTGTTTTCGCCGGTGATTTGAGAGAACTTTTCCCAGCCGGGAAGCACTTCAGGCCCGCCGTCGAGAAAGCTTCGGATCTTTCGTTTAGCTTCCGCTCGTTCGATCAAAATCAAAATTCGTGTTGAACGGAGTCGTATTTCGTTGTCCGGTGCGACGGTCTGTCTTTGGGTAATCGCCAGTCTTAGCGGTCCTATCGCCTTCCTTCCAATGGCGAGTAACTGAGTTTCGGCCTGCACTCGAACGTCATAGTCGTTGTCGCCTAACTGCCTGATTAGATCGTCAACACTTTGTTCGTTTTGTTGGGCTTCCGGTTGATTGCTCGTTTGCTGGGTTTCGGTCGACGGAGATGATGTTGTCGTGGATGACGCGAGTGTCGGATTATTGAACTCGGCGGCACTGCAAACGTTCGCCGATAGAACGACAAGCGTGATCACGACGGACAGGTTTCGCATGCTCGCTCGGGGCAATGAACGGTCGATGATTGAAAATGAATCGTCGAAGAAATGAAGAGCTTTGTTACCGTCTTCGATAACTTGCATTTCGAATTCGGGCGTTCTGGTTCTTTGCGAGTTCTGCATGGGCTTGTGGGTAGTTCGAGTTTTCGAAGTTTTTTGGAGGGCAGCCATCGCCACCGAGGTTGTGTTCTGGTGGTATAAAAAAGTTGGGAGCATTCATGCCTTTAGATATCTAAAGCGTGCGATATTCAAAAGCGTTCAGTCCAGGCACTCAATTTTCCAGTCGCTCAAAGTCTTGCAGGAGTGAGTGCAGAACGTCCCTGTTGGAAGCCTTGATTTTATCAAGTATCCGATACGTCAGCAGCAGCTATCTGAGCTCAGACAAAACGTTCGCATGGTTAATGCGAAACGTCATCGGTGCTAAAGTGATCCGGCAACGAGTCATGCATCGGTAAATTGCGAGAAACGATGGGCTGCCGCCTGCAATTCGTCGTTTTCGTTTGTTTGGCTTTCAGAATAACTTGGAGGGGTTGGTCGTGGTAACAATTTTGTTTGACATTGACGGTACGCTGATCCGGAGCGGCGGCGCGGGGATGAACGCGATCAACGAAGTGATGAAGAATCTTTTTGACGTTGATTCAGTCGCGAAAATCAAAGTTCACGGGCGAACTGACAACGGAATATTGTCCGACGTTTTCGCAGCCCATTCACTTGACTACGACGCACACCGCGATGATTTTAATGCGGGTTATTGGGGGCTTTTGCCGCAAAGATTGAAGGAATGCGATGGCGAAATCCTTCCGGGCGCTGTTTCGTTACTTGAGCACTTGCACGGGCGTGAAAAAGTGGCCTTGGGAATTTTGACTGGTAACTCCAAACGGGCCGCTCAAATTAAATTGGAGCATTTTGGGTTGGATGGGTATTTTGAATTTGGTGGCTATGGTGATCATCACTCTGAGCGCAACGATGTTGCAGGCTTAGCTCGAGCAGCGGCAGAAGAATTCCTTGGCCAGCGGTTTGTCGGTGATCAATTGTGGGTTGTGGGCGACACTGTCAATGACATCACTTGTGCTCGTTCGATTCAGTCACGAGTCGTCGCTGTTGAGACGGGAGGCAGTGATCCTGATGTATTGCGAGCAGCCTCTCCAGATTTGCAATTGAAGAACTTGGATGAAATTGAAGCATTTGTGTCCAACGTGATTTTATGAAATTTTTTGGTCTGATTTCGTGCCCCACGTCTTCTAATCCTTAGAACCGTTACTGTCGTCTCATAGCGTATTAGTGTCAGCTTAAAGTGCGTTAGTGCATATCAAGGGGAATTGGTCCCGGCTAGCAAGATTTGATTCTGCTTCATGGGCTTGCCAGCTGCCTCATTCGGGTTCTGAAACGGGCGAATCAACCCGTATCTTCACCCCAGGTAGAACTTAAGTGGTTGAAAAACGACAACTCCGCCAATAGACTGGATTTCTGATTTGACTTCTCGACTTCTTTCGATTGGTCTAGGTGGTGAGGGGATTCCGACTCACTTCTCGAATATCAGATCCCGCCTCACTCATTCCTGTTTTCGCGTCCCGCGAATTTTACATTTGACTCCTTACCGGGAAGTTATGAACAACAATCCACTTACCATCGCACAGATTCTAAGTGCGTTGAAACGCCATAAATTTAAGGCATTTGCTGCCTGGTTTTTGGTAATGGCCCTGATCGTTGCGGTCTTTTTAGCATGGCCACGAAAGTTCGGCTCTGAAGGTCGTTTGTACGTTCAGATGGGGCGGAACAATACTGGTATTTCCCCGTCCACTGGTTCGGCATCAATTTCGATCCAGGACACACGTGAAACTGAGATTCGATCCGTTCTTGAGATCATCAAGAGCCGTGCTGTTCTCGAGCGTGTTGTCAAAGATATCGGCGCCAAGGAAATCTTGACGAGTCGTTGGGATGGATGGGTTCCGTCGATTTCATTCCCTAACATTTTCTCTAACGGCAGTGCCGATGGCGGAATGTCAGTTGAGGAATACAACCGACTAAAGGAAGAAGAGTATGCAGCGAAGAAGCTCGAAGACTCGATGGTCGTCCACTCCGAAAAGAAAACGTCTGTCATTTCAGTTTTTGTAAAAGCCAGTTCAGCAAAACTTGCTCAGCGAATTGTTAACAGTATTTTTGAGCATTCACGTGACGTTCACTTGAAAGTCCACGCGTCTGAAGGATCGGCTGTCTTCTTTGACGATCAGTTCGACAGTCAGGAAAAAGAGTTGGTTAAGTCAATCAACGCACTGGCAGATTTTCGAAACAAGAATCAATTTCTCTCTGTGGGAGCGGCTCGAGACACTCTGCAGGGGATCGTATCGACAATCGAAAATGATTTGCTGACCACCGGTGTTGCTCTGGAAGAAAACAAGCAGCGGCTGACCAAGCTACAAGAGTTGATGGCCGGTACGTCGGCTCAGATCGCGATGCCGAAAACAGGTGTTGAGCGTCTGTCGACTGAAGACTCCAGAACAGAAGTCTTCAAGCTTGAATCTGAAGTCAAACGTTTGTCGTCCACTTATTCGGAGCGTCATCCTAGTGTGGTGCAAGCGAAGGTTCAGCTTGCTGCTCTTCGGCAATCACTTTCCAGCATGGCGACTGACCGAACCGAGTCAGCAATGGTCTCCAACCCTATCTATGAGGCCTTAAAAGTCGATCTGATGCGGGCTGAGGGAGACAAGGCGGCTTCCGAGGCGAGGCTTGCTGCTTTGAAAAATAAACAACAAGAATCGTTGGATAAACTGGCGCAAATGAACTCGGCGGAAGTAGAAGCAGATCAGCTTCAGCGAAATGTCGAAGTTGCACGTCAGTATCTGGCGATCTATACGCAAAAACGTGGTGAATCCAAAGCGATGTCTTTGTTGGATGATCTGAATATTTCTGATGTCGTCGTTGCTCAAGAAGCAAACTTCGTGGTCAAACACGTGAGCCCAAAAGGCAGTTTGATTCTTCCATTGGGATTCATTTGTGGCTTGCTTGCCGCACTCGCAACCGCGTTGTTCTTTGATCGAAACCACTTGAGTGCCACGCTTAATGAAGGTGAAGTCGAACAGGTTCTCGACTTGCCAGTATTGGTTACCCTCCCGCGTGTCTACTCTAGCCGGAATATGGTGAACTAAATGATTGAAAACAACATGGAACGCAACCAAAAAGATCTCCAGCGTGCTCGCCGTCGTGGTGTTGCACCGAGTTCAAGTCTTCGTCGCCACTTTTTCGCACTCGCCCGGCAGGTTCGAAGTTGGGCCGATGCTCGACCGCCAGCACCATCAGGCCGAAGCGTCGCAGTGGGCGTCACTTCGTTGACTCGGGGCGCTGGTAAAAGCACCGTCAGTTTTAATCTGGCTTGTGCAATGACTTCGATCAGTCGGAGTCGTGTGTTATTAGTGGAATCCGATTTTGGAAAACACTACGTCACACGACGTCTTGGATACTCTCGGGCTCCTGGTTTGAGCGAGATGTTGTTAGGGGTGACTGATGTAGAAGAGTCGGTCTTCCCAACTCCTTTAACGGATCTTTCAATTCTTGGTTGCGGGCGAAAGTCGGACCAAGAGGCGCTGGAGCTACCTTTTGATGCTTTGACGCCAATCATGGATGAGAAGCTTAATGAGTATGGCTATCTCGTTTTTGACTTGCCTTTGGCGAATCATTTGACAGCCTGCCACAGCATCTCGCCGCACATCGATGGGGTGATTTTGACAGTTGAATCAAATCAGATCGATCAACGGCAAATTGATCGGTTTCGAAAACAGATTCAAAATCACGGAATCGAAATCATCGGCGTCGTGCTCAATAAAGCTTGAAAGTCAGGTTCATTCGATTGTTCAATCAATTGAACTGGATAGATTTTCTGAGGCAGATTTTTACACCAAGACCCGCATCCTGTTATTTCGGTATTTAGATAGATGATTGTTCGCACCAAGCGAAAAACTGAATCGTTTTTGGGGAGAGTTTTTTCGAAAACTTCTCAGCATGCCAAGAGCTCGCCTCTATTGACGGAACAGGAATTTCGACAAGAGCTGTTCAAGGAAATGTATCGCGCCGATCGAAGATCAAAGGATCGAGATTTTGGTTTGATTCGAGTGATTTTTAGTAAAAAGAAATCAATTGACAGCCATGCCGAATTGATCGAAAAGTTCCGCGAGAGATTGCGAATCACTGATTCTGCTGGCTGGTACGAGTCCAGCTTGGCATTTTTGCTTCCAGAAACGAACAAAGAAGGCACTTTGCAAGCTGCAAACCATCTGGCAAAAATCGCTGAGGAAGAAGGGGTCGCAGCCGACACCGAAGTTTCGATTTACCCTTGGGATGATGAGTTGATCGCTCTTTCCGACGAATTGAAAACGTTGCAGAACGATTCGAAAGACTCAAATAAGCCGCCTCATGATTCGGACGGGGCTGGTGGGAATGGTTCCACACGAAACGGGGCCAGCAAATTCAAAGAAAGTTCGAACGGATCGTCTCAATCCAATTCGGGGCAAACGCTCTGTGTTGCCAACGGTCTCGTTACTGAAAAACGTCATGACTTCGTTAAATCTATTCCTAATCCATGGTGGAAAAGAACGGTCGATGTGGTTGGTTCGGGATTTGGTTTACTGATGCTTTCGCCAGTTCTTATCGGGGCAGCTGTTGCGATCAAGATGACTTCCAAAGGGCCAGTCTTCTTTCGTCAGCTGCGTGAAGGAAAAAATGGTCAGTCATTTGGTATTCTGAAATTTCGCACGATGGTGATTGATGCCGAAGCAAAGCAAGCCGATCTGCTCGGTCAAAACGAACAAGACGGTCCGGCGTTCAAAATTAAGAATGACCCTCGCATCACGTCAGTGGGGCGCTACCTGCGAAAGTCATGTGTAGATGAGTTGCCGCAATTGATCAATGTGCTGATCGGGCAAATGTCGTTGGTCGGCCCCCGGCCACTTCCGATTCATGAATCGCACGGGTGTGAAGCATGGCAAAGAACTCGGCTGACAGTGTTGCCTGGACTGACTTGCACATGGCAGGCACACGGTGGACGCGATGTGAAGTTTGCTGAATGGATGCGAATGGATTTGGAATACATCGAAAAGCAGAGTTTCTGGTTCGATCTAAAACTCATTTTTGAAACCGCGTTTCTTGCCATCATGCACAAAGGTTCTGTGTAGCACATCGGTCGTGCTATTCATCTCTTCAACTTATTCCGCTTTGACAAACTTAATGTTCAAGCTTTTTGGCAATGAAACTTTCCGAGAAACAAATCGTGGTCAGCACCCCGCCAGTCGGGCCTGATTCTATTTGGGAAAGCAAGTCAGGAAATGAGCCGACGGATGTGCCTTCTGGTTCAAATGGCGCACGTGGCTTAATCGGAAAACTATTTTCCGATTCAGAATTTGGCAATGTCTTTACTACGTTTTTGACGACTCTGTCCGTGTTTGGGATCTATTTAGTCCAAGGTGTTTTTGTCGCACGCATTCTTGGCCCGGTTGGTCGTGGTGAATTCGGCACGGCAATGTTTTTTCCTCGCGATGTTTTCCTTTACGCAGGTTTGCTTGGAGGAATCGAAGTCGTCAACAGCTGTGCTGTTAAAGGTACGCTGAACGTTCGCTCGCTGAAGTATTCGGCCGCAAAAGTCGGGTTGATCAGTGGCGTCATCACCGGAATTGTAGCGGCGGTAATTTCGGTGGTTTTCTTGGCCTCCGTTGGCAAAACATATGTGATTCCATTTGCATTGTTGTGCTGTTTATTTGTGCCTTTTGAGCACATGCAGCTAACAATATCTGCAGTTGATCGAGGCAGTAAGAACTTTCGTTTTTACAATATCAATCGTCTGCTGTTTGCCGTTTCTTTTGTATGCCTCGTTGCTTTCGTTTTTGGGACGGGATTAAATACGCTCGTCGGCGTGAGTTCGCTGACGATCATTTGTTTCCTTTTTGTGTTTGCCAGAATTGTTGGGATCATTCCAACATTGCGTGGCATGGATGTGATGGGAACGTTGTTCAGCAAAGACGCGACTGGAGTAGACGATGAGGTTTCCAGTGCGAGTGTTCCGGGGGCTTGGACGTTGCTGAAGAATGGGCGCTTTTATGCTCTATCGATGTTGGCGTCAGAGATGTTCGAGCGTCTCGATATATTTTTAATCGTTGCGATTGCTTCGGTAGAAAGTTCAGGGTTCTACTTCGTCGCCGTGCCCGCTGCTCAATTACTTACCGTCGCCCCCAATGCGTTGGGCGTGTTTACGTTCAATGCGGGAGCTGACAAAGAATGTATTCCGTCCATCCGCAAGGTTCTAACTGTGATGCTGGGCACGACCGTGTTGCAAGTTGTGTCTGCGATTGTTTTGGCAGTGTTGATTCCGTTTTTGATCGTCACATTGTTTGAAGACAGGTACGAGCCGGCGATTCTGTTCGCGTTGTGGCTGCTTCCGGCGTGTGCGATCAAAGGCTATTTGCAAACGGTCGATGGCTACTTGAAGGGCCGAGACAAACCAATGGTCGGCGTGTGGGCCCGGTTCTTGAGTATTTTTGTGATGCTCGGATTTGTTGGGCTCGTTTACGGCAATGTGATTGCTGGGCCAGAGCAACAGTTGCTTTGTATTCCCATCGCCGCGGGACTTGGACAAGCCGTTAGTATGGTCATCATTTCGGTTGCTGTAATACGTGACACGATTGATCGCGAACATAACTCGCTGCCACCGACTGCGGAGGCGATTCAATGATCACGACAGAAATGCAAAAACCTGAGTTCGATGGATTGCTCGATTTCGATCGCAACGAAATGCTGACGATGTCGGGGCAGATTGAACGATTGTTGACGCTTCCCGTTTTTCCTTTGTTCGGTTTGCTGGTTTTGTTTGGGGCGTCGTTCATGAATTTGCTCGACGTTCAAGTCGACAAAGACACGGTCGCATTGGACAAGCAAGTTCTGTTGAAGCTTGCGATTTTGGCCGGTTGCGGTATCTACGGTGGATTGGGTTTTCTTCTTCTTCCGAAAGTTCGTCGGACACTGTTGTCATTTCCGATTCTGTGGATGGTCGTCATCCTCGGTTGCTATTTGATGGCAGTGCCAACGTCGATGACACAAACGGAATCGTTGGCCTCCACCATGTCGATCGCTTGCATTTTGCTGATGACGGCTACGGTGCTTCAGCATGTAGGGCCGCAGATGGTGTTAAACGTTGTGTTTGCGGCGATGACTCTATTTGTGGCATTGTCTTGGGTGGCTTTTTTCTTATGGCCTGCCGTTGGCGTTTTTGCGGAACCTATCACCGATGGCGAATTCCAGATGCGGATGAGCGGGTTGGCTCACCCGAACACATTGGGACAATTTTCTGGGATGATGATCGTTGTCGGGTTCCTGTTGCGTGTGAAATATGAACAGAAATCGCTCTGGATTGTTGCCGCTGTTGTGATGGCCGCTGGTGCACTCATTGGCTCGCTCTCTCGAACGTCGTTGTTGGCGACGATCGTTGCGATCACAGTTGTGCACCGAAACCGGGTCTTTATTCGTGGGAACTTGATTTACGCACTATGGATTGGCGTTGCTGGGTTGGTGGGGCTGATGTTTCTCAGTATTACCACTGACATCGGTGCCTTGATCATGGACAAAATATCATTCCTCTCAAAATCTGGTGACGCGGAAGAGCTAACGAGCGCGACGGGCCGAGCCGACATCTGGGGCTACGCCATTCGAATGATTTCTGAGCGGCCTCTGACCGGCTACGGGGCCGCCACGACCAAATACCACTTGGTAGATTATTCGTCGTACACCCACAACATGATCCTGAACATTGCTTTCTCTTCTGGTGTAATCGGAGGGCTGGCAGCGTTGAGTATGTGTTTGGGAAGAGTTTGGGCTTTGTTTAAAAAGCACCACGATATTGCGGACGCGTTGGTCGCATTTATTTTGATTAACGGACTTTTCGAAAACGTGATTTTTTCTTTCTTGGCAGGAATGCCAACGATCGTTTGGACGATCGGGCTTGCGTTGCCGGCGATGGAATCCGATCAAGAAATCCAACCTCGCATAATGAGTGCGTCATTGAAGGAGCGACGCTAATGACAACGGATATGCCAAAATCAAACACGCCAAAATCAAACACGCCAAAATCGAACATCCCAATCGTCGAAACTCAAACACCGAAAGTCCGCGAACGACTTGACGCCCACGTTGTAATTTTGACGAATTATTTGAGGCCGCATCACGTCGTCAGCTATCAATCACTCGCCAAACGTGTGCGTAAATTGACTGTGTTGCTCTCCGTTCATATGGAGCCTGATCGGGACTGGGAAGCGCAATGGGATGACTTGGATGTGCACCTTCAGAAAAATTGGATGTTCACCACTAATTGGAAACACTCTGCAGGATTCAACGAGCCCAATTTTATTCACATACCAATCGACACCAATTCACAGCTGAAATCGCTTAAGCCGGATATCGTTTTTTCTTACGAGATGGGAATGCGAACGCTGTTTTCAACTTGGTATCGCCGTTGGCATCGCAAAGTTCCGTTGGTGATGGTTGGAAATATGTCGGAGCATATTGAAAAAGAACGCGGCCGAATGCGTAGCATGATGCGTTGGCTCGTTCGAAAAGGAATCGACTATTTCACATTCAACGGGCCAAGTTGCAAACGGTATTTGGAGAGCATGAAGGTTCCTGAGGACCGGATGTTTCATTTGCCGTACTGTATTGATCAAGATGTCGTTTTCACGGGCGAACGCGTTCCGGGATTCGCAGAATGCCCATTGCGATTGATCTACTGCGGTGCGATGAGCGAGAGAAAAGGCGTGCATCAGTTCGCTGAGTCTTTGAAGTCGTGGAGTCAGGCGAATCCGGCTCGCGAGATTGAGTTTTCGATTGCAGGTACAGGCGAACTAAAATCTGCAATCGGTGCGTGTCAAACTGAGAATTTTAAAATCAACTTTCTCGGTAACCTCGATACGGCTCAGCTTAAAAACGCGTACGAGGATGCTGATATCTGCGTGTTCCCAACGTTGGCAGACGAGTGGGGATTGGTTCCTGTCGAGGCAATGGCATCGGGGCTTCCTGTGCTGGGCAGCATTTTTGCTCAGTCCGTAGAGGCTCTTGTGGAGGAAGAGAAAAACGGATGGTCATTTGAAACGACCGATGAAAATTCGATGCGAAACGCGATCGAAAAAGCCATGGCTTGTTCGCCTCAAACCATTTTTGAAATGGGCCAATATGCAAAACAATCTGTCGCTCACATCACCGCTGCCAGAACGGCTGAATGCTTTTGCAACATCATTTCTAAATCTTTGCCAAATGTCGGAACGGTTGTCGGTGCTGTTTCAACTGGTTCTTCTGCAGAGCCCGAGGGAAAAGCTACCGAACTGAAAAACGCGGCTATGAATATGCCGTCGAGCTCGTGATTTCAACGTCACTGTGCTCCAACCGCTTTCACGATTCACACTTTGATAAACACCTATGAAGAAAAAACGACCTCTCGCAAGCATTTCCCTGGACCTCGACAACAAATGGTCCTATCTCAAAACTCATGGCGATGAGGAGTGGGAATCGATGCCGTCCTACTTTGACTACATCGTCCCACGTATCCTGAGATTCCTTGAAGACCACGGCCTGTTGATTACGTTTTTCGTAGTGGGGCAGGATGCTGCACTAGAGAAAAATCATGAAGCAATTGCCTCGATTGCAAACGCCGGTCATGAGATTGCCAACCACTCTTTCAATCACGAACCGTGGCTGCATTTGTACACTCCTTCCCAGTTGGATCAGGAGTTTGAAAAAAGTGAATCTGCAATTCGACAGATAACGGGGCAACAAACGGTTGGGTTTCGCGGCCCTGGATTCAGTTTGTCTGACGAAGTACTGCGAACGTTGGTTCGCCGTGGCTATGAGTACGATTGCTCAACGTTTCCGACCTATCTCGGCCCCGTCGCACGAGCCTATTACTTTTTCAAGTCTTCGCTTTCATCCGCGCAGAAGGAAGAGCGCAAGGAGTTGTTTGGAAGTTGGAAAGACGGCCTGCAATCCAATCAGCCGTTTTCCTGGGACGTTGGCAACACCCAGTTGCTAGAGATTCCCGTTACCACCATGCCAATTTTCAAAGTTCCGATTCACGCAAGTTACATCATGTACCTTGCGAGTTTCTCGAAAGTGCTGGCCAAATCCTATTTTTGGTCAGCGATCCAGATTTGCCGGGCCGCTCGTGTCCAGCCATCGTTTCTTTTGCACCCGTTGGATTTCATGAGCGATCAAGACGACGCTGACATGGGTTTCTTTCCGGGAATGAATCAACCATCTGTCAAGAAAATTGAACTGCTATCCGATTGTCTGGACATGCTTGGTAAGCACTTCGATTTGGTAACTATGAGAGAGCACGCTCATTCACTCGAATATGCCAAGATGAAAATCAAGGATATCGAAACGGCGCCGCTTGGAGTTCGCGAATTGGCCGACGCACAAGCGTAATTTGTGGCTGTGTTTTAAGCCCTGAGTGGTTGAATTCTGATCAGAACACCGGCTCTATTCAGAGCACGTCATCGCGTGAGCGCCCAGTGGAAAACACAGCGGTTTTCAACAGTCAATTGCCTCCAATTCGGGTGCAAATCTAAAGGGTTTTTAAATACTCAACCAACGATTTGCGTTGGGCAGCAGTCAGTTTGTCGCCGTAGGTGTGGCCTTGATTGCTTTTGCCACGCTTGCTGGTGACAAAGTATTTTCGTTTTTGATCGGCTCTTTTCACATCCGCTGGTAGTTCGTCAAAAGATTCGAACTCGAGTCCTATTTTTGTTTTATCAAAACCGTTCTCGGTTCGCTTCCAAATTTTGGGGCGAGAGTCTGAGTTCAAAACGTGTTCAATCGTCGGCACGCTGCCGTTGTTTTTTTATTGACCGCTGGCCCAAACTCCATCCAATGGTGGAGCTTGGTATCCAATGGGAGCGACCACGGTTTCGTCTTTTCCATAGTGGGCAAACCAACTGTCGCGATAGATTTCGCGATCGTATTGAGTTAACGCGGTGAGGCGAGTGGAGTCGGTTTTGATTTTTTTGATCGCTACAATCTTGCTGGGATAAGTCGGATTAGAACCGTAAGTTCCATGGCAAGATGCACAGGTGGAATCGAATACCTTTTTGCCTTGCTCAGCAAGTTTACGATTAACTTCGAATGGATATTTAGGTGGCTCCAGCGAGTTGATGTATTGGTAGACAGTTTTGAATTCGTCTTCCCAGTTTCGCATCCGCTTGCCTGAGTTCATTTGATCCATGACGAATGGAATCAGTGCGCGATGATTTTTCTGCACGAATCCATCAATGTACAATCGGTCCCGCTTGCTAACGTGCCACCAAGCTGGTGCGTCCATGTCATGATGAACGACCCATCGAGGGATAAGACGCGGACGAATGTTGAGGTCTTTGTCGCGGAATGACATCAGACCAATTCCAAAAATGACGGCGTTACTCGTTCCGTCAGACGTGCCCATCGGAACAACCATCGAGCCAAGGTCCATTTGGCTAAAAGTTTCGCCGCGTCGCAATTTTGTTTTTCTCAGGTCGGCATAAAGCGTCTCAAGCGAGATGTGAGAATTGGGAAGTCCTTCGACCATTTTGCCGTTCACTTTTCCGCCGTGGCAAGAAAAACAATTCATTGCCCACCACCCCTCTGAATCGACAACGTACTGCATTGGTTTTTCAGGGGCGTCGGGCCGAGCCGAAAAGCCATAGCGAGTAAACGCCATCTCTCGACGCTCTACAGGTGTGCTTTTTTCAGCGATCGCTCTTAATGGTTCGGGCCAGTCTCGCCAAAGATCATCAAACGTTGACTGATGAAAGTCTTTGGGCAAAAAGCGATAGTTGAGAATCATGTCACGACCTTTGTCAGCCAATGTCGTGTCTGGCTTTTTAGCCGTCGCTCTTCGTTGCTCTACAGTTTCAAGGTTGTTCGGAATCTGTGATGCCAGAAATGAACCAGAGTTCGTTAACCACAGGCAAGCACATGCGGCTGCAATAGAAATTGCGAATAAAAGAAAACCGAATTTTCGTTTGGTCCGAAAGGTTTGCATCAATGATCCAACGATTGTGGCTTGCTCGTAAGGCGATGCTTTATCTTATCGTCGGATGAATAGATTTCAAAAAAAAGAGCCTCATAAAATGAGGCTCTCTGGTGTGAAGTCTGGGTTGAAGTTTTGCTTTCACTGGAACGTCGCTGAATCGTTCACAACGAAGGTCGCACTTTTAAGATTCAAGCGTGCTGAGGAAGCTTTCTTGGAAACGGAATTCGCTCACGTGGTGGCAGTCTTAGTCCCGTTTCGTCCGCCCAGGTTTCACGTTCTTCGACTGAGGCGTAGAAACGCAGCCATGACTCTTCGTCTTCAACGATATCGAGACACTGCCATTTCAGGAACTTGCCATTGAGAACGACTTTCTTTTCCTGAGCCGGCAAAATATCGCGAGCGATCAAACAGTAAAGCTGTCGATCGGAAAGGTGGTCCGTATGGACAAGGAGAATGTTCTTCTCGTACAGGCGACCAATGATCTGGTGCAACTGCTGCTTTAGCTCGGCATCGGACAATGTTTGATGACTTGGCATTGCCAACACAGGCTCAAACCAATGGGCGATGGGAAGCACAGGGGCCTTCTCCCAAGCCAACAGCGACGTAAGAAATTCGTTCTCGTGTCGGACAGACATCTTGTCGAGATCTACGAGAAATACGGACTCATCGAGAAACGGCTCCATCTCATCTCGAAGGCGTGCGTTTTGCATCAAAAGGTCGACGTCTGACATGGGTGTACCAAATTTTAAGATTGGTGAATGGCATTGTGTATTCGAACGGTGGCGCCGCTCGACCTTGCATGACTTTACCAATCCCAAGCTTCTCGACAAGAATTAACTTTAGCAAATGGCAAAAAAATGATTGGAGAAAAACGAAAGGGAAATCACGACCCGCAAGCTCGTTAATGTTTAACATTTCGAACCGTTTAAACCCCGATATTTTGACTCTTGATGCTGTCAGATTTGACGCAGCTGAGCCCGCTATGGAAGATGGCGCTGTGAATTTTCGAAAACTTTCATGATTTGTGGTGACGGAGTCAGCCTTTGGGCAACACAATTTTGAAAACCACGACCGGAAACCGAAAGCGTCGTTTTGAGCCAAAAACCATCTCAGATATCGGAAACCGATTTTGCTGAATCGCATCATGCGTTCCGGGAGATTGTTTTGGAGCATCAGGCCACCGTTAGAGTTTTTCTGGCGAGATACATTCATTGCTCGCAGCAGATCGATGATTTGGCGCAGGAAGTTTTTATCGCGTGTTTCAATCAGCTGGACGAATTTCGCGGAGACTCAAAACTTTCAACATGGTTGTTGGGCATCGCCCGCAACAAAGCTTTGAATTTTCTGCGATCTGAGGTGAGGCGGAGCCGGAATCAGCGGTCGTTCGCTGAATCGGAATTGATTCACCAATCCTTGAGGCACCTGGATCGAGATGACAATCCAGAGCTCATGGAGAATCGTGCACAGGCGTTAGAGGTTTGCCTTCAATCGCTTCCTGCTCAATCAAAATTGTTGATCAAAAAATTCTATTTCGAGAAACAAACGTCAATTGCGATTGGCAGCGAGATGGGGCAATCCGATAGCGCGGTGCGGATGAAGCTAAAGCGTATTCGGGGAATCCTTCAGAACTGTATCGCTACAAAACTTCCGCGGTGTAAGGTTCCCAAATTTGTGCGAGCCACACACGAAAATTCACAAAATGAGTTGTAAAAGATGATGCCATGAATAAAAGTATCAACGATCAGAATTCGGAATCGGAGTCAAATTTCGAGGATCGCGCTTTGGACTCCATGCTTCGAGAGTTCGGCGATTCCTGCGACGAAGGCGTTGAGTTTTTGAGTCGGCTCGAATCTCAGATTGGGCCAGGTAAGTTTTTTGGTCGAAGCTCGTTGATGGAGCAAGTTGATTTCACCAAGCCAACTGATGTTCCTGCAAGTGAAGCTGTTGTCAAAGTCCCTTCTCGCAGTTTTGGCTCCCAGTTCTGGCTGGTTGCGCTGTCTTGCGTCGCTGCGGTTTTCGCTGCGATCGTCGCAATCAACTGGATTTTGTTTAACGCATCTGAAGGCAGTCATATCGCGCGCGTTGCAAACGAAGGCTCAGTAGAAAACGCAACCGAGATCGAAGTGAAAAATGCAGACTTGGTTATTGCGTTGCCGAAAGTTCAACGCGAAAAGGAGTCTTCCCTGGCTCCGGAGGTAGGTCCGGAGAAAGCCAGTTCTCCGAGCGAGCCCGCCAATTCCGCCATTGTTGACAATCGCAGCACAACCAATGAAGCGGTTGCCATTGAACAGGTGCCGGCTAAACCGGATCGCGATTTTGTTTGGGACATGAAAATCAAGTTCGATGACGAGAACGAATTCGCTCGTGTCGTGCTCAACGGCAAGACATTGTTTGCCAAAGTCTCAGGCCGATCTTTCGATTTAGTTTTAGCGAGAGTCAGTCACGAAGTCGCGAGGCGTGTCCATTTTGTTAGCCCCGTTTTGGGAGAACCGTGGGTTGGGCAGATTGAAATTGATAGCCCATCGTTACAAACAAAAGTGAAATTTGTGGGGGTGGATGAGATGTGCGAAGTAACGCGTTCGCTGCGAAAGCGCGCCCGCGAAACGATAGAATTCCCACCCTATAAATTCAATGTGCTGGGACGTGAAGCGAAGTACCCTAAGGATGCCTTGTTTCCTAAGGGCGGTCTGCAAATGTTGGCAATTGCACGCTCGCTCGAACTGAGGATCATTGATGAGTGCGTGCTGAAAGCTGAAACCATTTTGCAATCCTATTTAGAACCCGATTTGGGTAACGAAGATTTACCGTTTCTCGTTTTGGAAGGCCGGTCCAATTCCAAACAGTTTCAGAATTACCGCACCATCACACCTGATGAACTGCTGCAATTTCAGGAAACAGCTAGGTTGAACATTCCCCCTGCTACCGACGCTTTTTTAGCCGAAACATCGCTTCAGGAAACGGATCCACTGACACTGAAGAACGATTTGGTCAGGGCCAGTTCAGAAATTTCAATGTTTGGAACACGAGACGAATTTTTTGAGACACAGAAATTGATTTCAGGAACATCCTTGGCGGGGCGTGTGACGGCTGAGTCTGAGAAATTGCTTTCCGATGCAACGGTTGTGCTCGAGAGGTTGAAGAAAACGAGCGACAAAAAGGCCAGAATAGAGATCAGGCGGGAGCATGAGCGAATCATGGCCCGCAGGCAGCAACTTCTCAGACAGTCGAGCCTTGCCGTTCGGCGAAGTCAGAGTCGACCCGCAAAAGAAGTCGATCCAATTGAGCCGTTGATGTCGTTGTTGCCGTATCGCAAAGATTTGCAGGGCTTGAATTTGGTGATGGGAGACGATTGCCACCTCGCACCAGACAATGCGAAAACGCTTGAAGTCGTTTCAACCCTGTGTGGTCCTGTCCTTCAGCAGTTCGATAGATTTGGCACGCGAAACTTTGACAGCCACACCGCTGTGCGAATGCAGGCCATCACGAACATGATTGATTCGGTCGCAGCTCATCCAAAAGCAACTCAGGCACTCGGCACTCTCGACCAGATGTTGCAAATTGAAAAACCCGCCATCCGACTCGCGCTGGTAAAAGCCCTCCATCAAACGAATTCCAAAATTGGATGTGGCTTGCTGACTTGTTATGCCAGATATGACCTCGATCCAGAGGTTCGCGTTGCTGCTGTAGACGCACTGCGAAGCTATCCGTCTGAACTTTACCGATCCAATTTGCTTGACGGTTTTCAGTATCCATGGCCTGAGGTCGCAAAACACTCTGCTGAAGCACTCGTCAGGCTCAATGATACCGACGCCATACCTGCCTTGGTGGAGCTGCTGAATCGACCAGATCCACGAATGCCCCAACGCAAGGGAAACCAGATCGTTCAGCGTGAACTTGTCGCCATTAACCACATGAAGAACTGCACGCTGTGTCATGCGGACTCACAAAGTAAAAGTGATTCGGGGCGTGGGTTGATTCCAGTATGGGGGACTCCGTTGGCTCCTCAGTATTACGGGGCCGTGAGTGGCGCCACGGTGAGAGCCGACGTGACTTACTTGCGACAGGACTTCTCCGTAATTCAGCCGGTAAAAGACCACGGGCCATGGCCAGAGAACCAACGGTTTGATTATGTCGTACGAGAGAGTGTTGTCTCTGCCGAGCAAAGGGCCGCAGCAGTTGAGGAATTCAAGGGCCAACCGAACGAATATCATGCCGCAATCGCAAAGGCACTTAGATTGTTAACCAAAGAGAATCCACGAGACAATTCATATGCAACATGGAAAAGAATCGTCTTGAATAGAAGCAAGGCGAACAAGTCGTCGACGCGGCGATGAGAAGCAAAGCGACAAAGTCTTCGCGGCAAAAAGAACAACCAGCCGAAACTCGCATTGCGATCAGACTTGCTCGCAAATGAGTTGTTTCAAAACTAGATTGAACGGGAAAGCGAGTTAATTCTCGCTTCTGTCACGTCGCCCGATTAGCTGCGGCGGAACCCAAGCGTCAACTGAGCTTCCTCTTCTTCTGCGTTGGGATTCAGTTCCTTGTACATCAGGCTGGGCTGGATGTCCTGATTGTTTTGGTACTTATTGCTTTCGTATTCTTTGATTGAGCCAACGATCTGATGGTAAAAGATCTGGCAAATCGAAACGCCGGGATAAATTCTGACCGGCTGAACGGCAAACATCTCAAGTGTCCAAAAACCTTTGAACCCAACATCACCAAACCCAGCCGTTACATGAACGAACAAGCCTAGTCGACCGATTGAACTGCGGCCCTCGATCATGGGAACGAGATTGTGAGTTTCCGTCCGTTCAACGGTTCGGCCGAGGTACAGTCGGTTAGGTTCCAGCACGAGTCCAGATTCCGGAATCGTCATCCGACGTACACGGTTGCTTTTTTTCATGTCCAGGACGACTTCTTCATACGTCACAACGTCTTCGTGAAGCGTCAGGTTGTAGCTGTTTGGATTGATGTTTTCTGGATTGAAAGGATCAATCTTAATATCAGAGCCAAGTTTCCGTTCGATTTCGTCGCCGGAGAGAATCATGTTTGCTTTCGTGGCTAAATGATGATTTGTGGCTGGCAGATATTGTGAGTCGACAATAAGGAGAGTGTTTTGTTGACTCAATTGAGACTACCCATTCGTGTTGGTCGCCGTCTCAGACAGGATTGTGTTTTCGATTGCGCGGACTGTCAAGGCTTTGGAAAAAACGGTACGTAAAATTGAGCATTCTCAAAGTCCAGCACGCATGTTTTGACGCTGGTTATGGATGTGAGAGTCAGCGAAGGTCGACTGGGCGTGCAGCCAAATGCTCGAGCTAATCCGGTTTTGACGTTGGCCAATTGAGGGCTTTGATGGCAAACAATCGTTCAATTCTGAATATCCCAAGCTGTATCAATTCTGCTAAAACTCGACCTGCGAAAACGCCAAGTTAACTATGAGGCTCTTTGAACGGATAAAAACCGGGCATTGAGCGAAAACATTGACGATAAATGGTTAGCGGCATACCCTATTAGATGCAGCTTTACACTGTGCTTATCGCAAAACGTCTCACAAATCCAAGACATCCAAGGTGACCTAAATGAGTCAAAATCCATATAAACCATCTGAGTACATGTCACCCACGACGGCAGACCTCGCTTCTGTTGACGCTCGGGCTACGTTTATACGTCGCACGTATCTCCATTTGCTCGGGGCGATTATCGCTTGTGTGCTAATCGACTCCTTTATCTTGACCGTATTCCACGATCAACTTGCACCACTCGTTGGGTGGGTAACATCGGGTTGGCACTGGTTGGCGTTTTTGGGTGCCTTCATGGCGATCAGCTACGTTGCTGACCGTTGGGCACACAGCAACACATCGCGCCAAATGCAGTACATCGGACTTTGCGTTTATGTCGTCGCAGAAGCATTGCTGTTGGTGCCGCTACTTTACATGGCCGAGCATGTCGCTCCGGACGCGATTGCATCCGCGGGATTGGTAACGGGAGTCGTGTTTGGCGGATTGACTCTGACTGTACTAGTAACCAAAGCAGATTTCTCATTCATGAGATGGGCGATCGTTGCGGGTGGATTTGTTGCACTCGCGTTGATCGTCGCTTCGATGGTTATGGGGTTTAGCTTGGGAATGTGGTTCTCCGTTGCGATGGTGGTTTTGGCGTCGGGAATCATTCTCTACAACACGTCGAACGTGTTGCATCACTACAACACCAACCAGCACGTTGCCGCGTCGTTGGCTTTGTTTGCATCAGTTGCACTGCTGTTTTGGTACGTGCTTCAACTCTTCATGTCGATGGATGACTAAGCCAACTTTGAATTCATCGTCCGCGTTGCAAAACAGCGCGGGCGTTTTTTTGTCCACATTCTCTATCTGGTCTTTGTAAAAGATGTCGTTGAATCAGGCGGATCTATCGTTACCCGACGGGTTTGCAAACATCGTCCGTTTGTTCCCATTACCCAACACGGTACTGTTCCCCGGCGTCGTCCAAGCTCTTCATCTTTTCGAACCGCGTTATCGCGCGATGATGGATGACGCGTTGGCGGCGGATGAACTGATCACTATGGCTTACCTGAAACCCGATGTGGGATTCGGCGAAGAACCAGAAATTTCCAAAATTGTTTGCGTGGGAAAAATACTCTCACACACTTTATTGGATGATGGAAGATACAACGTATTTTTGGTTGGAACCAAGCGTGCTGCGATCGTCAAAGAGCTACCCATCGAAACCCCCTATCGAATGGCTGAGGTCTTCATTTTGGATGATGTTGTTGCGAAGGATTCCAACATCGCTCAGCTTCGAGCAGACATTGTCGATGCATTTCGCAAGCTCGCAACGCTGCGTTCAGATTGGAACCAAGAAGCGATGGATCAGTTCGTCGACGAAGACCTGTCTTTTGGGCAACTCGTCGACATGATTTGCTACGCCAGCGGTGCTTCTCCGGCTGACCAGCAATTGGTTTTGGAAACCACCGAGCTAAGCCAGCGAGGCGAAATCGTGCTGCAATTGCTCAACATTGAAATCCAAACCCGCGAGGAAGAGCCAAGCCAAAAACAAGATTTCCCTCCGGGGTTCAGCTTGAACTAATGCCCCGACAAACAGGAGGGTAGAAGTCTCCTCAAATTTTAGTTGTGACAAATCACCAGGTTGAAATTCAGCCTTCAATTCAGATAAGGAAAAAGATGAAAGTCTCCATCGAATATTGCAGCATGTGAAACTACTTGCCTCAGGCTTCCAGTTTGGCAGCCGAAATTGAGTCAACGTTTGGCGTTAAGTCAGAATTGATACCGTCAAAGGGTGGATGTTTCGAAGTCGTTGCGGACGACAAGAAAGTCTTTTCAAAAAATGACGTCGGCCGTTTTCCGGAAAACAACGAAGTCATCGCCGAGCTTAACAAACTCTGCTCCAAGGGCTGATAGTTCTTTGATCGGCTCCGGTTCGGGCCCGAAATTTTCAGACGTTAAACAACAAGCCACACGAAATTCAATTGATTCCGTGTGGTTTGTTTGTGTTATAAAACGATGAGCGTTAATGCGCGTTTGATCCAATCACGTTTTTCAATGTCTAAAAGATCTGAACGATGGTCTTTTTAAGCACTAGGTAAAACAGTCAGATTGAGTTGGCGTGCCAGCTGATCGGACTATGGGATCATTGGCGAACTGATTAAAATTTCATTTCGAAACTAATACAACACGACGATTTCACTAGAAACAAGAGGATCCTGTGAGTAACGATTCCAAGCCGTGGCAGCAAACGATGTCGGACGATCGTTTTGAATTGATGCGAAAAATCCTTGATGCTCCCAGTCCGATTGGTTTGGAAGCTTCGATGACGCGAGGCGTGCTCGAACCTTTCATGCGTTCCTACATGCCCGAAGATTGGAAGATCCATTCCTTCAAAGGAAACGCCGGAATCGTGTTGGATACCAAGCCAAATGATCCCGACGCATTCTCCGTGATGGTGATTGGTCACGCTGACAAAATTCGGATGCAAGTTCGAAGCGTTAGCGATGATGGGAAAATCTGGGTTAACAGTGATTCAATGTTGCCCACGACTTTGATTGGTCACAAAGTCAAATTGTTCAGCGAAGATCCGAAAAAACCTGGGCAGTGGCGTACCATCAAGGGCGGAACGATTGAAGCTATCGGAGCCATTCATTTCGCTGATCCAAAACTTCGAAGCGGTGACGATGGCATCAAGACGAAAATGATGTACCTCGAACTGCATATTCATGGCGAAGACAAAAAAGGACAAATCGAGGCGTTAGGAATTCGTCCCGGCGATCCAATCATATACGACCGTCCAATCGAAAGAGGTTTTTCACCGGATACGTTTTCGGGAGCTTACCTCGACAACGGACTAGGCTGTTTCGTGACGGCTGAGATCGGGCGATTGATTGCCGAAACGGGGCTTTCCAATATCCGTTACCTCGGTGCGTTCGCTTCTCACGAAGAAATTGGCCGGTTTGGCAGTCGCGTGTTGTGTGAGCATTTTCGGCCAGATGTCACGATCGCCGTTGATGTCGCGCACGATTTTACCGCGGCACCCGGAATTGGCGACCGGCGTTACGAGCCTGTTGCGATGAGTGAAGGGTACACTTTGACTCACGGGGCTGTTACCAGCGCCGCGCTCAACACAATGCTCACCGACGTATCGACAGAGCACGGAATTCCAGTTCAGCATGAGTTGGCTGGTCGAGACACTGGCACCGATGCAATGGCAGCGGTGCTTGCCGCTATCGATTCTGCGTGTGCTTCTATTGGATTCCCAATTCGCAACATGCATACGATTTCTGAATCCGGACACACGGGAGATGTCGAAGCCGCCATTCAC
This sequence comes from Mariniblastus sp., assembly GCA_045105295.1. Taxonomy (GTDB): domain Bacteria; phylum Planctomycetota; class Planctomycetia; order Pirellulales; family Pirellulaceae; genus Mariniblastus. The sequence continues at coordinate 41,057 of JBGCDK010000023.1, forward strand.
GCGATCTATCAAACGATGAAGCGAATGGACGGAATGAACGACGGCACTGGAATCACTGGCGATGACTTGCGCGACTCTCATCCGCGACTCGATGAAGCCTCGCCGCTTGTACACTGCCCTGCACCATCAAAAGATGATGCCTAACGAACGCTCGTTCAAATGCGGACGATGGATTCCTTGTTCGACTGTTGGGCAATGGACTGTGATAAATCCAGTCCATTGCCAAACCTCGGTTAAGTCTCTGGTTTGTTTTCACCTTCTAAATCCGCGACCATCTTTTTAAGCTTGTCAGGGAAGAAATTCGAAAGCGTCTTGGGGCGATTGAAATAAACTTCTGGATCCGTGTCGATTAGTTCTATAAATGATTTGGGCTTATAGCCATCTCGCAGAGCGGCAATTTCTCGCTCCATCAACGCGATAGATTTACTGGGATTGATCCAGATGGAAACGTATTTCGCCTCCACCGGTTTTTCGATTTCTTCGCCTTCATCGTGTTCCCATTCAAGGCGATATCGAATTCGTTTTGAAGAAATGTCGTACTCTTCAACATTGGCAGCCGAAACCAGTTCATTTTCTAATTTGAAGTAGGTCCACCAGCGCCAGTCCATCTTGATTGTCATATTGCGTCTTGGTTGATTGGAGGGAAATGCGGCAGGGTTTGGAGGGGAGGTGAGTAGAACCCCGCAGGGATTGATTAACTCTATGTCCGATTCGTTTATCCGAACACCAAATGGTTTCGGGTTTTCGGAAAACGAAGCCTGACAAATCAATCTTTTGTTGCAATCAATGATGACCCGAGTTTTGGTGACTTCACTGATGACAGAAGATGTCAATTGATCCTTTGGAGCTTCCTAAGCGAAGGAAGTTAGCAGAACACAGTGGCTTTTTCAAAGGGAATCTTTGCCGCCAGTTCCTTCGGGGTGACCAAGTTAACGAAAACGTTCACTTGCTATCTTAGCACTCGCAAGTGAAATCTTATTCTGTTTGACTCGTGAAACGATCTTCATTGTCTCGCTGACCAGCCGTCGTTTTAATTGCTGTCGTTGATCACTTCGTCAAGAATCTGTGAGAACTGCTGGGTAGTAAGTTCCATTTTTCCAGACGCGTACGCACAAAGCCTTTTTTCAGTGTCGGCCATTTCGCCATCAACGGCCATCAAGCGAATCATTTCTTTGAGCATCACGACGCGATCCTCAAACGATTCGGGAATGTTGACTTCTAATTCGCCCGATGAGATGCCGGCGAGTGCAGTCTCGAATTCGTCACTTGGAATGTTCCACGCTTCGGCTCGTTGAGCAAGGAACTGAATTTCCTCCTCGGTGAACTTGTTGTCGACCGCAGCCAAATTGACGAGGCTGTGAAAAAGTTCAATGTGGTCCATGAAGTTTCCTGATACTGTTTTGCGTTTGAATAGTTAAATCGTTTTGGGAAGCGAGACACCCGACACAGTTTAGCGTTAAATTTGGCATCCGCAAAACGACCCCAAAACTATCGTGAATCAAGTCGTTGGGAGGCGGGCGTTTCTTTGGGAAAAAATTTCGACGGGAGCCGGTGATGCAGAGCAGTCAGGTTTGTTCGACAGCCAGCCAGTAGAAAATCTGGTAACGCAAATATCGGTGGAAGCAAAGAAATCAGCGAAGCCAGGGGATTTAAAATCAACCACCAATCGGAACATCAATGTAGAATCTCAACAACAAGCAAATACTAAACCCGGCGGATAAAATCGGCCGCATGGCTACGGATGTCTTTTCCATTAAGCACATGAACCATCCGCAGTTGTTGGATCGTTGAATCACTAAAACGAGAAAGCGGCAAATGCACCCATTTTTTCTTGTACTGTTTCGCGATTTGTTGCCATGCTTGCCCGGGGGGCGACGCGCTCAGCAATGCGATGTGCGGACACTGGCTGTGAAGGCAAGCCGCCGCGAGTAAACGTTCTTCCAGCGTCGTGGCGAAATCTATTCGAGGGTCTTGCCAGATGTCTGGGATGGCGATTGGTGGAAACAAAAATAGTGCGCCGCCATAGTTGGCCAAGCAAATTCCCGGCCCAACAGGCTGCTCGGTGAAGTCAGTTCCGTAAAACGCCAACGTGGATTCGTTTTTGTGTTCGGCAAACCAAGTCGTCCGCCAAGGGTAGTCTCTCGGGTCGGCAGGCGAATCGAAAAGCATGACAGCGCAGTCCAGCTTGCCTCGATTGGGAGGCAAGACTTTGACGTGGATTTGTCCGTCGTACCAATGCCGCACCGTTTCGCGAATGTCGATTCCGTCTTTGATGCTAGTCGTGAATTTTTCCGTTTGGGCGAGGTCCGCTCCCATCACTTCCATCGCTCTGTCGTAGACGGTTTGCCGAAAATTCTCGATCAATTCGTCTTCTGGCGGCCAACTACACTGCGAAAACGGATTCCATTTTTGCTGCCAGTCCTTTTGCTGTTCTTTGTCGGGGCGAGGGATTAGTTCGATGCGGCAGGTCGTCATGGGTGGACCTGGCAGTCGGCTGACAATCGGTAAAACTTCATCTTCTGGAAACGCAGCATGATCTATGGACATGCGGACTTCGGGCAAAAACAGATCTTTCCAAAACGGAAACTGTTTGGATTTCTCCAGGACATGAAGCGCGTAACCGTCGCCGGCGACTTGTTGTGCGGCCGTAACAATGGAAGGAAGTTGCGGAGTGATGCGGTGTTCGATCAATGTCAAATTGCGCGTGTACTTGAGGCACTGCGAAAGCAACTTTGGAGTGATCTTTCGCGCGCGCGTTTTGTATTCCTCTTGATAATCTTTCCGCGACGCGATCAATAACTCTTTCAAGCCGTCGATTGAGAGATCTGCATCGTCTCCCAGTTCTCGCCGCGCGTTTTCATACAGTCCGGTAATGTAGGGAAGTTCGCCAAGCAGAAAATACAACGTTTCTTTTTTGACTTGGAACGTTTCTGTATCCTGAACCGATTCGTGCTCGGGGCATTTTAACTCACGGTCATTGAACTGATCGCGAATCCAAGGCCAATCAAGAATGCTGGGAACGAACAATATGTTCTTGTAATCCACCGATAGCATTCGAAGCTGCCAAGCCATGTGTTGGATTCGTTTTCGCCACTGGGCGTCATCAGGGGCATCGATGTGCGGAATGACCGCTGCCGCAAAACGTTCGATGGGCAGTTTTTTAAGTGCGTAAGCATCGGGAAGGTAAGCCGAATTGGGGCGGTAGTTGTTGGTCTCTAGATCGACGAAATGACGGGGGATTCGATCGCCCATCGCCGTTCGAAGGGCCGCGATTACCGGCTGACATGGGTCAACAGGAACAAAACTGGCGGTGGGTTCTTCGTCTTCGTCTTCGTCCGAGCGCCGAGCGGCATCGTCGTCGTTTTCAGTGTCGCCCAAATCCGTTGGAGTCCAATCCTTTGCATAGATCGGGCTGCCTTTTTGAAACACGGCACTTGGTACAGGCAGATTCAAGATGGCCGATTCGACTGAATCTTGAAACGACGGAGGAAGTGGTACTGCGACACAGTCAAACGAATGCTTTAGCATCAAACGTCTGACTTCCCATGCAAAATCTCCACTGCCGTGTACGACTGGCAGTGCAGTAACATGTGGTCCAATTTTTAATAGTTCGTGGATCACGACTCAAACTCCGCTTGAAATGTTTTTGTCGTTTTAGTCATCCATGTCGTCGTCATCATCGTCGTAGGCGTCGGGGTGAAGCGGATCTTCTGGAGAAAAAAAGAAGTCACCAAATCCCATCGGAACCGCTTGTCCACCAAGTGTTTGGTTACGTTGCGACGAAAGACGTTCCAAATCGAGTGCTTCTTCGCCCAAACATTTTTCAAGCGATTCTCTCCAAGCCGCATCGTTGGCGACGGGGTGGTCAGGTTCTTGCGCAATTCGTTTCATCGCAAAACGAAGCAGGTTGATTCCGTCGCGGGTCGAGAAATCAAGTTTTAGCTCATGTGACTTTTGCAAGAAATCAACCGTCATGGCCAGCATGTCGTCGGCACAAAACGGCAAGTGATACTGCAGGATGTTTTTCTCGTCCTCGCGCGACGGAAATTTCAACTGCAAGGTTGGCTGCAATCGACTGAGGATATAGTCAGGAATCTCAAACGTTGATTCGTCTTGATTCATTGTGACCGCACATCGAAAATCTGGATGGGCCTTGATTGTCACTCCAGCAACAATCGATTCGACATAGCGGCGATGGTCGAGCAGCGGCGCAAGCGATGCCCACGATTTTTCGTTCATCCGGTTGCCTTCATCCAGCACGCAGACGCCACCGCGAATCATGGCGGTTACCAGTGGCGAACCGTGATAGGCAATTTTTCCACTCTCGGCCAAAACCGGCGTTACCAAAAGGTCTTCCGGGCGGGTGTCCGCGGTGCATTGATAAATGTAGAGCTCTTGGTTACGAGCTTTGGTGGCGGAAATGGCAAGCGCTGTTTTTCCAATTCCCGGCGGTCCGACTAGGCGAGGCGTCAAAGGCAAATCGGCTTCGTTGATCGACAGCCAGCATGCGAGAACTTGTTTGAGAATGTCCATCTGACCAATCCACTCGCCACCAAAATCGTGTGGATCGGAAAGGTGAAGGTTGATGCCTTGGATTTTGTGGGTCTCGCCCATAGCTAGATTGGCCTTTTGAATTGCGTTGAGTTGGATCCTTTGATGGGATCTTTTAGCGAAGAATTCAAATATCATTGTGTACGCTGCCCAAGCGACGAGAAAGGGGGCGGAAACGTTTGCAAATAATGCTCCGATCGACTTTTGCCAAAGAACTCTGACACTTCAAACGCGCTAAAGTTTACAATCCAAGAACTACGAATCATCTGCGAAATTTGAATCCAATGCCCAGTCGCCGAATAACTACCTTTACGTTGATTTTTGTTTTTGCATTCGGTCCTACGTTGCAAGCCTGCCTGTGGGACTACGACACGTTGGCCATGGAACGCAGTGCATTTCCGGGAACGCATGAATTGATTGTCGGCCATTTCGTCCGGCATTCAGACGCGTATTATAAATGGCGAATTGAGGACCGATCCCAATTGCCACCAGAGGAACGTTCGATTGCGGATTACGACGATATCGCGGTAGCCTATGATAAAATTGGGCAGCACGACAAAGCGATCGATGTCATCAAAGAAAAAATCGCTCGTTGGCCAGAGCAAAATAGATATGAATCAGAGGCCAATCTCGGCACGTTTTTGATTCACTCTGGCGATCTAGAGGCGGGATTGGAGCATATTAAGAAAGCAATCGAGCTCAATCCGGATGCGCATTTTGGGCGAGAAATTTACCAACAACGATTGGTCGAATTTATCCTCTTTCGTCAAAGCGATCTTGGTGCAGACCCCAGACTAAAAAACAGAGCAAGTTCGTTTTATCGGTTTCTCACTCACGACGAAGACGGTGAATATGTTTCGCTTTCAACGAAGCAAGTCGACGAAGCAATCAAAGGGATCTCCGGGATGATTCGTTTTGGTAACCACGATTCTCCGATTTTACTCGCGGCACTCGGGAGTCTGCATTCACATCGGGATGATTCAAGTATGATCGCGGCGCGAGCTTATTTGCGAGCGTCTTACGAGACGGATAACGCAGAAACATCTAATGACTTCCGCAACCTGGCCATTGCGAATTTGGAGATGCAAGTCAGTCACGATATCGGTCGCGTTGAAAGCGAGTTGAAAGACGAGATTGCCCAAGCAAAACAGTTGGCCGCTGAGATTGAGTCGGACGAGAAAGCTTGGGCCGAGGCTGGATTGAATCTTGACGAAAAATTTAAAGCAAAATACTACGACGCGCCGAGCCTTAAGATCTCGACTCCTTGGATCACGCTAAACCTTTTCGAAAAAGCATTGGTTGGATGCCTCTTGGCGACCACCATTCTCTGGTTCGTTGGAGGTTGCGTGGTAAAGAAGTTCGCAATCGGCAGACAGCAGTAGCAACCTGGGCAGTGTCACAACTGCCAACTGCCAACTGACTTCTATACTTACTTACTACTTTTCAAACCATCACCGGACAGGGCCTTCAGGAAGTCAACGAGGAAGTCAATCTCTTTTTCACTGAGGTTGAGAGGCTTCATGTCTTTGTCCAGACGTTTGTCGTCGGGGGCACCGCCCTTGTTGTAGAACTCGACAACTTCACGAAGCGTTTTTACGCTGCCGTCATGCATGTAGGGAGCCGTGTGTTCGATGTCGCGAAGTGATGGGGTTTTGAATTGGAACGAATGAGCCTCATCCTTGGATGCTTCCATTCGGCCAGTGTCACGGTTAGGGTCGTCATTGTTGATGAATCCGACGCCAGTATTGTGGAACTCTTCATCGGTAAGGTTGGTTCCAGAATGGCACTTCCAGCATCCACCACGACTTTCGAAAATCCAGAGTCCTTGTCGAGCCGATTTCGATAACGCGTCGTACTCCGATGCACGAAAACGATCGACTTGAGAGTTGCCCGTGACAATCGTTCTTTCGAAACAAGCGATGGCCTTGGCGATGTTCTCCGTGGTGATCAGGTCTTTACCGCTGGATTTTCCTTGGCCGAAAACCGCTGTGAAAGACTGAACATACTCTTCGTTCTTTTGGATGTTGGCAATCACAGTTTCAACGTCGCCGCCTAGTTCAGTCTCGCTCGTCAACGGCCCCATGACTTGTTGCTCGAGGCTTTCGTCCCGACCGTCCCATGAGAAATGAGTTCCGAACACTCGGTTCAAAATCGAAGGCGAATTGCGTTTTCCTTTGGCACCACCGATTCCGATAGAAATAGGATCGGGGCTGGCGAATCCATGATCCGGTTGGTGGCAGCTGGCGCACGAAACCGTTCCGTCGTTAGACAGGATTGTATCGAAGAAAAGCTTGCGTCCGAGTTCGGCTTTTTCGAGCGTGGTCGGATTGTCTGCTGGTGCCTTCGGAATTTTTTCGAATCCGACTGGTACTTTGTCGATGCTAATCACTGCGGGCAGCGTATCGGCAGGCACGATTGGAACATCATCGTTGTTGGATGTCGTCGTGGTTTGAGTCGCAATGATTGGCATCGCTAACATCGACCCAACGAGTAATAGACCAACTGATAACGACGTCGTGAGAATTCGAGGCATCTTTTAAAGCACCGTGATGGAGGCGTGTCGATTAAGACGTTGAAGTGACACGCTCATTCTAAACGCTTCACCGTGCAACGCCAACGGTTTGACGGGCCGCTATTGTGTCGATTCGCTTACACTTGGTCACGGTCGAGCGGTCTTGGATGGCGTTCGTTGCCGATTGTTAGCACTTATCCAGCGTCCAGGCGACGACTTTTGTGGACTTGGCAAAGTGAAGAATCGGTGGTTCGTCAGGTAGTTCAATGCCCAGCCAATCCGTCATCGTGTTGTGCTTTGTGATTGCTTGAGCCTCACGAAGTTCCCACGGTTCATGCTCAATCTCGCCACGATAAATTTCATTTTTGCGATTGGCAGAGTAAAGGCAGTACCGAGATGTCAAAAAATGCTCTAGAGAATCCGGTTGAGCGTTGAATGAGTCTCCGATTGGGCGATAGTTGATATGCAGTGAAGCTGGTGTCTCACCGCGATGCGTTCTGGTGGAACGATACCGAATCCATTTACCTACGTTGCTTTTCTCGCAATTCCCCAACTCAATTTTCGCATCCATGTAAGGAAGGTGAAACAGCGATCGTGCAACGCGGACAGCTACTGGGTTGGTGGCCTCCAAGCAAAAGAACCAAACGCCCGGTTTTCCGTTTAGCGTTACATAGGTTCGCACGTTCAGTTCCGGAAAACTGGACAGGTACGGGAGGCTCGGAACCAATCGCGGAGCAACACCGCTCATTCGAAATGGGACGATTCCAATCCAAGGTGTTCCGTCAAACGTGTCGATCTCGAGCGGTTCAGGGATGAGGCCCCGCAGCGTCTCGTAGTCGGTCCTCCAGTGCATGAATAGCAGATCGTGCCAATTCATCTTCATCGCCCAAGGCTTTCGCGGCACGGGCCAAGTTCTGTCGGAAGTTCGATTTTTCAAAACACTTACCACGGTTCGAAACTGCCTAAAAACTCGCAAATCATTTCATGTTTGTATAAACCGACTCGGAAACTGGCGTGTAACCGAAAAACGCGTTCAATTATGTTTCTGTCACGCGAAACAATTGAATCGTTGCGTTGGTAACGTTAATAGTTGAAAATTTGGCTTAGGGGTAATTTGCAATTTTCGCTATCTTTTTACAAAAATCGTTCCTCCTCAGATCTGAAATTTAAAGATGACAAAACAGCTCATATCGTTTTCAAACGCTTGGTTGATGCCGCTAGTAGTCTTTCTGGCAGCAGCGAGTTCCGCCGTTGGGGACGACGGTTCCAAGGAAGTGAAAACGAGTAGGTCACTTAAGATCGGTCAGCCCATGCCGGAATTCGAGCTCAAGGATTTTGAAGGCAAGCCGTGGAAATCTTCTGAACTCAAATCAAAAGCCGTTGCGGTCGTATTCGTTGGAGTCGAGTGTCCTCTGGTGAAACTGTACGCACCTCGACTGTCGAAACTAAAATCTGAGTTGGGCGAGCTACAAATTATTGCCGTTAATTCAAACCGTCACGATTCAATCAGCGACATCGCAAAATTCGCGAAGGCCAACAACGTTACATTCCCGCTATTGAAGGACCCCGCAAATCGGGTCGCCGATTTGTTTGGAGCCGAGCGAACGCCGCAGGTTTTTCTGTTCAACGCCCAGCGGAAACTGGTTTACTCAGGAGCCATTGATGATCAGTACACCTACGGTCGTCAAAAGGACAAAGTAGAAAAGACATATCTAAAAGACGCCGTCGAATCCGTCATCAAAGGCGAATCGCCAGCGATTGCGTCCACCAAACCAGACGGTTGTATCATTGGCCGTGTCCTTGCCGCCAGCGAAAATAGCGAAGTGACTTACGCGAATCAAGTCTCTCGAATCTTGAATGCACATTGCGTGAATTGTCATCGCTCCGGCGAAGTCGCTCCATTTTCGTTGACCGACTACGAGGAAGTCGTTGGCTGGGCCGAGATGATCAACGAAGTCGTCGCCGAACGGCGAATGCCACCGTGGCATGCCGATCCAAAGCATGGAAAATTCAAGAACGATATTAGCTTGACGAAAAAACAACGAGAACAGATCAACACTTGGGTTGAGAATGGAGCGCCGATGGGCGATCCAAAAAATCTCCCCGAACCGCCAACTTTTGTTGAGGGTTGGGGGATGGGCGAGCCAGATTTGGTCGTCCCGATGAGTAAAAAACCGTTCAAGGTAAAGGCCACCGGCGTCCTTGAGTACAAACACTTTGTCGTTGATCCAGGCTTCAAAGAAGACAAATGGATTACCGCCGCTGAATGCCGAATTGGAAACCGCGCCGTTGTGCACCACATGATCGTGGCCGCCGACGAAGGAAGGAACGGACGAAAAAGCCCGCATGAGCGGATTCGGTCGGAATGGATCACAGCGACGGCTCCCGGGTCACCACCAATGATTTTGCCTGAAGGTTACGCGAAGTTCATTCCTGCTGGTTCCAAGCTAGTCTTTCAGCTTCACTATACGCCCAACGGAACGGCTCAGACGGATATCAGTTCTGTCGGTTTCAAATTTGCCGATCCCAAAACCGTTCGCAAGATTGTCTCCACTCGTGAGATCATGACCAAGGAATTCACGATTCCTGCCGGTGCAGGAAATCACAAGGTTGAGGTCAGTCATACAATCCTAAAAGACGTTGTGATGTTGAGTCTGTTCCCACACATGCATTTAAGAGGCAAGTCATTTCGCTACACAGCAAAATATGACGGTAAAGAAGAAATCCTGCTGGACGTTCCCAATTATGATTTCAACTGGCAAAACGGTTACGAGCTGGAAGAACCACGACTATTCAAGGCTGGAACCGAGATTGTCTGCACAGCACATTTCGACAACTCTGCCGAAAATTTTGCTAACCCTGCTCCAGACAAAGACGTCTATTGGGGCGACCAAACGTTCGAGGAAATGATGATTGGATACGTAAATGTGGCTCTGGCAGACCAAGACCTAATTCGCGAGCGGAAAAAGAAGTAGCATGTCCGTTCGGTTTGCCATTGAATGTTGTTGATTGTTGTTTAACAACGACCTCGGCAAAGCATGGACGAAAAAAAGGATCTGGATTGCTTACGCGCGAACAATGTCGAAAAGCCGATGAAATTGCAATCAAGCACTTTCGAATTCCCAGTATTGTGCTGATGGAAAATGCGGGGCGTAATTGTGCTGAAAAATTGCTTTGGCACTCCCCGCAATCCAAACTCTCCGATCAAGCGGTCGTGATACTTTGCGGACCGGGGAACAATGGTGGTGATGGGTTTGTCATCGCACGCCATCTCTACAATCTGGGCGTCAAAGTAAAAGTCATTCTGTTCGCCCCGCCCGAAAAATATTTTGGCGACGCTCGAACGAATTTGAATGCTCTATCGCATTTCAAAATGCCTGTGGTTCAGTTTGGCGCAAACTGGTCCAACGAAAAAATGCAGTCCGTGTTTGCAAAAGTAAAACGTGCGAAAACGACTTGGGTTGTTGACGCAATGTTGGGAACCGGAGCGACGGGACAGCCACGAACTCCGATGGCGGATGCCATTACTCTTTCGAATCAAATGGATGTTCGGCGAATGTCTGTTGATATTCCAACGGGGTTGGATTGCGATACAGGCGAGCCAGCGAAGCCAACGTTTAAATCAGATGTGACCTGCAGTTTTATAGATGCGAAAATCGGATTCGAAAATGAGAAAGCCCAACCGTATCTCGGCGTCGTTTTAGTAGTCGATATTGGTGCCCCTGACGCGATCATTGCTGCCGTGCAATAAACTGCTGTTCAGGCGATAGAAACCGGTGCACGAACGACCAGCATGAAATCATCAGCAAGCGACGAGTTCCCGAAGCAATGGCCTTAATCTGTCGGGGGTGCTTCAGGTTCGAGGTTCTTCCACTTCATCGCACGTTGCAATGGCTCGATCCGCAGAACGACTTCTCCGTTTTGGAAAATTCGAACGGTTCCACTGGATTGGCTGATAACGACCGAGATCGCTTTTGTGTTCTTGCTGATTGCGGCCCCGGCAAAATGCCTTGAGCCCAAACCCTGAGTCATGGTGATCTCAACAGGCGACGTGTCGATGATACGACTTGAGCCCTCAACGGTTCCGTCGGCCGAAACGACAAACATGCCATCCATCTGGGCAATCTCTTTGATGCCTTCGCGGACTTTGTTATCAAACAGGCTGCGTTCCTTGCGGGAATATCCCTTCACGAGATCGAAACCGCCGGGACGACTTTCGGTGAGGACTTTTTTGTGATCTCCAACAACAAACATCGCCCCGACTGCTTTTCCTTCTCTTCCTTCGCGTCCAATTTCAACCGCCAGATCGACGACCGTCCGCAGCGTATCCAGCGGGACTTTCGTTTCGAGTTTGCGGAGATCGCGAGCGGTCAGCCTCCCCAGTCTTTCGGTGAGTTTGACAACGCTGATGGTATCGATCTGCTCGGTATCAAATCCGCTGTAGATGGAAACGATCGTGGAACCGGGCCGAATGAACTCGGACGCGACGCTGGCAAGAACGGCTTGGGTCATCTGTGTCTGAACCGATGATTCGGGAATTTCAAGCAGAACGCTGTGGATTTCAAGTTCCGTCGCAGCTGCATGGATCGTGTCATCGTTGGTGGCGATTACAAGAATACTGCCAGAGGTTTTCTTTTTCAGCCGTTTCCAGTCCGTGTTTTGCTCCAAAATAACCAAGACAGCATCTGCTTCAGCTGCCTTGCCAAGTTTTACACCGGCATCGACGAAGGAGAAAAACTGCTTGTTATTCTTGGGTGGAGTCATTTACTGCCAAAAACAAGGTTGGAAGGTGCTTGAATAGATCGGGCCGGCGCCCATCTAAAATTTAAGATGAACAGCAAAAAGTGACAACCACAGTTCCCACGATTGGGCCATTTTGAAATGTGAAGTTTCGATAAGCCGCGCTTGTTAGGTTGAGGGCAATTTCGAAATCTTTCGATCGACAATTTGCACTTCCTTTCCTCAGGTTTGTTTCAGAGTGAACAGTTGTTGGTCCCTGCTGCGATATCTTGCTAATAACTCACAATGCGATACCTTCGAGCTACGGGGCTCAGTTTTAAACGGCTAATTCAAATTTTACCGCGGATAGAAATGTCAATTGATCCAACACTGCAAGAATTTTCCGATGCCAGCAAAGAAGCCGCCCGGCTCGGTGGCGATGTCCTTTTAAAATGGATGGGCAAAATAACGCCTCAGGAGAAAGGCTTCAAAGATTGGGTTACGCAAGCCGATTTTGAATCCCAAGAAGTCATTCAGGAGTTTCTCGAGAAAGAGTTTCCGCAACACCGGTTCGTCGGCGAGGAATCAGTTCAATCTGATGATGTGAGTGACAGCTCTAGTCAGAAGCCAGGCGAAGAGTTTTGCTGGATCGTGGACCCTCTCGATGGAACGACAAACTATGTTCATCAGCTACGGTCGTTTGCAGTTTCGATTGGGCTTCAGAAACGATCGGCCCAGCGAGCTGGCGTCAGCCCCGTAGATGAATTGTTGGTAGGTACGGTGTTAGATCCCGTGCTGAAGGAATCGTATTCCGCCATCAAAGGGTATGGTGCGACCCTCAACGGATCGCCAATCCAATCGAGCAAATGCAATGAATTAGAGAAGTCGTTGTTCGTATTCAGCTTTTCTCGTGGTGTCCGACGCAATGATCCTGAAGCGATTCGTTTTTTGAACGTGCTCGAAAGTGCCGGCAGCATCAGGCGGCTTGGATCGGCAGCACTAAATTTATGCTACGTCGCCTGCGGAAGAACTGATGGCTATTGGGCGACAGCGTTATCAAAATGGGACGTGGCGGCTGGTTGGTTGATCGCGGTCGAAGCAGGAGCAACCCTAGCCGATTTTAAAGATAACGAGCTGGACCTTGAGAAACCACATTTTTGCGTGGCAGCAACATCGGAATTGTTTGAGCAGATTAAACCACTGTTGAATGTTTGATCGTCTAACCAGTTGGTGTTCATTCGCTGGCAAAATCAATCGCTGGTCGGATAATGTTTGGATGATGGCTGGTTAAAAAGTAGTTCGCAACCACTTGATTCACATGAAATTCAAAAAAGGAAAATTGATGAAACGTTTGTCCAACCAGCAACACGTCAATCAACCTCGAAATGATCAGCCAATTGTCAAACGGCCCAATGCCAAATGGCAAAATGTAAATCGGCGACAGGCTTTGGCGTGCGGCGCCGCGATCGCATTGACGGCGACCAGTCAGCGGGATGCTCGTGCGACAGAAGGTATTTCGGTGGAAGAAATATCTCAAGACAAAGGCCATCAGATTTGCGTTTTCACCAAGCCATTTAATTCGCTTTCGTTTGATGAACTCGCGGACCGGATTGCCGAATTAGGTTTCAATGGAATCGAAGCTCCCATCCGCCCAAAGGGACACATCGAACCTGCCGACGTCGAGGAGGAGCTTCCGAAACTCGTCGAGGCGCTAAAAAAACGTGGCCTTGAAATAACGGTACTCACCAGCAACATTGCGAGCGCGGAGGATCCGCTCGATCGGAGCGTCCTAGCGATTGCTGCGTCGCTCGGGATCAAACGCTACCGAATGCAGTATCTCAAATACGATTTGTCGCGCCCTGTCGTTGATCAGATCAAAGAGTGGAAGCCACAGTTACGCGAGCTGGCGGAGCTTAATAAAGAGCTTGGTATCAAAGCGATTTATCAAAACCACGCCAGTAACAAAAACTTGGGTGCGACGATCTGGGATCTACGAGAGGTGCTTGAAGGAATTTCGCCAGAGCATATAGCGGTTGCTTACGATATTCGTCATGCGATAGTCGAAGGCGGAATGAGTTGGCCAATTTCTTTCAACATGATTCGCCCTCACATTGATACGGTCTACGTCAAAGACTTCATTTGGAAGGGCCCCAAAGTCGTCAACGTTCCGCTTGGCGAGGGCTTGGTCAGTCAACGTTTTTTCAAGCTGTTGAAAGCATCGAAGTTTGCAGGTCCAATTTCGCTTCACGAGGAATATCTTGATCACAAGAGAGCAGAACTTGTGCCCGATCATCTTGTGGCGATGAAAAAGGATTTGGCGACATTGAAAAACATGATTTCAAAAAGTTGATTGTCTAAGCGCTACCGAATCAATTTTGTATAAACCACCGCAGCAATCACGACCGCCATCAGAACTAGGAACAAAACCAGTCTGGCCCGAAGTTCGGATTTTGAAATGGCTTTCAGTTCACGTTTGGGGTCCATTAGCATCCAACAAAGGATTGCCAACACATTCATGACTGCTGCAAATACGAAAAAAGAGTTTGCTGTCCCAGTTTTTGGTGCAAAAAACGGAATCGTGATGTTGGCGACAAACAGCGGGAAAATCACGGCGCTGACGGCAGCTCCAAGGTTGCCGATCATATTCATCGAAGCCGAGACCACGCCAGATCGCTTGCCGCCGATATCCATACAGAATGACCAGCTTGGGCTAAGTGCCATTTCGACTCCAAATGTCGCCAGCGAATAACAGGCGATAAACAGCCATGCCGATTGGGCACCAGAAAACTGAGTGCAAACCAACAAACCAATGGCTCCCATTGAATAACCAACCATTGCAGGAAGTCGCCTCGACATGACTGGATATCCCGCGCGATGGATCGCTGTCACCGCATAACCACTCAGCCACAACGCCAGCGCGCCGCTGAATAGTGGAAGCGAAGCCAACCATTTGTATTCGGCTCCGTAAGTCTCTGCGATGTATGGCTGAAGCCATGTCAAATTGATAAACGCAGTAATGTTGATCGCGACGTACTGAAACATGGCCAACAGCACGTTCGCCGAAGTTACGATTTGGATGAATGGGATCGTTTCATCGACTGGAGCGACCTCCTCGATTCCCTCATGGATCAGTTTAGCTTCTGCTTGATTGACAGATTTATGATCGGCGGGGTCGTCGCGAAACCAGAACCACCAGACCGCCGCCCAGGCCAAACCAACGACTGCATTGGCAACAAAAGTCATTCGCCAGCCAATCACAGAAATCAACATTGGCATCAGAATCAATGAAAATCCCGCTCCAACCCTCGCTCCGGAGTGAAAAATCCCTTGAGCAAACCCACGCTCTTTTGCTGGCAACCAGCCGTACATTGCTCGCGTCGCGCCTGGGTAGGCACCGGCTTCCCCGACTCCGAATAGAAACCGTACGGCTAGCAACGTGATTGCCGTTCCAACAAATCCGGTCATCGCTGTAAAGATGCTCCAGATGAGCACTACGATTGTCAACGCGTTGCGAGGTCCGGCTTTGTCGCTGAACCAACCGGCTGGAATTTGGAAGATCGCATAACCAACGGCGAAAATTCCAAAAACGTAACCCATCTCCAAATTGCCCAAGCCGGAAATGTCTCGCTGCATATCTTCCTTGGCAGATGAAATGCAAATTCGGTCCATGTAAGTGTTGACTGTGTGCAAAAACAACAAGAACACAAGAATGAAGCGTTGCCGACTCGCGGGGGCAGCTTGATTCTCGGCCATGTTTGAAGAGAGCGTATTAGGATCTGCCATGAGTATCCAGTAAGCTTATTGGTCGTTGTGATGTTTCGCGATTGTAAACGGATCGCGGACGGTTTGCATCTTCTTCGAGTCAGAGCAGTTTGACTTGGCCGATGTCTGCGGATTGGTAAGCCATCTCAACCAAGCGAACGGATTCCATGTAATCTTCGATTGTGCTTTCAAATTCATTCCCCGATGTCATGCAGTCGATGAAGTGTTTCTGAACTGCGAAAACGCAATCGCCAGCAAACCCATTTGTTGAAGGCTGGTAGTCGTGAATGTAGGGCCGCTCGCCAAGTTTTTGAATCGTGATTTTGCCATCGAAATTCAATTCCAAATGGCCCCCGCTTCCTTCGACCCGAACCGTTCCAAACGTGTATCGAGGGTTCTCAGACGCTGATTCGTTGTACCGATTGGCGTCCAAAACTGCCGTGACCCCAGATTTCATTTCGCAAACAATCAACGCACTGTCCTCGCCCTTGATGACGCTGTTTCGCCGAGCCGTTTTCGCGTAGAGAGATTTCGCTTCACCGAAAAGGTATCGAAACGTGTCAAGGAAATGCACGCCCGTTTCAAAAATAAATAGTCGCTCGTAGTCTCTGAAAAACGGTTGCCGAGCGAGATAAGCGTCCTCGCCCCAGCCGTCACCCATTCGGCACATCACATTGGCATGAAAGGCGTTGCCAATTGTTCCTTCATCA
This sequence comes from Mariniblastus sp., assembly GCA_045105295.1. Taxonomy (GTDB): domain Bacteria; phylum Planctomycetota; class Planctomycetia; order Pirellulales; family Pirellulaceae; genus Mariniblastus. The sequence goes on from JBGCDK010000023.1 coordinate 57,311, forward strand.
ATGAGCATTTTTATTTCACGATACCAAGGTTGCCAACGCCAGTTCTCGTGGACCATGAACCGTGAATTGTTTGCTGCAATCAAACCAAACAGTTCTTGAGTTTCTGGCCAAGTTGGAGCCAGTGGTTTCTGACAAATGATTGCGACGCCCGCAGCGACGGCGGTCTTGCACAGCGCTAGATGAGTCTCCGGCGGTGTGATGATATCGACAAAGTCCGGTCGCTCAGCCGCGAGCATGTTGGCAAATTCGTCAATTGGGTAACTTTTGGGAATGCCAAAATCAGAGGCCATCTTGTTCGCTTTGTCGACCGAGCGATTGCAGTTGGCGACAATTTCCACGCCATCGAGCCGTTGCCAAGCCTCGTATTGAAAGCGGCTGAAGTAGCCCGCTCCAACGCAAACACCTCGGAGTTTTTTTTCTTGTGCCATCTCAGTCAATGCTTTTTGATTCTCTTTTAAATTCGCTCAAAGTTCGGGCCGAATTCGTTTTTGAGCTTTGTTGGGGAATTCGATTTTCAAATTGTCATTTGAGTTTTTCAACCGCCAGTGCCAATGCATCATCCCCACCAACGTTGCCTGGAAAAATTACGTAGTGCATTTCTGGAAATTTCGCCTCGGGGCCAAGTCGCCAAACGGGAACACCTGGCAGGATCGAACCGGCCACCATCGCACGCTCGATCCCCAAACCCTCAGTCGCCACGTCGCTCGAAGTGATGCCGCCCTTGGCGACCAGGTACCGAGGTCGAACCGAAAGCTGTTGCACGACGCTGACAAGTGCCGACGATACAAGTTTCGAAATTCGCAAGTTATCGGCGGCGTCAGATCCAGTGGTTAACTCTCGACTGGTGGACAACACAACGTCTTTATCCGCCGCCAGTCCAGCGGTGACTTGGGCGATGACGCTTGAGATCGTTGTTTGTCGCGATTTCAGAACATCGTTTACGGGCAGTTCAACGGCGACTGAATCAGGATGTTGCTCCAACAAAACTGCCAATTGCGTTGACGTTTTGGGAACATGGGAACCAACCACAACCAGACCACCTGTTCCTTCGGCTTTTAATTCGTCCGAAGTCAACAACGGTTTTGACTCTAGCCCGCCACGTGCGCGAACGTAGGATGCGGCGACGCGCGCCATGATGCTTCTGGTTACCATTCCGACGGCGGCGGCCACAACTTGCGCATCGCAATCCGTAACACTGTCGGCAATACAAACGGATCCAGTTGGTGCGGATTCAAAAATCTTTGCTACGCCGGTTGGGCCTTGCTTGCGAATCGTATCCAGCAAAATCAAAACCACATCGTCGGATCTAATTTGGCCGTCCGTTTTTTCTTCAACCCATTTTGGCATGAACGAATTTGAGAAACCGAAAACTGCATCGTTTGCGAATGGCGTATCGTGCGCGAAAACCAAATCGTCACCTTCGCGAACGTAATGTTGACCGTTAATTGTCAGCCGCCCACCTTCGAGGAAAAACGGCATCACCAATACGAGATCGGTCGGAAGATGCTGCATTAACGTATCAGTCTCAAGCGGATAGTGCCCACGCAAGGTAGAATCGCTTCGACTGATCACTTCAACAGAACGATTGGCCAACGTCGCAGCCGCATTGATGTCCGCCGCCAATTGATCGTGAAGCTTTCGCGTTTGGTCGCGCGTCATCGCACGAGAGTTAGTAAGCAAAAACAGGATCGGCGGGCCTTCGTTGAATTCCTTGATCAGGCTCGCTTGATCGTACCGCGTCAAAACGGGTACGTCATAAACCGTTTGTGTCCCGGTTGGATCATCGTCCAAAACCACGATCGTCCGACCGCTTTCCAACAGAGAACTGCGGATCGTTTGAGTTAGGTCGTCCGGCCATTGAGGCGGGAGCGGGGCGGTGATTTCAGACTCTTTCACACGAGTTCTTTCGAAGTTGGACCGACGGAAGCAAACGCGCGACATGGAGCTCCGTCGCCTCCAAGAATTTTCAGCGGCATCGCGCCAAACAAAAACGTTTCATCAGGAAGTGCGTCCAAATTCGTCAGCCCCTCAACGATGGTCACACCGCCACCAAGCAAGACATGATGGATCCGCGTGACTTCTTCCATGTCCAAAACGTTGGCGACCGATGGTGGTTCAACGCCTAAAACCGCGATGCCAGAATCGACGCACCATTGGGCAAGCTCTTCCGAGACGCGCGGGAGTTGGTTGCGATAAATTTCTTCATCGCCAACATGTTTGCTCCAGCCCGTGTTTAGTAACAACGATTGGCCGCGGACAAAGTTATCGGCAATCGCTCCTAAATCGGCGATGGTGATTAGGTCGGATGGTTGAGTGTTGGGTAGCTGAGCAATGCGAGCATGAGTTAAGCAAGTTTCAAGCGGCGTTTGGTCGATCGTCGCTTGATCACCGCACCCGAAATGCAACGGGGCGTCCATGTGCGTTCCGCAGTGCGAGTAAAGCTCCAGCGTTATCGCATTCCAACCGTCTTTCTCAACGGTTCGAGCCGTTTCCCAATCGACGCCGGGCATTGTTGGGTCAAGTGTCAGCGTTAAGTCAATCAGTTTCATGTGTTAATGGCTGATTCGTTTGTGGATCGGGTGGATGAGAATTTGAAAGTCAAAATGACTTTTGCAAGAGATTGGAAACTGGTTTCAGGCATACCAATAAATGTGACGGAACTAAACGCAGTCCAAGTGAACGTCGCTTAAAAACTGAACTTCGCCTGGTCAAAGGTAGCTTAAAATCGCATCGCCCATTTGTTGTGTGGTTCGGTTGCCGCCCATGTCGCCGGTGCGATTCGTTGGATCGGCAAGTGCTTTTTTGACGGCTTCTCTGAGCAGTTCGCCCGCGCGTTTCGCTTCAGGATGGTCGAGCCATTCTAACAACATCGCGCCTGACAAAATGGTCGCGACCGGATTGGCTTTGCCCTGCCCTGCGATGTCGGGAGCCGTTCCGTGTGAGGGTTGGAACACGGCACAATCGGTGCCAATATCACCCGAAGGAGCCATGCCCATTCCGCCGACTAAACCGGCAGCAAGGTCCGACAAAATATCACCGAACATGTTTTCGGTGACGATCACGTCGAAGGTGTCAGGACGTTGAACTAAAAACAAAGCCGCCGCGTCAACGTAGACGACTTCGGTTTCGACTTCCGGGAATTCGGTGGCGATCTCGTGGAAGATTTCGCGAAACAAAACCATCGACGGCAGCACGTTGGCTTTGTCGACCAACGTGACTTTCTTCCGCCGAGACATCGCTTCGGTGAAAGCTGCGCGAAAGATGCGCTCCGATCCCTTTCGCGTGATCAGCATGATGTCGCGGGCTTCTTCTCGCGTTTGCTCTTGAGGGTCGGTTCGGGCGGCGAAAAGGCCTTCAGTGTTTTCGCGGACAATAACAAAGTCGATTTCGCCGGCCTTGTAATTCTTGAGCGGAGAATCTTCTTGGGCGTAAAGATAGATTGGCCTCAGTCCGTTGTAGAGATCCAGCCGTTCGCGCAAATCAATTTGCGGAGTCATTTCCCGACCGTCTGGCCATCGCACCGAAGGCATGCCCATCGCGCCCAGCAAAACTGCGTCGGACTGGCGGCATGTTTCGAAAGCGGATTCCGGGAGCGGATCACCGTTCTTCAAAAACTCTTGAGCTCCAACTGATTGTTCCGTGAAACTCAGGCTGATACCATCAACTTTTTTAACAACGGCATTGAGTATGCGAACGGCTTCGTGGGTAACTTCGGGGCCGATTCCATCGCCTGGAAGCACGGCGATTTCAAATGTGCGATCTTGCATCTTGTGCATTTTCTTTTTGCAGCGTTTGGCTTGTAGGTTCTATTAAACATCACGTTTGCGACAGCCAGTTGTTGCCGGAAATTCTCAGACACTTATCCAATAAAGTTATCCAATGTTTAAGAAACTCGATCATATCGCGATCGCAGTCCGTGATACAGAAGAGGCACTCAAGTTTTACTGCGACACGTTGCAGTTGCCGTTGCTTCATTCAGAAGTGCTCGAAGGGCCCGGTGTTCGGCTGACGCATCTCGATATGGGGAACCTCGAGTTGCAGTTGGTCCAACCGCTTTCGCCTGACCATCCGATTTCAAAGTTTCTGAATGAGCGAGGGGAAGGGCTTCACCATTTATGCTGGGCAACCGACGAGCCGATTGAATCCGCGATGGAGAATTTGGCGAACTTTGATTTGGCCCCCAAAGCCAACGAGCCTCATAGTGCACCCAATGGAGGGGCGGCTGCGTTTATTGATCCAGAGAAAACTCGCGGTGTTTTGTGGGAGGTTACGGAGAAAAAAAGTCGGCAGTAGTCAGTAGTCAGTCACAGAAAAACGAGCGGCAATTTAATGCCGCTCGTTAGTTTATCTTTGTAGTTGTCTCGAAGATAATGTTCACTTCTTGAAGGAAGGTTGCTTGACGCCTTCGATGAATATTTCTTCGTCTTTAATTTCAACTTTGTTGGCGCGGATATCGAGGTTGTTACCGTTCTCCATAAGATCGCCTTCCATTCGAACATTTCCAATCAAGATAATTGAGTCTTCCGAAAAATGAATGTGGTCGGCTTTTGCACTCGCACCTTTGTTTTTCAGGTTTGCTTGGTTGGCTTCGTATTTAAATGTTTCTTCAGAGTAGTTCATTGTTAAGTCGTTACCTTCGATGCTCATTAAGTCCATTTGCATCTTGGCTCCTTTTGACAATTTTAAAAGACCTTTGGTTGGATTGATCTCCATTTCGAACAATCCTGCCTCAAGTACGAATCGTGGGGACTTAATTTCGGCTGAGAGTTTCTCAGCCCACACGACGTCCTGCCCACTAATAAAAGTCGTGTCTTCGATGACTTTGACGTCGAGTTCTCCATCGAGTTCAATTTGAAATTCAAGCGGTAAAAGTGTCTCGTTAAGTTTGCTTACATCCTGTGGCTTGGAGGGTTTCTTCTTGGTCGTTACAGAAAGGACCATGATCTCTGGCGGGCTCGATTGCAACTTGTGATTCGCATCTTCCAAATGCAAAACTCGATTTACTTGTGGTGCTCCATTCGCTTTTGCATTCGAATTTGAAATTTGGATCGGTTCCATGTATCCAAGCAACTCGCCGGCTTCATTATTGAACACGTTCACAATCATATCGTGACGGCTAACTGGATTTTCTATTCCGGCAGCAGCGACATAGCGTTTTGCAGGAGCTGGGTCAAAAACCACATGGCAGTCAACCATTGCCAAAAATGCAGACTTCTTGCCCGCTTTGTTGTTTATGAATCCGCCAACGACCATCGTCTGGTTTCGTTTGATATCGAGTGAGCAATTGATCTTTTGCGTAGATAGCTCAGGGATTTGGATGTGAACGGGCTCGGTGTCGCCGCCAATGGGTAATTCTTCAGTCTCCACACCGACGATTTCCCAGACTTCGAATTGGGATTTCAGATTGATGAAATCGTCCGGCTTAAGCGTCGGTTGAAATGTCGTTTTGACCGAACCATCGCCTGGAAATTGGCTGACGATCGGCTGTGGTGTTTTGCCAAGTTTGCCTGATTGATCGGTGACGAATCCAGTAACGAACGGTCGCATGGAACCAGTAAATACATAGGCTTGCATGCCATTTAGAGTCATCAATCGGGGCGAGGTCACCGTTTGGGCTTTTCGCTCGCTCAGTTGTTTTGACAGTTGTTTGGCGGTTGCCTTGTCGATTTTTGAGTAAAAAACCGGGTAGTTCTTTTCGACGTACGAAGCCGATTGAACTGTCGAAGAGTTACGTCCGTTTTCCGTTGACAGCGCGGCTTGCTTGACGGTCTTCGATCTTTCAGGTGACGCGGACATCGTAGAATTTGAAGCGAATGATGCGTGCGGCACGCTTGGCGATGCGACCGACCAAGTTAAACCACCAAGCTTCTTCAATTCATCTCTTTCAATTGTCGAGAACGTGGAGCTCAATACGATCTGTTCAAAACCGGATTGCTGCCGGCTTTCAACCGTTCCAGAAATCATGTCGACGATTTCGGTCGTTTCAAAGACGTAAAGCTGGCCATCAATGATTTTGAAGTTTGGCTCGGAGCCACCTAGCTGAACTGGTTTTCCCGCTAGGTCGAAACGATGCTCATTCCCAACTGCCGCAGGTAGTTTAAGGGCGTCGCATTTTTCGCGCACAGGAAACTCAAGTAGTAAACGCTGCTCGGGTGTTAACTCTTTGAGGTCAAACTTTTTAAGCTCGGTCAACAAACTCGAAACATCGATCTTCTTGAACGCCCATTCTTGGTCGTCTGCGCTTGTAGCTTGGGTTTTAGTTTTCTCTTTGTTTGCTTTTGGCGCTTCCTTCAAGGGCGTACCGTCAAGGCTTGGCAGTCGCTCTTTTTCCTGTGCGAAAACGAATGCTGCACCGGGAAGCACAACCGCTCCCAAGATCAACATGACCAGCCAAGTCCAAATCGGCGTACGTTGGTGACTTCCATGTCCTAATTTCATAACTCTCTCCAATCGAGCTGAGGTGATATCGACCGGTCGCACGCCCGGCAACGCCGGAGCAACACGCAAACGGTGTTTGTGTTCCAAAACTTCCAGTAGGCCACGAGCGTAGGTCACCGGTTGGCAACCAAGGCTCATGACGGTTTCTTCATCGCAACTTCTTTCTGATTCGCGAGTCGCCATCCGAGAAGCAAGCCAAACAAGCGGGTGAAACCAGAACAAGCTGGTCGCAATCGTTTGGATCATTGCCCACCACAAATCGCCACGGCGAATATGGATCAACTCGTGAGCCAGTAAAGGTTCAAGTTCACCTGACGTTTTCCCTTCAACCAAAGATTTTGGTAAGAGAATCGTCGGGCGAATGATTCCCATCACCGCTGGGCCGACGGGTTGATCCAGAATTTGAATCCTGACGCGGCGTCGAACTCCGAAGCGCTTCGAAAGTTGTTGTGCAGCTTTATCAATGGTTTGGTTGACTTGTTTGTCTTCATTGCATTGGCTTCTTTTGATCCAAGCCAGGAAAAAACAAAATCGGATCGTGGTTACCAGGATGCCGATCAACGCACCGATCATCCACGTCCAAGAGATCGTGGATTGCCAATTGAAAACGAAAGCCGGCTCAGTCGAGCGTTGAGGTTCCGGTGGGTGTGTTGTGATTGTGCTTTCAATGGAGTCAAGAACGTAAGGAGCCTTTTCAGTCGACTTGTTCTCGTGTTTCCCGATCAAAGGTGAGTGCCCGAACAAAATTGACTTAGAGCCGAATTCGTCACTTGGGAGCACGGCAAATCCAGCGGCATTGCTGCTAACTGTCGTTTGAGTTGGTTGCGTATTGAACCAGCAAAACGGACTCGTTGGGCTGCAAAAAACTGGCGGCGTGATGCACTTGATCAAAACCAACATCCACAAAGTATGGGCAAGATGGGGGCGGTCATTTGCGAAAGCCCGCGTCAGTCCCCAAACAAAAAACGCCAATAAAGTGACTTGCCAAGTCTGCGTAACCAACATGGAAAAAAGTTCGTTTTCCATCACTTTGCACCTCCTTGATCAAGCCGATCAATCAAGTCGCGAAGTTCAGCCAATCCACTTTCGTCGACGCCTCTTTCCTCGATCAGATGCCGTACCAGCGGAAGTGTTTCCCCGCCAAACAGCCGATCGACCAGATCGTCGACGGTCTCGCGGATGACGGTACGTGGTTTCGTGCGAGCCGTATAAACTCGGATTCGGCCTTTGAGTGTTGAGCTGGCATAACCCTTTGACTCCAGTCGCCGCAAATAGGTTTGGACGGTGGAGAACTCTATCTCTCTATCCGATTGGAGTGAATTGAAAACTTCGCGGACAGTCGCAGGCCCCACGTCCCACAACGCTTTTGCGACTTCCATTTCACCTTTGGACAATGCTGGACGGTCAACCATGACTGCTCCTTGGATTTGCTTGATGTTCAAGTACGTTTGTACGTCAAGAAATTTACACGTACGGTTGTACGTGATCAAGAGCGGTTTTCAAAAAAGAAACCTCCCGATGAGGAAGTCGTGGCGGTAAGGGCGTTAGCTTTTTAAGCGTCGCATTGCCAGGATTGCAAAAGGCAAGAAAATTAGAATGGGAATCCAAGCTGCAAGCGCCGCTGGCCGAATGAGGCTGGTTGTCCCAAGCGCGTTGCAAGTCATTGTGGTCAACTGAATCGCTCCCACGATCCAAAAACAAATACCCGCCGAGATGAACACATTGCGTTCAATCCCGCCAATGACCATCGGCAATCCCAGCATCAACAAAGTGATGTCGAGAATCGGTTTTAAGAGGCGTGAGTGAATGTTGATTTGTTGTCCGTTGCCAAACCACTTTTGTGGCTTGCGAAGTTCTGCGATCAGCTCTGGAGTGGTGTTGTACTCGGTCAGCTTTTTTCCATACGCCATTTCTTCAACTGTAAAATCGCAAGCGACAAAGCACTGGCCGGGGCCGACCCATCTGTTGTCTTTTTGGGAAAAGAAGATCGTCTCGCCCGAGTCTGATTTCAACGAATCAAACTCCGCGATATTCTCTGGTTCATGGACGGCGTGCATCCAAATTCCTGCCGGGTGAAACTCATTGGCTGGCTCAAGTATCCCCCAGCTTGAATGAATTCGCGGAAGGATGACCCCAAGTTTGCCAGGCAGTTGAATGTCGGCCTCGGAAATTCGTCGCTCCCCAAGAAACAATTGCTCGCCACGCAATACGACACCGTTCTGAAGGTCTTCTTGAACGGCGACGTCCATTTGGCCTTTGTCGCCCCAAGTTTGAGGTGTTCGAACGAGGCTGTCTTTGACGCTCGGAATTAGTAGTTCCCGGTTGGCGATTGAAACGGCAATGATCACGATCGCCGTTAAAAAGATCGGACGCAAAATTCTGGATTTCGTGATTCCAGCTGCTTCGATCGCTGTCATTTCCCGCGAACGTTGAAGGAGGCTCACGGAAAAAATCGCAGCGACCAGCGTCAGAATCCCAGCCGTTTTGTCGAACATTTCTGCAATTCGTGGAAAATAGAATTCATAAAGAAGACTACCCCAGCCTTGGGTTTTACTGATCTCAGTCAGTTCATCTAGGTTGCTGAATAGGTGCACCACGACAAACAAACCTGCAAAACTTAAAAAGCAGACAAGGAACGTTTTGGTAAATAGAAAAAAGAGATAGCGATCGAAAATCGTCATCCTGACATCGCCTTTGTTGTTTCGTTTTATTTTCGAACGTTTGCTTTTGCGTGAAAAGTTTGGCTCGGAAGTGTCCCGTATGAGCGGTGGGTGAAAGTTCGAGTCAAATTTCAAGCCAGTAGCAAAGATTCAAACGCAGCCAGATTCTGCTTCCTGAGAATTAGCTGCGGGATTCATTTGACCACGATTGTAAGTCATCGTTCCGATTCAACCGACATCAGTATGGGGCGTTAAGTGGGGGAAGTCGGCAATACAGGAGATTAGCCATTTGCTCGTGTTTTCAATTAAATGCTAGCAAGGCACTGCCCCTGCTTCTCAAGCCGGTTTGAACTGCGAAAATTGATACCAAAAGGTTTTTTGAAACTGAAAATTGGAGGATTTACATTCGCCGTTTTGGTGTTGGCTGGGGTTCTTTTTTGTCCAATCACCCCTGAACGACCAATCCTAATTTTTCGCTTTCACGTGTCTCTTTTCTGGTTGGATTCAAAACTCTCCTCGCAAAGAAGTATTTATGCTTCGTCTACCCTACAACCTCATCACCCTCCTCTTTCCCGCAAAATGTCTTGGTTGTGAAACTGAGCTCTCGGATTCTGATGGCCTGTTCGAAAGTGGAACAGCCGAAAATCTATCCTTGGGGTTTGATTTTCTCCAAGCATTCGATCACCACTGGTGTCGTGATTGTTGGCGAGAACTCAATGTGGGAACTGAAAAGAGTTGTATCAAATGCGGTGCGACTTCGAAGTACAGTAATCCATACGAAGATTCATGTGCGTTGTGTCATGGTTTGGATCTTCGATTTGAGCAAGCGGTATCGATCGGAAACTATCGGGGAATGCTGCAGGAGTTGGTCATTCAGATGAAGAATCAACATTTGGAGCAAATGGCGATTCAGCTTGGGAATATTCTGGGCTATCAGATCGTCAATGCTGACTTTTTTGACGACATTGATCTTGTCGTTCCAATTCCGACCCATTGGTGGCGTCGGGCACGTCGCGGATTTCACGGGGCGGAAGTTTTGGCTGAAAGCGTAGCCAATGCTTGTCAGCTACCCGTTTCAAACCATGCTTTAGGGGTGTCCAGGTCGACAAAAAAACAGGGCACGCTATCTAATGCTGGCCGATTCAAAAATGTACGCAATGCGTTTACTGTCCGTCATAAAGCATCTGTGAATGGACGTACGGTCCTCCTAGTAGATGACGTGATGACTTCTGGAGCCACCGCCAGCGAGGCCGCGCGAATCCTACTTCATGAGGGGGCAGCGAAAGTTTATGTTGGTGTTATCGCGAGAGGGGCCCGAGTCAGTTAAACTGTGGTTCGTAAGATCCGGCAGATCGGTTCGTGGAACTCGAATCAACATCAGGTTGAAATTAGTGTTCCCAACCAAGGGAAACAAACGCAACTGTTCGTGTTTCAAAGTCGTTGGTCTTCAATCAAAACACTGTGGGCTTACGTTGTCCATGTAGCGCCCCGTGAGTTGGGCAACGAAACATTGGCGACTGAATGAAATCTGAAAACGAACCGGATCAAGCTGAAGAATTCGACAGCGACTTGGGTTTGAGCGAATCTAACTCCAGTGGAAGCGAGCCGGCCAAGGCCAGTTGGCTACGGAGGTCATTCAATCCGTTTCGAATCGCAACACTCCGCGGATTGGCGGTAGTGCTTCCGCCGTTGCTGACCATCATGGTTTTTGTTTGGGCTTGGAATACCATCGATCGGGCGATCTTGCGCCCCGTCGAATCGCTTGCGAAAACTGTGGCTGTAACTTTTGTTGGTGACATCCGCGAAGACAGCGAAATTGCAGCTGCCCTCACTGCCGAGCCACCACAAGGAAGGCTAAACGTCACCGTTGACAAACAGGTTTTTGTCGCCCAAGACGGAACTGCCATGGTCTCCGTTGGCGACCAATGGATTCCTTCGGAAGTGTTCGATTTAGTGACGAGTAAACCGGGCGACGCCAAACTTGTTACAGCCCATGACTACTTCGCGCGTTACGTCGAAGTCCGTTATCTCAAACGCCACCTCATCATCCCTGCGTTCCTCGCGATTTTCCTTGCGTTGATGTATATCGTTGGAAAACTTTTGGCGGCTGGTGTTGGTAGAATATTTTGGCGAGCGATTGAGTCGTTGATCGACCGGCTTCCCATCATTCGCAATGTTTATTCGTCCGTCAAACAAGTCACCGATTTCGCGTTCAACGACAGCGAGGTTCAGTACACGCGAGTCGTTGCAGTCGAGTATCCACGCAAAGGCATCTGGTCGATGGGATTTGTGACTGGCGAAAGTTTGCTCGACATTCGCATCGCCGCAGGTGAACCGATGCTCAGTGTTTTGATGCCAACGAGTCCGATGCCTGCGACAGGTTTCACGGTCACGGTACCAAAGAGTGAGACCATCGATCTAAACATTACAATCGACCAAGCCATTCAATTTTGCGTGAGTTGCGGCGTTGTCATCCCCGATCAGCAGACAGCAAAATCCGCGATCGAAGGAGAGGTGCGACGCCGCACCCAATCACAGTCCGCGGCAAAGACGTCCACAGCAAAAAACGCCGGTAACAGTATCGCTAAATCCAAGATTGCCAAACAACGACAGGACGCTCGATCGAGATTGGAAGAGGAAGAGTAGACCAGTCGTATTTGTTAGATTGAGCCGAGCGATCATCGGTCGTTTTTCAGCGCGTGACTTGCGGCCAAGGAAGCAACACCCGAGCGTGCACAATCTCGTGTGAGACGCAAACTATGAAAAGAAAAAAGCAACCAATCAGTTAACCACTGACGTAAAAAGCAAACTACACAACTCTATGACGAAAAATACGAACACAATCCGGTTGGGCACACGTGCAAGTAAGCTTGCGATGTGGCAGAGTACTTGGGTGAAAACTCAATTGGAGAACAATGGTGTCAGCGTTGAGTTGATTCAGATCAAAACCGAAGGCGACACGGCAACAGGGCCCTTGGCACAGATCGGCGGTCAAGGTTTGTTTACGAAACAGATTCAAATCGCGTTGCTTGAGAATAAAATCGACTTGGCCGTTCACAGCCTCAAAGATCTCCCTACCGAAGACCATCCTGATCTCTTCATCGCGGCCATTCCTCAACGTGAAGACACCGCCGATGCGTTTGTTTCAAACAAGTTCTCTGATTTGGCGTCTCTGCCCAGCGGGGCAACGATCGGCACTGGAAGCGTCCGCCGCGCTGCCCAGATTTTGCACCAGCGAAACGACCTGGCGATAAACGACATTCGCGGCAATGTGGATACTCGGTTGAAGAAATTGGATGACGGTGAATACGACGCAATCATATTGGCTTGCGCGGGTTTGATTCGACTTGGGCTTGGCGAGCGGATCAAGCAATCATTCACACCTGACATTTTGATGCCAGCCGTCGGTCAGGGAGCACTTGGGTTGGAAGTCCGTGAAGATGATGACTCAGCGAAGTCTCTGGTTGGGAAACTGAATCACGCCGAGAGCTACCATCGTGCGATTTCCGAGCGTTCGATGTTAAGGAAGCTGTTTGCGGGTTGTCTCGCTCCAGTCGGGGCGAACACCTGGGTAGAAAATGGTGAACTGAATTTGGTTGGTGTTGTGTTGAGCAAAGATGGAAAGCACAGAATAGAGGTCGCTGCCAAACGCGAGTTGATACTTTCGCAAGAACTGGGAGAGTTCGTCGCAACCGAGCTGATCAAAAAAGGTGCCGACGAGTTTCTTAAATAGATCGGGAAAGCAAAGCCTCGAAGTTTTACTGCTCCATTTTATGAGAATCACACCGCGAGATCCTCAAGGCCGGTTCCGCAATCCATTTGGCAATCCATTTGGCAGTCCATTTGGCAGTCCATTTGGCAGTCCATTTGGCAGTCCATTTGGCAAAACGATTTGGCATAATTTGCCTTGACAGTGATGCCGGATACGAAGTACCGGCCTCTCCCTTTTTTCCGGGCTCAACATATTTGGGTGGCTCGCCTTAAGATGCCTCACCATTATCTGGACTGCACTTCCCTCAGTTCTCTCGGAGCAAATACAATGCAAGCTGGTCGCACTTTTCTCGCACTATAGATTCGATTTAGAGAACACTGATCCCATGGCTGAAATCGAAAAAACTGACTACGCCGCAATCGCTGAAGAAAATGGTATCGATTTAAGTGATGTGCATCCTGTCGAAAATGAAGAGCGTTGGAAGATTCTCGAGAAAACACTCGCGCGGACCGAAGTCCCTTTCCCAATTCCAGTCGAACAACAAAAGGCTTACCTAGCGGCGGCTAAATCGGGCAAGCAGTTTAGCATCGGCGAGTTTGGAACTGAGACTGTTGATTTGGGGCAGTACGCCAACTCTCAAGATTACGAGGCGTATACTTTCGAGGAGCATTTGAGTTGGGCATGCCTGGTCGCGCAACAGCAGAAAACCAAGCACCGTTTTGCTTGCCGGGAGTATCTCGAAGGCGAAGAAATTTTTGAAATCGGTGGTGGAGTTATTCCTGATTTCTATCTGCTCAACGCGCGGATTTATCAGAACACGCAGTGGCAGCTTGCGACTGTGAACATGATCATTCCAGCCGAGTTGTTTTTCACTTGCCACAGCAAACGATTCTTTCCGGTAACGACATTCATGCGTCCGTTGGGAACCGACTACCTCGAAGAACCCGATATCGGTCACGATGTCGCCGGACACGTCGCCACATTTACAATTCCTGCGGTGGCCGACGTGATGAAGAATCATGGCGAAACACGAAACATGATTTATGCCGAGCGTGATGAAAAACTAGCGGACGCTGGAGACGATCCCGTTGCGATCGAAAAAATCAAGGCCGACGCCGACGACTTGTTGATGTACGCGGGCCGGATCTATTGGTTTACCGTCGAGTTCGGTTTGGTAATGCAGGACAATGAGGTTCGAGATTTTGGGGCGGGTATTTTGTCCTCGCCTGGCGAAACGATCTACAGCATTGGAAGTCTCGAATCAAATCGAATCTTGATCGATCCGTCAGACGATGCCGATTTAATGCGATTGGCCAACACTGATTACATGATCAGTGAGTTTCAAAAGACGTATTTCATATCGTCGAGTTTTGACTTGCTCCAGTCGTTGACGCCCGAGCGAATTTTGGCCGCAAGCAAATTGGCTCGCTCGTTGCCCGACTACACTTGGCGAGAAATCGTTCCCGGCGATGTCGTGATCGACGTTGGCGCGGTGGCGATGAGTCCCAACGAAAAATACTACCGCTTGATGGCAGGCCAAGTTCAGGATGAATGCTTGACCCGTGCGGCGATTAAAAATTTGAAGATGTATCGTGACGGAATCAGCGAAGACCTGCTCGCCAAATTTAAAAAGCCACCGCCGCCGGTACCAGCAGAAGTGTTGGAATGGTTCCGCAAAACCTACCCAGCATGAACTCGCCCTGCCCTTTTTGGTTGAGTCTTCTAACAAGTTTTTTGTGGTGATTCGGCAGTCTTATCGCGATTGAGCGGTGCTAGTTTGGGAGCGCTTTTGAGTCCCGCCAATCACAAAGCGGTCGGGCCAGAATCTTGATCCTAGCTATTCGCCTGATGGAAAGAAAATACTCTTCGTCGGTTGTCCAAGTTTCATTTGCTTTGCTTCTTCCTACGAAATCTATTTAATGAACGCGGATGGCTCTGGTAAGGCGCAACGCCTGACGAAGGACAATGTACGTGACCACGATCCATATTTCTCGCCCGACGGAAAGCAAGTTGCTTGGCTTACTCAAACTGCTGAGCCATCAGCTAAAGCGATTGCAGGCCGATGGGGAATTCAGATCATGGAACTGGATGAAGATAGCAAGCCAAGAATGGAGATCGACGATGGTCACATCAACAGCTATCCAGCATTCTCGCCTAGCAGTGAACATATTTACTTTCACCGACTGACTTACGGTGGCAAAGTAAAAGGGTTTCGCATCTATCGCATTAGAACTGGTGGTGAAGGGCTGACGCCGATCGCGGCACATTTGAAGGGCAATCAGGAATACCCGAACGCCTATTCAAAATAAATAAACATTTGAAACCAAATATTCAGTGCAATCTCAAAATAAATTTCAAAAGCAATCTATTGCTTAGGTTTGGCCGCATTTTCAATTTCTTGATTTCGTTTGTCGATCTCAGGTTCAAGGTCTTGCAAACCTTGGATAGCATTTCCAACTGGGCCGCCACATCCGACTGACGGAAGGACAGCGAAAGCGATCCAAATAATTATGAAGAACAAGCGGCGTCGAATCTGTTTCGATGGTTGCTCAAGCATTGTTCTTCCTTTCATCATTGGGTCCTCGAAGATTCTAGTTAGTTCGTCTGCCTGTTTTCCGTCAGCCCAATTTCGTGAGCGTGCTGTCAGGGATTTCTAACCAACGTTTTGGAGTCCTGCCGCGATCCCGTTGACGGACTGCAACAATGCATGGCGAATGGCTTCGCTGTTGGGACCTTCCGGTTCGGCACGCAACCGTTTCAACAATTCAACTTGAATGTAGTTCAATGGATCGACGTAAGGGTTGCGGACGCGAATACTGTGTTGAAGCCAAGGCTCCGTGTGCAACAACTCTGTCCCACCCGTAATTTGTAAAACGTGTTTTTGGCTTAGTTCGAATTCTGATTTAATGTCGGCGAAAACGGCCTGCCCTTCCGCTCCAGCAAGCGACGCGTAGAGGTGCGAAATTGCCATGTCAGCTCGTCCCATACCAAGGTGAACATTGCCCAGCAATGTCCGGAAGAAAGGCCAGCTTTTGTACATTTCCTGCAATGTGTTTAAACGCTCATCACGATTGCCATCGGAAAGCCACGTTTCAAAACCAGTTCCCACGCCGTACCAGCTGGGCACATCGGTTCTCGTTTGCGTCCAGGCGAACACCCAAGGGATGGCTCGCAAATCATCCAGTGTTTGAGTTGCCCGGCGGTGCGAAGGTCGCGAACCGATATTGAGTTTCCCAATCTGATCGATTGGCGAAGCGGTTTGAAAGTAAGCCAAGAAATCATCGCGTTCGACCAGCGAACGGTACTTTTCGTACGCCGATTGAGAAAGCGAATCCATCACGCTTGACCATTGATCAATTTCGTTAACCGTTGGTCGAGTTCCCGTTGAGCAAAGCACGGCATGCATCAGTTGTTGCAAATGGCGATGGGCAATTTCCGGTTCACTGTAACGCGAGCTAACGACCTCTCCTTGTTCGGTAATTCGAATTCGACCGCGGACGGACTCAGTCGGTTGAGCCAAAATCGCACGGTTTGCCGGACCGCCACCGCGTCCAAGCGAACCACCTCGACCATGAAATAACGTCAACATGACATCGTGGTTGTGACAAACCTCAGCAACCTGACGTTGAGCGGTGAACAGCATCCAGTTTGCGCGAAGATAGCCACCGTCTTTATTACTGTCGCTATACCCGATCATGATTTGCTGTTGGCCACCACGCTGTTTAAGGTGTTTGGCATAGGCTGGATTGGCAAACAAGTCGCCCATGATTTTTGGGGCAGCCTTGAGATCGTCCACCGTTTCAAACAACGGAACGATGTCGATTCTTCCGAACAGTTCGGCATCTCGGGCAAGTAACAGCACTTCCAGCATGTTACTAACGCCTTCGGTCATGCTGATGATATAGGTCTTGGTTGCTTCAGGACCAATGGCGTCCTGTGATCGCCGAACGAGCCGAAACAAAGTCAGGAGACTGTTGGTTTCTTCGCTGAATCCAAATCCACCATCGGCTTTGCGGCCGCCAGTCCATGACCGAGGGCTTTCAAGTTCGGTTGTCAGGATCTTTATTTTCTCTTCTTCTGACGCCACGGCATAATCAGTCACCGTACCGTTGATGGCAAAAATCTCATTGGAAGCCGCGCGATGATGTCGCGCGTGTTGTCGAATGTCCAACGTCGCCATATGGAATCCAAACACTTCGACTGAACGGATCAGTCTCGCAAACTTTCCTCGCACCAGTCGTTTGCCATTGGCAGCGAGCAGGCTGTCGCGAATCAAATAAAGGTCGTGCAACAATCCATCGGCCGACTCGTAAGCTCGGGGGTTGGGCTCTGATTCCCAAGGCAGTTTGTTTTGCTCAAGTGTGGCTTTTAGACGCCGGTAAATCATGATGAATTTTTGGCGATAGGGCTCTTGGCCAAATCGGTCGAGCACTTCAAATTCGTCTTCCGGAATAAGTTTTTTGTCTTCTTCCAGGCTGTCCAAAAATGGCTGGCTGAATTCGGCTCGAGTGATCGAGGGGCTAAGCAGTTCATACATCGAAATGACTTCGCTTGAATAACGCTTAAGCACGTGATCCTTGTGTTCGCGCAGTGTGTCTTCGGTGACCTGGGTCGTCACGTATGGGTTTCCGTCACGGTCGCCTCCGATCCAAGATCCGTACGTCAAGAACGATGGAATCTCAAAATCAAAATCGGGATAGATTTCTTGAAGTGCGTTTTCCAATTCTTCATAGATTCGAGGGATGAGGTCGAACAGAGTGTTCTCGAAAAAATATAGCCCGCTGTTTCGTACTTCATCCATTACCGTTGGGCGGCGGTTTCTTGTTTCATCGCTTTGCCAAAGTAGAACGATGTAGTCATGAAGGATCTCACCAATGTCGTGCCGCTCGTGCTCAAAAAGATCTTTCGAGTGAGTTTGTTGCAGGAGGACCGAAACTTTATTCAAAATCTGCCGGATCGTTCGCCGTTTCGACTCGGTTGGATGGGCCGTGAAAACTGGCGTGATCGCCATGGTTTTAAGAATCGCTTGAAACTGTTCAGCAGTGATACCTTCGCGTTTGAGCGTCCCTAGGGCAGCTCCGATGGTTTCGTCCATAGCCTCGTTGGATTGAAATGCGGATTCGGCACGTTGACGGAGGACACGGACTCGTTCCCGCTCTTCGGCGAGATTGACCAACTGAAAATAGGTCGAAAATGCTTTTAGGTTCGCGGATGCTAGAGGTAAATCGTCGACGAGTTTTGGAATAATCTCGCTCAGGCGTTCCTTTGCGGATTCGTCACCACTTCGCCAAGCGATAGCGAGCTTGCGAATGTCTTCTTCCATTTCGAACACGCGATTGCCCTCTTGGTCGATGATCGTCTGACCAAGCAGACCACCGAGCAAGCGAATTGTTTCGCCGAGTTCAATATTCTTTGGCACTTTTGAATTTGATTCGCTGGAAGCTTGATCAGGTTGAGCTGAGGTGTTCATTTTGAATCGTTCGGTTGAAGTAGGTCCGGTGTTTGAAAAATGCGTTCCCGTTAAGTCCATCGTTACAAGTTACAAGAGAAAAAGAAACCATCGAACACCAATGAAAAAATTAGTTACCAGTATTTAGTCGCTTTAAAAATTGTGCGGACTTAAAGTGGCTCGTCGTCCGCAAACTGGCGACTAAGGTCTGTATCGCACCCGTGAAGAAAAAAATCTGATGTTTGAAAATTCGTCTGAGTTAAATCGCGTTTCGACCGATGAAAACTGAATTGACAATGGATACTGAACGTTTAGAATTTTCCAAACCATGAACATCTTTGCCGACAATATCGACGTTCTCATCGTGAAGAATATTCTTCTGGTAATTACTGATTGCCAGTAAGCGAGAGAAGTTACGGCATGAACAAATAACTTCGGGCTCGCACAATATTGCGAGCCTTTTTTTATGATTCGGTCTCACGCGAGACCATCCTATTTAGTTGCGAAACGGAACCAGGAGTTCGAAATGACCACAATGTTTTTTGAGTCCGATATCAACTTGCGAGCCCTTGATGATCTTTGCGTGGCGATGATCGGATACGGAAGTCAAGGACGCGGGCAAGCTTTGAATCTGCGCGATAGCGGAGTCAACATTGTTGTCGGACTCCGCGAAGGTGGTAAAAGCTGGGACCAAGCCGTTTCCGAGGGCTGGCAACCGCTTTCGATGGAAGAGGCGTCCAAGCAAGCTGACATTGTTTGCATGATGTGCCCAGACATGGCTCAGCCAAAAGTTTACCGCGATTGTGTCGAGCCAAATCTAAAACCGGGCTCAACCGTTCTGTTTTCACATGGATTCTGCATCCACTACGGTGCGATTTCAGTCGCTGCAGAAAACAACGTTGTGATGATCGCTCCCAAGGGGCCTGGCGGAATGGTGCGGCGTCAGTACGAAGAAGGAAGCGGTGTCCCAGGATTAGTTGCCGTCCATCAAGACGCCACTGGCAATGCCCTTGAGCTTGCACTTGCCTACGGATGGGGAATTGGTGCGGCCCGCGCAGGGATCATTCAAACGACTTTTCCAGAAGAAACAGAAACCGATTTGTTCGGTGAACAGGCTGTGTTGTGCGGCGGTTTGACTGAGCTGATTACCGCAGGCTGGGAGACATTGGTCAATGCAGGCTATCAACCAGAGGTCGCCTATTTCGAGTGCCTGCACGAAGTCAAACTGATCGTCGATTTGATTTACGAAGGCGGCATCGCTCGGATGCACGAGTTCATCAGTGACACTGCAGCCTACGGCGATCTTGTCAGTGGGAAACGAATCATCACTGACGAAACTCGCGAAAACATGAAAGCTGTTTTGAAAGATATTCAAGACGGTACGTTTGCGAAAAAGTGGCAAGAAGAAGCTGCGGCCGGTTCGACGAATTTCAAGAAGATGATGGAAGAAGACATCGCCCATCCAATCGAAGCCTGTGGCAAAGAGCTTCGAAAGCAGTTTTCTTGGTTAAAGGAAGCTCAGGCTTCTAAATAGTTAGTTGGCAATCAGCCGATCCGATAGAGGTCGGGTTCGGCTGGGTGTCTGTTGTTTTAGGGCCGGTTAATTCCGGCCCTTCATTTTTGGATCTGTGATGAGTGAAACAAACCCATCGGAAAGCTCGGATCTAAACAGATTCAGTTCGCCAAACCTCAACGATGCGCAGCTGTTGGCGCGGTTGGAGGTTGAAACAGCGTCTGCGTTAAAGCGCGTCTATGAGCTCGATTCGATCACGCCGCTGGATTCCGTTGAATTGGAACAGGGATGCACTTTGCTGCTTAAACGCGAGGACCTCTCGACCGTTCACAGCTACAAGTGGCGCGGTTCGTTCAATAAAATCGCCTCGATGTGCGAGCAAGGTTTCAAAGGGGCGATGGTTGCTGCTTCGGCTGGCAATCATGCTCAAGGCGTCGCCGTCGTTGCCCATCGAATGAAACTACCGGCGACAATTTTCATGCCACGATCGACTCCGCTGCTCAAGCAAGACTCTGTGAAGCAGTTTGGTGGTGAGTTTGTTGAGATTCGATTGTTTGGCGATTCGTTCGATGACGCTTCAGCAGAGGCGAAACGTTTTGCCGCCGAAACAAATGCCGCGATCATTCCGCCCTACGATGATTTACAAGTGATCGCTGGACAGTCAACGATCGGTGAGGAAATAGCTGACGCCGTTGAGGTCGAACCAACCCACGTATTTTTAGAGGTCGGCGGAGGAGGTATGGCCGCGGGAGTTGCGTCGGTAATGAAGCGCCGTTTTCCCGCTGCGAAATTGATTGTGGTGGAAGCCATCGATCAGGATTCGATGGGAGTGTCAATCAAAAACGGCAAGCCAACGACATTGGAAGTTTTGGATCGGTTTTGCGATGGAACTGCCGTGCGTCGCCCTGGCGAGTTGCCGTTCCAAATTTGCAAACAGTTGATCGACGAAACGATGACGGTATCCAACGACCAAGTTTGCGAAGCGATACAATTTCTTTGGCAAAAAAAGAGAACCATCGTTGAGCCGTCGGCTGGACTCGGTGTCGCAGCAGCGATGCAATATAATTTGCAACCAACCGATTGTCCCATTACCGTGCTTTCTGGTTCCAATGTCGATTTCATGATGTTGCCAAAAATCGCCAGACGCGGACAGGCTCGCCGACCCGAGCGACGATATTACGCGTTTGAGATCGGTGAAAAAACGGGAGCTTTGTCTGGATTGTTGGACAACTTTTTGATCAACATGAACATCATCGACTTTCAATATGGCAAAGTCGCGAACGATAAAGCTTATCCTGTGATTGGGGTCGAAGTTCCCCATTCAGAAATCACTCAGTTGGATAAATTTCTGTCCGACCCTTGCGTTCCGCGGCATCACGCCGTGACGGGAACAGCGGCGGCTGAGTTTCGCGTTATTCCTTTTAACGTTGAACTGTTGAGTTTGCCTTTTTTCGCCGTGATAGAATTTGCAAACCGCCCGGGTGCACTTCGCGATTTCATGCGAGTGGCCAGTGGTTTGGCCAGTGTCTGCTACATGAATTACACTGACACCGGCCAGACAGAGGGCCAAGCGTTGATGGGGTTCGAGTTTGACAACATCGGCCGACAGTCGACGTTCCTTGAGTGGTTGGAATCATCGACGAAGTTCCAACGCGTGCCGATCAAGGTTGTGCAGCATTTTAATTCACAAGCCGATGCAACCAGCCGATGGGAAACGCTACGAGAAAGTTAAACGTTGGGGGTAGGATTCAACGTTGAATTTTGGACATTGAATTCAGCTTTGGTTTTGGAATTCAAGTTGCATTGACGGATCGAAGTGCACACCTGAAATCTTGTAGGCGCTTCCAAAGCTCAGATTCAAAAAGGTTGAAACGCGACAAAGGGCCGAGCCGACGCCGTAAAAAAACTGAGAACCCCGCCCAAGGGGAACCTACGACGAAGCTTGCCAACTCTTCGTCGGGCGTTGTGCTGCGATTAAGTTTGGGTTGGATGATGCGAGCCGTTGGCGTCCGTTGACGTCTTGGGCTTTGTTTCGATTTCGTTGCTGAATGCAAGATCAATCGTCTCGATCAAATCCTGGGTCGAGTAAGGTTTGGGTAGTTTTAAACAATCTTCAAAAAGCTCGTTCGAAATGCCAGCGAGATAACCGCTGCAGAGAATCACTGGAATCTCGGGATAATCGGCATTTGAAATTTCGAGTACATCCAATCCCGAGATGCCTGGCATCGTGAGGTCGAGTATGACCAAGTCAATTCTTTGGTGCTCGGTTCTGAGAACGGCCAAGGCTGCTTCTCCGTTCACCGCAGTTAGAACGTCGAAGCCGTGGACTTCGAGGATCAGGCTGCAAATTTTACGAATCGCATCTTCGTCGTCGACTACTAACACGGTTTTCTTGCCAGACACGGAAGCTGGACTGGCGGTTTTGTTTTCGTTAGTGAGTGGTACCGATTCCGTGACTGGCAAAATGATTGTGAAACAACTTCCAGGCCTTTTTTCGCGACACAGGTTTAACTCGCCGTTCAGTTCGACAATCAACCGTTTGGAGGTCGTTAAGCCCAATCCGGTTCCTGCTCGGCCTGCCTTGGTTGTAAAAAATGGATCAAAGATTTTTTCACGTACGTCCTCTCCTATTCCCGGCCCGTTGTCAGCGATTGAAATCGAAACTACCGGTTCATCATGGTCGTTAATTTTTAAACGGGTTTTCGTGACGATTGTCCCTCCATTGGGCATCGCATCGCGCGCGTTTAAGTAAATGTTGAGGAGCACTTGCTCAATAGCGCCCGGGTCGACGAAAACAAATGGATCGACTTCGTCCAAATCAAATTTAAATATGTACCTTGCGTCAAAAGTCGCTCTCGCGAACTGGTGAAGTTCTTGGATGATACGGTTGATCGAATCTGGTCGAGGGTTCAGTACTGTCTTTCCCGAGTAGGTCAACAATCTTCGAACGAGCTCGGAACCACGGTTGGCGGCCAGTTCAGCGTCGTTGACTCTTTCTAGAGCCACGGAGTCGAGACTATGCTCAAGATTCAATAGTGACAGATTTGCGGTGACGGAGGTCAGGATGTTATTGAAATCGTGCGCAATACCTCCCACGAGTTGCCCAACTGCTTCGATCTTGTTTGAGTGAATCAATTCGGCTTGGAGCTGACGCTCTTTTGTTCGGTCCCGCAAAATCAGCAGACGTCCAGATTTATCACGATGCTTTGTTGCGATTTCGGACAAAAATAACTCGTAAAACTTGGGTTCTGGATTGAGCACCTCGACGTCGATTCGGTTTTCGTTTTTGCTAAGTTCTAAGGAGTTGGAAAAATATGCTTCAACCTCATCTTTGTTTTTGATACGGCTGAGGAAGTCGTTGTAGATTGCGGGGGTAAGTGGTTCTCCAGGCAAAAGTTTGCGACCGATCAAATTGCAAAATTCCGCGTTCACTGAGAGCACTCGGTTGTTATTGTCGATCGCAAGCAATCCATCGCTAATGGCTTGGTAGGTTGCAATCAAATTGTTGTGCATCGAACTGAGCGTGGCTGCTTGGGAAGAGGCACGATTTCTTTGCGCTTTTACCCAAACGAATCCAAGAAAGAAAATTGAAGTTATGGGCAGAAGGCCCCAAGCAAAGTATTTCCAAAATGAGTAAACAGGAACGACGCGCACAACGTTTTTCATTCCGCTGATCACGACACGGCAGCCGCCATCGGGGTAGGTCTCAACGATGGTGCCGTTGGCTTCGATCAGTGATGTGTTGCGTAAAAGATTTACGTTTGGAAACGCGTCTTTTAGCTCGATGGAGTGAGTTTGGTCATTGCTTGCTATGTCAAAGCAAACTTTTCCATTTACTTCGCGAACATTGAGTGGACGTCCTTGCACGACAACATGTTTCCAAATTTGTTGATCGCTGGGTATGTCATTAATCTCTTGCGGTGCGGGAAGTCTGCTTGAAAAAAAAGATTCGATTGCGCTAGCTGTAAATTTCTCAGTGCCATCTCGCGCAAGAGATCGCGAACCTGCCACGCGCACCATATTGGATGAGCCAAACCCATGCGCGTTGCGACATTCGATCCTTCTTGATTCTTGGGAGTTGGAGAGAATGAAAAAGTTTGGAAAGGCGGAGGTGATTTGACCTTCGAACATAAAAATGTCTGAGGAATGGGCTGGTTTCGTTGGATCCAAGAGTTTGGGCTTGCCGCCCGAAATGATCTTCGGCGGCTCGCATGAAACGATACGATGGCACTCAATGTCTCGAGTGCCAATCGACGAATCCCTGCTTTCAGTTCCGGCTTCGATAGTGATGGCCAGAGCGCCTGCGCAACGAACTTTGCTCCCAACAATCGCTAGAAGTTGGCTTAGCTCTTGCTTGCCGTTGACGCAAACATGAAATTTGGCCCCGTCATCATCGCAATACAGCAGCGTGTGTCCTTGGCCGCTAACCGCTTGGAGGACGGTGGCGTCCGCTTCAACGTACATGGAGTCGTAATCACCAATTTTCAACGAGGAAATCTTCACTTCAATTGGATCTGGAGGGGAGCCCGAACCGGTTTTCACCATCGATTCACATTTGATTTTTGTGCCTATGTCCCCCAGCGAACATTTGCCAGTCACGCGAACTTTATCACCTGGTTGTAAATCTCTCGTGGTTATGCCTTCAATAAAAACTGCATGGCCGCCAGCCTGAACAAATCCGAAATTCCAAATGGGTTCAAAGAAAGTGATCGTGCCGGTGAGGTCAACAGATCTCCCAATTGCGCGGTCGCCGATTTCATGAAGCGTTTTCAAATCGGAAATTGGCTGGTTCGCGATCAGCATCCCATGAGAAATTGACAGCGTTAGAGCGGTAAGAAAAAAGTGCGCGGATAGTCGCAAAAATATTGACATTTCGAAATGAGACGAGGTGATGGGCTTGAGAAGAGAACCTTTAATTTAACGAATTGTCTCAGCTAGACCTAGGAAAAAACAATCGCAAAATAGAAATCCTAAACATTTTTAACGGGCAATTAGAACGCAATCTGAACAAGCCAAATATCCCGGTTAGGGTAATCTTGAATTGTTAGAAGTACCGCAGAAAAAAGCCAACAACATAGCTGCTGCTGGCTCTGAACTTTTGTTTGAAAATATGTTTCGTTTTACATCGTTGCTACAAAACAATCTGCGGTAATTGCGATGGCTTCAATGCAGACAGTTTCATTTCGATTTTCACGGGCAAGTTGCAAACGCAAGTCGCTGCCTCTAACTTCGAAGTCGGCGTAAAAGACTTCCCCATTGGATTCAAGCACAGCCGTCTTCGATGTTGATTGACGCACTTTGAATCGTTGACCGACGGGTTGAATCACCCATTCGTCATCGAGGATTTCGAGGCCCCGCATTCCATCATTGTTCATCACCGTCGTGCCGTTGATGAGGATGGATTCGACCGCCCAATCTCCTTTAGGAATTGAGAACATAAACACTCCAAGTAAAAAAATAAGATATATGCCGATCAATATCGCAATTGCCAAGCCAATTCGTTGGGAGGTTCGATTCCAGTAAAAATAAAGCGCTTTGAAGTGGATTTCACGTGAATGTGAGCTGATTTTTTTCTCAATATGAGAGGAGGATCTCATTACGTGGATTTTAACGCGATATATTGATCGTTTCCTAAAGCCCATTTTGAGAGCCCAGTGACATGATTAAACCCGTCAACGACCCTCTTGGATTGGTACCGCTGCTCCTTTGCATTTTGCTTTCGAATCTCTCTCCAAAGAATTCAATGGGCGAAATGTCAAACACCAAATTCGTGAATCCAAATATCATTTTGGTGATGGCGGATGATCAAGGTTGGGGCCAAACGAGTTACAACAATCATCCGATTTTGAAGACACCGAATCTAGATTCGATGGCAGAGAATGGTTTGCGTTTCGATCGCTTTTACGCAGCGGCACCTGTATGTTCACCGACTCGAGCAAGTGTGCTAACAGGACGCACCAATCGTCGCACGGGTGTTGAGTCGCACGGTTATGCATTGCGGCTTCAAGAAAAAACACTTGCGACCGCGCTGCGTGATGCTGGATACGCGACGGGCCATTTTGGTAAATGGCATCTCAATGGAATGCGAGGTCCGGGGGTTCCGATTTTGAAAACCGATACACACAACCCAGGGAAGTTTGGTTTTGATAATTGGTTGTCAGTGACGAACTTTTTTGATCGAAATCCGATTTTAAGTCGAGCCGGAAAATTTGAAGAGTTCACGGGCGACAGTTCCGAGATCGTTGTCGACGAAGCGATCAAATTCATTCGCGAAAATGCAATCGCTGAAAAACCTTCGTTTTCCGTCATTTGGTTTGGCACCCCCCACTCTCCGTTTATGGCTGCCGAAGAAGATTCGAAACCGTTCGCTCATCTCGACAGGTCCTCGCAAGATCAGCATGGCGAGTTGGTGGCGATGGATCGAAGTATCGGAACACTGCGAGCGGCCATTCGCGAGATCGGTATCGCCGATAATACGATCGTTTGGTTCACCAGTGACAACGGCGGGCTACCCAAAATCAAACCCAACACCGTGGGCGGGCTTCGTGGGTTCAAAGGCAGCGTCTACGAGGGCGGCTTGCGCGTACCCGCGATCGTCGAATGGCCTAGCGTGATCAAGCATCGCATCACGAATCATCCATCAGTTTCAATGGACATTTTTCCAACCATTGCTCAGGTCGTTGGCTTACCTGATGCCACCATGACCAGCCCGATCGACGGAGTGAGTTTGAGAAAGTTGTTTGACGAAGAGATCGGCCCAAGAGAAAAGCCGATCCCATTTTCATATCAGGGCAGCATGGCTGTCATCGACAACGACATCAAACTCGTTTTCACCGCGCCGAACCGGAAGAAAAAGAAGACCTACCAGCTTTTCGATCTGAAATTCGATCCCAAAGAAGCCAGAAATCTGTACGACTCAAAACCTGAACTTGCAAAGCGAATGACGAAGCTATTGGAAGACTACAAATCGTCAATCGAATTAAGTATTGAGGGGAACGACTATTCCAATGGAAAATTGTTGCTGGAAAATCCAGAGCCTCGCGACTGGATTGTCGAGGAAAAATACGGTCCGTATTTAAATGATTGGAAGAAGCGTCCAGAATTTTCTGGGTGGATCAAACGAAAGCAAAAAACAACCACTGGGCAATGACTCGCTCAGTGGTTGGTGTGGTTTACAGGCGTTTCGCGGAATCTATTTTCGCAATTCACGAGTCAACTCGCTGAATGCTTCTTTCATTTTTTCGTTTTCGAAAGGCCGAAGGTCGGGAACCGACAACCCAGAAATTGAATCGAAGGCTCGGCGGCTGACGGACATCAATGCTGCGACGTCTTTGCTGAGCGCGACGGTTTTGTAGGTGTTGGCTGCGGTCAGGATGTTCTTTTTCGTTTCAAGATTCGCCATCATCATTTGATGTTTTTGCTGAGCCAATCCGTCCTTGTAATGCATGGCGGCCTTGTACGTCAGTTCATTGCTCATAATGTTATTCTTGAGGACAGTTCTGTCGCCACCAAGTTCGATTGCACGTTTGGCCTCCGAAACATTCTGACGAGCCTTTTGTGCGAACTCGTCAAGTTTTGGATAGTACTCCGAGTCAACTTTTTCAACGAATTTTTGTTGTAATTGCGATACAGTTTTCAACAACATCAAATAAACGCCGTAGTATTTTTTGGCGGCTTCGAGGTCTTCACCAGACTCGTTGGTCAATCTTTCCAATTCCGCAGCAAAAGCTTTTGCGTTATCGAAAATGATTGAAACGCGAACGAACTCGTCACCAGTAATCGACTCCAAAAGATTGTCGATGTTTTTCGCATCGAGCTTCATGCCGATTCGATTTAGGTCTTCGACCAGCTCGGCTTTCTGAGATTCGATCAATTGCTCGGCTTCAGCGATCTCATCTTTGGCGGTCCTGATTTTTCCGTCGTATCCAGATTTCGTTACCACCAATGGATTGTAAGTACTCTCAGGAGCCGAAATGCGCTTTCGTTGGTACAGCGTGATGTTGCGACGATTCTCGGCCATGCTTTCGCGCAGTTCAGCGATCTTGATTCTCCGATTGCTGATGCTAGAGATCCCAAGAGCTTCACCCGCAACATCCAAATAGCTTTCAACTCGTCGCTCTTGGGATTCCTTGGTGCGGCTGAGGAAGTCGTAGAACGCCAGGTCGTCTTGTTCCGGACGATTCTGCGCATCGTCGAATAGTTTCAAGGCTTCGTCGAGCGGTCCGTGGGCTTTTTCGAAAAAAGCTTCGAGATCCTTTTTCTCTTGGGCTGCGATTTCATCAGTTTGAGCAATAGTGGTTTGAGTTGAAGGCGAGCCGAAAACGGTCGCCAACGTAAACAGCAAAGCCCAGAACGTTCTATTGAGATCGAAATTAAAGTTGATATTTTTCATAACCAGCACATTGGGTGAGCTTAGGTTGAGCCTGTGAAAATTGGTCGCTTGTATTTTAACGTTGTAAGAAGTCCAAACAAGTTTTTACAACCACGTTGGCTTTCTACGTTTCCTATTCGGCGTTGATAAAAGGAAATTGCCAACAAATCAACAAAAAACGGCCGCAGGTTGTATGCCTGCGGCCGGTCCAATCGCCCTCATCACTCAATATCAGCAGTTCGCTGACGAATTGAGGGACATTCGAAGTATTTCGAGTTCCGAAACTATGTAGGTTGTCTCAGCGTTAGGTGGTCTAAGCATTGCGACACAGTTCCGGATTGAATCGGTTAAGGAATCAAGCCTACTCCTGTTGAGACCAACGCCTGACGTCTGATGCCGTCGAGGCTGATTGGAATCGGATCCTTTAGCCATGGAGCACAGTTGCCTGGTCTGTAGAAACCAAGTGCATACTGACATTCGTTGGCAGGATGGATTGCCGTTTGGTATGGCAAGGTAAACATGCTGGTGAAAAAGTGTGCGACTGATTCAACCGGCTGCAAGAACGGTCCGTGCGAATGTCCGTAGCGTTCGAGTTGGATGTTCTCAAAGTAAAGCGGTTTGTGGCAGATCGAAGACGCTTTCCAAGTGTAGGTTTGTGGTACCCAGTTTCGTGTTGCCGTTCCGCGATTTCCCACACTGCAAAGTTGTGGAATTTGCCAGTAGTCTGAAATCGCAGCCCAATCGGATTCGCTTAGTTTGCCAAACGGGATCTTTTGCCGACCACCAACGCCGTCGATGATGACGTACCCGCGTCGCAGGTCGACCATCGAACCGGTCGCGATAATGGTTCCGTTGCGGTCGGTCCAGCTTCGAGAAATCGCAACGAACTGATCACGGTTGCGACTGGCAGGAGGACTGATGTCCAGTGCGATGTCACGGATTGAATTGTTCAGTAGCTGGCTGCGAAACTCTTCGCAGGTTTTAACAGGCAACCGGGGGCTGTCTGCCAAGTCGGTATCATCCAGGTCGTCGACTACCGAGCTAGGATCGTCTAGCTCTTCGTCCGTTTTTCGTTCCAGTTCTTTGACCATGTCATCGATTCTGGAGTTGTTAAGCGGTTGTTGGTCGGTTGATTGTTCTGACTGCATCCGCAACCGTTGCAGTTCTGCGTCGATGTTATCAATCTCATCTCGACCTTGACCAAATCCATTCTGAGGATTCGTTGCAGGTGCCGATTGAGCTTGGTTTGTTTCAGCAGGATCGAACACTCCTCGCTCGGCTGGGACGTCTTGGCCGCCAAATTGATTTTCCGATTCTCGCAAAGAGTTGTCTTGCTGGCGGAGGATTGAAATCTGCCGCATCGGATTGTCAGCTTCTTGATTCGCGGTCGCAGTGAAAGTCTCAGGCACAGCCGCTGAATTCGTTGCCATTGTATTGGAGGCAACTAAATTGACTTCGTCTGGCTGCGATGAGTTGCTTTGTGCCAAGTTGCTCTCAGGCGGGAGGGCAACCTGTGGATCAATCGCCTGCGTTTGTGGGGGGGCGTAATCTGCCCGTGGCGTTTGCATCACAGGTTGCGATGCTTGTGCGATCGTTGTCTCAGCGTTGAAAGTATCCTGGTTGGGCTCAACCATGGCGACTTGCTGGATCCGTTTTTCTTGTGATTGGACCACATTGGCAATGCGCTGACTTATATCGTTGTCTTGGCTGGCCCGAGTCATCACAGATTCAGTGGCTTGCGGAAAAGCACTTACAGCATCGTTGAATGGATCGTGTTTCGGTTCGACCATTGCGGTGTGCTGCATGCGATTTTGTTGCGACTGAACCACGTTCGCGATGCGTCGGTTGATTTCAGAGCTTTGGTTGGGAGGATTCATCATTGATCGACTCAGTCGTTGAGCCGCTTTCTGGTTCGGAATTCGCCGATTCTGAACAAGCTGACGTTGGAATCCAGTGTCGATTTTTGGTTGGTAACTAGCAATTGAGTTTGCTGAATTGGCACGAGGTGTGTTCACTCTAGGCGAATTGGCTGAGGTTTTATTAACCGATGCCTGTACGGCGACCTTGGGATTGATAACGCCTCTTACTCGTGAAGCGAATTTCGAAACTGAGCTTTCTACCATCGCTTGGCCATTTTGAATCGGCGTCTGCGACGTGGCATATCTTGGCTGGGAAAGCAGGCTCTCAATGCGATCCTGCAAGCCGACTGTGTTGCCACTATCCAAAACGTAAGGCGTCCCGTTCAGTTTTGGTTTTGGGAGCGTCGGTGCTCCTTCCATGTGATAGTCGCGAGGTTTCTGCACTCGTGCCTGTTGCGTTGGCTGTGGTCGTGCAGCCGCAAAAGTTTGCTGACGTGGTACTTGTCGCCGGCTGTTGGGCACTGTGTTCAACGCGACTCGAGCGGTCGGTTGACGGCTTTGAATTTGGCTTTGACTTGGCCGTTGGTTTTGACTTCGTGATTGAAGTTGACCCTGAGACTGTGGTCGAGCCTGAGGCTGGCGAGTCTGGGCCGCGACTTGCCGACGCTGTGAAGCTTGCGCGTTCGCTCGTTGTGCGTTTGAAAGCTGAGCCACGCGTTGGGCTGGCTGGCTTGGACTCGCCGCTGGACCTGTTCGTGGAAAACTCGCGTTCGGATTACGGCTAGACTGCATCTGTTGAGCTTGTTGAGCCTGGCGATTGGGTGCTTGGTAAGCCTGCTGTTGATAGGCAACCTGCTGTACCGCGTTTGACTGTGCCGCGTTCGACGGTACCGCGTTATATCGAGCCGGCTGTGAACGGTTTTCTGGCTCGTCACCAAGTGTTGCGTATGCGCCCCGCGAGGAAGGAGCAACATGAACTGGTGGAGCGTAAGTACTTGCCGAGTTAGGTTTGGGCAAGCGTCTCGCTTGAGTTGGTGGAGCGAAAGCAACTGGTTGGGCGGCCCGCTGAGCCCGTCGTGCTTTTTCCTGCGCGGCTTGTTGAATCGCGAGATACTGGTTCTGTTCTTCGCGGGCTTGGCTCGCCATGTATTGTTGCTGTGCAGCAAAAGCTTTCTCTGCAAATCCAGAATCAGCACCCTGCTCTTGCTGGGCTCGCAGCATCTGGGCTTTGAGAGCCGCAGCGTGTTGTAGTTGAGCCTGCGAAGGACCGTAGTTTTGACCGGACTGAACTTGGGGAGTTCGGAACTGCTGGGCCGAAAGAGTCGGTAGGCAGAATGGCGTGGCTGAAATGGCCAGGCCCGTCACCGCAGCAAATACTTTTGATTTTGCGAGTTGCTTGCTTCGCCAAAAGGGCGTGCGGTGGTGGAGAGAAGGAAGGTCTTGCCCCAATGGCACAACGCCATCCGGTTGACCACCGAACACACTATTTGTGATCGTTAGACGGTGATTCCGAAGAGTAATTCGGAGCTTCTTGAGTAATGGCAATATCATGAGGGTGGCTTTCTCTAACACTCGCAGCTGATACTTGGATAAATCTCGCATCAGTTCGGAGTTGGTTGATGGTCTCCGTGCCGCAATAACCCATTCCGGCGCGCAAACCGCCTACCATTTGGTAAACGAAATCGCTAAGTGCCCCCTTAAACGGAACGCGACCTTCAACACCTTCTGGTACCAGTTTCCCTGGTCCCGAATCTGATTGTCGGTAACGCTCACTTGATCCTTTGGCCATCGCACCAATCGATCCCATGCCTCGGTACGCTTTGAATGTGCGTCCTTGGTACAAAATCGTTCGACCTGGGCTTTCGGCCAGCCCAGCAAACAAACTTCCGATCATCACAGAACTAGCGCCAGCGGCGATCGCTTTTGTGATGTCACCAGAATACCGAATCCCTCCATCGGCAATCACTGGTACGTTATGTTTGTCACCTACCTGAGCGGCTTCGTAGATCGCGGTGATCTGTGGCACTCCAATGCCACTAACAACACGAGTCGTACAAATTGACCCAGGCCCAATTCCAATCTTCACTGCATCTGCCCCTGCCTCAATTAACGCTTCACAACCTTCGGCTGTGGCAACGTTGCCGGCAATGACATCTATGTCCCACTTCGCTTTGATCGCTCGAACCGTCTCAATGACATTTTTCGAATGACCGTGTGCACTATCAACGATCAAAACATCAACATCCTTGTCGATGAGTTTTTGTGCACGTTCCAAATCGTGCACTCCAACTGCAGCACCAACTCGAAGACGCCCCTGCGTATCTTTGCACGCGTTGGGGAATCGACGCATAATGTCGATGTCACGGATCGTGATAAGTCCCTTTAGTTTCTTATCTTCGTCAATCAGTAAAAGCTTCTCCACCTTTTTTGCCGTTAAAACTTTCTCAGCTTCCTCAAGCGTTACATTCCCCGTAGCAGTTACCAACGGTTCCCGGGTCATTACCTCAGAAACAAGCATGTCAAGCGTTTCAAGGAATCTTAAATCGCGACGAGTTAAGATGCCTGCTAGCGTCCCGTCTGCCATCACGATTGGCACTCCAGAGACGTTGTTCTGCTCCATGATGTCCTTGGCAAAACCGACGGTGGCTTCTGGAGGAAGCGTAACCGGATCGCGAATGATGCCGTTGGCACTTCTTTTTACTCGGTAAACTTCTTCAGCCTGGGCTTCGGGCGACATGTTCTTGTGAATAACGCCCAAACCGCCGACCTTCGCCAGTCCAATGGCCATAGAGCTTTCGGTCACGGTATCCATAGGCGAACTGATCAGCGGGATGTTGATCGAAATTCGTTTTGTTAATTGGGTGGAGACTTCGACTTCAGAAGGGACAATTTCGCTGTAACGTGGCTCGATGAGAACGTCGTCGAAAGTGATCGCGGTATGTCGAATTTTGTCTTGCATGAGATGCCTCAAAAGACCCAAGTTTGGATTGATGAAGCACTTGATTATGCGATTTTTTTCGGAATCTGACAATCAGCCTTGGAGTGGAACGAATATCTTTTTGGATTCCCTTCAAACCCGTGTTTGGGGGCCAAATTCAACGCCCAAATTTGAAGCGCCCGTTAGGTCCATTGTAAGGCGGGCTTTCAGTGCGGATTTGATTCAGGCTTTCCACCTGTTGAAAACCACTTTTACAAAGGAACTCATTGAAAAATAAACAGCTGGAGCAAAATTCTCGTGTCCAGGATCAGGTCGAAGAACTGTCGGTAATGGTCCGCCGATTGGAATTCCAAGACCAATTGAGATCAATCGATCGAGCTTGGGAAAACCGAAGTAAGACGCTGATGGTCAAAGATAAATACGGCTGTCTTCGCGAGCCCAGCAAAGAAGAGGCGAGTCTTACGATTATTCTGGGCGCGTTGGTTTCAGTATCGCTATTCATTTTCGCAGCCCTGTCCAGTTGGCCGATTTTCGTTTTGCTTTCTTCGTTTGCAGGCGTTGCTTTTTTCCTGTCGGCGATAATGGCTTACCAGATGAATGAGGCTGCAAAACGATTTTGTCTAGCCAAAGATCAATATCGACGACGACGTTTGAAAGCGCGGGCTGACGAAGCCTACCGAACGATGGCAAAGTCTGTTCTATCCGAGTCAGAACCAAACGCTGAGCCGTAACTCTCGCCAGTCGTAACAGGTTGCGTCAAAGGGCTCTGCAAAAAGCGATAGTTCGTTTCTTGCAGAGGCTAACGCGGCTAGAGCACGGTTTGTTTTGTTGGTAGGTGGCCATCTGGCAGTACTGACTCGGCTTCATCAACTCTCGCGACCAAATCGTTCGTGCCGAAATCGCTCAGCTGCATAGGAGTTTGGATCGCAGGCGTCTCTTTTTTTGAAAGTCCGAGATTTTCCCGGACAGTATACCACCAGCCTGGGCGATCGAGTGTGTGATATAGCGAATCCGCAGCAAGGTTATCCGTGAGATGTTGGTGGGCAGCAGGCAAATTGTGATACGGGATTGTTGGGAACAGGTGGTGAAGCGCGTGGTAGCGGATTGTGAATGGGAAGAACAGCCAAGTCAAAAATCCGTTCTTGCTGTAATTGCACGAGTCGACAATATGATCGGACATCGACATTGGTTCGCCATGGCTTTCGAAATGGTGGTCTGCCAGAAATCGCATTTGGTTACAAAACAAAACAGAAATAGCCAGCAAATACATTTGTGGAAATCGAGTCCATTCCGTCATACCGATCAACATGAAAAACGGAATCATCCAAGCTCTCAAACAGCAAGTCAATTCGACGATGTTGAAAACCTTTCTGTCAATCCGATTTACGTTCCGTTCATATTTCCAATTTAATGTGAATGACGAAAGCCGCCGCAATGTAAATTCACGCCACGTTGGATGCAGGTAAGAAATTGGAGCAAGCATAAATCGCAACAAAACAAACACGGGGTAAACCGAAAGGTATGCCACGAAAAAGATCAGGCCACCAATCGTTCCAGGCGTGAACACGTTGAGGATGTACTCGGGGTCTTGGGAGGTTCCATAATGCCGGCCAGTGTGGTGGTCGCGGTGATGGCTTGAGAAAAAAGTTGACGGGAATAGAGTTGGAATTCCCAACAGAATGTTCCAGCCGATTTTGAAACTGCCCAGCTGTTTTTTACTCAGGTGTGAAACTTCGTGCACCATCGAACTGGCTCGGTAAAGCCAAAAGACTGCAATGGGAAACGAAACGTATTTCAATACAGATGTGAATGGCAGAGACAGATAAAGGGTTGCCGCTGTGTATGCGACGACCACACAGACAATTAAATCTTTCCAGTATTCAACCGGTTTGATCGCGTAAAAATCTACTGGTCCATCGTTGATCGATTGACGCGCATCGTGAATCCAGTCCTTTGCAATCGCAGACATGGCAATCCTTTGAAGTTTGGAAAAAGCTTTGGCAGTCGTTGAGACGCACCAAACTTCAGCGGAGTCGTTGCCGCATAATCGGGTGAGAATTGACCGAGCGGTCAAGGTTGATGGGTGGGGCCACCAAGAGATGGGAAGCTTAAGTTGTTGAGGCAGAAAAACAAGCCGTCAAATTGTTGGACAGCGCTGTTTCCAAAATAGAGCGACAGTGAAATTTGACTTTAGAAAAGGAAACCAGGACGCAAACCAAAAATAGTCCTCTGTTCCCAAACGCTTGGCTGGTTTGGGATTGCGCATCCTGAGAACAAATAATTTTCTCAGTTCCCAATCAATTCTTCTTACCAATCCAGTGTTTGGATAGCTGAGTAGATTGAGAAGGATGTGAGGGCAATGCTTCGCATCGTTCACTGCCAAGTGATTCTTTCACCGGCGAGAACTTGCATGGATCTAAAAAAGAAACACGGACGACATCCAATCGACCGAGCGATCAATTTCTTTCGCAGGAAACCAAATGTCGGTTCCCAATCTGTCTCCGTCGATGGTGAGGCTTAACGCAGACGTGTTTTCAATCGGCATGAATTTGCTGATGTGGTCTTTGTAGTTATAGATCTCATAAAGATTGGAAGCAGAAAAATGGAATTCGACTTTTTTGTTGGGATCAATTTTCTCATTGCTGGAAATAATCAATGGGTGTTCAGAAAGACCTTTGTTACCTGATTTGAGATTGCTGATCGTTTCTTCCAATCGCTTCGTCGAAGTCCCGGCATACAGGAGCAGTTGTTTTTTAAGTGGGACCAGTTTGATGCGTCGCGCTTCGTTTCCAAAAAGATAAATGAAACGCCAGCGAGCCTCTTTGCTCAACCTTTTGGTATCGATAATCAGTTCGTCCACGCGATGCCCGGCAATCTTGGAAACCGATTTCTTGTAGCTGAAACCGATAGGCATGATTTCTTTGATCTCAGTATTCCGTTGAGCACTTTCATTGGCGAATTGAACGAGCGCAGGAAGTTCGCCCAGAAAAGCATCTGGATCTTCGATGTCAAAAATCGCAACCATACTCAAACGCCCGGTTCGTTTTTTCGCCCAAGCGGCGTACTCGTCAGGCTTCGTTGGTTCCTCCAGTCGATACAAACCGACTTTGGTCCCATTCATTTTTTTCCACAACTTGGTAAACGAGTCATAGAACTTAATCTTGTCGTCTGCTGACATAATTTTGTCATGGGGCGAAACACGACTCGTGATCATGGAGAGAATTGACTTCGCAACCGCAACGTTTTGTTCGCCTTTTCCTTTGGCAGCAAACGCAGCAACGAACTGAAACGCGGGAAGTCCATCGAGATTGGAGTTCTCGTTACCGCCTCGAATCGATTGGATTAATGTTTGGGTTTGCTCTCGGTGTTTTTCGCGAAACCGAAAATTCTGTTTGACTTGAATTCCATCATCAAGATTCACTCCGATGGTCACAAAGTCCAACGCGCGATCCATATGCTTGAGTAGGCCGTTGAGTCCTTTGTCCGAATCAGTTTTGGTGAGAATTTCAGGCGGGGCAATATACGGAATCCAGGCTTTTAACCCACGGTAGAGCTCGCCATCTAAGAGGACGACAACGTCTGAGTTTTTCAATTGGTTTTGGTGGGGCTCCGAAATTCTACCTCGGAAAGATCTTATGTCCTTCGAAAGCCCGCCCCGTCCGTTGGATTCTATGTCGGATGAGAGCAAGCTATCCCTATCGCAAACATAGAGATTGCCGTTGATGTATTTTACAAATTTCTTCTGTGCAGTTTTTAAAATCTCGCCGTTCTCAAGTCTCGATTGGTC
Source organism: Mariniblastus sp. (assembly GCA_045105295.1). Lineage (GTDB taxonomy): Bacteria > Planctomycetota > Planctomycetia > Pirellulales > Pirellulaceae > Mariniblastus. The sequence continues at coordinate 94,038 of JBGCDK010000023.1, forward strand.
TACTTTCAAGTAGACCGAAAGCAACTCCAGATTTTTCACGTTGACAGGCAACACGCTCACAGAAGTAAACGTTAGAGAGTTAAAGTAAAAACCGCCAGCACGTTCGCGATCCAAAACGCGGTTGAATTTCGAAACCTTTAAATCAAAACCAGCCTGTTCGTAAAAGTAATCTACCTCGCTGCTTGGAATGTCTGCTTGGTTGGGATACGCCTGTTGAGACAATTTCTGAAGCTTCGGCCCGAGCCTGTCAATTTTCGGAGTTATAACCGCAGCCCAAAAATTGTTCGGCACAGTGTCGAACACATTCGGATTCTCAGTGATACCCAAACGGGTGTTTTCTTTTCCTAAAGCCTGCTCCTGATTTTTTTCTTGAGCCAATCCGTTCGAGCAAAATGAGCACCCGACCAAAACAATCAAAATTCCGAGATGTGTTTTCATAATTAGGTTGGGGAGTAAGGATTCGAGGCTAGTTGGAGTCACATGTTTTTACCAAAATTGAGAACTTTGGTTTGAATATATCCAATTGGAATCTGAGAAATGAGATTCGTAGGTCACGTTTCTGGCACTGCCTTCGCGGCCAAGTCGAATTATGCGACAATTTCAGAGCTCATAATTTTCCTCTGACTCGATAAACGATCGCACTTGTCCAACACCAACCAAAAACCGAATGTCGTCACGGTCTCGCAGTTGACCCAAACGATTAAATACAAACTCAACAACGAGTTTCCGTCGGTTTGGGTAGGCGGTGAGATATCTGGGATGACCCGGCCTAGCTCTGGCCACATCTATATGACGCTGAAGGATAAGTTTTCGCAGATCAATGCGATCATTTGGCGAAGCGATGCTGAGAATTTGAAATTCGAATTGACCAACGGGCTGGAGGTTGTCTGCCGTGGGGGAGTCGATGTCTATCCTCAACGCGGTTCGTATCAATTGATCGTGCGGAAGATTCAGCCCAAAGGAATTGGTGCGCTCGAATTGGCGTTCAGGCAACTTCACGCGAAACTTTCTGCCGAAGGGTTATTTGATCCGAGCATTAAAAAAACGTTGCCGCAATATCCGAAACACATTGCCGTCGTGACCAGTCCCACTGGTGCTGCGATTCGCGATTTTTTACAAGTCCTTACTAGGCGTTGGCCGAATATTCGCGTCACTATTATCCCAGCCAAAGTCCAAGGGCCTGGTGCAGCGAATGAAATCGCAACCGGCATTCGATTGTGCAGTCGTATCGCCGATCCAATCGATGTCGTCGTCGTGACCCGTGGCGGCGGAAGCGTCGAAGATCTTTGGAGTTTCAACGAAGAATCAGTCGTCCGCGCGATTCACGTTTCAAAGATCCCCGTCATCTCGGGCGTTGGCCATGAAATCGATGTCACGCTTTCCGATCTCGCCGCCGACGTTCGCGCACTCACTCCATCCGAAGCTGCCGAGCGTTGCGTTCCGATCTATCGCGAGATCGTTGCAAAACTGGAGGCGGGGCATCAACGCATGGCGCAGTCTGTGATGTCGCGAATTAGAAACGCGCATTATGAACTTCAGTCGCTCGTTTCCCGACCGGTTTTGACTCAACCGCTGGAACGCATCCGGCAATCGGCAATGGAGCTGGACAACCTGGAGGGCAAAATGAACCGCGCTGCCCAACAGACGATTTCTAGTTGCGACCAGACGCTAAAAGAAATGTTCGCGAGATTGAATTCTCTCAGCCCCCTCGGCGTGTTGGCTCGTGGTTACAGCTTGACGACCGACGAAAAAGGCAAACTGGTTACCGACTGTGACTCGATCAAGCCCGGTGATAAAATCACAACTCGAACCGCCAACGGCAGGCTGATTAGCTCGGTTGAGGAAATCGAACGTAGTTAATGTTTGCTCGCTCGTTGATTTTACTTCCTTGATTTTCACTCGTTCATTCGCGCTCCATCAGTCCCGCTCAATTTTACTGACTCTTTAAAACAACTTCCGCGACACCCTCAATCAAAACGAATTACGTTGGCCAAGAAAAAAACAACTCGCAAACCCAAACCTAAATCCAAAAAGGTGTCCGAGAAGGAAGTTCCTTTTGAGGAATCTCTTGAAGAGCTCCGCGAGGTCGTCAATCAGCTCGAAAACGGAAACCTAACGCTCAGCCAATCTCTGGAAGAATACGAGCAAGGCGTTTCGAACTTGAAATCGTGTTACGACGCTCTTAATCGTGCCCAGCGAAAAATCGAAATGTTGGTTGAACTCGACGAAGAAGGGAATCTCGTCACGCGTCCGTTCGACAATACGGCTTCGACTGAAAAAGTAGCGGGGTCCCGACGAGCGGTCAGTTCGGCTAACAGTGAGACCGATGAGGAGGACTTGGAGAATGAGGACGAAGACGAATATGAAGAAGATTCAGATGATGAACTGGACATAGACGACTCAAGCACTTTATTTTAGACTGCTCGTTAAGATTTTCAGCCATTTTGTCACACCTCGCCTGAGATTCGATCAGAATTGCGTCTCAGCCTCCCACTGCTCATTCGATGCAAGTTAACCGGTCGTTAAAGAATTCGGTTATTCCGCTGGGTGAAAAACGTAACACACCTAAAATTATGATCTTTGTGGATCCTACTTGATGACATCTGAAACGGCGATCTTTCCACCTGAAATCGAATCGTACCGATCGCAGATCGATTCGCAACTCGATTCGTATTCGCAGCTTGACTCGGATTGTCCCGATCACTTACGCGAAGCCATTCGTTATTGTTTGTTGGCTCCGGGGAAACGAATTCGGCCACTGCTTGTTCTAACGGCAGCCCAGATGTGCGGGGGAACCATTGCCAATGCAATGCCGTCGGCCTGTGCCGTTGAGATGATTCACAATTATTCGTTGATCCACGACGATCTTCCGGCGATGGATGACGACGAACTTCGGCGGGGTAAGCCTACCTGTCACGTCAAATTCGACGAAGCGACTGCGATTCTCGCTGGCGACGCTTTGATCCCGCTGGCTTTCGAAGTCATCACCCGAGATACAAAACCGGCCGAGGTGGCCCTTGAGTGCGTCGCTTCTTTGGCCAAAGCGTCCGGTCCGAGCCAATTGGTTGGCGGACAAGCGGACGACTTAAATTTGCAATTCGCAGCTTCGGACGTCGAATCGCTTGAGAAAATTCACAGAAGAAAGACTGGGGCGTTACTGACTTGTTCGTTGGAATTAGGGGCAATTACGGCCCAAGCGAGCCAAGAATATCGTTCGAGTCTAATTAATTACGGAAAACACCTCGGTTTAGCCTTCCAAATTGTAGATGATCTGTTGGACTTACGAGGCTCACAAGCCAAAATGGGAAAGCGGACGGGAAAGGATGCTGAACTTGGAAAGCAAACTTACCCATCCGTAATTGGGGAAGAAGCAAGCGAACTTCGAGCGCAGGAAATGGCCCAAGCCGCCATCGACTCGCTCAAGCCGTTCAAAGATGCCGCAACACCTTTGAATTTACTCGCACGATTCGTCGTCAGCCGAACCCACTAGTTTGGACAACGTCATCTCCAAATGACGTTGACCTAAAGGATCTTTGAAACATGACACAAAAAATACTACCGACCATCCAGTCACCGCTTCAGCTTCATGAAATGTCGCTGGACCAATTGAATCAAGTCGCCGATGAAATTCGTGAAACGCTTTGCAATTTGCTCAGCCTTCGCGCGGCACATTTTGCCTCGAACTTGGGCGTGGTCGAACTGACTCTCGCTCTTCACAGCACTTACGATTTTCTCAAAGACCGTTTGATCTGGGACACCGGTCATCAGATCTATCCGCAAAAACTAATTACTGGTCGCTACGACGAGTTTCATACGATCCGCACCAAAGGTGGGTTGATGGGGTATCCCAACCCAGCCGAGAGCGATTACGACCTGTTCATGACTGGTCATGCCGGTTCCAGCGTTTCGACTGCGGTTGGACTTCGCAGTGGCGATGATATTCTCGGCAACAAAGACAATTACTCGGTTGCGGTAATCGGGGACGGTGCTTTCCCATCGGGCATCGTGATGGAAGCGATCAACAACGCGTCGGAATTGAAAAGCAAAATGCTTGTCATTTTGAACGACAACGAAATGTCGATCTGCCCACGCGTCGGAGGTATTGCAAGTTACCTCGATCGTCTGCGTTCGAACAAATTTTACGCCGGCGTTAAAAACGAAGTCGTTAAAATGCTCGAGAAAGTTCCCGTGCTGGGCGACCCAACGGAGCGCTTGCTGTTTCAAATCAAAGAAGGCGTCAAAGCTGGCCTACACGGCGGCATGATGTTCGAAGAGTTTGGTTTCAAATACTTTGGACCAATCGACGGCCATGACATCGGCGTTGTAAAAAAATATTTAAAGATGGTTCGCGAGATTGACGGACCAGTGTTGCTGCACGTGATTACCAAAAAGGGGCACGGGTTTCAGCCAGCCGCTGAGGATCCGGTTTATTTCCACACCCCTGCTCCGTTTGAAACAGCCGAAGACGGCCAAGCGATTCCAAAACCATCAGCCAGCAGCAAGGCCTACACCAATCACGCACGCGACGCGATCGCTGACCAGATGCGTCACAACGACAAAGTCACGGTCATCACTGCGGCCATGTGCCAAGGCAATAAACTTGAGCCAATCCGCGAAGAATTTCCCGATCGTTTCTTCGACGTTGGAATTTGCGAGTCGCACGCAGTCGCGTTCGCAGGTGGCCAAGCCAAAGTCGGATTGCGACCGATCGTTGATATTTACAGCACGTTTCTCCAACGAAGCTATGATCAGATTTTCCAAGAAGTCTGTTTGCAAAACCTTCCTGTGACTTTCATGTTGGACCGTGGTGGCCTAACTGCCAACGATGGGCCGACTCACCACGGCACATTCGATTTCGGTTACCTCCGAATTTTCCCCAATATGGTCGTTATGGCTCCTGGCGATGCAAACGATTTGGGAGCGATGCTAGATTTCTCTCTCAAGCACGATACGGCATGCTCGCTTCGTTACCCAAAAACAACCGCGGCTGAAATCAACCGTGATCTTCAACCGATTGAACTTGGTAAATCGGAAACGATTCGCGAAGGCGTTGACGGTACGATCGTCGCTTGCGGTACGACTCTTGCTGCCGCTGTCGAAGCATCCGAAAACTTGCAAGCCGAAGGCCTCGATGTTGGAGTCGTCAACGCGAGATTTGTAAAGCCGATTGATGAGGCAATGGTCACAAGAACGTTGACCGAGTCTGCGTTTGTGGTCACCGTCGAAGAAGCCATGTTGATGGGTGGATTCGGAAGTGCGTTCCTTGAGGCCGCAAACGAATTGCGAATGGACGCGAGGAAGCTTCATCGAATTGGCATTCCTGACGAGTTCGTTGAGCATCAAGATCGCAGCGAAGTTCTCGCAGAGTTAAAACTTGACGCCGCGGGCATCGCAGAGACTTGCCGTGAGGCTGCAAAGCAAGTCAAATTGCAAACAGAGCTTGCCAATTAGTTGACGTTGAGTTTCCTCAACTCACGCAGGCTTTCGAGCCTGCGGATGGTCGCAGGCGTTACTTAAAAAGACACTCACGACTATGACTAATGAATCCGTCGAGGCCAATTCAGGCAAGGCTTCTCGCCCACAAGCGATCCTTCTCGGTTCCGGTGACCGGCGCCCGAAAATTGTCGAGGCTTGCAAACAGCTGCGACCGCAGTTCAAAGAGTTGGTTGATATTGTCGGGGAGGATTTTTCGTACACGGAAGACCTTTCCGAAATCGAAGCCGACGTGGCCATCGTTCTCGGTGGCGATGGTTCGATTTTGCGTGCTGCCAAACAGATGGGCAATTCGCAAATCCCTGTGTTGGGAGTAAATCTTGGCAAGCTTGGTTTCTTGGCTGACATTCATCCAGATGCCGTCGTTGAAGCACTGAGATGTTTTGTCGATGGAAAGTTTCAACTGGTCGATCACTTGATGATACACTGTCAGGTATTCCGGGATGATGAAATGATCGCCGACGAAATTGGTTTGAACGAAGTCGCGATTCTTGGTGGCCCCCCATTTGATATCCAGCAGATTGATTTGTATGTCGACGATGAGTTGGCGACAAATTATTTGTGTGACGGATTGATTGTGAGCACGCCCATCGGTTCGACGGCTCATAACTTATCCGCTGGCGGTCCAATCCTCCGCAAGAATCTTCAGGCGTTCGTGATTTCGCCAATTAGTCCTCACACGTTGACCGTACGTCCGGTCGTTGACACGGCTGACCGAACTTATGAATTAGTGGTGAGCAAACCAAACGATTCAACGTGCGTCCTGTTGGATGGCCAAGTCCTTTCGCCGATCAACGAGAAGGATCGCGTTCGAATTCGACGAGCCAAACCTGTTTTTCAAATGATTCAGGTGAGTGGGAACAGCTACTACAGCACGCTGCGGGAAAAACTAGGTTGGAGCGGGCAGTTTGGGGCGAAGGAGTAGTCGGGGTTTGGCTTTGGTGAGCAAGTTTGGTGGTCGTTTGATGGTGCGTTTGGTGTGCGTTTGGTTTTGCAGATCACGTTTGGGTACCTCTTGGTAGGTTGGACATTCTTGTCCGACAGCGCAACGACGGACAGGAATGTCCATCCTACTTTTTTCGCGACTTGCTCCTCGGCTTGTGTGAAAACTTGATTGGATTGCAGTTTCGAGGCCAAATTCCCATTGGTGTTTTGCTTTTACTTTTATTTTCGCTGCTACTTTTACTGTCGCTGGACGATGCTTTTGGTTACCTCTTGGTAGGTTGGACATTCTTGTCCTACAGCGTGACGACGGACAGGAATGTCCATCCTACTTTTTTCGCGACTTGCTCCTCGGCTTGTGTGAAAACTTGATTGGAAGGGCAGTTTCGAGGCCAAGTTCCCATTGGTGTTTTGCTTTCACTTCTGCTTTTACTTTTGCTTTTACTTTTGCTGTCGCTGCTACTTTTACTTTCGCTGGACGATGCTTTTGGTTACCACTTGGTAGGTTGGACATTCTTGTCCGACAGCACAACGACGGACCGGAGCGGCCAACTCAAGCAATAGATAGTGCACCTCAATTGACGAGATCCGTTCAAAACCAGAATATAAATCGCTGGTTCCACAAAGTGATTCACTTTCCGTATGAAATAGCCAAAGTCAACCTGCGTCTCCCACAATCGACGTTGATTCGAATCTTTGATTCAAGGTATCATCAAGAGCTATGACCCTAGTTGAAATTCGTATGGAGACGATTTCGTGTACCGCAAATTAATTACCCTTCTTGTATTCGCCGTTGCTGCGACTTTTTGTTTGACCATTTTTGCTCAAACAGGCAGCGCAAAGAAAATGGATCAGCAGTCAATTGCTGACAGCGTCAAAAAAGCGGCTGAGAAAAATGCGCGAAAGCAAACGTATCAACTTGCTTACAATCTATTGAAGGGCGAAGAGATCCATTCGACCGTCGAGCACGTCGCAGAGACAAAAACTCAAATCGCAGGACACACCGTCGAGTCGACTTCGCGATCTGAAACAACTCGCAAATGGCGCGTGATCAACGTCGACTCACTGGGCAACATGACATTCGTTGGCTCGATCGTAGCGGTCGATATGTGGTCGAGGTTTGATGATGAAGAGCCTGAAGTATACAACAGCAGGAAACCTGCGGAGGAAATTCCCCAACAGTATCGAGTTACGGCAGATACTGTTGGCAAAACACAGTTCGTTTTGACGATCGCTCCCAACGGTGAGATTTTGGATCGAAAATCGAACTTGCCATCGGGTGATTTTTCAGTCGGCGATATCACGATTCCACTTCCCAAACAGCCGATCGCAAAGGGCTATGTTTGGAACGTTCCTACCGTGCTCAACGCCAACGAAGGCGAAAAAGAGGTGAAGGTCAAAGCTCAGGTCCGTTACGAACTTGAGAAAGTAAAAGGCAACACTGCCTACATCAGCTTCAAAACGCAAATCATTTCACAGATGAGCGAAAAAGTGAAATCGACCGTGATGCAAAAAATGACCCGTGGGCATATCGCATTCAATATGAAGTACGGCCGGCCAACGCTCAAGGTTGTTGAATGGAACGAGAAAGTTCAAGGCTTCGAGGGTAGTGATAGTTACTTGAGGTTGGTTGGTAGAGCCACGGAGAAAGTCACCCCGCCGAAACTGACGCCCACTGGATCACGGTTGGCTCCCGTTCGTTCAAATGTCGCGGCGAAACCATCTGAAATCAAACCACGCGAAGGCGGCCCGATTCTTCGAAAGTGATCTCTTTTCGAAATTGATTTCTTTTTCGAAAGCGATCGTTCGTTCGGAAGTGGTCGCTCCTTTGGAAGTGTTGTCTTAGCAAGCATTGCAGATTCCGGTTAAACTTGTTCCATGCCCGGATCCCGACAGCGTTTCAGTTTAATGGTGCCATTCCTTGTTTGGATGGTTGCCACGGTTGTCGTTGGTGTATTGCTGTTTGTTTTTTCAAACGCGTCTGACCGCGCGGTGGCCGCTAGAACGATTGGGCTTGGCCTATCTGCCTCTGCGATCGCGATCCCAATCGGCGGATTGATTGCTTGGGTTTGTCGAGGAACTGGTTTTATCTCACGCATGATGTTGGTTGGCACGATGGCTTTGGTGCTGATACCAATGTTCATTCACGTCAGCGGTTGGGACGCGGCGTTTGGGAAACTTGGATGGCTAACGTCGGTTCAAGGGAAAGCTCTTCAACCGATTGTTTCTGGTTGGACTGCTGCCGCTTGGATTCATGGAATCGCCGCAGCGCCCCAAGTCGCGTTGGTGCTACTGATCGGCATGAGCATTGGCGGGCGAATTTTTGAGGAGCAAGCGTCGCTTGATACAAGTGAGCTTGGTGTGTTCTGGCATGTGACGTTCAAACGTCTATGGCCTCTGTTGATTCTGTCAGTGATTTGGATCGTGGTCTCGTGTGCACGGGAAATCGCGGTCACCGATATCTATCAAATTGGGACGTTGTCAGAGCAGATCTATTTAGGCTATTCATTAGGGCTCAATTCCATTCAGGGTACGTGGACGCCGGATCAGCTTGCCGCGGCAGGTGAGATTGGTCCGAAGCTAACGATTTCCATTATCGCTTGGCTGGCTCTCACAGGTTTTTGTCTGTTTATGTTTCTGACCGATCTGGAATTTGAATCGCAGTCGTTCAAGCCTACCCAATCAAAACCAGCAAGCGCTATTCAAAAAACTTGCGGGCTCGCATTGATCTTGTTGACCATGGCGATTCCGATTGGCAACGTGATTGTGCGAGCGTGTTTCTTCGTGCGTCCCGTCGATGGCATCCCAACGAAGGGCTATTCGATTGCACAAATGTTCGGAGCGATTCGGCGGTCGGTACTCGATTACCAAAACGAATTCATCTGGTCGTTTCTGATCAGTGCCGTCTCCGCAACGCTAATTATTTTGTTTGCGTCACTATTGTCATTTGCGGCCCGCCGTTCGAGGGCAATTCAGGTTTTGTTTGCGATCTTGCTGGCCGTCAGTTGTGCCCTCCCCGGTCCTTGGATTGGAACGACAATCGCAAGTATTTTTGTAGAGATCGAAAACGAAACGTTGGGTTGGTTCTACAACTACACGATCGCGGCTCCTGTAATTGCAAATCTTATTTTCTGTTGGCCAGTGGGTGCACTTGTGGTTTGGTTTGTGTTTCGCAAAATTCCTCAGGACGCACTTGATAGCTCAAGTGTCGACGGTGCGGGGAAAACGGTTCGCTTTTTTCGTTTCGGGGTGGCTGGCAACCTGATGGCGATCATTGGATGCTGGATGATCTCATTTGCATTTTGTTTTGGAGAGCTTTCTGCATCCCATATCGTCAGGCCTCCAGGGATCGACACGGTGCCGCGAAAAATGTTGGGAGACCTCCATGCGGGCGTTAATGAGTTAACCGCCGGAATTACAATCGTTACCGCCGCCGCAGTGATCACAATTTCTTTAGTCGGCTGGTGGTTTATTCGGTTGAATCAGTCCCACAATGGTCGACAATAGGATTGGGCAACTGGTGTGGAGTCAACATGCAGCGAATCAAATTCTCAATTTCCAACGTCAAATCAATCGCTCTAATTGGTTTTGTTTGTGCGGTGTTCGTTTTTACGAATTTCCCTATCACAAACACTCCCTTTGTGAATTCGGTTCATGCGGATCATTTGACTTTGGAGATTGCTGGCAAGACACATGAGCTTGATGGCGAGATTTTGATTGAAGCCCAAGACAAAAGTATTTTCTTTCGCGAAATCGACGGTCGGTTGTGGCTGGTTAAAGCCAATCAGATCAAATCAAAAATTGATGTCGAGAAACCAGTCGAAGCCATTTCAAAAAAAGAGATGGGCGAGCGGCTGCTCAAAGAACTTCCCGATGGTTTTCGAATCTATGAAACCAAGCACTACGTCATCGCGTACCAAAACGAAGTTGCCTATGCACGTTGGGTTGGTGGGTTGTACGAGAGCCGTTTGTTCAACGCGTTTGAGAAGTTTTGGGAGAAACGAAAAAAGGTTGAACTGACCGAGCCGGCTTTCCCGCTGGCTATTGTGATTTTTGGATCGCGACCTCAATACCAACGCTATGTTGATCGAGAACTCGGGCCCGGTCAGAGCATGGTGGCTTATTACAATCTGCTTTCCAATCGCGTCACGATGTTTGACTTGACCTCGGTTCACGGGAATGGCCAAGCCCTCAATGATCGTAAAATTAGCGAAGTTCTGCGGAGCCCCAGTGCCGTAAATATGGTTGCGACCATGATCCACGAGGCCACCCACCAATTGATTTTTAATCGCGGAATGCAAACGCGGTTGGCGGAATCCCCGTTGTGGATGAACGAGGGGTTGGCGATGTTTTTCGAAGCTCCAAATCTCAGGAGTCGTCGCGGCTGGCAAGGGCCCGGTTTGGTTTTTCAGCAGCGACTGATTCGGTTTCGGAGATTCCTATCGTCGCGTCCTGCAAACTCATTGGTGAGCTTGATCCAATCAGATGAGCGGTTGCGGAATCAGGAGGATTTACTAGATGCGTACGCTGAATCGTGGGCGTTCAACCACTTTCTTTTGAATCGTCGCTCGGACCAATACGTGGCGTACTTGCAATTCATGGCTCAGAAAAAAGCTTTGGTTGAAGATTCTCCTGAAACAAGAATGGCTGATTTTAAGAAGTTCTTCAAAGAAGATTTGGCTGATCTCGACGCCGCGTTTATCAAATATATTCGCAAGTTGAAGTAAATTCGCACTGCCAATGCCGACTCGGTTTGCAACGCCGACGATCCTGGCTATCATCGATACTCACTTACCTGTGTTAATTAAAGCGCCTCTGGAGTTTCCTATGTCGTCCAATTCTAAACCCAACCGAAGAAAATTCATTTCCTCATCCGCTGCGATTGCTGCGGCAGGAAGTTTAGGAAGTTCGCTGGTCGTTCCCAAGCCTGCTTTTGGTTTTCACAACAGCGTTGACGACGAATTGAAAATCGGACTCGTCGGCTGTGGCGGTCGTGGAACTTCGGCTGTGATGAATGCACTCAAAGCCGATTCCAACTCAAAAGTCACCGCGTTGGCTGACGCATTCCCTGACCGTATCGGATCGACTCTCGAATCGCTAACTGCCGCTGACGAGAAACGCATCGCAGTTGATAAGGATCATCAATTCACTGGTCCGCTTTGTCACGAAGAACTCTGCAAGTCCGATGTCGATGTAGTGTTGTTGGCGACGCCACCTCACTTTCGCCCTGCCCAGTTGAAAGCCGCTGTCGATGCCGGCAAGCATGTGTTTTGCGAGAAACCAGTCGGTGTTGATGTGCCTGGCGTAAAATCAGTCATGAAGACATGTGAAGAAGCCGCCGAGAAGGGCTTGAGCGTCGTGTCGGGGCTTTGCTGGCGATATGACCTGGGCGTGAATGAGATGATCAGCCGAATCAAGGAAGGTCAGATCGGCGATATTCGCTCGATGGAAGTCAACTACTACACGGGAACACTTTGGCATCGCGGTGATGGCTCGGTTGATCCTGATACAGGTGTAAAAAGAAAATGGTCGCCGATGGAATACCAGTTGAGAAACTGGTTGTATTTCAACTGGCTATCCGGCGATCATATTGCAGAGCAGCACATTCACTCGATCGACAAAGCCCTTTGGTTGATGGGCGACGAGCCACCAGTCAGCTGCCGTGGAATGGGCGGTCGTTTGGTTCGTACCGAAGAAAAATACGGAAACGTCTACGATCACTTCGCCAGCGTGTTTCAATGGAAAAACGGTGTTAAAGCGTTTTCTAACTGTCGCCAAATGGCCGGTTGCTACAACGAGACGAATGATCACATCGTCGGGACCAAAGGTCGAGCCAGCATTTTGACTTGGGAAATCGAAAACGAAGACGGTTTGAACAACTACAAAATGAAGGGCAAGCCAAACATGTACGACGTTGAGCATGAGTACTTGTTCCGAAGTATTCGCGAAGGCAAGCCGATCAATAACGGCACCTACATGAGCTACAGTACGTTGATGGCGATCATGGGCCGAAACGCCAGTTACACTGGCAAGAAAATTACTTGGGATGAGTTGATGGCTGATGAGACACGGCTTGGCCCAACGGATTACAGCCTTGCCGACTACGAGCCGCTTCCTGTGGCAATGCCGGGCCGCAAGTAAGAACTCAAATGCGAAGATCGGCGTGTCAGCACGCTTACCCTTCGCCGTGAATTTGTTTAGAAACAATGTCGTTACGCGTCGTGCGTGCGGCATTTTTTTGTTTTGGTGGTTATCACTAAAACTCGAACCAGTTTTCAACCAAGCGTCAGATTATGAATTCGGGAATTTACTACAGCGACTATCTTCAACTCGAAAAAATCCTTGGTGCTCAAGATCGAGAAAGCGCCAAACTGGGAAAGCCCGCCCACGATGAGATGTTGTTTATCATCACCCATCAGGCCTATGAGTTGTGGTTCAAGCAAATTGTGTTTGAACTCGTTTCGATTATCGATGTATTTGACGACCCCAAAGTCGAAGATCGAAAAATGGCAACCGCAATTCATCGGTTGGAGCGGATCAAAGAAATTCAGCGAGTCCTGATTCAGCAAATCGACATCATTGAGACGATGACGCCGCTCGATTTTCTGGAGTTTCGAGACTTGCTCGTGCCAGCTTCCGGATTTCAAAGCATCCAGTTCAAGCAGATTGAAATCATGCTTGGGATCAAACGTCATTATCGAATTAATGCGGACAAGGAATTTTTTCACTCACGGCTGACCAAAGCGGATTTGAAAACTCTTGACGACTTGGAGCAGCAACCCAGCCTGCTCGAACTGACAGACCGTTGGCTTAGTCGTATACCGTTTCTTGAATTCAATGATTTCGATTTCTGGCAAGAGTACAGCAAATCCGTCGAGCGTATGCTGGAATCGGATTCAGAGATCATCAAAAATAACGCCACGCTGACCGATCGCGAAACTGAGTTTCAATTAAAGGGATTGGAATTTACCCGTGTTCGATTTCAGTCATTGCTGGACGAGGAAAAATTTAACAAGCTCCGCGACGACGGTGAGTTTCGATTTTCTCACAATGGAATGTTGGCGGCTTTGTTTGTGCATTTGTATCGAGACGAGCCGATGCTCTACTCGCCGTTTCGTTTTCTGACGTTGCTGGTCGATATTGACGAGCTGTTTACGACTTGGCGTCAGCGGCACGCGATCATGGTTCAGCGAATGCTTGGATCGAAAATTGGTACAGGCGGATCGTCTGGCGGGGATTACTTGAGCAAAACCACGAAACAGAATCGCGTGTTTCTCGACCTATTTAAACTGTCGACGTTTTTGATTCCCCGAAGTGATTTGCCAGTTCTTCCAGATGAACTCCGGAACGCGATGGGGTTCTTTTTCACCGGCAGAGATGGTGGGAATAGCTAAAAACAGGATAGGTTTGTCTTGGCAGTTTCGCATCGCAGTGGTCTTGTTAGCAACCGCGGCTAGAGTGGAAGCAATCTATTTCGAAACACCTACCTCAGAAATTTGGTTTTGACGGACCACCGAGCATCCATGTTTGAGTTCTTGAAAAACGACTTGTTTCGGATCGGATACTTTAACTGGTGGCTTGTGTCAGCCTATGTCATCTTGGTGGGTGTTTTTCTGTACGGGATTTTGAGGCCGCGACGGAAAAGTGAATGGAAATCGGCGGGGGCGGCTCAGGCGTGGGTCGTCGCACTCTACGCTGAGATGTACGGCACACCACTGACCGCCTACTTCGTCATGGGGTGGCTGGGGCGTTCTGAGACAGATGCTGAGAATCATTTCAATGGTCATCTTTGGCCAGTCCTTTTTGGTGCTAACGAATCGCAAGTTGAGTACGTTCAGTTTTGGTTCACGCTTGTCGGGCAATTGATGATTCTTGTGGGGGCGATCCTCGCAATTGTTGGCTGGCGGCAATTGCATCGAGCCGCAGCAAAAAAAGAAATGGCTGAAGCGGGGATTTATCATTACATTCGGCACCCGCAGTACACCGGATTCTTTTTGTTTCTCATCGGAAGCATGATCAACTGGCCAACAATTCTTACTCTACTGACATTGCCGATACTGTTGTGGGTGTATCTTCGGTTGGCTCGAACGGAAGAACGCGATGCCATCGCAGTGTTTGGAGTTCGCTACAAAGAATACATGGCGCGGACGGGCCGGTTTGTTCCAAAAATCGGCAAGGTAATTACAAGTGATTGGGGTGAGTAATTCAGGAGGAAATCACTTTCAAAATCGCTGCGTCAATTCCTCAATCTCTTAAGCGTGAAGTTCCATTCTCGGTTTTTGATGTTTTTGGCCTTTCCGAAGAAATCACCATGCTCATTTTGTTTGCATGTATAGATAGCATAGCCGTCGTTGAAGCTCATCCTTAACGTTCCGGTTTGCTTATCAAATGACCAAGTCTCATCTGGTCCCGATTCTGCTTTTGACTGCTTGAAAGTGAAATCTTCATTAAAAGTGATCGTTTGAATTGGCACGTTCAATGTGTCGTCTTTTCCAACGATTGGAGAAACACGCCAGCGAAAGTCGATGATCGCCATGCCATCGATGCGTCGCAATACTCGCCTGAGCGATACTCTGGCCTCAAGAGACGATGGTGGATCCAGATCTGCAAGGATGACTTCGATGCGTTCTGACAGGGCAAAAAGTTGGCGTTCCGCGTTTTTTCGAGTTTTGTAAACCGGTGCGTTGAGTTCGCGAATCAGCCGCGCTACCAGCTCTTTTTCGATCTCGGTCACGGGATCAGGCGGCGTTTCGTCTTTAACCTTTTGGGTAGAAGTTGGGCGGGAAATTGAAGCGTCGCCTGAACTTTGAACCGGAGGTTCGGCTGATTCGGTTTGTTGTCGCTCTTGGGTTTCCTGGCAGAGCAAAGTTGAAACCGTAACAGATAAAATCAGTGTGGGTATCACAGCAAAGGCGAGTTTTTTAAAGCAAAAGAGTTGCATGTTCTCGCTTTCGGTAGAAAGCTCAACTAGCGAAAATGATTGATTTAGCTACGTTACAAATATTAAGAGTAGTGGAGATTCA
>JBGCDK010000024.1:0-16768 GCA_045105295.1 Mariniblastus sp.
CACTGCGCCCTCGCGGCTTTGCGTTTCACAAACGAACGCGCTGGAGCCAAGTCATCCGCCTTGATCTAGACAGTATGAACTCCGCTAGAACGATGCCTTCGAAATGGCACGCTCAGATCCGCCAACTTGGAGATTTAACGCAAAGTCGCCAAGCCGCGGAGACGCGAAGGATCTAAGCGATAAGATTCGCACCTATCTTTCTTTGCGGTATGCCCCCTCACGGCTTTGCGTTTCACAAATGAACGCGCTGGAGCCAAGTCATCCGCCTTGATCTAGAAAGTGTGAACTCCGCAAGAAAAACCACTTAAGTTTGATTGGCAGCCATTCGCTCTCTTACGATCGCTTCCAAATTCTCAACAACCTCTGGGAGCGTTTGATGGTCCGTGTTCACTTCGACGGCATCGTCGGCTTTCATCAATCGACCAACTTTTCGATTCGAATCTTGCTCGTCCCGGACATCTTGCTCGCGAATGACTTGATCAAAGTCAACGAACTCGCCGGCTGATTGCATTTGCTCGACTCGGCGATGGGCTCGAGATTGAGATGACGCCGTTAAAAAGATCTTGCAAAACGCGTCGGGGAAAGCGACGGTGCCTTGGTCTCGCCCCTCACAAACAAAATTACCAGTCGCAGCAATCCGTCGTTGCAGATTGACCAAGTGCTCACGAACAGCAGGTGCGTCGGCGATCGCAACTACGTTTCGAGTGATCTCGTTTTGACGAATCTTCTGACTAACATTCTCGCCGTTGACGATGACTTGATCGTCATCAAATTCAATCTGGATCTCTTGAGCCAATAAGCTCAACGCGGATTGATCTTTTAAATCAATGCCACGATGCATCGCACACCAGGTGACAGCTCTATACATCGCGCCGGTATCGAGAAA
This sequence comes from Mariniblastus sp., assembly GCA_045105295.1. Lineage (GTDB taxonomy): Bacteria > Planctomycetota > Planctomycetia > Pirellulales > Pirellulaceae > Mariniblastus. The sequence continues at coordinate 887 of JBGCDK010000024.1, forward strand.
TTCAAAATCAAGCTCTTTGGCCAACAGCCGAGTCACCGTGCTTTTGCCGGCTCCTGCTGGACCATCAATCGTAACAATCATAGTTTCCATTGAATTGATATCTGGAAGAACTCGAATCGATCAAACTCAAGTTCAATTTTGTCATTAGACGCGACTTCTATCGACTGTAAAAAATCGCCCGCGAAATTAACACGCTCGCCGCCTGAAACATCTCTCGGGCAACTGATCGTCAGTTTTCCTTTTCTTCCCTCAGTTTCACGCAACCGAATTTGCACCCCAGACCAACGTTGCTGGTCGTCGAAAACGGGACTCCACCACGTTGCCAAGATATTCTTGCAGTCAAAATGAAACAACCAACCCGTTTTATTTTTCGATTCTTCACGAGAACAAATCTCCACAGCCGGCGACATGAAATCTATCGCTGCGGCAAGCGGATACTGAATATTGACGGCCAGACCGAATCGAAATTTTCTAGACTGTTCTTTACCAACAACTAGCAAACTGTCGACCATTCGCCGAGAGGCACGGCGATGATACGGAAGCCCACCCGTTAGCATTGTAAGGCTGTGATCATCTTCGATAATTCGCATAAAATTAGTTGCATGAAACCACTCAGAAGCGATCTGCTGATTCGTCTCCTGTGCGTTGGCGATAATCCGAGCCGACTCGTATTTCCACGCGAGACGAGAACAAATGTAATTTTGAAACGATGAAGTCAGTGCAGCCTTGGGCTCAACGTTGATTTCGAACTCGATCAACGGCTTGCCACGAGTCACTCGAATCGTCTGCTCAAACTCGGCCATTAATTTTTCTTTGTCCATCAATCGCCCAGTCGACACTGCGGTGCCTGCCAGCCTTGATTCGGCGACCACAGTAATCTTGTCCGCCACCATATCCGTGTATCGGGCACGCGTCAGAGGTTGGTTTCTGGCATCGCGCTGGGCGGGAATTCGCATTGCCAACTGCTGGCTGGCGAGATTGATTCGCTGGTTATAAAGCTGAATTGAACGGACACCACCGTTGGACTCGTGAACCTGAACTTCAAAAAACTCATTTCGAAGCACCCGTTTTTCAGGATCAGCAACCTTGGGATCGGATTTGAAAACATCTTTCCGTTGTGGTGAATGCAAGTCAACGGTCGCCGACCCCATAGGCGGTAGCTCGACCATCCACGTTGCACCCGCCCCAGTCGTGTCACAGAGAACGACAGGCAAGTCATTTTTCAAAGTACCGCTGGGGGACTTGAACGCGCTCGAATCAAACTCGACCCTACGTTTGTAGTTCGTCGTGTTGACGAGTTCCACCGATTTGACGGAATCAGCCGCGACAGAACTCGAATCCTGAACTTCGTTTTTTGGTTTTAACAAACTCGAAATGTCGTCGCTTAATCGATCAACCTCTTGATCCAAGCCAGAATCCACTTCGTCGATGTTCAGTTGCGATTCGATCTTAGTTTGCAACTGGGCAATTCGCTCTTGAAGTTCCTTTGCCTCCGCTGCAGTGATTGCGGTCCTTGCACAGACTTGAACCAAAAGCGAACGGGAGGCCGACAGTTTGTAAAACCGCTCCCAATAGGAAGTGTATTTCGAAATCGGGCCAGGCGATTGCTGCTCAACCGACTGCTTGAGAAAGGGCGACTTGTACTCGTCGGCATCAAACGTCTCGCCGTAGCCGGGATCGTACAAGAGCTCGAAATACTCTTCGATGTCGACGAACGTTCCTAACAATGGGCTGTACTCAGCGATTCGCATCAGGTCTTTAAAAGAATCGCAACTATTGTCCGGCCAGTGCACAAACACAACGGACGCCATGTGGGCCGAGTCGATTGCTTCACCGAGTTTCACACCGAGACCTACAAAAGCGCCACTGTCCGCCGCGCTTAGCGGAATCTCTCCAAACGCGAGGACCGACCGATCGTCATCCCCCGTCCAACGAACGTTTGAGCTTGAGCATTGGGGAAATGTTCCGTCGTCCAGCGTTGAATGAACCGCGCCGTTGAAATTGAATTGATCAAGCACCCCCGGCGTCGCTGGTGTCAGCCCAAAACGTCGTCGCATGAAAATGGTTGGCTCGGTATCGAGCAGATCGTTGCAAGTGTCGCGCCCAAGTTGAATCTGATTTACCAATGATTCGGTAGAAAGCAGCGTCTCAGGTAATTCGCACTCGACGCCCCCGATGATGGTGACTTTGTCGTCGGCAATTGCGGATTTGAGTTTTTCTGCCGATTCTGGCTGGTCCGCAAACGTTTTTCGAATCACGCTGCCGGTCATCAATATGTTCGTTGGATGCGAAACGTCCAGTTGCCGTTGGAACGATTTTCCAACCGTCGTGTTTGCGGTCAGCACGACATCCATCAAATCGGGCTCAACGGGGTAGTAGTTATTTTTCTCGTCAAGCAAATAATCAAAGCAACGCGTGAGCTCTTGTTTGGCTTTTTCGTTATCTCCGCTGATGGCAGCTTTGGCGGCATCAACTAACGCTTCGCCAAAATACGCTTCGTTAAGATTGCTTGAGTATCGCAACTGCCGAGTCATGATCTGCGTTTGCAGGTAAGCGTATCCGAGCGCGAAAAAGTCTTTGGCGATTTCTGGATCAACGGATTTGGCGAACTCCGCAGCAGCGGGGTTGGCTTCGATGGCTTTTTGAACGATTTCATTGCGCGACGACAGATCGTCAATCACAACCGCGCCTTTCGATTCCAAATTCTCAAGCAATTCAGAATCAAGCAGTTTGTTGGCGACCGTTGGAATAACACACAGGCACAAGGATTGAGGCTGACCATTTTCGTCCTCAGTTTCACCATCAAGAACTACGTCACTGACATCTGGATTGTCGGCGGAGTGGTATTGCGGAATTTTTTCGGTGGAGGCGATCAAAACGGGATGCCAAATGGCAGTCCAGTTGGCCAACAGATTCTCTGCCTCGGCGCCTTGGTGGTGGATTGGGAAGTCTTCGAGTGAATGACACGGAAGCACGATCAGCAGTTTCGAGTACTTTTGCATTTGGCCGTGAAGATACCAAAGTGGTTGGGTTTTAGATGGCTTGGGATTGAGAATTGGCTCAAAAAGTGAAAACGCCGCCTGCGTTGCCGTTTGATTCTCTACAGGTAATTTAATTCAAACGATCGGAGATACCCGAACCGTTCGCGGCCTCCCGACTTCCGTTTCGATTGCTGCGTTTGCACTGATCAAATTTTAGTGTTGCCACTTGTGTGAAAACGCCGGATTTCATTGGAAAATTTGACATTTTGTCATGCGGTCCGGTACATTAGAGAGTGGGCGAGGTTTCCACGGATAGGTGATAAAAATTGAGCAATTCATGCCCTTCTGTTCCTCATTTTCGTTCAAACAACCACTTCCAACGGACTGCGTTGAACGTCTCACGAAAAGTGACTCAACCAAACTTAACGAAACAACCGGATTCAACCTATAATTAAGGTTGCTTGGAAATGAGTTTATCACTGGCGCCGCAGATGTTTGTGGTTACAGTACATGATGGGTAATCTTTCGTTTTGCCCGAGAAAACTTGGATTCCATCCATTAAACCTAAGAACGCGATAGGCAAAAACAATGGCAAAGACGACTGCCGTTTGGGGTATCGATATTGGACAATGCGCTTTGAAAGCGCTTCGCTGCACGATGGATGCGGACGGCGAAACCGTTATCGCAGACAAGTACGATTTCATTGAGTACCCAAAAATCCTCAGCCAACCGGAAGCTGATCCGGAAGAACTGATCAAGGAAGCTTTGGAGCAATTCCTCTCCCGCAACGATGTTGTTGGCGACCGAGTTGCGATCAGCGTTTCTGGTCAGGCGGGACTGTCTCGATTTTTCAAGCCACCACCGGTCGAAGTCAAAACGCTTCCCGACATTGTTAAGTACGAAGTCAAACAGCAGATCCCATTTCCGATCGAGGACGTGATTTGGGATTGGCAACAATTGGGCGGTTCGGTCGTCGAAGGCCGAGCGATCGACGCCGAAGTCGGTTTGTTCGCGATGAAGCGTGAAGCCGTTTTCCGCGCGTTGCATCCATTCGATGAAGCCGACGTCGAAGTCGACTATGTTCAGCTTTCACCGCTTTCCATTTTCAATGTCGTTTGTCACGACATGATTAAGGAACTGCCCGACCCTGAAGACTTTGATCCTGAGAACCCACCTGAATCGACGGTCGTCATGTCGATGGGTACGGACACGACGGATTTGATTGTCACCAACGGTATCAAACTTTGGTTACGCAACATTCCGATCGGTGGTAACCATTTTACAAAACAACTTTCGCGTGAGATGAAACTTACGCAAGCCAAAGCCGAGCACCTGAAACGCAACACTCGAGTTTCTGAAAATCCAAAAGCGATTTTTCAGGCGATGCGGCCCGTGTTTAACGACCTTGTCAACGAAGTCCAACGATCGCTGACGTTTTTCCAATCAATGGAAAAATCTGCAAATCTTTCGGAGATCGTTTTGCTGGGCAACGCGGCGAAACTTCCTGGTCTTCGTCAGTTTTTGAGCAAGCAGCTTGAGATCGACATCGCCAAGGTATCGGAGTTCAAGAAACTTCGCGGTACCGACGTGGTCAGCCAGGCAACCTTCACGAGCAACTTGCTTTCGTTCGCTCCTTGCTATGGGCTTTGCATTCAAGGCTTGAAAAAGGGACAAATCAAAACGAACTTGCTCCCGCAAGAGATCGTTGTCGAGCGAATCATTCGGGCGAAAAAGCCGTGGATTCTCGCAGCAGTCAGTGCATTGGCGCTTGGTTTGATGCTTGGCTTTATCTTCAACACGAACGCTTGGTGGCGAGTCAACGAAAAGTACGTTGGTGCCAATAAACTTTCGTGGAAAAGAGCGATCAGTAAAGTCAACGCGGAGGACTCAAAGAGTAATGGGTTTATCGAAGCGGATAAATTGCTGAAACAAAACCAAGACAAATTCAATGTAATTGCGAAGGAATTGAGTTCTGCGTCAGAAGGAAAGGCAACGTGGATGGAAGTCTACTCGGCCCTTACGCAAGCTTTCCCAAAAGACGATCGAATCGAAGAGATCAAAGCGCAACCTGCTTCTGCGGGCAGAGTCGCCCCAGATCAAGTTGATTTCAACGATCGAAAAGAACTGTATGTTGACCATATTGAGTCGGCTTACTTCAAGAATCTGCAAGATTGGTATGGAAAAGCCAAGCCAATTTTCGACAACCAAGCACCCGCAGACTTGAAAAATCTTGCGAGCGACGTTGCTGCGTCTGCCGACAGTATTGCTGATCCGGTAGAAGAAGTTGTTGAAGATGAGACAACCGGGCCATTCGCTGAAAAACCAGGTTGGGTGATCGAAATCAAAGGTCATCACTTCCACAACAGTGCTGACGCGTTAAGTAACTTAAACTCAGATAAAGCTTATTTGTACAAGAGATTTATCAAACCAATCCTTGAGAAGAACGACGTCGTATTGCCAACCCAAGGCGATTCCAACAATGAATTTACCTACGAAGACATCGGAATTTCGTTCCCAACGATTGTTCAGTCGTCAGGGCGTACGAAAACGGTAATTAATTTCGACCCAACATCAACTGCTGAATTCGAAGAAGACACAACAGGAGGCGGGCCCGGCGGTGGCCGTGGACTTGGTGGTGCTGGAGGTCTTGGTGGTGCCGGCGGCATGGGAACACCTGGTTTGGGCGGAGGACCTGGAGGAGGAATGGGTCTTGGCGAATCTGACGACGAAAGTAGCACGACGTTTGAAGTCCAAGAATACAAATTTGTTGTTCAGATGATCTGGACTCCACGAACTGAGAAAGAGCGAATCGCAGCGAGAGCTGAACGCTTGAAAGCAAAGGCTGATGCCGAAGCCGCAGCGGCTGAAGCCGAAGCGTTAGAAGCAGGCGCCCAGCAGTAGTCAGTTCCTTTTTCGATTTAACTTTATTTTTAATTTTGACTTCAACTTTTTGGCTATCAAAAAGCAAGTTAGGAGAACCCTGTGGAACAATTAGCACCCGTCATCGCTTGGATCAAAAAGAATGTCTTTTGGTTAGGCTGCGGATTCCTATCACTCGCCATGATTGGAATGTGGTTCTATTCCATGATGACGATCACCAGCCAAACAGACAAAGCTGAAAAGACCGTCAAATCGACGATCAAAAAAGCTGAGAGTATTTTGACTCGGACGGCCGAAGAGGTGGGCGAAGTTGTCTCTCACCCCAACGATTCTTCCCAAGCAGGCATGAAAGCCGAAATGGAAAAGGGGCTTCAGTCGATCGTTGATGCTTGGACAGCTCGATACAAAGCTCAAGAAACGCTTTTGACATGGCCGAAAGTCATCGAAAGCGAAGCGTTTGTTAACGCTTTCAAGGTCTACAATCCTCCAGAAACTTTCCCTCCTGATAAAATGGCGGGCTTCGGTTTGGAGCAACCGTTGTCGCTCTACGCAGAAAAAATTCCACTTCAAATGGTTTACTTATGTGGTGATGAAGTTCTGCGTGCTTACTGGAAACATGATCCCGAAAACGCCAACGTTGTCATCGACCCAGAAGCCGATGGTGGACGTGGCGGCCCTGGAATGGGTGGTGGACTGGGCGGAGGCATGGGACTTGGCGGTGGAATGGGTGGTCCGGATGACGCCGAAACTCCAACCATCGACATGAACAAGTTCGCCGTTAAATGGAGTGATATTAACCAAGATCTTTGGCAACAAAAGCTCACAGTTTTCCAAAATCGTAATGACAACAAACGTGAGATCAACGCCCCAACCCCGCTTCAGTGCTACATGTTGCAACAGGACATGTGGTTGTTAGAGGCGATGTTCAGAATCATCCGAACGGTCAACGGCAACTCAAACGCGAATGACCTCTCCAAGATCAAGCAAATTGATCACGTTGTTTTCGGCCAAGAAGTCGGCGGAAAATTGGGCGAGCTGCTACCGGTTGATCCGCGATTGGCCAACTCAGCTCCCACGGCTGCAGAGGGCACTGGACTTCCTCGAGGAGAGGAAGGCGATGACCCTTCTCAATTTGAACCGGAAGATTACGGTGCGATGATGGGTGGCGGCAGGGATGGCGCAATGGGTGGAGGCGGCGGTGATGGTGCGTTTGCATCTTCGGCTGGCAAGGTTCCTTACCACAATCGCTATGTTGATCTCAATTTTGAACCGCTCGATTCTGAAGTCGTCAGTACCATTCTAAATGGAGATGTCCTTCCAGAGACAAACTTGGAATTGATCGTTGCCAAACGCATCCCTTTTCGTATCGCTTTGAAAATGGACGAGCGTGAAATTGCCAAATTCATGGCCGCATGCTCAAACTCTGATTTTGCTTTTGAGATTCAACAGGTTCGATGGAACAAGCATAAACCTGGTGGGGAAGAAATCGCACTCAGCGGCGGAGCCGGTGGAGAAGAAGGCCGCGGCGGCGCAGCTGGATTCGATATGGGAATGCCTGATGGAGGATTCGGTGGTCCTGCGGGAATCGTTTCTAGCCCGGTCCACATTCGCACAAATTTTGATGTGAACGTAGAATTCTATGGAATCGTAAAAATCTACAACCCTGTAAACGCGAGCTTGCTTCGAAAAGCCGCAGGGTTAGAAGAAGCCCCTGCGGACCTAGGCCAGGACGCAGCCTCAACAATCAAACCAAGCAACACACCGGCGTCATAGACCACGGCCAAACTTCGTTGCTTTAAACAATACAACACGCTGAAACCCAAACGATTGAACGGCAGTGAGAACTGCGTTTCAGGAGATTTTGATTATGAAATTTAAAACGCCAGACCTTAGCAAACCGGCAATGAAAAAGTTCTTTCTGTATCACACAGAAAAATTGATTCTCGGTTTGTGTATTGCTTTGCTTGGTCTGTTTTTCTGGATGGGCTTCAAAGAAAAACCGTTCAGTGACAAAACTCCTGACCAGGTGGCTGAATTGGCAGATAAAGCCAATCGCTACATCGTTAGTGATGCCAGCTGGGATGAAATCAAAGAGTTTCGCGAAAGCGACGCAGATGTGCTGCAACGCATCGAAGCAGCCAAAGGCACTTTGATCGCGGAAAAGTACACCACAGAAGTCGTTAGTGGCTCTGTGGCAAAAACACTGGACCAACGCAGAGACCCCAAAGTCTTTGCGATCGAGAAACCAGAAATCAAAGTCCATCGACTTCCTGTGATTTTCAATGTGAATGTCACTGAGGATGTGTTCCAAGACATGCCACTTGCTTCGGCCGGTGGTGGAGCGGGACGCGGAGGACCTGGTGGTGGGTTCGGTGGCGGCCTGGGCGGTGGACCCGGTGGTGGTCTCGGTGGCGAAGAAGATGACGAAGAACCAGAAGGTGACGAAGGTTTTGATCCAGGTGCGGGCCGAGGTGGTGGACTTGGTGGAGGACCTGGCGGTTTCGGAGGCGGCGCGGCTGCTCCTGATAAAGATGAACTACCAGAAATGGAAGGCGTTGGTGACCAGTTGCAACTGGTCAACGATGAGACTCTACCTGGAGTTCGCCCCGTTGTTCACCAGATGTCAAACAGCGTTTCAAAATCAATCATCTACGACGTCGTTTGCGTAACGGGTGTTGTGAACTACAAATCCCAATGGAGTGATTTTGAAAATAAACTGTCGACCGGTATGGGGTATTACCCAAAACGTGACAAACCGATCTACCGCTACCTTCAAGTGTTGCGTCGAGAAGTCGGAACAGAAAATTGGAGCGATATTTCAGAGTTCGTAAACTATCGGGTCCCAAAGGCACATCCTCAAATGCACATGATGCCTCAAGCGGAATACCCATCGGCTCCTGAAGTCGTGCACGCCGACCATTTTGATCCGGCGATCACGAAACCGATCCCTGCGATCACCATGTTCGATTACACATCGTTTGCTAACCATTCAAGTTTGCCAACGCGTGAATTCCCCGAAATCGAAGTCGAAGAAACTGCCAAAGCTTTCAACCCTGACGACGCATTTTCCAACGACAACACTGACGATAGTCCATTCGGAAACGGTGGACGCGGCGGACTTGGTGGAGGCCCTGGTCTAGGTGGCGGAATGGGCGGAGGCATGGGTGGAGGACTCGGCGGAGGCATGGGTGGAGGACTTGGCGGCGGTGGTGGCCGTGGAGGAATGGGCGGTGGTATGGGTGGAGGCACTGGCTTGGCTGGTGAAGAAGTCAAACAAACTCGCGCAGGCAACGACTTCACCGACTACATCAAAGCACTCGAAGCCAAAGACGGTCCCAAAGGCGATCGCCTGGTAAGATTTTTCGATGTTACCGCACGTGCCGGAAAAACATACGAGTACAAAATGCGTGCCTGGGTTGCTGATCCAAACAACGAAGACCCTAACGGAGGATTCGCTGGCGGCGGAACCGGACTTGGCGGAGGCCGAGGTCTCGGTGGAGGCAGAGGTGGCGGAATGGGCGGAGGACTTGGTGGTGGAATGGGCGGCCCAGGTATGGGCGGACCAGGAATGCCAGGTAGCGACGGCGAAGCCGAAGACGGTGGCAGCGACGACGAGGACGAACGAGACTCCAAAAAAGCTGCTGAATACGTTTCCATCACCAGCCCCATGAAGCACCCCAACGTTCGAATTCGTTTGAACAAAGCTGAATCGGTAGACGATCCAAAAATCAAAGGACGTAAAATTTATTACGTCTACGAAGCAAAAGAAGAACTTGTCGATGGCAAACAGGTTTGGGAAAAAATACAGGTGCCCAACACTCCGACAGAGAAAGGTCGTGACCTGAGTTACCTCAGATATTGCCGCCCCTCTGCATGGACGACGACACCCCCAGTGAAGATTGAGACTTCAAATTCTCGAGTCGCTGCAGGCAAGGTGAACCCTCCAAAACAAATTCGAATGTCGACCGCGAATTTCTTCCAGGGCCAGCCAACTGTCGAATTGGTTGCATCTGCTTGGGACAAAACGTTGGGTACTTTGATCCCTACGAAGAAAGAAGTTTTCCCTGGAGACTTGCTAGACTTTTACACCAACGCTCACATTTTGAATCCGATCACACGTCGAGTTCATGTGGCCGCCAACGGCACCAAAACGGCTGCCAAGGATGCTAAATTTATCGTTCCTGTGAAAACGGGTAACACTGTCGTTGACATTGTTGGTGGTAACGAACTCGCTCTTCCTTCGTCTGAAAAAATCAGGCATCACTTGGCAAGCGAAGTTTTGGTCCTTAATGAAAATGGCGAGTTCCAAATTCGAAATGACATGGAGGATCGCGCGGCCTACATGAACTACTTGTTTCTACCTGATGAAAAATCTGAATACGGTAGACCCAAGCGGAAATCGCAGCCTGACACTGGTTTTGGCGGTGGTCTCGGTGGCGGTCGAGGCGGCGGCCTTGGTGGTCCCGGAGGCGGTGGCTTGGGTGGATTCGGTGACGACAACTAAAAAGCGTCAGATCATCTAACGTATGTATAAATCAAAAGGTCGTAGCAAACTGCTACGGCCTTTTTTCGTTTTGGCCCATTGGCAACGTTGCTACGGAGATTAATGAAGAAACGGGCATTGATGTCCGCAGTTATATGGGGCTCGGGAGCTGAGGCGGATGGCCTTGGTGTTGGTCGATCGCTCGCCCCTGATGGTTGAATTTCCGTAGCACACTGCTAACGCTCAAGTCACCGGTACCAAACAGATGCTCTAACTCCCAAGCAGCCTGCTGCTCCACATCGATTTCCTCCGCGATGCATCGCTTGTTGAAACGAAAGCTTGATTCGCCATTGTTCGCGATTGAATAAACGTGATTAAATTAGTAGGAGCGAAAACCAAGGCGCGAACGTTCATGTTTGCCACTGGACGTTCGACGGTACAAATCCCTTGCTTTACAAAGTTTCAGGCACTCCAGATCCGCTTCTGCGATGACATACTATTTTCACACAAGCAACCTAGCAGCACACCAAACTGCCCACAAAAGCGATCTTAAAACACCGCTAGCTAAACAAAAAACACAAACAGACCTTCTGCTTCAAATCCAAATTCACACGGAAAATCGCGAGTACAGTCAATTGTGCTTGCACAAGCCCTTTGATTTTCGAAGAAAACTCCAAGACTGACGTTGACCATTATCTCCTGACCCGCTAATTATCCGCCCTCGAAATTTTCGAGCGCTGTCCACGGGCTCCGCCGGGTGTCGTAATTTTCACGAACGCCCATCTTCCTGAACGGATTTCAGGAGTGGCAAGGGGGTCAACCCTGTAATGCCGTGGATCAGTTTTACAATCATTACAGGGTAATTGGGCATCACAACACAAGGAGCGTTGCGTGAGAGTCTCCGTACGACTTCAGCAGAACATTTGGGCTACGGCCCTCGTCATGTCATTGGCAGTGACTCAGTCACCTACTATGACATTTGGTCAAAATCAGTATGAACCATCGCAGTCAGCTGCGAGCGGTTCCTACACAACGCTGGGCGATCAAGCCGCACCAGCCGCGGAATCACAGCTGGACAAAGCGAGAAGCGCGCTTCTCAAGTCACGTCAGGCACTCGCCAACAGCAACACTGAACTCGCGAGTAGTATTCTCGAGTCAGCAAAACAGTACAGTGTCGATTTCAAGCAAATCGGCGACTCACCTCGCACTGTGCAGTCGATGATCGATCGACAAAACCAATTGGCTGACATGATGAAGGCAAAGGACCCTGCATTCAATGCAGCGGCTGCTTCGTTCTTCCTCAAACAAGCCGAGGCCCTGATGTACTATCGGGACTTTGACACAGCCACAGCTTTGATCACTGAAGCTCGACGGTTTCCAGTCGAGTTCAACGCTTCAACCGGAAACCCGGACCAGTTGGAGAAAATGATTGAAGTGGCAAAGAGCAATGCTGCAGTTGCCCAGACTAAGACACGCCCACAGCGTGAAACAGTTGCTGCATCACCAACTGCTCTCCCAGCCACTCCCACCAAAAAATCGGAAACGATGAAATTCCTATCCCAGGCTCAACTGGCGATAGATCAAAAGAAATGGAACGAAGCCAAGTACTTGGTCGATCAGGCGAAGCAACTGGATGTTCCTAAAGATCAATTTGCTTCGACTGAGATCCAACCTTGGATGCTTGAACTAACCATCCAAGAAGGGCTGAGTCGGCAATTCGATCCGGCGGTGGTTCAAACGGCATTTTCCAATTCGCCAACAACACAAGCACCTGCTCAAGTTGTTCAAGCGGATTACGATCCAAGCAGCGATACAACAGCGAACGTCACAGCCTCTGCTGATACTTCTGTGTTTGATTCACAGACGACATCTCAGATGTTCAATCGCATTCCAAAGAACGCCAACGAGTATTATCGGTCTGGCCTACAGGCACTTGATGCCGGCAAGCCAACAGAAGCCCGATCTTACTTTGAGCGTGCCTGGGAAAACCAAGCTCAACTAGACGACGTGACACGCCAGTCACTTCAGGACCAGTTGACTCGTTTGACAATGTCAAGCAACCCTGTTCGACAAGCATCAAGCTCAATGCCAGTTGCAGCTGCACCGACTCAAGAGTTGGATGCGATTCAATCTGAGCAAAGATCTGCTTTCCGATCATTGCAAACAGAAGTGTTTCGCGACCGAGTTGCTGCCGAAAAATTGCTCGAATCAAAGCCTCGTGAAGCGTTGAACAAAATGGCAATGGTTCGTGGCCGAATCGCACAGTCACAACTGGACCCTAAAGGCCAGAAGTACTTGCTAAACATCATTGATCGCGACCTTGCAGAAATGCAACGTTACATCGACGACAACTTGTCAACGATCATCAACCAGGAAGAAAACGATTCTCGCAAGGAATCAGTTGAGCTTCGTCGCCAACGTCGAGTCGACGTCGAGACACAGCTTCAGAAATTGGTTGAAGAGTACAACCGTTTGATTGACGAACAGCGTTTTGCAGAAGCACGAGTCGTTGCCAGCCAGGCAGCCGACCTTGCTCCTAACAACGAAACTGTCGCAGTTTTGATGGCCAAGGCACAAGCAGCCGAACGTTACGATGCGATGACAGCGATCAAGAACGCAAAAGAGAAGGGCTTTTACGACGCACTTCGCAACGCTGACGAAAGTGCCATTCCTTGGGACTCTGACAACACCATGCTACTTGGTGATGCAGAAGCCTATCGCGAAAGAGCACAGCGTCGTTTGGCTGACCTCGATGCACGAAACGGAACGCAAGCGGACCAGAAAATCTGGAACACATTGCGAAGCCAACGCGTTCAAGGTGAGTATCGCGGCACACTTGCTGAAGCGATCGACCAACTTTCTCGCCAAGCCGGCGTGAACATTGTGTTCGATGACATTGCACTTGCTGCAGAGAACATTCCGAAAGATCGTCCGATCGACATGCCGATTCGCGAGCCAATTTCATTGCGAAGTGCACTGGAAGTGATCCTCAACTCGGCCGGCCTTGTTTATGTTGTCGAAAACGAAGTCATTAAGGTAACCAGCGAAGCCGCTCGTCAGAGCAAACTTACGCCTAAGACTTATTACATCGGTGACCTTGTGATGCCGATGTCGACACCACAGCATCCGATGCAGATGAACTTCATGAGCCCGCAAATGGCTGGAAGTGGCAGCGGCGGTTTGATGAATGTTTCAACAAGCGGTGCCAACTCACAGGTAGGCATGGCTCAACAACTTGGCGGAAACAATCCGAACAATCCGTTCGGTGGCCTTAACTACGGCGGTGGTGGATCAGGCGGACCTCAACGAGGAACACCAGTCTACGGAACCGTTGGCGGCAACCCTCAAGGTGGTATTACTGAGCAGGACTTCCTGCCACTGATCGAGCTGATCCAAAACACGATCAAGCCTGATTCATGGGCGGACACAGGCCAAGGTCTGGGTACAATCGAAGCGTTTGTTCCTAACTTGAGCTTGATCGTTTCACAAACTCAAGAGATCCAAGACGAGATTCAGGATCTATTGAAGAAACTACGTGAACTCAATGATGTTCAGATCGTTGTCGAAGTTCGCTTCGTCAGCTTGAACGACCAGTACTTTGAGCGGATCGGTATCGACTTTGACTTTAACATCAATGACAACTCTGCTGTGATTGATCCGAACGCTGATGTCCCAACTGGCGGAAGTACTGTAATCGGTCGTTCACCGACTGACTCGGTTCCTTTCACACCAACTAGCGACCTTGATTTGCAGTTCCTTCAAGGAAGTTTCACTGCTGCTGAGCCGATCTTTGGTGGATTCCAAGCGGCTTCCGCTGCCAACTTTGGTTTCGCCATCCTGTCGGACATCGAAGTGTTCTTCTTGATCCAAGCAAGTAAAGGTGACAGTCGTACCAACATTACTCAAGCTCCAACCGTGACAATGTTCAACGGTCAGACTGCGAGTATTACAGACGGTGCATCGCGACCATTTGTTACTTCTGTGATTCCTGTTGTGGGTGACTTTGCAGTTGCTCACCAACCCGTCATCACTATCCTGCCAGACGGTACGAACCTGAACGTGACTGCGGTTGTCTCAGACGACCGACGATTCGTTCGACTTCAAATGGTTCCGTTCTTCTCGCAGGTTACAGAAGTATCAACATTTACTTTCGACGGTCAAACAACGACAGAACGAGCCACGAACTCTGTTCTGGATGACTTGCTGGACATCGTTGACGGTGGAGCAAATGCTGACGCTGGAAACGACGAACTTCAGACCACCACACAAGGTGTTACGGTTCAGCTCCCAGTGTTGTCGATTACTTCGATCAGCACCGTGGTTAGCGTACCTGACGGTGGAACAGTATTACTTGGTGGTATCAAGCGAATGCGAGAAGGCCGAAGCGAAGAAGGCGTGCCTTTCTTGAGCAACGTGCCATACATCAACCGTTTGTTCAAAAACGTTGGTGTCGGACAGGAAACTTCTAACTTGATGATGATGGTTACGCCACGAATCATCATTCAGAAGGAAATCGAAGAAGATCAAGTCGGTTTGATCTCAACTGATGAGTAAACTGTTCGCAACATGAATTGAAAAATCAAAGCCACCGAGAAATTCTCGGTGGCTTTTTTTGTTTTCAAATTTCTACATTAGTCGGCACAACCACAAAACATTACGTTTCAATTCACGACGTCCACTCCAAACGAGCACCTTGTAAACCTGAATCGAAGCCAAGCAACAAACCCGATAACAATCCGATAGATCTAGCGTATCAAGCGCTGGGATTCGATTCACGACGCACACGTTGAAGGAGTTAAAGCTATTGGCCGGTGGTTGAGCGAAGCGACACCACCGGAAACGACACCACTGGAAACCAACTCAACAGCTACATTCCCCCGAAGAGGTGACAGCCCCCGCACTCTGAATTTCAACGACCCAACGGCTGATGTTGCTTCGCAGTGTTCAGAGAGCCTGTTCTGTTTCATCCGCGTCTTCAACCGGAGGTAAATCATTATCCCATGGTTCCACCGGCGTTTGCTTCATCTCCGAATCCAAGCGGTAGAACAGCCATCCAATGTACGAACTGACCGCGAACACGAATCCGACAATGTAAATGAAACCGTAAGGAAACGGGGCTAGTTGTGAGGCAACTAAAGTTGCGATGAACGCCGTGATGTAGAAAATCTTTCCGATCGAGAATTGAAGTTTTTTGAGTGGCACAGTTGGCTCGATTGGAGGCAGATGTTTGCTTTTCTAAGACACTGAAATTGGGCTTGGGTGCGGCAGGAAAAAGTATCCCTTCAGGCCGTGAGTGTGGCTGTTGAGTTAATTTCCGTGGTGCCCTTCGCACACCCAACGCCAATCGCTACTTGCGGAGTAACCTCGCGAATTGAGCGGAACCAAGCGATTAACTAACTCGAAAACAAAGGCATAACAAAACGAGAACTACTGTCTTGCCTTCAACTGCAAACTCACCATCTTTGTTCGCCCTGCCGCCAGTAGCGGAACCGGGCAATCAAGTGACTCTGCAACGGCTCTGAAAAACTCCGACTCTGC
>JBGCDK010000025.1:0-15839 GCA_045105295.1 Mariniblastus sp.
TTGACGCCGAAAAACGACAAAGAAAGCCACGATCAGCCGCCTTTCGAGAAGCCTGGAAACTACTCGAACAAGAGTAGGAGAATCGAAAATGCCCCGGATCTCCAATGCGCGGGTTTAAAGAATTGGGCAAAAATTCGACCACGCATTTGGGCGACGCCTAAAGTGCCTGTTTTTGAATGGAATCGAAAAACAAAACTTTGGCGAGACTCTTTGCAAAGAATAAGAAAACTTATCGTTGGCGCGTTAATGCCGATTGGACACCACGAATCGGTCAAGCTCCGTGGCTGAAAATCTTTATCGCATCGAAACTGACTGATTCCGAACGACTCCCAACGCTCAACCGTAATTAACTGACGATATCGTGAACAACGTGACCATGAACGTCTGTTAAGCGATAGTCGCGACCTTGGAAACGATGCGTTAGCAATTCATGATCCATTCCGAGCAAGTGCAGCACGGTGGCTTGGTAATCGTGAACGTGGACTCCGTCGTTTACGACCTTGAAGCCCAACTCGTCAGTTTCGCCGTGCGTATATCCGCCTTTGACACCGCCGCCGGCCATAAAAATCGAGTAGCAATCGGGATAGTGATCACGCCCGAGGATTTTGCTCTTTGCAGTACGACCTTCGCGAAACGGCGTACGTCCAAACTCGCCGCCCCAAATGACAAGCGTATCGTCGAGCATGCCTCGCTTTTTTAAGTCCTTGATCAACGCAGTGACGGGCTTGTCCATGACACCGCATTTCTTTGTCAATCCACCTTGGAGACCTTCGGACGAGTTGGTGCCATGAAAGTCCCAGCCCCAGTCAAACAATTGAACAAAGCGTACACCCTTTTCGACCAGTCGGCGCGCGAGCAAACAATTGTTCGCGAAATTTGCTTCACCTGGTTTGGCTCCGTATGCCTCAATGGTTTCTTTGGTTTCATCGTTAATATCCATCACCTCAGGAACCGAAACCTGCATCCGATAAGCCAACTCGTACTGGGCGATTCTCGTCCGCGTCTCAGGACTGCCAAGCGTCTTAGCCTGCATCGCGTTGAGATCGTTGATCGCATCTAGTGTTTTTCGCCGAAGCTCGCGCGACATTCCTTTGGGATTGTTCACGTACAAGACGGGATCGCCTTTACTGCGACACTGAACACCTTGGAACACAGATGGAAGAAAACCATTGCCCCACGCGTTTTTGCCAGCGCTTGGATTGGTCCCGCCGGAATTCAACACAACAAAACCTGGCAGATTTTCGTTTTCACTTCCAAGGCCATACGTCACCCAGGATCCAAACGAAGGGCGGCCTTGTCGTGGAGATCCAGTGAGCAAAAACAGCTGTGCCGGCGCGTGATTAAATTGGTCGGTATGCATCGATTTGATGACACAAATCTCGTCCGCAACCTCAGGCAAGTGTTTCAACGCATCAGACATCCAAATTCCGCCATCGCCGTGTTGCTTGAATGTGCGAGGCGTGCCCAGCAATTTCGGTTTGCCTGAGGTGAACGCGAAACGACGGCCGGCGAGAAATTCATCCGGGCAATCATTACCAGTCTGTTTGACCAACTCAGGTTTATAATCGAACAAATCCAACGTTGGTGGTGAACCGGCTAAGTGAATGTAGATGACATTTTTGGCCTTGGCCGCAAAATGAGACCTTTGATGATTGTCCAATTTGGGAACATCATCCGCGGACGCAATTCCGCTGCTGCCAGCCATCTGAGAAGCCATAAAAATTCCGCCCAATCCGACAGGGCACTTCTTTAAAAAGTGACGACGAGTTTCAAATTGGATTTTTTGGTTATTTAAATTCATGATGTTTTCGAAATTGATTTATATTTTGCCAGCCAAAGAGAATCTGTGACTACGGTTTCATCAACATTTCATCGAGGTTGAACAGTACATTGGCGACGGTCGTCCAAGCAGCCAACTCAACAAGGTCAGCATCTTTAGCTGGAGGATTTAGCGGGTCGATGGCAAGCTCTTTGGCCGATTCCTTGTTTTTTTCAAAGTGTTCACGCGTTCGCTCAAACAAACCAACCACACGATCAACTTCTTGAGCGGTGGGATTTCGAACCAAGCACAATTGCAAGCCGAAGGCAGCCTGTTCTGCTGCAGTTTTGTTGTTTGATTCGCTGGTAATTCGCCGCGCAAGCGCTTGAGCGGCTTCAACGTAAACGGGGTCGTTTAGTGTCACCAAGGCCTGCAATGGCGTGTTGGTTGACGAACGTCGCAGCTCACAGACTTCACGGCTGTTGACATCAAACGTTGACATTGAGGGGTAGGGCGACGAGCGACGCCACTCGGTATAAATACCTCGGCGATAGCGATTTTCGCCAACGCTGTCAGTCCAATCTGTTGTTTGGCCGCTAAAGGCGGGCTTCAAACCGACTTTCGGTTGGGGCGGTTGGACGGGCGGACCGTACATTTTTTTGCTTAACAATCCGCTTACGGCCAAGGCCTGATCCCGAATCATCTCGGCAGTCAATCGAACACGCGGCCCACGTGCAAGTAGCCGATTGTTTGGATCGACCTCAAGTGACTCAGCTGTCGCCACTGAACTTTGCCGATACGTTTTCGACATAACAATTTGTTTGAGCAAGCGACGGGTATCCCAGCCATGCTCAATCAAATCACTAGCGAGCCAGTCGAGCAATTGCGGATGCGACGGCAACTCGCCTTGGGCACCGAACTCCTCGCTGGTCTCGACTATGCCAATCCCAAAAATCTGTTCCCAATATCGATTAACAACAACACGGGCGGTGAGTGGATTGTTTTCGTCTACCAGCCATTTAGCTAAATCCATCCGATCGGGTTTGGCACCGCCGGCAGCCTCTTTGCCAGATTCGCTTTCGATCGTTTTGCCAACATTTAATGGATGAAACACAGCCGGCGTTCCGGAAGAAACAGTCTCGCCGGTGTTGAGATAACTACCGCGAATTTGGACTTTCGTTGTTCGCTGTTTGTCTTGGCCAATCGCCTCCATTACCGGGACGGTTGTCGTCGGTTTCAGCTTACTGAGTTTTGTTTCGAGCTCAGAAACCTCGAGTCCAATTCGACTCTGTTCCATCGTTTTGTAGTAAGCCAAAATATCACTCTCTTGTGACTCGCTCAGAGGTCCTTCGTGTTTCAGAACACTCAATACTGAACTTGGAATCTTTTGAATCCCAACAACCTGCTCGGTTGGGAGGGCTTTCTCAAACGATTTGGTAAAGACAACATTGCGGGCTTTGTCCAAAACAGCAACCGAAAAACCGTCTGACCGATTCTGCAGCCCGTGATCCGAGCGATGCCAGATTGAGATCGATTCCACGGATTGTGTGCTCCCCAAGTCGAGTTCCCACCACGGTTTTCTTTGACGGTTAGTGTGTGTCGTGGATTTCTTTTCGAAATCTCCATCCGTGTTGCCATCAATCGCTAATTCCGCAAGTCCGCCAAACCCTGTTGAGGATTGTGATGGCTTTCCTTTACCCGCGACATTCGTCAGTACTCCATTCACATCGATGGAAACTTTGACCTCAGCCAGCGAAAGGATCTTTCCCTTCCCCGGCAATTCAATGCGGACAAATTGACCTTCTGCGGCGCTTGGTTCTGCTTGAGCAGACTTAGATTTAAGATCCGAAAACCATCTGGCCACCGTATCTTTATTGGGTTCCGATGCAAGCTCTAACTTCTTTGCTGCGATCTCATCTTCCAACGATCGCCGTTTTTCGATCACCTCATCATTAAAGATTTCCAACACAGGTGTTTCGTTTGGCCGATCGTAGTCAGCAGTCTGATTGAAAAAATCATACAGTTGGAAGTATTCAACTTGCGTGATGGGATCGTATTTGTGCGTGTGACACTGGGCGCAGGCAATCGTCGTTCCCATCCAAACCGCCATCGTCGTATTGACTCGATCAACGACCGCAGCGCTGTGAAATTCTTCGTCGCTGGTTCCGCCTTCGCTGTTCGTCAAAGTGTTGCGATGAAACGCGGTTGCAATTTTTTGTTGCCTTGTCGGTGAAGGTAAAAGATCACCCGCAATTTGCTCTATCGTAAATTCCTCAAACGATTTGTTTTCATTGAACGACCGGATGACGTAATCGCGGTATGCCCAAATCGTCCGTTTTCGATCTTCCGCAAACCCAGCTGAATCTGCGTAGCGGGCCAAATCTAGCCAAACTGACGCCCATCGCTCTCCATAAGCAGGTCGAGCGAGATATTGATCGACAACTTTTTCATAGGCTTCATTAGAGTTGTCGTTAGTGAAACTTTCTAACTCTTCCATCGTCGGCGGCAGACCAGTGAGATCAAGCGCCAGCCGGCGGATCAAGGTTGCTTTGTCGGCGGGTAGAGCCGGAGTCAAGTTTGAACTAGCCAAACGGGCTTGGACAAACTGGTCAATTTCATTTGAATTTTTTGCGACGACGGTGCTTGGAACCGCAGTTTTTGTTGGTTTCATGTACGACCAATGCCGAGCGTAGGGTGCCCCATTTTCGATCCAGGTCAGCAGCATTTCTCGCTCAGTAATCGTGAGCGGCGTGCCGTGTTTTGGAGGTGGCATCAACATGTCAGGATCGTCACTCTTGATCCTCTCGAGAATTTCGCTTTCGCTCGGGTCGTCGAGATCAATTGCGGACTCGATCGCACCTTCGCGGGTATCAAGTCGCAATCCAGATTCTCTGGCTTCCTCGTCTGGGCCGTGGCACGCGAAACATTTATTCGACAACAGAGACCGAACTTTTTGATTCACATCACTGGAATCAATCGCTGCTCTATCTGATGAATCTTGCCCCAGACACCCGTTGGAAATTCCTAGCCCTCCCGTTGAACCGAGGACAAATACCAAGACAGTAAAGGCGATGTATTTTTCAAAGCGAAACAATTTGCGGCAACCCAATTTCAAGGATATTGATTTACTTCATTTTGACATAAAAAGCAAAATAATCCAATTCAATCTCGGTTGATATTCACTGTTTCAATATCGTTCAATTTCACCAGTTGAACTTGAGAATATTTAGAATCGCTAAAACAGCAAAATTCATCACCGACCAAAAGAGAACTCGCCTAAAAAAACGAAAGCACTCGTTTTCGTCGACAACAAGCATTCCTTCGCGTGATTGACTGGTGAACGCTGATACAATCATCACGAACAAAGCTACCGGAACCGCGATCGCCATAATGATTAACCCAACATTGCGAAGCTGAAGAGATCTTAATTGAAGCGCGACGAACCCGGTGAACACGATCATATGAATGATTGAAATACGCAAACCAACCCCACTTACTTCAACTCGCTCAAAAATCGCCGACGGACTCGCCACCTCGGCGGGTCCCTAGCGTCATTAAAACATGCAACTCAATCGAGTCTGATACAGTATCAGTGTGCCCATCAGCAAAACTCAATTGAGCAACACCAGGATGGAAACTGCTGTAACCAAGTTCTTTGTCGTTGATCGGAGCTGATTCGATATTGAAAGAATTCAATGGGCACGCGGATGACCCCAAGCACTCAGAGATGTCAGTGGAGTTATCGCCTGGATTTTGTCCACCTAAATGATCAGATCCAATGTACCAGTGGTCAGGTATTTCCGGGCTGTCCGCGTAGTCTTGTCCGAACGTGGTAAACGAAAACAACGACTCTCCAAGCATGATGGTTGTTGATTGACCGTCGCGGATATCTGACAATTTTGTGGAGCTGTCTTGATAAAAGAGTCCGTCAGAGAGTTTTGGGTCAGGGTCACCAACGTACGGCTTTGCACCGCTTTCTCGATTGTTGGTGCCACTTCCGCAAGCGATATAAGTACACGGAACACGTCCCTCAATCCCTTGCCCACCGGAGATGTGCGTGGGAACATTCGACGAGGGACATTGAAACACGCCTAGATAAAACGTACACGCTTCGTAGTTAGTCGTTCCTTCAACCGTCCAACCGTTTTGAAGTTCGAGATCTTCAAAGATCACTTGCTGATCAAGATGCGGCAAGATGTAAGCCGACCAAAGTGCCTGCGAAGGCCAAGTGTATCCTGGCGGTAGTTCTTTGTGGGCAGTTTCATAGCTGAGCATCGCCAACCCTTGCTGCTTGAGATGATTCAAACATTGAGTTCGACGCGCGGACTCTCGCACCATCTGGACAGCAGGCAAAAGGATTCCGATCAAAATTCCGATGATCGCAATAACGACCAGAAGTTCAACCAACGTAAACGCCAAACGCCGCGAGTGAAAAAAGCCTCTAGCAATGCTATTTGGATGTTTTGAAAATGATGCTACCACTGGATTGCCCCCAACCTTGGTTAATTTTCCGTTGAATATACCAGTCCATTCTGCCGCCATCAAAAAGAAACTCCCTATTTGTTTCGACAAACTTGCGCAGGAAACGTTCCCAGCCAATGGTCAACAAACGAAAAAAATTAAGTCTTGGGAAACGGTCGCAACCCAAGCAGCATTTCAGCTCGTTCAGTCAACGGTCGGGCGGCCGCGGCTTCATCAGTAAACTCAGCAAGGTGGCTCGCAACCGAGTCGTAGACTGCTTGGCGATCTTGGCTGGTGTCAATCTCAACACATTTATTTTTGCTTTTGAAAAGTTCGACCGTTGGCAACGTTTCTTCTTTAAACGTATCAAAACGAAGTTTGAGGCTTTCTCTATTGTCGTCACTCCGTCCCGTGAATTTCGAGCGTCCCATAATTCGTTTTTCAAGCACATCATAAGGGCACTCCAAGTACAGCATTTTCGGCAGTTCAGTTTCACTACCAAACACCTTCAGCCACTCATCCAAGTTATCCAACGAGCGAGGAAACCCATCGAGCAGAAAATTATTCTTGCCCGTTGTTCGGGTCTTCTTTTCCATCGCGTCCTTTAAAAGATTGACAACCATTTCGCCCGGAACCAATTTTCCTGCTGAAATGTAGTCCTCAAGCGACGCTGCAGCGGGCCCTCCAGACTCCAACTCACCACGAAGCAACTCTCCGGTCGACAAATGGATCCAACCAAGCTGTGATTCAGCAAGTTCACACATGGTTCCTTTACCAGCCCCCGGACCACCAAGCACAAACACAACATTGGGGTCAGGGCAGGGAAGGCGAGGGTCGAAATGGTGAATCGTAACCTGAGGCGCAGGAGCAACTCCTTTCTTATAGACGTGCCACGCGCGATCCGTCGGAGGCATGTCTTCCTCACAAGTGAAATCGTACGCCAAGTGGCCATCAAGCCGAGCGATTCGCCACGACTTATATGTATTGGAGTACGACAGAGAGGGGCTTCTTTCGCACTTTCCGTCCGCGCGATCCCAAGCCATTTTCCCGTTCCAATAGCCAATACTTGAAACTGTTCCCGATTCAGATTCACTTGGAGGAGCCGTCGATGGAACGAATAAACCGTCGACCTCTGGGATTCCAGCACCAGAGACTTCGATAAAGAAATTGTTGGGTTTAAGCATCTTTGGATCGGACATCTATTTCTATTGATTGGATTTGATTGCTAAGCTTTATCCTACCAAAACCAATAGAGCGTTGCATGAGCACTACGAAAGGTAGAGCGACCTCGTGAAAGCGAGCAAGTCTTTTCTCCTGGCGCAAGAAGAATGAGAGGCATGTCTTTCGCAGAATTAGTGATCATGGAAGAGTCCCACAAACCATTTTCTTTGCTGGCCAAGCGGCTTTCTATTTCGCGCGAACATCCAGACTTTCGCCGGCATTCACAGCACTGGAATCGAGAACGCCATTTTGATCAAATCCAGATAAAAATTCTCAATATCGGGTCCGCAATCAAGCGAGCGTTCCGGATTGATCCCAGAGGCTTACACAGTGTAGCGACTTCGGCTTCTAGTCTGTGTGACCTACGAGGTCGAGCTGGATCTTTCTGACCTGCCAATTTCTTTATCATCGTACGATTCGACCAACTGAATAAGACAAAAAATTATGGCAGAAACTGTCAGCGAGACTGGATTAAACGCGTGAGTCGCATGCTCGGGCGATAAGGCAAACGCGCCGATCAATAGCATTGCGAATCCGACCAGCGACAGGTAGATGGGCCATTTCGCTCGCCAGAAAACAATCACTGTTAAACCAATTGCAACCTCCAAGACACCGGCAACGAACACAGTCATTTCAGGTGTCCCCAAAGTCGGCCCTTTGACTACTAACTCCAATTCGGTTGGGTGAGAAAACAGCAGCTTTGGAATTAATCCGTGATAAAGCCAAATGAAGGCAACTGCGAATCGCGAGAGGTTGAAACTATTGATACTAGAGACCATCAATCTGGGAGTGACACTTAATTCAAGTTTGGGATGCTAACTGAACTAACTTTTCATGGAAATAGCACAAGAACAGTGGCTGCCTCTAAACGCCCCTAGCCCTTTTATCAAAAACTGAGCGAGTCGAGAAGAAACTGCCACACAGTAGAAATGGGAATTGGTCCTGCAAGCATAACGGAAAAGGGTTGTCGAGTTTTGCGTATCTCTTTGTTATAAATAAGGAAAATTGCTACTTTTTTTTCGGAGCATTTCGTTTTTTCATGGCAGCACTCAATTGGTCCATGGAATACTTGTTGGCAGGTTTAAAAAAAGTGAGCATTTTTTGCGATTGTTCCGAGTCATTGTACCCAAGCCCAACGATGGTGATTTTCGTTTTTGCATCCGAAACCGGGGTGAAGTAAAAGATCGACCACGTATCTTTTGCAGCTTCCTCAAATTCAAAACCTTCTGGAAAACCGGTCGCTTTTAACGAGATCATGCGTTTGGGGTCATAGCATAGGATCGTGTTCTCAATTGTCTTCGCATCACCAAGTTTGCCTTCGCTGTCGTAGTTTGCCCGACATCTGCCGCCCACCCTAAAGTCAATATCTGCAAGAGGCGCGACCCATGACTGGAGCGCCTCAGTTGTTGTGAATGCATTCCAGATGTCGTCAACGCTCGCGTCAATTTCAACCTCAAAAACCTGTCGAGTCTCTTGAGCGACAACCGCCGCGGACAATGCCAGCAATGAACTGACTGCTAATATCACACATCGAATCATGAGCAATTTCCCTAATGAGTTAGTTGTAAATATAACAGTCTATGATTGCGTTTACCGAGGCAAAACGAGATCGTTCATTTTTAACACACGCAAACCCGCTTAAACCCAACTTCGCATTGATCACATCGAAAACCGCGAATTCAAGCGTCAGCAAGTATACCAATGACGGCTTCGTAAGGCTGGCCATTCCAAAATCGTTTGTTGGCAAAGTCCATGGCACTATATCCCCGTTCACTAATGGCATTTGGGTCAGCACCTAATTCAAGGAGGCAACTTGCTGCTTCTGGAAAACCCCCGGCCGCCGCAACCATAAGAGCCGTGCACCCATAGCCATCCAGAGGACCATTTTCGTTGGGCAATTCGATTGCCGTGCACTTTTCCGTGCGACTATCAATATCGACGCCCTCTGAAACCAGAAACCTGATCATGTCCACGCGGTTGGACATTGAACACAAATGAATTGGGCGGAATCCGTCTAGCGGTGAAAGTGAACTCAGATTGGCCCCCGCCAAAGCTAGTGCCTGTGCGACCGGTACTCGAGCAGAGTCGAATCCCCAAAGCGAAGCCATATGAATTGGTTTCCATGGAACGTAGTTTTGACCAGACGCACTATCCTCCCATCCAAAGTAGGCAACTTTACGCAGGTCTCGATTTACATCATCGCCGTGCTTTGCCAAACAGTGAATAACTTCTGGTCGCCCGGCAGTTATTGCGAATTGCAGAGGGAAGTATGTATCGACTTGTTTGCTTAGTTCTTAGGGGCGATTAGCCAAAATGTTTTCGATTCTACTGATCGCTCCGAGTCCGCACGCGGAATGCAGATCGACCTCGGCTCCGTAGTCAATCAGCACCTTTGCGGGATTGCCACTTTTTCGCTCTCGAATTGATGCGAGCTGCAGCAGTGTCATTCCATGACCAATGGAGTGATTGGTTGGCTGGGGGTCTGAAAGCGTCGCTGCGAGCGGTTCACCGTCAACGAACGAATGAAGTAATGTCATTAACTGACTGTCATCGCCATTAGTAATAGCATCAACAAAGTTACGTTCTTTGTACATCGTGCGAACTGCCAAAGATAAAGACTCTAATTTGGTTCCAGCGGGAGAACGCCTTTGCGCACCAAGCCGCAAAGAACGAACTACCAATCGAAAGCCGCGCGTTCCCTGGCTCCGAATGCAACGTTTTATGATCTCACCACTTGTTCTGGAGTGCCGGTATCTTTAGGTATCTACTATTTCAGTTTTTTTGCAACAGCTGTTTCCCGTGTAATTTTCTTGCCCCCACCCCCATCATTGGCCGAGTATTTTTCACTTTGGAAGACGCCCACCAATTTCGGCGACGACTTCAGGCTCATGGATCTGCAGCATGTGCAATTCAGAAAATGCGGTAAGGTGCGAAACGAGCGTGGGGCCAACGCAACCACAAACTATGATTTTCGCAACATTAAAATGCTCAGCTTGATTCGACCAAAGAAAGCCACGCGAACCTGAGTGCCGCCGAGGTCTCACATGAAACGGTTGCTACGGAAAACCCGGCCTCGAGAAGTAAGTCGATCTTCGCCTGTTCTGACTTCGGTAGGCGGCGATACTAGAGTACTTGAATAGGCTTTGACACCAGAACAATTTCCGAAAAAGTTAGACGTTGTCGGTCCAAACGAAATCAGATCCGAGCCGGACAACGATTGAGATTACCAAAGCCGGAACGGAATCGCTTTATTGAAAACACGCACAAGTCCAGCTTTGCGCGTTTTCCAATTTATGGCCGTCAAGCGGTACAACTCCGATCCAATCAGGGTTGTACCATTTCTGCATCAAAACCCAACCATGATATCCCTAGACAACTCTTACCAATTCCGTCGTTGCACCAATTGTAGATCTAGCCAATTCAGAAATCCGCCAACCACTCTCCGAACTTTAGTAAATCCCTTTCTCGAGGCGAGGCTCCAGATGAATTAAAACCCTTCACCAATCTCCACCGCACTAAAATGCGCCTACCGCCGCACCTGATTGGTGTCAGCTCCGGCAAGTGGGACTCCGCTCGCATCACTTCCTTATAGTACTGATCTATGGTTGATTGTCCACTTTGAACGGCCGTCAGCGCGGACGCAAACTTGCTGAGTGTCGCCAACGCGTCACGTCGTTAGACCGTACTGACACAGCAATGCGACGACTTTTTCATATTCCTCACGAGAGGGTAGATCTTCGTACTCTTCATAGGCTCCGTTTGCAGCGCCCCTGGCGAGTTGCAGTGCCGTTGCCCCATTTTCTATAATTGGGCCGGCGTTCGCGCCACGGGATAGCAAAACCGGAATCAAGTCCGTTACGCCGTACATGATCGCATAACGCAGTGGCGTTGTTTGCCGGTAGGGATCGAGCATCTCTAAATCAGCGCCGTTGTCCAACAGCAGCTCGGCAATCCTTGGTTGATTCCAAAGGACAGCACAATGGATCGGTGGCGGTGTCCAGCTTCCATGACTGACAAGCTCCGGATGTTTCCCGATCAGCGATTCTGCTGCGTGATAATCACCAGATTCGATCGCCATTGAGAACGCCGCGTGATCCGCCTTGGTCAAGGTCATTAGTTCCCTGGATAACGGTTACGATCACCGAGCTGGGACAAGGTCATTCAATTTCAAAAACACGCACAGGTCCGGGTTCGCGTGTAACGTTTTGTAATCATCGCATATTCCAGCATGCAGGACCAGAAGCTCAACGAGAGCAAAACAACGCCAGAAAACCTGGACACAAATCGCCATTCAATATCAGCCTGCCGATCTGCGATGGTGTAACGCTATTGCGTAAGCGTTAACTGGGTGGAATCAGCACTGCGTCAATTACGTGAAGCACCGAACCTGGCCGATTGGTGCGAAAGTTCTTGATCACTAGTTTGGTATCTCCGTTGAGGACAACACCATTGGATGTGACTTCAACTGAAAACGCCTCGCCCAGGATTCCGTCAAGCTGAGACTCGTTCAAAAGTGTTGTCACTTTGTCGGTTTCAAACAAATCCCGTTCGAACAGCTCTGAGTCATTCGTATCGCTTGCTCGATGATAATCCAGCAGTTCACGTAGATCGCCGTCCGATAAGGAATCTAACGTTCCTGGGGCTAGTGCAGCAAACGCGGCATCGGTGGGCACGAATGTCGCCTTCGTGCTGTCAAGCAGTCGGCCATAGTCAACGTCGGCTGTGCTCAGCCTGTCGACGGCCTGGGAACACACTGACAGAGCAGGAATGGCTGCGATTGCGTCGGATGTCGATACCAGCAAAATCTGCCGTTGAATCAAGTCGTTGCAAACCAGCTCAGTTTTTGCCAAACCATCTTCGACATTGTTTTGCTCAAAGGCGCGAACCGAAGTTTTTTCATTGGGATCGTCGCTAACTGAGACATCAACACTGTCGAATCCCTTTTGCCCGGAAAGGACGACAGGATTAAGGTTTGCAAATGGAGATGTTCCAACAAGAGTGTCGTTGCCATCACCAAGGAATGTTCGGAACGCCCCACTTGCGGCGGGGTCCCGCAAGGAGACAAAGTCATTGCCCGCTTGGGTAAGGATCAGTGTTTCACTCTGAGAGCCGCGATCCGCGAGGACTGTGTCATCGTCGTTTCCGGTCACGGCAAGGATTGAGCCCCAAAAGACGGTTGATTCAAATCCAATCGTGTCGTTTCCATCAAGCGAGAATATTCTCGTATCCCCATAAATCGTCGAGGTTGAGATCCCAATCGAATCATCGCCGGTAAATGTCTGGATGGTCAAGTCGTTTGGAAAATCAACGCGATTCAAACTTATGGAGTCATCACCAGCTGATCCGTAAATAATAGACTCGGAATCGAATCGTATTCCCGACACCAACAAAGAGTCGTCGCCTTTCCCAAGATTGGTGCGCAAGCCAAGTTCAGTTGCAACCCAAGGGTCACCAAAATTCCCACCACCATTCCGGGCCTGGAGAATAATCGGATCAGATTTGCCATTTAGAGTGGTACCGTTGAGCCCTCTGATATGAATGTCATTGTCGACCGAGAAGTTTCCAATGATTTCAATCTGGTTGCCTGCTGAATCCCCACGAATGTAAAGGTTCTCACCACCTCCTGCATTGATCAGCACGTTGCCAGCGAGCATGGCTCTCTGTTCAAGCTGTTCGTAATTGGAATGATAGGAAACGGCGTTTCTTCTGCGAACCCTTGGTTGCTTTTCGAACATGAGTCGACCGCTTTACTATTGGAACGAAGACTTGGAGATAAACCGCCAAGGTAATTGGGAGCGGTGTAATAGCACAACCGAAAAAGCGGTGGTTTTTGTGCAATTTTCGAATTGGGCCGCCTGGGAAATCCGTGCGGTAGGCCTCCGGTATGTGCTCCGCCAACACAAGCCAGACGCCATGCTACCTAAGCCAGCGGTTGGGCGTTCGCGATCCGAACTCGTTTATTGGCGGCAAAGATTTGCCCGGAGTCTAGCAAGGATGGATAACGTCCGTGATCACCGAGCCGGGACGGTTGATCTTGCAAGCAGAAAATCCGCACGGAAGCCCCGAATTATGTGCATCACATTGTTATCCGACGCTTTAACCGATTTTAGCGTAAAGGTTTTCATCCCACACCTTACCCCATGGCCCGTCACGTTTCAAATTCCTCGACCAACCCATGCGATCAGTTGCGATTATCATCGCTAAGGGTGTGCCGTCACGATGCAAAGCAACAGCGTCTCCATCGTCGCGCCAAGTAAACGTCCATTCGTGAGCATTTGGATCGTCGCAGATAGTTGAATCATCCGTAAATCCGATTGCGGCAGGCGGAGGACCGCCGCGATAGTTCTGTACGTCAGATGTAGGTGGCGCGATAATGCGATTGTGAACCCAAACGTCCGAAATCGGTTTTCGATCGTTTGCTCCAGACAAGTAAAGCCAAGCAGAAGTGCCGTCGTCCTCGAATACTGCGACCCGACGAGAAGATTCGTCGAGCGATTCGAGCATGTAAGTTTTTTCACTCATTTCAATTCTTAGTCTCATAACGGTTACGATCACCGAGCCGGAACGAGCGATTTTCCATTTTCTAAACCACGCGCTAGTCCGGCTTCGCGCGCATCACATTGTTAGGACACAAATTGTTGCCTAACGTTTTTGCCAGTTTAGTTTAGGAACTCTGAGGCGGTATTCAAATGTTCCATCCCATTCAACCGACAAGCCACTATTTTCAAGCGCATTACGAACGATATTCCCCACATCGACACCGACTGTTTGTTCATCAGCAGGATTGACCGGGCCAAATGCGAAGAACAGCCCGTCGCCACTGACCGCGCGCTCAAGATCCTGCCCGTGGTAGAAGCAGTAACCTAAAACTGTTTCTTTGTTAGGATGTTGGTTGTAAGCTTCGCCAACATCTTCAAAACCGTCACTCTGCGTATAGCCAGCGTTCTGGATGGCGACCACACCGCGTTCATTCATCAATCTGAACGCGTCGTCGAGTCGGTCGCAATCTGTGGTTCCCGGGTAGGATTGTTTCTCCTGATCGTACTGAGCGAACTGAGCATCCAATTCGGTTGACACCTCTCCGGGTGCGAGTTCATCTGGGGCGTACGATTCTTCGGTGAATATTTCGAAGAGTCGATCTCGGGAATAGAACCCTGACCGTACCATCAACGCGATTTCTGCTTTGGTCTCAGGTTCGAGCATTTTATTTGATTTGGTAATTGTTTTAGCGGCATAACGGTCATGATCACCGAGCCGGAACGATATCACTCATTTTCAACAACACGCGCAAGTCCGGCTTCGCGTGCATCTTTTTGTTATGTCGCGTATTATGAAGCACAGAGACGACATTCCGGCCTCTTCGTTACTTGCTACAATTTATGAGCGATGCGCCTACCCAATTTAACAAGGGAGACAAGTCATGTTAGTTGCAGAAGCGGCTAAAGCAGTATACGAGTCCGATTATCGGATTCAAATGGAGACTGAGAATCTAGGTAAATTTATCGCGATCGAGCCAGACTCACGACAGTATTATGTTGGTGAAACGTTTATAGACGCTGCCATGGAGGCAAAGACAAAGACTCCTGAGAAGATGTCGTTCGTGATAAAAATTGGTTCAGATGCAAGGGTGCATATCGGATCAGCCAGTCTATGAATGGCCATTTAGATGATCAAAAGCGGGCACTGATGTGCGTAGAGGTTCGTTCCAGCCTCCGCGCCAGTGCTGAGACAGTTGAAGCCAAAATAGACACCGCATTTGATGGCCATTTTGTTTTTTCGTCGACCTGATCAAGGAACTCGGCCTCGACACCCTGGTTGAAACGGAGCCGATCCTCGCTGATGGCTCGAAAGTAGCAGTGCAAACCTACGTCTGCTATTGGGACTGGTTCGGCGAAAAGATTGCAACTCAGGTCATTGAAAATGAAGGTCGGTTTCCATTATTGGGCACTGCACTAATGGATGATCTTCGGTTGGTGGTCAATTTCGCCACCAAAAAGGTTGGCCTGATCAAAGCGGCATAACGTTAAAGATCACCGAGCCGACGATTGATCTTCTATTTCTAAAACACGCGCAAGACAGGCTTTGTGTGCATCACATTGTTATTTTGCCAAACCACCAGCCGGGTACTGTTTGCGAATTCGATACGCAAGGCAAAGATACTGAATTTCCTGTGAATCCCAAATCCATGGATCGCTAACACGAACGCCAATTGGTTTCTCGGTAACTTTGTTTTGATTGCACGTTTCTTGAATCAGCTGCGGGTGCAAGCCGTGAAAGTGATTTCCCTCGACAACCATCTTCATCAACCCGCCCATGTTTACCTCCGGCTCTAACATTTCAGGCATTGCGACCGAGGATGTTAGGTAGGTGATCAGGATAGCGTACCCACCAGGGTTAA
>JBGCDK010000026.1:0-24366 GCA_045105295.1 Mariniblastus sp.
TGCGATTGTCTTGTTCGTCCTGTAATGGAATCTCGACGCTGGCTTGCAAGCCGTGGGTGGTACAGTATTTTTCCAACGCCAACGGCGCTGGTGTGTTTTCTCCGGTGTTGGATGGGTAGCAAAGTGCTTGACCTGAGATGATGGCCTGATCGCATGCGTTGGCAACAACTTTGTTTGCATCCGAGTTCAGGTTAACTTGTTCGACATCCGAAATTGCCTTTAGCGTTCCCGTTTTTCCATGCTCACAAAAACTAAGGGCGACTTGCTGAGCATCACAAAGGCGGCGAAGATGATTTACGATCACCAATGCGGCCTGCGGAATGGTCATCGTTTGATCCAATGTATGAACCAAACCGATCGTGTCGTTCAGGCTTTTAGACTTGTGTTCGTGATTCCGAACGTTCCGGCACTGAAACCAGCGACCGACCGATTGGGCGATGAACCCCATGATCCACTGCTGCCTAAGCGTCGACTGCGATGCATTTGAAAAGCAACCAACGAGAACAAGTGGCACCGCTTCTCCGGCGATTTGCTCGGTAATCGGTACCACAATCAGTTCTGTGTTTTCGTGTGTTGGCGATGATGAAGTACAAATCGCTTTTGTCTCAACGACGCGATTGATCATCTCTCGGGCTTGGCCTTCCATAAATTCCCAAAGCGATTCGCCTTCGGGTTGGGTCGCCTTGGTTAGCAAATGGGGCGAGCCAAACGCAGTTTTGTCATTGCTCTCACTGCCCTCGGGGGCTTGCGGGTCAGCGGGTTTGGCTTGGCATGCCCAAAGTGCAAGGCAGTCGCTTTGATCGGTGACGATTCTTGCAAGGTTGACGAGTAAAACATCGATCGTCTCGCTAATGGAGACAGCTGTTTCAAGATGCTGAACCAGGCGTTGATCGCTCAGTTGATAGCCTGGTCGCTGACGGTCACTTCGATCAACTGGGTTCACGACCTGAACCTGAATTCGGTCGTGCTCCAGATTTGTGGGAGTAAATGGCATGTTTGATTCGTCCGATAAACTTTCGATTCAATCAGACCAAAATAAAGCGTTGAAGCTTGATCGTCTGTTGCGTAGAAAAAGAGGTAAAGAGATTTCTAGATGTTCAGTGTGCAGATTTCGCCGCTTCGAAGTTCCAACATTGGATTGTCGATAACCAGTTTGACTTCGATCGTTCCACTTTGAGCATCCGTTTGAACGCCAATTCGGTGTACTCGCCCCGTGACTGTTTGACCGCTGTCCATCTCAAGATTGAATTCTTTTCCTATCTCGAAAGTTTCGATTTGTGAGCTAGGTACGGCGAACGTTGCGAACAGACGATCGACTTGGATGATAGTGACAACTTCAGGATGAAGCGGAGACAGAAACTCGCCTTCGCGGCGATGGATTTTTGAAACGACTCCAGCGAACGGTGAAACAATCGTGCGACGGATGAATTGAACTTCTGCACGTCGACGCTCGATGGCACGGACGGCTTGTTCTTCTTTGGCAGATAGAACTTTTGCTTCGGCAATTGAAAGCTCCATTTCGGCGCGAATCAACTCGCTTGGGCTGGCGTGGCCTTTCCCGTTCAGTTCCTTCAATCGGTTGAGAATTGCCTGACGCTTTTTCAGTGTGTGCTCAGCAGCAATCAATTGGCTTTTCGTTTCAGCCAAACGAGTTGCAATCTCCAGTTGGAGTTCCTGAACGCGGCCGTCGAGTTTGGCTACGACTTCATCTTTTGCGATACTTTGCCCTTCTTCTACGGCAAGCGTCGCAATGGATCCGGTTTCGTCGCTGGAAAGCTCAATGCTTCGAAACGGTTCCGTGAATCCATCAATTTGAGCATCAGCAACAGTAGACAATAGGAACGCTACGATTGAGAACCCAATCAAAAGAGTTGCTATGCGTTGAAAGAAGTTTGGTGCTCGGGTGATATTAATGGTGTGCATGGTTCAAGGTTTGGGCTTAAAGGAAGGACGTCTATCAAAACAAACTTATGACGTTCCCACAAACGTAGCTCACGTTTGACAAGTGCAGGGAAAGTGCCCGTAAAAACTCAATTTTGCCACACGGGTTCTGTGCTTAATCGCTCCAGTCGATTCGACCCAATGCTCGATCCCGCCAATTTGCCTTTGCTGAGTAGGGATAACCCGCAGAAGTGCTGGCGATTGGCCAACGGTGAAAAATCTTCCCTGCTGGCAATTTCGATAAACCACCGTCAGTGGGTGTTTTACCGGGCGTTTTCAGTTTCAGCACGCTAATTTTGCCAGCTGTTTGCTATCGCCAAAATACTATTTCTACTTTTCTTTCCAATCTACCTTGCGACAGCTCGTCAGGTTCCGTACACGTATCCCTCAAGGAAAAACAATCAAAGCGAGTTTGCTGATCACAGCAAAAATTCACTTTGGACAAAACACCTTTCGAGTTTAGCTGTCGGTGCCGGAAACGCGGGAATCTTGCACCACCCTCCCTCCTGGGGGAAGAGCATATTTGCTTGATGTAACATGGTTTCTGGGTCAACCGTTACAACAAGTGCTCACGGCTGAGCTTGAACTGTGCACTGGGATGGCTTGCTATCCCAGTGCCAGGATACAAGAAGAAGCGTTGGTCTTTCAAATTTTGAGGCCAACGCTTTTTTTTGTTTCCGCAATCCCCATGTACGTGTGCGTTTTGGTTTAAGCGTTTCTCGTACATAGCGGTTCGTAAGTCACGATTAAATGACGGGCTGCTTTTTCAAACGATAGTCCACTGCGGAACTGGATCATCTAATGATCCGTCCTAGCGATCAGCAGGCTTGCAATGAACACGAATTATGCATGCCGCCATCAAGCAACGACAAACCTTTAGTTTGCCATCACCCCATCTTGGCTGGGATCGAAACGCTCGAATCGCTTCGCTATCGCAAGAATCAATACACCGGTCACCATGCACGTGAAGGTCCATAGCCCGCCACCGAAAAGCAACCCCTTCATTGCAGTGGCTCCTCCAAGAGACTCAACGATTCCTTTGGATGCAAATGCCCAGCCTAATGCGATCGCCAATGCGAATGCGAACAACAGACCTTTACCCGTGAACGTCAGGATCGTCCTCAAGAACACATCGATGCCTTCTTGATTTTTGCGATAGGGTGAAAGGAGAAACACGTAATTTTCGATTGCGAGAATCAATCCGTTCACTGGAATCATTAACACTGCCGCAAACAGTGCCTGCCATCCGATCACTGATCCGGAAAAAGTTGCGATCGTCAGCACAATCCATTGAAACAATGAGCAAAAGAAAACGGGAACGGCGAGCTGCCCGAGAGTCAACGCGAGCGGACTGATTGGAAGCGATTTAAGTACAGTCATTCGGTCCACGTCTCGTCGAAAATCCAACATCAACGCTGCCGGCAAAAGCAGAAATGAATAGAAAACCGCAGCCCCGACAATATTCAGCAGCATTGGAAACGGAGCATGTTTTGCAAACAAAGGAATGCAGCAAAGCAACGTCGGGACACCGAGACTGAAAACCAACGACATTCGGTAGTGGTAGGCTCCGAGCATTTGTCGCCAAGCGATGCTTCCGATTCCTTTGATTTGAAACGGCACACGCACTTCCCGAAACTGATTCCGGGGGTTGGCAAGTTCTGCATTCTTCGATTTGGATTTGCCTACTGAGAAACTCCTTAATTCCTTAGCCTGAACACACGCGAGCATCCAGCGATCCAATTGATAAACAACAATCGAGCCCAACGCCACAAGTGAAACTGCCACTCCTGCAAATCCGATGACTTGAGTCGTCACATTCTCAGTAAGTATGACTGCCGCGAATGGTTGAAATGGCAACTGGACGATCCCGCCGATGGTCGTACTCATCAAACCAGTCAACTCTGCAGCAAAGTTTTTGAAAAAGATAATGGAACCAGGCGAAGAGATATCGGCTCTTGCTGTCGGGCCACTCAAAGTCAACGTCAAACCCCAAATTGCAACTGAAGCTACAGTTCCAAGAACTAGTACTCGGCAAAGTATTTGAAATCGCTTGGTAAGTGAGTAAAACATCAACTCGCAACAAACTCGGAACAGATCAACAAAAATCAATCCAAGCAGCATCCCGACAAATCCAGCGACCCAAAAATTGAGGTCTGGGATCATCATCACCGAAAAACATGCAGCCTTTAAGACCGCCGATTGAACAATCGCAATCAAACGAAACGTTATCAGTTGCGGACGCGTGATTGGTGCTGCGAGTAAAAACTCTTTCTCCGCTCCCGTCCATTCGAACGGCTCAACTGGCTTGCGACCAACGATCTTTATTAGGTGCCATACAGAGTAAGCAAAAAGCCCCAGCGGAATCCACTGAGCGAGCTTCTCCGGATCAGCAGACTGCCTAAAGAAAACTGTCACCAACGCTTGGCTGACCCAGACCATGCCAAGTAGAACCGCAACGATAGATAGTAGTTGTCGCCGTGGATTGCGAAACGCAGAAGTAATTCTTGCTAATTTTGCTCGCGACTGATTTCGCAGCAGGTCCGACGTTGCTGGGTGGTAAATTTTCTCAAAAGCGAAGTTCATATCCAACTCGCTTTCAATTGGTCGTTTGGGTTGTATTCGTCGAATTTGAAGAATTCAAAATATCCGCAGGAATGGATGCTCCAGAATCGGCACTAGACGGTTGCCCCGGATGAAGCTCTTCTCCGACAGCGGTTTCAACCTGCGATAGTGCCGAGAAAAACGCGTGCTCTAACGAGCCTGAGTCGTCATGACCGTCGCCGGTGCTAAACTTCTCTCGAAGCTCTTCTAGTGTTCCAAAGAATTTTCGATTGCCAGAATTGAGAACTAACACGTGGGTGCAAATGTCCTCTACCATCGCCAAAAGATGCGAGCTGATAACGACCGCAACTCCCGCGTCGGCTTGTTGAATGACAGATTGTTTTAGGACGCGAATCGCTTGCGGGTCGAGCCCTGTCATCGGTTCGTCCAGCAACAGGGCTTTAGGGTTTTGCAAATAGGCACAACAAATCGCAAGCTTTTGACGCATGCCCCGTGACAGGGATGAAGCCGCAGAATTTCGCTTGGTTTCGAGCTCAAACATTTCCAGCAACCGAGTGATCTCAGAGCCAGGTTTTCTAATTCCGTAAACACTGGCTTGAAATTGAAGGTGTTGCAATACCGTCAAATCTCCAAACAACTGAGGATCGTCCGGCACGTAGGCCGTCATTTTTTTTACTTGGAGTGGATCGCGATTGATCTCAAATCCGCCAACACTCAAAGTGCCACCGCTGCTGGGAATGATACCGGTCAACGCACGTAGCGTCGTTGTTTTGCCGGCACCGTTTCTCCCCACCAAACCGAGAACCTGCCCCGGAAGAAGGGAAAAGGAAAGTCGATCAACAGCGATTGCATCGTTGTCATAAGCTTTGCAGAAATCTTTGACGTCAATCACGACAGATCCAGTCTTTGGGATTAGGCGTCAACTATGATGCCTAACTATTTGAGTCGACAACACCGAATGACGCTTTAAAGTCTTCGTATGTTGTTGGCGGAATGACCGGCCCCTTTTCTTCGACTATTGGGTTTTCGACCAACGTATACAATCGGTTGCGTCCGAGTTCCTTCGACTTATAGAGGGCTTGATCGGCTCGCTCATAAATTGATTCGACGTTGTCCGAAGGTCCTGCCGCGGCAAGGCCCATACTCATCGTGACAACCGTTGACTCACCTGAGCTATTAATGCTGAAGTCGTAGAGTTCAACGGTAGATCGGATTCGTTTTCCAACCAATTCTGCATTCTCGTCCGTCAAACCTTCAAGCAAGATGATGAATTCGTCACCACCGAGGCGTCCAACGAAGTCTTCGGGGCGAACGCATTCTTTGAGTGCTTTTGAAATACTCGTTAGGACTTCATCGCCTGCTTGGTGACCAAACGTATCGTTAATTCGTTTGAAGTGGTCAATGTCGATCAACATCAGGCCAAACGGTGCGGCTTCGGATTGGTATCGAGAAACCATGAATTGCAGGGCTTCGTCAACAGCCTTACGGTTTCCAACACCGCAAAGTGCGTCGGTTCGAGCTTCTTTTCGTGTTCTATCAAGTTCTTGGGCTTGGTTTTCAAGCTTATATCGCGACACAACCAAGTCGTTTTCGAGTCTTCGGTTGGATTCGACAACTCGAGCAATGTTTGACATCAATGAGGTTTGCAGCTCGCAGAACTCTTCTTCCGATTCGATCGTTTCGAGTTCTTCTTGGGCGGATTGCAAAGATTGATTGTGAGTGTCAACGTCTTCGTTCAGTCTGTCAGTGCTGCTCATCAAGG
Source organism: Mariniblastus sp. (assembly GCA_045105295.1). Lineage (GTDB taxonomy): Bacteria > Planctomycetota > Planctomycetia > Pirellulales > Pirellulaceae > Mariniblastus. The sequence continues at coordinate 6,266 of JBGCDK010000026.1, forward strand.
TCATTAAAGCACCAAGAGTGTCTTCCCGGTCCTTCTTTAAACGCTTTGGCTCATTCGCCATCGTGTAGAGCCGACCCATTATGAAACCACATACCAAACCAACCCCTACACTGGCCATTGACCAGACGCAAACGAATAAGATTGAGGACATTTCTTGGGGGAACATAATTTCACGCTGTAAGATTTTGGTGCCCACTGGCACGGTATCGCCACCCAGAAATATACGTGACGTTAATGAAGACAGCGGTATCTCACGAAGGAATTTTGAAACTTGTTGGTTAAACGAAACGGGTTGTAACAATTTCTCCGACAGTTTTACAAACTTACAATCCGGACAATCATTGATTCCGCTACGACGGAAACAAATGGGTGCGGCCCCCCCCAAAAAAGCAATTCAAGTGCGGTCACTTTGGTTGTTGAGTTAATTTTCAATCAGCAAATTTATCATTGGGCTGAACGGTGGTCATTGCGTTTAATCGTGGGTTGATGAATGAATTTGTATTAAGATTTAGTTGCGATTGGATTTGCCTTGCAAACGGTCGTGCGATCGATCCTGTTACATACTTCCCGAGTGTCGATGAATTCGCTGTTCCATACTTTTGACGACGGTCGGCGGCTTGAGATACGCCCTCTGACTCAGGTCGATGTCGAACGGCTGGTTTCAATTCGTAGGGATGAAAGGCTGATTCCATTTCAGTATTCACCCGAAAGCACGTTCAAGGAGACCCTTGAATTGGTTGCCAATCTTATTGAAGAACAACCCGACGTAGACTTTCCTTGGTACGCCCTAGTCTTCGATGGTCATACCGTGGGAGACGTCGCTGCGACTGGCGATAGGAAAAAGATGACTTTCTCGTGGAACCTTGATCCAGAATTTTGGGGCAACGGCATTATGACGAAGGCACTTGAAATGGTGATTCAGCACAGGTTTTCTATTGCCCCACGGTTGGTAATTCGAGCCGACTCTTTCCCGGACAACGTCGGAAGCATTCGTGTGATGGAAAAACTGGGTTTTGAACAAATCGTTCTTTCCAAATTCCGGACTTGGCTGTGGGATGTATTTAGCTTTCACTCGAGAAAAGTCTTGCGTTTTCGACTGACCGAATCAGGTTTTCAAAACCGAAAGCTGGGCCGAGAAAACCCTTCAAGCTAACCTTTGCATCGACAATTGCTCGCACCGACCGGATAATTCGTGTCGGAATTCAACAGCAAGATAAAAGCGAAGTCGAACTTTTTAGCGATCGTGATACAATTCGGCCTCACAAATAGCCTTCTTCAGAATACCCATTCAATTGACTAACGAACCTGCCAACCCAACCATTGAAGCAATCGAGTTTTGGGCCCTTGCGAAAGAGCAAACCATTTTGGACGTTCGTTCGCCCAGTGAGTTTGCGAAAGGTCACGTTCCCGGCGCGAAGAATCTTCCGCTGTTCGACGATGAACAACGAGCCGACGTCGGTACTATTTACAAAAACTCTGGCAAAGAGGCGGCGGTTCTCCGAGGGCTGAAATACGCGGGGCAAAAAATGGCGGACTTGGTTGTCCAGGCTAAAACGTTGGCCGACGGAGATAGCTCGATGCTGGTCCACTGTTGGAGAGGCGGCATGCGTAGCCAGTCAGTAGGATGGCTGCTTCGAACAGCAGGAATGGACCCGAGAGTTTTAGATGGGGGTTACAAGTCGTTCCGTCAATTTGCGCAAACGCACTTTTCGATGAAATGGAATCTTCGAGTCATCAGTGGTTTGACTGGCGCCGGAAAAACTCGGGTGCTGCACTTGCTGAAGAACGCTGGCGAACAAGTCGTTGATCTTGAAGGATTGGCAAACCATCGCGGCTCCGCGTTCGGAGGGATAGGTCAACCGATCCAGCCTTCAACGGAGCATTTTGAAAACCAGCTTTTTTGTGAGCTGGATCTATTGGATCCTGAAAAACCGATTTGGGTTGAAGACGAAGGCAATCGGATCGGGGCTGTTGTCGTTCCTAATGAATTTCACAATCTTCTGCGACATTCGCCTGGTGTGTTTCTAGATTCAAGCCCGTCCCATCGTGTTGGATATTTGATCGAAGATTACGGCGACCTTGATTTGAGCGAGCTTGAAATCTCCATTTCAAAAATTCGCAAACGGCTTGGGCCACAACACGCGGATGAGGCGATCGAGTCTGTCCGATCAGGGAATGTGAAACGGGCGATTGAGATCGTATTGAATTACTACGACAAAACATACACCAACGCTGCCAATTCGATGCCGCGACCGGAGATGCCTACGCTCTCGATTGACGAGCTTTCTGATGAGCAGATCGTCAGTGAATTGGCGAATTTAAGCGGCGCGGTTTAAAGCGAAATCAAATTCGTCCCTGTGAAATTTCGAGCTTGCCGTTCCGTTTAAACGCTGTTGTTTTCTTAAACAAATGTTCAAACGTGACAAAGACAGTTAATCTAAATTTCAAGTTTGCCTCACACTAGACTTTTTCCAATAGAAACCAAGTCAGATCATCTTGTGGGAAATTTGGGTCTCGACGCCAGGCGAATCCATAATCACGAAGTCGCACGTCGGGAAATTGATCGAGAATCTCGCCAGCGAAATCTCGTTTGAACAAGCGATTATCGTGCCCGCGGTAGGGAATCATTTGCGGCGTAGGATTGTAATACTCAGCGACCAACAAATATCGCTTTGACGCGCGGTACATCAATTCGTAGATCGAGGGCAACTCATCAGGGTTGATATGAATCAATACGCCTTTTGTGAAAACCAAATCCGCCTCGGTCTTGGGCTCCCATTCCAAAATTGAAGAGTTAACAACGTTCACGCCCGGCGCGTTTTTTCGAAGCTGTTCACAGGCAGATTCGCTGATCTCAACGCCGGTTAACTCAACGCTGGGCAGCAGGGAACGGATTGCCATCAAATTCAGCCCAATGTTTGGCCCCAATTCAGTTACCGACCTGACGGGCCCACAGCAGGAAAAGATCTTGCTGAAGAATGCGGTGTTGGCCGCAATCCACCCTTCGCCTTCGTTACGCTGTTGGTAGGATTCGCCAAACTCTCCAGCCCAAAACTTTTCCTGTTCTGTGGCAAACTCTTGCTCGGTCTTGATATCCTGCTTCGTTTTAACATTGCTTTTCAAATGAGAACGCTCGTCCATGTCTACTCTCCTTTTGTTACGTCGTCCCCCAATCGACCTGGCATGTCAGCGAAAACGAAAGCCGTTACGGCCAAGGTGATCGCGCAATCTGTCAGTTCTTTTGGATTGACTTTGTCTACTGTGTCGGCCCAAGTGTGGTGCGTGTTGAAATACAATCTACCATCCACGTTGAGCCCCATGCACGCAGTTCCCAAGCGTTTTAGTTGGCCAACGTCAGCACCCGAATAACTTGACTTAGCTCGAGTCGCGCCGGCTGGATCGAGCAGGCTGAGGATTTTCGAAAGTTGCCGGACAGCCACCTCTTCCTTCAAATCGTCTTCCATGTCGATGGAAAGCCCTTGCGGTTTGAAGCCACCGGAATCGGATTCGATACCAGCAACATGAATTTCTTCTTGGTGTCGGGCGAGGTAGCTTTTAGCTCCCGCCAAACCATTTTCTTCATTTGTCCATAGAACCACGCGAATGGTGCGTTTTGGTTTAAGGCCAAGTTTACGAATGATATTAAGTGCTTCCATGGCTGCCACACAACCAGCCCCATCGTCCTGGGCTCCTTGGCCAACATCCCACGAGTCGATGTGTCCACCGATCAAGACGATCTCTTCAGGTTTCTCGCTGCCAACAATTTCTGCGATGACGTTTGCCGAGGGAGCTTCGCCCATGTCCTTGGCTTGCATGGAAAGTTTCACCGAGCATTCTTTGCCGCGGTTTTGCAAACGACGAAGCATCATGGCGGCCTCGACTGAGATGGCGGCCGTGGGAACTTTTTTCACTGTTGAATCGTAACGCATGGCTCCGGTGTGCGGCGAAGCAAGCGAGTAGGCCGTCACGGATCTAACGAGTGCAGCAACGCCTCCACGTTCGGCTGCCCATTTCGCCCCGTTGGATCGGTACTGAACAGTTTCGCCATAACCGGATCCAGAAGCCTCAGAGAACATTGGCATCGCCGCATTGAACACGACGATCTTTCCGCTGACCTGCTCATCGGAAAGCCCATCCAATTCTTCTTTGTCATCGACAACGATCACTTCTGCAGTGATTCCTTCCTCGGGCGTTCCTATTGAGCCTCCCAAACCCAGCATGTCGATCTTCATGGGGCGAGGCAAAACCAATTCACAACTTTCGTTTCCACGTACCCATTTGCGAATCATGACTTTCTCGGCACGGACATTTTCATGGCCATCCTTTTTCATGGACGTTTGAGCCCATTGAATCGCCTTGTCTAGTGATTCGCTACCGCTCAAGCGATGCCCGATGTCGTCGCAAAGTTCTTGAAGTTTTAGGTAACTATCGTTTTGCTTTCGCGCGGCCACGATGATTTGGCCGGCGATACCTTTGTAGCCTTTGACCATCGAGTCAATTTTTTCGTCGCCTTTTTCATCAGATTTAGTCGCCGTTGAGGCATCTTGTGCCATCAGAATGTGATTGATTGGCGAACCAGCAAGAGTGATGGCCACTAGAAAACAGAAGATGTATTTCATGTTTATTCAAAATCAAAATGGAGTTGGGATGGCTTTTAAGGAAGAGGAATTCAAAACGTTTTCAAAATTCTTTCCAGCGAACATCTTACTTCATTGACTCAGAAAAACTATTCCTTTGCCCCAGTGTATAACTCCCAACCTTTCTTGATGTTGTCTCTCTTTAACTCTTCGTAGAGCTCTTTAATTTGCTCTTCAGAATTAGAAACTCGCACCTCGCGATTGAGCGGCGTTTTTCGGTTGGGGCTGAAATCTGTGTAGTGGACAACGAAGGCGGGAAAGTCGCCTGATTCGGATTCTTTATTTGTTTTCCAGCGAACGAATTTACGAACCATCGTCTCGCCTTTTAAGACTTTTGTGTAAACCTCTCGCTCTTGAACGGAGCACTGAGCCATTTTCATTTCGCTGGCATCAATGTCGGTCATGGCAACCGGAATCAAGTCAGTGACTTGGCTGATTCGCACGTCAGTTGGATTGAACTGTTTATCTTCTCGAATGCGGATGAACTGCGGCGAAATCACACTGACCATTGGCAAACGCCGGACGACCTCGTAGCGATTATCGGTCGCGTTCCAGTTCAGAACCATTCGGTTAACCGCACCGCCGCGCGTGTTTTGCGCGATCATATCCAAGCAACTGATCTCAATGACCCATTCGGGTTTGACCATTTGATAGGCCACATGATCGCCGTTGACCTCTGCATATTCGCTTTCAACAACCATGTCTTGGAGGTCGCTCAACATCTCTCGGCGGTTCTCTTCTGAGAAACCTCCACCGACTCGGCAAAGCGCGTGAATGGAACCGTCAGCCCTAACGACACCGAGCAGTAAGTCGTGAAGCATGCCTTGACGGTCTTCCGTTGACTCAGTGAACCCGATGACCAACGCGTCGATGTTGTGCCGCGGTTTTACTTTAAAGCTTCCTGCCGAATCGCTGCGAACAACAACGCCCTCGGCGCCTTCTCCTTCGACCCACTTTTCAAAGTGCCGTTTAACCTCGCCATGGCCTTTGAGCACAACGGTTTCGACCGGATGAATTGCAGTACCGGATCCGAAGGTCGATTCGATTTTTTTCCACGTTTCTCCATAGCCTGTTTCCAAATTTTCACCGTCAATGGCAATGATATCGAAAACAGCAAACCGAATCCGTTGCAGATCTGCATCAGACTTAGGCTGACGTGCGACGCTTACAACATCGTGAACACGTGGTCGACGGTCTTCGTCGTTCGTGACATACAACTCACCCGCGATGATCGCCGAAGAGATATTGGAATCGTCAAGCAATTTTTTTGCTTCGTCCTGCCACGGCAATCCCGTCCGCACCGTTCCACCTGGGTTCAATGTCAGCAGGTGGCCATCGCGATAAATCAAAACTGAAAACTCACCATCAATCTTCCGACTGATGTGATACTCGGCATCTGGGATTTTGCGAGAGACATCGTCTTTGGCAAGCGGAAACAACCGCGACGCGACTTGACGTTTGTAGTTCCTTACGATGGGCAACAATCCCGGATCCTTCAATGCAGTCGATGCCGCAACGCCATAGCTGCCGAGTTTGATTTCAAAAAGCGAAGGCTCAAAAAGTGTGTTTTCACTCATCAGACTTCCTCCTCAGGCGGTTGCTTTTCAGGTGACTTTAATTCCAAATTGGACAAGTGCAGGATCAAGCAATATTTATCTCCTTTCGTTCTGCCCTCAAGGAATCCCCGATAGGGCGTGCTTCCTCGTCGCAGAATCAATGGCTGATTCGATTTTGGCCCTGCTCCCAGCAACATCATGCTCTTGCGCTCTTCGAGGTCTTGGGCCATTCCGTAAAGGAAGTCATAGGTCAAACCGTTGATGTGCATGAGTTGCATTTTGCTTGCAAACACGAACTTTCTCACGACATCTCTTTTCTTGAGAAATGTGCCTGTCCAAGAAAGCGGTGTGTCGCTGGAAACATTGGGTTGGACTGCGGTTCGAGGCCGACGATCCTTCTCTTTTCCAAACGGGTCTTTGACGATTTCGAATTGTTGGATCCGATGGACAAGCTTTCGTTCTTTGTCGACAAAGACACGTGAGGTCGCACTCAGAAAAGAGCCAACAGACTCAAGGTTGATTTCCGGGTCACCGTCGATCAAAGCCTGAGCAACATTCCCGAGGCCTTCTTGACTGTTTACCAAAGCGTCGATGTCATGGTCGATCGTCGATTTCAAAACGCGAATGTTCCGGGCTTGTCGATTTTTAGAATCAAGCCAACGCACGCGAAGAGGAGTGTTGACGCTTTCCATGTTGACGACCGCGTCACGTCCGACGCTGTTGCAAATGTTAATTTCAGGCATGTGATGATCTGGTTAAATCTTGTGAATGGTTGTCGCGGGGTGTCGATTCGATTTCGGTAAAAATTAAATCATGCCAAAATCCATCAATCCGCCAGCGTCCGCTTCGTCGTCCTCTTCTTCAGGCGGTGCAACAGGTGCGGCCTGCTGAAGCCCTTTAAATTCAATGCTTGTCTCATCGCCAACGAGAAAGAAAACTTCGTCGTCGTCATTCATCAGCAAGATACCCGCGTCCGCTTCGAGGCCGCCGCGGTAGCTGTATGGAAATTTGAAAATCACACCATCGTTGAGTTTTTTATGCAGCGTCTCTGTGATCGTTTTTGGTTCCAGCTGGTAAATCAATCGAATGTTGTGGTTCAAGTATTCATCGATTGAAATTTCCGTTTCCAATTTGACGGGAGCCGAAAAAGATGACGGCACGGGAACGATCTCCTTGCCTTCGAGATTGACTGCCTTGAGTTCTGACTTGTCGCACCATTCGCCATCGGCCGACAAGTATCCGATCCCAGTTCCGCCTTTTCCGATCAACGTTTTGCCGTCATCGGCCAGGGTCGTCAATTCGCACGGCACGCCATGTTCATCAAGGACCTCGACAACCTTAAATCCGTAAAGCTTGCTGCGATCTACTTTGTTCATTTCAAACTCAATGGCTTCACCACCAAATTCGAACTGCAATGGCTTGGGCATAGAATTCTCAAAAATCAGGAAGGACTGATGTATTAACACGATGGCGATTCATCAAAATTGTCCCGTGCTAGCAACGACGGTTCAAAGATATGTTTTAACCAAGCCCAAGGCTATATTCCAGCGATTTCAAACCGTTTTGTATGGGCCAGCGGCTCTTTGCTTGACCAAATCGTATTACAGGAAAAGTTTAAAACACCTACCATTGGCAAAACACAAACACCGCGTGCAGAACCGGAGCGAAACTCCCCTCGCTGCACCGCCAATTTCGGTCGGAAAGTGGATTCCTGATCGGACAAAACTCAATTCAGAGCATTGAAAAAAGGAATGAAGCAATGTTGATGGCTCTTGCGTACGGAAACAATGATCAAATTGTGGCTGCTGCCCCTGCATGCGACCCAACCGCTCACGGCCCCAATTATTGGCTGGAGTGTCATCCCGCAAAAATTGACGAAGCAAACATATTCGAGACAGCTTATGTTTCGATTGAGCAAGCGGACTTAGTCGAAAGGTTATTGATGCTGGGTGTCGACCAGTCGGTCAACTCAGCGATTTTAACCCAAGAAGTTGAGTCTTATTCAACAGCGTCACCGATGCGTCAAAACAAAGCCGCCTAAGTTTTTGTGTCGCCTAAATCAAATTCGAATTGGACCAAAAACTAAACTCCCAAACGGTTTGAACTCGCTTAGGTTACAACACTTGCGAAAAAAAAAAGCCGAGCAAATTGCCCGGCTGTGTCGGATCAAATCAGAGTGATCAATCTGTGTCTTTTTGGATATTCATATCCTCAACCACTTTCGGCTCTTCTTTTGCCTTCCCGGGTTTATCACTTTTGCCGCAGCCCACTACAAAGCCAACGCAAATCAGCGCCAAAACAACTAAACGTCGCAATTTCATCTCGAAAACTATCCTGTGTGAATCTTTAAAAAGGTTAACAAATTTTATCTGCTCTCTTGCAGAAAAAAACCTGTGTGTCGACAAAGCAAACAATCGAATTTTTTACCAATCGACAAACTACCACTGACCGTTAAATATATCGAAGGAATTCCCCGAAACCAGCGTTTTTTTTTCACAATCTTGAATGGACTGTCAAAAGAGTGTTAGAGTTTCCGATACGGAAGACTGACCTATACGAAGTTCAGATTTCATTGCAAGATTCTCTTCCGAGACCCCACCCTGCAACGATAACGGCCTTCCCTTTTGGGGATTCGATACAAGCCGACTAATTATCCCAATCTCATTATTGCAACAGGTTACTTCAGTGAAATTCGCAGACCCAAATATCCCGCCAAACCAAACTGACCCAAAACTCGCAGCCAAGCGACAGGAGGCTCAAGAGTTTTACGCCGGCGCGATAATGGGGTTTATGTGTCTCTTTATGGTTGGCTGGCTGATCAAAATCGTTTTTTAGTACGTAGCAACGTGCCCAACGTTGACCGTTCCCAAAGTTAATTCCTTCGAAACATGCTCCGTCAAAGTTTGGTCCGTCAAAACTAATTTGTAGTACCAGCCACTCCTGCGTTTGCCTCGGTTGGTTTAGTTTTGACAGTTGAAAGCCCATTCCTATTGAGCCCGAATGGACCGGATTGTGCATCGCCAACGTAATTGTGCAAACTACCAAACGACCCATTTTGATTTGTCGTGCACCCACTCAGGCATCGTTGACAATTCTTCGTCATTGGGTGGACCCGTTAGACGCACTGGTCCGTCTTTTGTCATGGCGATCGTGTGTTCGAAATGCGCACTGTTTTCTCTAGTTTCAGTGACCACCGTCCATCCGTCCTCAAGTGTCACCAGTTCCTTCGTGCCAATATTGACCATCGGTTCGATGGCAAGCACAACGCCTGGTCGCAAATCAAAGTCTTGCTGCTCCATCAATAGATCGTTGAAATAGTTGGGGACCTGCGGTGCCTCGTGCAGTTCTTTTCCGATCCCGTGGCCAACCATATCCTCGACAACAAAAAAGCCCGCGTCCACTACGAAATCCTCCATCGGTTTGCAGATTTCACTCCAGTGGCTTTTTTTTGCCATAAGCTCGATCGCAAGATTCAATGTCCCAAGCGTCACGTCCAACAATTTTTGCGATGTCGCTGAGATCTCACCGATCGCGTGAGTCACGGCCGCGTCTCCGCACCATCCATCAATTCGGCATCCGGTATCCAGCGAAACGACATCGCCTTCTTTAAGTTTTCGGGAACCGGGAATACCGTGGACGACTTCTTCGTTGATTGAAATGCAAGTCTCGGCAGGAAAAGCCGGAATCTCATCGCGCGCACCATAACCAAGAAACAATGGCTCGGCATCATACTCACGAAACGTATCCCGATAGGCCTGATTGATTTCGGCAGTTGTGACTCCAGGTTTTAAAAGTCGAGCAGCAGCCTGATGAGCTTGCCACACAACCAAACCAGCCTTTCGCATTTTTCGAATTTCTCGGGGTGAGCGGAGCTCTCGTTTGATTGGCATAACGTCGACTAATTACTAAAAACGCGAAGGAAAAAGTGCCCCTGCATTCGAGAGTCACTACACAAATTCAACTGACACAGAGTCGCAGATCTGGCCTTTTTTTCAATAGGTAGATAGGATCAGGTTTCATAAAAGCCGCTCTCGCAAAGTCGTTTCATGTGCCTTATCGCGTTCGCCCACCAAACCCATCCTCAATATCGTTTGGTTCTCGTTGCCAACCGGGATGAATTTTACGACCGAGAAAGTTCAGCCATGCATTGGTGGCCTGACGATGATTCCATCCTCGCTGGTCGAGATGAGGTAGCCAAAGGAACATGGCTGGGCATGAATCGGTCAGGAAAATGGTCTGCCGTTACGAATTTTCGAGGCCCGAGCCCCGCGGGTAGTTTTGAAAATCCAGCCAATCCGATTTCGCGTGGCGACCTAGTCAAAAACTATCTAGCCGGTGATGACTCAGCTCAACAATATCGGGAAAAGATCAAAACAAAACTGGAGAAGTTTAGCGGCTTCAATTTATTGATTGGTGATCGTGAGAATGTGTTTTGGATTAGCAATCGAAACCAACTGACAGGCAAACTGGACGACGGGCCACTAGCTCCTGGACTTTACGGACTGAGCAATCACTTGCTGGACACAGATTGGCCCAAACTGACGTTGGCCAAACAACGTCTGGAAGACCGGATGTTAAAATTTGACTCATCAGTCGAATTGATTGACACGCTTCAAGATCAAACTCGGCCCAGCGACGATCGGCTACCCGACACAGGTGTTGGATTAGAAAAGGAAAGACTTCTGTCTTCCATGTTTATCGAAAGCAAACCATTCAATTACGGTACACGATGCTCAACTGTACTTACGATTTCAAACGACAACGAAATCAGCGTCTTCGAAAAAACGTATCCTTCAAACACAATCGTAGAACACCGATTTACCTGCAGCGTTGACTGACCATCGTCCGATCTTTGCCAATATTTGCCCTCGTTCGACGAAGACACTGATACATGAATAAGCCCGATCCCAATCAGTTATCTGAATTCGAAAACAATGGCAACGCTCCGTCGGACGAAAGACTTTCTAGCGAACTCATACCGCCCCGCCTGACATCTGGCGAATCAATACCTGGTGAATCAATCTCGGTCGACCCCATACCCGTTGAACCACCGCTTGCCGAACCGGGTATCGATCAGGTTTATCGGTATCTAATGTTCGGGCTATCTCTTCCCGAACGGACATTTCGAAGCACCGCCGCTGTGGTCAGTGGCGCCGTCAATGAGTCGGCGGAATTGTTAGTCCCTCGGGCGTTCCAGAATTCAAAAACCTACCGCACATTCGTCAAGCAAATGTTGAACATGATGGCCAATGACGTCGGTGGCGTCAAAACGGAAACTCAAATTGCTCCCGAGAATGAATCGGCACCAACATCGGATGATCCTAATAGCACCACTGCAGATGGCGAAGAAGGCAAGGTCGTTGAGAACTACGTCGCCAAAAAAACAGTAAGCACGTTTGTCGATCTCGCAGGAATGGCAACGCTGCACGTTTCACCTCTAACCATCCTCGCCATCGTCAGCGACGTGGCCTACGGTTCCAAACATTACCTCCATGAATTGGCTGAAGAACTTAAACGTGAAGGCGTGATTGCCCAAGACTCCACCATTTCCAATGCGGCTGATCTTTTAGATGCTGTCGGTTCTGCAACATCCGACACAGCGGACGCATTGGACATGCCTCCGGTCAGCGTTGGAGGTCTTCGCGAAACGATCCGACAAACCAGCAAGAGCGTTTCAAAAATTGACCCTACGCTTTTGATTCCATTGTCCGAGATCGACAAGATTTGGAATGACATGCAGGTGATGGCAATCAAAGAAGATGTCAATCTATTCGAGATTTCCAGTGCGATGACGATGTACACACTGGGGCAGGTGAACACCGTCACCAAGGGTGCCCTGACCACAATTCGGGTGACAGGTGATTTTGTCGACCAACATTTATTCGATCACTACCGGCAGGGCTTGAATCAAATCGGCGAGCGTGGCATCTACACGATGTTAGTAGAGTCAAGCCAACCCTATATGGATGCCGTCTATTTCAATTTCTCTTCGACACGCCCAACGATCACCGAAGAATTTTTCTCTGGAAGGATGATCGTTAGCGCTTGGGCATTCATTGCTGGGCTATTTAAACGAAAGCCAGAGTAGACCTTGGAGAGCGGACTGTCACGAGTAAATCATTTTGCCTCAATGCCGTACCCATAATTCCTTCTCCCAGATACCACCAAAGCAGCAGGCCTACAGGTCCCAAAGAAAAAGACACTAGAGAATATCTTTGCGACTTAGCGTCCTCGCATCTTTGCGTTACCGCCCTTCCTCAACCAACTAATTCAACGCAGGGGCGCAAAGAAAAAGACGCAAGCCACAAACTTTGCGACCTAGCGTCCTCCCGTCTTTGCAACAAATAGATCCACGCCTGACAGAGACAATCACTTTGCCAACTCTACTCAGAATCCCAATCGTTGACTGAGCCTACCGACGCGGAAGCGATTTCGCGAAACATCGAAACACCCAATCGCAAAAATACGGCGACCATTCCAGCAATAATGCAAATCGTTAACCAACCCCAACCGTGTTTACCAGACGTGAAAACGTTGTAACCGATCAGAAACGTAGCCGTGATCAATGCGACCGTGATCAAGGTTGGAGTTTCGAAAACAAAATTAACTGGCTGCTGAACCTGCGCAGCTCCCACTTCAGCGTCGACTGCCCCCACTGGTGCAGTGACTGCCGAAGCATCAGGCATCGCCTGAGCCGCTTTGACGTTGCTTCCTACCCCCATGGAAAACCAGACAGCTAACGCACAAACCACCGCGATGCTTCGTTTGATTGTAAGTTTGGTTTTCATCAGAATTTCTGACTCACGAGGCAATTCGCAGGCTCGTCCCATCCCTTTGACGTTCATTATGCTAATCCCTTCTAACACTTCCAAGCGTTTTCTCGCTCGGTTCCGTTTACTTTTATTTTCGTTCATTTCTACCTGTAATTCGCCCGCGAAAGGTGAATCTTGGTTCTTACGCAGATCAATTTCGATGCGGAATTCCCGAGGTTTTAGATAGAAAGCATGATGGAACGGTTGGGCGAGCAAGTGCAAGCGAATAAAGATGAAAATATTGCGCAGTTTCACTTGGGAAGTTTCGCAATGGAACGAGTAAAAGACACACGTCCTTCATATCGGTTCGCGCTGGCTAAGGCGAAGTCGAAGCGATTCAAACGAAAGCGCACATTGGTTGATAGTTTCTCAACGCAAAGCCGCAAGGACGCTATGGCGTTAGGCGCCAGGAATCAAGGTCGAGGGTTCTGGTTTCAACAGATCTCGTTTGCAGCCAATCTACGCGACTCGCCGCGTTACGGTTTGGCGTTGAAACCAGCCAGTCCCCAATTTCAACTACAAGGAAACAATCGCGGAATACACTCAACGCGTTAGCATGGACGCTACGCCACGGGGGCCGTTTTTTCGTACGGCTTGATAGCCTGGAAGAGAAATTCAAGCGAAGCGTTCGACGAACGCGATTACTTTGATCCTCAGCCGCCGCCGGATAACGCACACGAACCACAGCCGCCAGTTGAACATTTGCTTTCGCCAGTCCCACAATCAGGGCCACAACCATTGGCCAACGTTTCGGCGAACTTCTTAAAGCGAACTTTTCGTTCATAGGTCGCAGCAAGCTCGTTCGTTAGATCTTCCAAGCGAGGATCGACATCGCCTAAAAAGTAAAAGAACACAGATTCACCATCGAACAGATGCTCCACGTCGACCAAAACGCCGGGCAGTTGCCGTTCTTGAATGAGACTTTGACAAGCAACAAACGCTTTGTCGCGATGTCGTTCTAAGCGATCAAGAATCAACTGATCCTCCGTACCAATTCGTCTAAGAATCTGACCGTTGGAGCCGCTGGAATCTTCGTCTTCTTCCAAGGGGCAAATGACAGAGCCGTATTCAAGCCCTCGACCAGTCCGGCAAATGACTTTGGCATCGCGCGGATAGAGCCCGAAATCCGCCGACTCAAATCGACCGACCACTCCCATCAAACCAATCTGAACTAGGTGCTGGGCTCCCAAGCTGCTCTTTCAATTTTAAATGAAACGCGAATCGTACTTCTACACGATAACTCTGCTAACGACGGGCTGCAACTTGAACAAGTTCCTTAGGTGCATTTCACCAAACGCCAGGGGATGTTTTCCTTCAGCACCCAAAGCGAAAAGAATCTCTAACAAGATCCACAACTTCGGTGCCTGGCGCCGACTCCTCCGCCTGATCAAGCACGCCACTTAAACCACTTCTTCAACCGAGACTTTAGTTTCGATTTTGCCTTTACTCAAAAGTGCAGGCCAGTAACTGATGATCTCAGTCGCCTTGGGTCGGCCACCAGCGAAACCGGTCACTCCCGGAGGTCCCGATGTCACTAAAGGAACGATTTCCATGCCAAGCCGATCAAGTTTCGATTTGTCAGGACTTCGAGCACCGATCCTCAAAACAACTTCAGCGGGCTCAGCAGGAGCGGGCGCGATACCGGCATGGCAAGCATTCGTCCCGAGGATCTCAATAAATTTTTCCTCGTCCGTGAACGCAACACCGTCCGAGGCGACACGGTCGAAAACAATGTCCGCACACAATTGGGCTTTCTCAACAGCATCCGGTCCAGCAACCGTCAACTGACTAATGAGTTTGTACCCTTCGTGAAACGAAATTGAGACCTTGTAAGTATCCGTTGCAGGACGTCCCTTGATTCCAGAAATTTGAACTCGATCAGTTCCGGCTTGCTCCAATTGAATCGAAGTAAAATCCGCCACGCAATCTGGCGTAATGTAATTGGACGGATCGCTCATTTCGTAAACCAACTGCGACGTGACAGTTTCCGTTGTGACGCGGCCGCCCGTTCCATCGTGCTTGGTAACGACAAAACTACCGTCAGGGCTGGCTTCGACTACGGGATAACCAATGTTCGCCATATCAGGAATTTCTTTCCAGTGGACATAGTTTCCCCCGGTACACTGAGCTCCACACTCAACGATGTGGCCGGCGATTGTGCCCGCGGCCATCATGTCCATATCTTCGATCGACCAATCGAACTCATACATCAAGGGCGCCAAAACGATCGATGGATCTGTCGCGCGTCCCGTGATCACAATGTCGGCACCTTGCTTGAGTGCTTCGACGATCGGTTCAGCACCGATATAAACGTTGGCCGTTTTGACTTTATCGAGATACGGTTTGAGTGGCTGGCCGTTATCCATATTCTTGAACTCTTCGCCGTCGTCGATCAGAGTTTCAAGATCAGCAAGGATATCATCGCCTTCCACGATTCCAATTTTCATTCCTTCAAGGCCAAGCTCTTTAATGACAGCGGCGACAGCTTTTCGGCACGCGATTGGGTTAACGCCGCCCGCGTTGGCAACAATCTTGATCCCTTTGGCTTTGCAAACAGGCAGCACTCGCCGGCACATTTCTACAAAATCGGTGGCGTACCCTTTTTCTGGGTCACGGCTTTTGAGCTTCTGCATGATGCTCATCGTGACTTCGGCGAGGTAATCCAGCGTCAAGTAATCGAGCGGCCCTTCGTTGACCAACCGGATTGGGCCAAGAATACTGTCGCCCCAAAAACCTTGTCCGTTCGCAATCAGAACTTTGTCTTTTTTGCCGTCTGCCATTTTGTTTGCGTTTTCAATTTGAGAATGACGTGAAAGTTAGATCTGGATTTTAACCAACGACCGGCCAATGGACGAGACGCCCGAGCCTATTGCTAAGCTCGGTTGATTGAATCAAATTCTGCGCGGCTTCCAACCAAGTTGATTTGATCCTAAGATGCGTTTCAACAAAGCAGTTTACTTACCCAAGTCCACTTTATGGAACGTTTTAAATGGAAACGTTTGTTAATTCAAAAATCGAATCGGGCGTCGGTCGCATCACGCTCAACCGTCCAGAAAAACGAAACGCGTTAAAGCGAGATTTTATCGTTCAGATTGGCGACGCCGTCAAACAGTTGGCTGCTGACGAGTCGCTTCGTGTGTTGATCATCGAAGCCGAAGGATCTGTGTTTTGCGCGGGCATGGACTTGGGTGAGATGCAACAACGTGCCGAGTCGGAAAATGGCAAACAAGAGTGGCAAAAAGACTCCGAAGTCTACGCAGATTTGCTCGCGGCGATTTATGAATTGCCCGTGCCGACGATTGCTGCGATGCAAGGCCCGGCTCTTGCAGGTGGAGTCGGGATGGTTTTGGCGTGCGATTTTATCGTTGCCAGCGACAACGCGTTTTTCATGCTGCCTGAACCCGCTAGAGGAATTACGGCTGCGATGGTGACTCCTTTTTTGGTTCATAGAATTGGTGCGGGGCCGGCAACCCATTTGTTGCTCAGTGGAGAAAAGATGACAGCCAGTCGCGCCAGTGAAGTCGGTTTGGTTCATGCGGTCACTGAGACGGGATCGACCGAAATGTTGAGCGTCCGAATTGACGCTTTGGTGGCCTCCATCCTTACTGGTTCGAAATCTGCATTAGCCATCACCAAACGGCATGTTCAAAATTGTGCCAGTGGAAA
This sequence comes from Mariniblastus sp., assembly GCA_045105295.1. Taxonomy (GTDB): domain Bacteria; phylum Planctomycetota; class Planctomycetia; order Pirellulales; family Pirellulaceae; genus Mariniblastus. The sequence goes on from JBGCDK010000026.1 coordinate 22,937, forward strand.
CATCATCGAAGGGCTGAAAGCGTCGATTGGTGTTTCTGCAGAAGCACGCGAGACGAATGACGCTCGTGAAGGTTTGGCTGCGTTTTTAGAAAAACGAAAACCCAATTGGCAACCTTCTGCTTGAACAGTTGTTGCGGAATCTTTCGACTGAACAAGAACGGCGGATTGTTGAGAATTTAAAACTACGATCAAAACAACGACCAAACGAACACGGGAAAAAACGATGAGACAAATTGATCTTTCTGGAAAAACAGCACTCGTCACTGGATCAGGACAAGGCATTGGTTTAGCTACGGCAACGTCGCTTCATTCTGCGGGGGCCAATGTGGTGATTAACTTTTTTGATGACGCCGACGGAAACAACAAAGCCCAAGCCGAGAAAGTCGTTGCCGAATTTGGTGAACGAGCGATGGCGGCAGCAGCCGATGTTCGCAATCCCAAAGAGCTTCAAGTGATGGTGGCTTCGGCGGTTGAAAAATTTGGCAGCCTCGACATCGTGGTCAATAATGCGGGTATCCTTCGCGATCGAAGTTTTAAAAAGATGAGTGACACGGAATGGTCCGACGTGATCGATACGAACTTGACTGGCGTGTTTAACGTTTGCAAGGCTGCGATTGGTTCGCTGAGCGAAGGTGGGACAATTGTTAATGTGGCGTCGCTCTCAGCCGTCACTGGATTTTTTGGGCAAGCGAATTATGCGTCCGCAAAAGCTGGTGTGATCACGCTGACCAAAGTCTTGAGCAAAGAGTTGGCCAGACAAAATATTCGCGTCAACGCGGTTGCCCCTGGAGTGGTCGATACCGAAATGGGCAAGTCGATCCCTGAAGAGAATCGCAAGGCGATGTTGACGATGGTGCCGTTGGGACGATTCGCAGAGCCAAGCGAAATTGGCGATGTTGTTTTGTTTCTTGCGAGTGATCTATCGTCTTACGTGACTGGACAGACGATTCATATCAACGGTGGCTGGTGGGCTTGACCGGTTGTTGATAGGAAGGCTCGGGCGTCGTTTTTACAAAGTTGCGCTCGACGGACAGGAATGTCCATCCTACTTTGGTGAAACGACAGAATCCGCTCGTTGCTGCTCATTTCCGCGTTGACGCTATTCCAATAAGGTTGGCGAGCCAGAACGGCCGACGGACAGGAATGTCCATCCTACTTGCGGGACTCGATGTCTTTTACTTCCCGGTCGCAAGCTAAGCTGTGCCTGTTCGTGGTTGGAGTCTTGCGGAGCGCACAGGGATATTCATTCCGTTACCGTTGCGCCAATTAGTTCTGTGCCTGGGCTTGCAAACTTTCGGCGTATGTATCCAAGCCCGATTGACCCTTGTGTTGGTGAATTGGCGACCGATGTTACGCGCCCGATAACTTTTTCGTCTTCCTTGAATTCCATCCCAACCGCTGGTGTTGAATCGGCGACGAACTTTAATCCG
>JBGCDK010000027.1:0-16414 GCA_045105295.1 Mariniblastus sp.
GTCATCTTCTGCCTCGGACGCGCTGCCTGCTTTGCCTGGCTTGCTCGTCGACGGATTCGTTGATCTACAACAACCTCCGGTCTCGGACCGTTTTCGAGTTTTCGGCCCAGAATTCAACCATTTCCTGCGCTATTATTGCCGCGATCACATCGACTATGACTCGCTTACTGGTGATGTCATCGTTGACACGTACATCGCAAACGATAAGGACCGCCAGAGATTGGATTTCGAGGGCGACGCGAACGAATGGGTTCAGGCGTCATTCTCTGATGACGGCAGCATCATTGCTGTAATGAACCCGCATTATCTGTCCTTATTCCACCGGACCTCTGATGGCCCGGTCGCACAACATGGTTTTTACGCTTAGGCCCTTCGGGCACACCTTCGTCGTTTTGCATCGCTCGCTGGCCTTGGTAGAATCCCCCATTGTTCAAACTTGAATGGCATCGCAACGGCGGTGTCGTAAAAACCTTCCGTTGGGCGACCTACCGTTTACAAATGGAACACTACAAGGTCATGCTCGTATCGGACACTCGCTCACCGCAAATCGGTGCTGTCCGGCTTCACGACGATTCTGACGACTCGCTCATCGAACTTTCTTTTGATGGCAACGCCTTCACTGGCACTGGTGATGACTTCTTTGACGCGTTCTGCCAAATCCGCGAACAACTCGAGTTGTTGGGTTTGCTACCACGGTGCTACGCCGCACATCTTCGCGCATTTCCGTCCGGCATGTCCCGCAGCATGGGCGGTGGCGTCAAGCTCTATCGCCTGACACTCGGCAAACAGGCGCTGACGGCTGACCTGATTCACATGTTTGATACTGACGATGACGTTGAACCTGCTACGGTCGCGGACCAACGTGTACTCTTCGACAAATGGATCGGTTCACTCGGCGGATCATAGGTCGGCCAACATGGTGTTTACGCTAGGCCGCTCTCCATTGGAGAGTCTTCCGGCCATAAACGTCCTTCGCTTCGGCAACGTTTTCCTCTGATGGAGACAGCGGCACACCCTCGCTCTTTGTTCAACCGGCGATCCCTTGGTACAATTTGTCGTGATTTGACATCTTTCGGTTCCGCTCGGGACGGGTGTCGTAAAAACCTTCCGCTGGTGGACATAGAACAAATGAACACACCGCTTGCCCGACCTGTGCTGTCCGCTTCGTTTGCTGTCACGTCGCTCCTTGGCGTCGCGTTTCTGCTCGCATTCTGGTTGCCCACAGACACCGCGGCCGCGCTGCATCGCTCGACTTTGTTTGTGGCGTCGATGGCGGCTGTTCACTGGCTCGGCTACCGGCTGTACATCACGCAGGCTGCCTCGAAAAAAGCCTCTCGCAATGTGGACTACTCGCATGTTCGCCCGCACGTTTCGGTTATTGCACTAACCCAATTGGTGTGCTTGCTACTTGGCGCCATGTTGCTTGATGGTGGTCGCGGGTTCCGCATCTGCGTTGCCGCTGTTTTCGCACATTGGCTCGCGATCGCCTTCATTTCAGCACGCGACCGCGATGAACTCACACAGATGGATATCTTACTAGTGCGTTGGGGCTTTTTCCCATGCCTCGCATGTGCCGTGCTCATCGGCAACGCGATCTGGTAGTTCCAGTGTCCACCAACAGTGTTTTTACGCTGAGGACCTTCGCATACACCTTCGCTTTTTGCACCGCCACCATTGTATCCGAGAATTTTTTGGCGCACTGAATATTGGGCGACGCGGAATGAGTTTTCATTCCTCGCCGGTATAAGCTTTTGCTGTTTGCTCAGCCATTTCAACCGCGGTCGGCGCTGATTCTCCCGCGGCGATATGTGCTTCGCCCCAGGCTTTGGCGCTTTCACGAATGAATTGTTTTCCATGTTCAGAAGCCATCCATGCCTGTGTATCTTGTTGATCAATCGTGGCGTTTCCGTTTGCCAGATGGAGCCCAAGACCCGCAAATCCCAGGTCCCAGCCGACACCTGTTGCGCCCGGGCCGTACTTTTTCCAATGGGTTTCGCTTGCTTCGTCTTTGAGCATTGTATGCTCCAAAGTCATTCGCGTTCCTTCGCCATCAGGAGTCAGCCGAATGGAAACCCAGCTTAGATTATCTCCGCATTCCCATGTCATCTCCATGAACTCTTGCGGAACACATTGAGTGATTTTGCCACTGGCGTGGCCCTCGAGTTGGTAGCGTCCGCCAAGTTTCAGATCGCCGGTGATTGGCAGGAACCAACAAGGTAGTCGTTTCGGATTGGCAACCGCATCCCAAAGATCGTTCGCATCGGTTTCATGAGTTCGTGCAACACTGACGATTCGTGCTGGCTGTCCGTCACGGTCAGCATTCTTGACAATTCGATACTCGGCTCCTGCAGCGTTATCGAAATCCATTGGAGCTCCTTTGAAATAATTGAGTTGATGCGTTTTAGTTTTGACTTGTTCCGATGAATCAATGACTGCCAAGATGGACTCTTTGAGAGTGATACAATATAGAGAATTTTTGTGGTCAGTTTGAGGTCGAGTGTTCGAGAATCCCTATGCGCCACCAAAAGTTTTCACACCGCAGGCGCAGCGGTTGCGGGAATTGACCGATCGAAGATGTGCTCAGCCCGTTTTTTGTCAGAGGTGGCGAAGTGGGTCGGCGTTGGTAAGAATAGTTTTGTTCAACCCGACATTCAATCGAAAATGTGGCTTCGCTAAAACCTTCCGCTTAGTAGGACCGAACATGGCCGACCAAACCATCATTCTTCGTCGAACTCGCGACAAACTCGGTTCGCGTTTTCTTGGAGCTACGTTGACCTCGGATGGGACTGTGACGATCCGCGGGCAGGATCTCGGCCGCGGCGTGGCAGAAGTGTTTGGCGCTGGAAATACCGAATACGAATGGGTTTGGACGATCCCGCCTGATTCGGTGACTGCGCTTTGTAAATCTCTCGATTGCGGTGATGATGTTCTTGCTGGATTGCAGTCCAATTTCTCTGGCGACGATGCAGCGAAATTGAAATCCTACTTGGACGAATCAGGCATCCAATACAAGGCGTCATCAAGGCTGGGTGATTAGCCGGTTGCCGATGGCGAAATCGGTTGCAGGATGGTGCTGATCACAATAGCTTTTTTTGCGGTAAGAATTGTTCGAGTGAACCAAAGCGTCCGCTCGTTGTCCGGTCTCTTGAAATCAAAATAGAGAGATCGACATGCCGCGGCCGCGAAAACTTATCAAATGCAAGTTCCTGCCTTACTTGCAAGTTCGAACTGGAACGCCGGCGTATGGCGTGAAGTGGATTGACGTAAGCAGTTCCGGCGAGTCGCCGCTCGACCAGCTCAGTCCGTTTTTTCCTCACGGGGGAATTCCAATCCCGGGCATGGAATCGAAACGGGCGGATTCGGTCGAAGGCATCTGGCAAGGTCTCAAAATCATCCGTGGGAACATTGCTCCACGTTTCTTTCATGGCGGTGGACAGAAACGCGTTGGCAAACCGCGTGGTCATCAGTTTGGCGAATCAACTCGGTTGCTTGGGCTAGTCGAGGCAAGACGCAAGATTTACATACCGGCCTATCATTGGATGCTGGAGAACTGCATCGACGTCGGGATCATCGACGGGTTTGTCGATCAAGCTTTTCGAGGAGTGCCTCAGTATTTTTACGACCGCGAAGACAATGGCTCGATCGGAAAAGACGCGCCAATGGCTCATGCAAAAGTGCTCGTCGATTTTATTAACAGCAAAATTGACGCAAGTACCTAAAAAGTAGCCAGTGGCGAAGTTTGCTTTTTTGAAAATACAATCAGTCAGTACATGCCAGTGGAATTGGGTTGAAACGTTGGCTCGCAAACGCAAGTCTTGGGCAGCGTTTCATCTACGCGGAGGTTTCTGCGCGGTAACGTTTGGGGCGCCCGTAAGACCATGAGTATCCCAGCCAAACGCCACAGGCAAGCATCAGCCAAATGAGAGGTGTTTCTTGGCCGAGCTGATCAAAATATTCCACCAAAGTGACGCCTTCTTTGTAGAACGCTTTCCAGTGGGTAAACAGACCTGCGATCACGGCAAGCACACCACCAATGACGGCAAAAGAAAAATGCCGATGGCGAGCGGCTAATCCGAACCCGAGTCCAACGCCGGCACCGGGAAGAACCAGGGCGATCAAGCCTTGTTGACGAGCGTAGTCGGTGAGGAAGTAAGCAAGGACGCCACCAATGGCGGCACCAACCAGTCCAAGGATAAGATTTTTTACCGGGTAGTCGTTCATTGTTTACTCCGAGGGTGAGGAGAAAGGTGAGATTGTAGTGTTTCGACGAACCGTTCAACAGCGTCAGGAAGCAAACCAGAAATGCAGGTTTTTTCTGGTGGTTGTGGCTTGTTGATTTCTGCCATTCTATTGGGATGCCAACGAGCGATTGTGACTTGAGCGATTTTCCCGGGCTAACGTACTTAAGCGAATGGCATCGCAAATGCTCAGCTCAGGCCTGTTTGCCGTGGGCGGTCAAAACCAGTCGTCGGCCACCGCCATTGTCACGGTGTTCGCAAAGATAGATGCCCTGCCAGGTTCCCAGCGCCAGTTGGCCATTGGCGATCGGGATAGTAACGCTTGAGCCGAACAACGAAGCCTTGACGTGGGCGGGCATGTCGTCCGGGCCTTCGCACGTGTGAATGAATGGCGATGACTCGGGGCAGAGTTGATTAGCGGCGGTTTCCATGTCGACTCGGACATCGGGATCGGCGTTTTCGTTGATCGTAAGCCCGGCAGAAGTGTGCTGGATAAAGACTTGCAAGAGACCGGCTTCGAGTTCAGCGACTTCAGGGATCGCTTCGACGACTTCCCGAGTGATCAAATGAAACCCGCGCGAACGTGGGCGAAGCGTAACGGTTGTTTGGAGCCAATGTGTCAAGTCATCTCCTTTGGACGAAATTTTATTTTGGACGGAATTACTTCGTTGAAAACACAATTGGCAAGATGCAATTTCAGCTGTGTAAAGCTGTTCGGGCCAAAGTGTGATTCGGGTTCCCGATTTTTGGCTTTTGTAAAATTCAGCGCGAAAACCGTCTGATTTTACCTAAACCGCCAAGTCTTGAACCATTATCGCCAATCTAAGTAAATCATGACACCATACGCGTGCGTGTTTTTAAGTACGAAAAATTTGGCATTGAGAGGTTTGACTCGAAACGGACCAACGTCGTTCTGATCTTTGGAGTGGGAAGACGGATTCAGTTCCAATGGCTGCCATGGAAGTTAATACAAACTTAAAACAAATTTCTTGACATTGACTCTGGCTCGTCAATAATGCCTTCGTCAAATGGAGCAACGCGAGCCGTCAAGCCGTCTCTTGTTTCCAGACCCATTCCTATACGAGCCATTTTTTTTTCCGCGGATTCACATAATACAATTTGGTTTCCAACCGAAACTCGAATCCGACATTCAACGGCTCTTCCAACAGACAAGTTGCATGATAAAGGTACATACTCATGAACAACAGTAACAAGCAAATCACAAACGTTTTTGAAGCCATCCTCGAATATGGACACGACGAAGATTTCGTGCCACAAGAGGGTGAGGAGTTCATCGCGACTGACGCTCCAGCCGGTTCAGAAGAGAAGATCGAAGCACTTCGTCAGCGAGTTCTTTCGGGCATGCCTCTTTGGCACGGCGAAGACCGCGAAGACTACTCGGGTTTGACTGGCGCTGTCCGTCCTCGCGAGTGAATTAAGCTGTGAGAAAGCCAAAATCGAAAACGCCCACTGATTGATTTCAGTGGGCGTTTTTTTTGGTCTGTGAGTCAGTGTTGAGTGTTGGAGTGTTGGAGTGTTGGAGTGTTGGAGTGTTGGAGTCAGTGTCGTGTGGCCGAATGTTGATCGGTGCTCTCTACTCCGAAGGAGTTACAGCCGTTAGCCGGCGGTTGAGCGTAGCGACACCGCCGGACTGTGATTTAACAAAAAGATTGACGCTGAAAGTGTCGCAGATCAGCGTCGTTGTTCTGGCCGGCTACTTGCGCGAGCAATTTCATGAACTACGGTCGCCTTCTGTCACCCTTTCAGGGTGAGCCTTTTGTGGAGCGTGATGACCGTGGGTGTCGCTTCGCTCAACCCACGGCTAATTTCTGCAACTCCTTCGGAGTAAAAGTCGCAGCATCATCTTTCTGAGGCTGATCCTAACTCGCTTGGAGTAGAGGTTGCAGGTATCACCTTTCAACGGCCAATAGCTACAAGCATCACCCTCCGCTGTTGATCAACGGCAACGCTTAGTAATACGCAGTTCCTTTGACGCACTTTCTTTGCGCTGCGGATCGACGGCACCACTTAACGGATAACTTCTCCGCCACTGATAGTCAGCATTGCTTTCAGCTTCTTATTGGTCATCTCGGATTTCTTGAGCTTTTGCACCGAACCATCCAGCATCGTGACGATCACTTCGTCCAAGTCACCGAAAACGGATTGCATTGGGTTGGTCGCTGACAGGTTCCATGGTTCCGGGTTTGCCCAATTTACTGCGTTCTTTTCAGCGACTTGAATCGCCATGATGGTGTTTGATGTGCCATCAGTGATGTCCCCAAAATGCTTCTTTCCTTCGCCATCCCAAACTGAATTGGGAAAGACGGGGTAACGCAATGTGACCATGCCAGATTCGGCAGCGGGGAGAAACTGGGGGATCGTCATTCGAGTGTACTGAGAATTGTGTTCGCTGTCCCAAGGTTCGTCAGTGCGTAACGCCGATACTAAATTGTTTTGCTCAAGGAACGGGAGCATGCCGACTCGTCCACTCATAAGTGGTTTGCCATCTTCGCCCAGCAAAGGTTTCCCGTCACGGTCGCTCATGTAGAGTGGCGGGAAATGTCCGTACGCCGATTCAAAGTTGTGAAACGACAATGCGACTTGTCTGGCATCATTTTCTGGCGTCATTTGCGGTGTGTAGCTGGCGCTATTGTATCCAATCGAAGGCAATACCATTCCGGCGATTATCGTGGCCACCGACGCCTCGTCGTTGACTTCAATAGTCAATGTCGAGCCTTTGACGACGGGAGTTAGTTTTTCCTGGTAATCTTCTGCCATTCGACGGGTGTAGGCAAGCGTTGCAGCTTGGACAGGATCTCCCAGATTCATATCGCCTGCCATTTGAGTGATCATCATTTCAATGGCGAACTCGAACGACTCAAGTAGCAACTCGTTGGTGGCTTCAGCGTCTGTATCGCTAGGGCAATTTAAAACGATTTTCGTCAGAAGTTTATTGTTCGTATCGACGCCAATCTGAACGGTGTCGATCATTTGCGGCAACTGCTTAAGGCCTTCAATTTGGGGAGGCAGTTCGACTTTGCCGAAAGCGTCCTCAACCGTTTTTGAAAGAAACGTACGCATCGTTTTTACGGTCATGAAAAATTGAAGTTGTCCGTTGACCGACGATTTTTTCGCCAGAGTGGCCAAGTCGCCTGATGCATCGGCAGTCATTAGGTCTTCGAAGAATTCCTCGTTCCCGAAAAAGACAGTTGATTCGTCGAAAACCATGAAACTCGGCATGCCGTTTGACTTGCCAGAGAAAACTGTTTTGCCACCGATTTTTTTCTCGGAGAGAGGCTCCAGCATTTTTCCAGATAGTCCCTGCATTTCTTCGAATTGCATGACGATGGACCAGCCGGGTTCTTTTTCGAAATTTTCGATGTCTTGAACGACCAGCGTTGCTTCGCGGATCAACATTGGATCAAAGCCAAGCTCTTTTTTGCCCCAAGCCGTAACGATCTCGCGAGGGAACAAGCTGAAGTTGGGATCCTTATTCAGTTTCGCCGGAAAAAGCGTTGCCGAAATAACGGACGAGCGCGGGATGAATTCCGTGCTGATTTCGTCTTTGGAGCTGCCAAGCAATTTTGAAATTTGTGCTTCGGCGGCTGGCGGAGTAAACGCGATTGACAACGTCATCAATGCGGCGATCAGAATGGTTCTGTTGGGCATCTTTTTATGTGTTTTCAAAGTTCTCATTTCAACCTCGATTGTGTTTTTTATTGTGGCAAGTCTGAGACTCGACTGGATTAAAAATCATTCATATCGACAACGTTTCCGTCATCGATAGTTAGCAGGTTCATCCAAATTTCTGGGTCGATGTTGTTACCGATAAATCGAGTTGAACCATCTGCAAGTGAAACCGTGAATCCACCTGGGTAAACTCCATTCAAATGTTTCTTTGGGTCCTTGGGATCAATTTCCAGGTCAACCGGACGCGTCCATTCGACCGCAGCCGATGCATCGGCTTCGACCAGCCACGCTGTGTTACTGGATCCGTCTGTGAAATCTGCAAACGTCCGGCCTTTTTTGCCGCCGAACATCATGCCTTCGCCCGCGATGCCGAGGTAAACGGTTTTGCCATCGTTTTGATAGTTGATTCCTGCACACTGCAAATAGGGTGGCATTTTCTTGATCAGTTTTTTGTTGTGTGGGCTGTCCCAAGGCTCGTCCAAGTGAAACTGGTCGTAAAGTTCTTGCTGGTCCATGAACGGAAGGACATGGACTCGCCAGCTCAACAGCGGACGGCCTTTGGCATCGTAAGAAGCCTGAGCTGGAAATTTACCGTAAGCCGAATGGTAGTTGTATAGCGCCAACGACATTTGTCTCGCGTTATTCATGCCTTGCGTTCGCCGTGCAGCGGAGCGGACTTGCTGGACCGCAGGGAGCGCCGCCCCAAGAAGAACCGGAACGATAGCTATGTCTTCCTTCAAGTTAAACACGACGTCCGAACCGTCGATCTCAGGTGTCAAACCTGTCTTGTAATGCGTGCCTGCTCGTTGGACATATTCAACAGTTGCCTCTTGCACTGGATCGGTGAAGTCCATCTGGGTCGCCAGCAGACCGACCCCCATGTCCAATCCGAATTCGAGAGCGTCTTTGATAATGTCAGCGGTATCTTTTGCGTCTTCGGGGGATTCGGTTCGCAAGATCAGCGTGGTTTTGATTCGCTTGTCCGCGGCTGAGATGCCGACTTCGATTTCGTTAACGACATCAACGATTTGTTTCAGTTTAACGACGGGAGGCGGAAGCATCGCAGGCATGTTGGCCAACATTGGGGCCAGCATAGGACGGAGGACTTGCAAATTGCCAACCGCTTGGATCTCGCCACGGACTTTGTTGGAACGAACAAGCTTTGCGATTTTTGATTTGCCATCCGCCTTCAGCATGTCGCCGAAGAAATCTTCTTCGCCAAAGAGCATGGTCGATTCGTCAAAGACAAGAACACTCGGGCCGCCAAAGCTTTTGCCTGAGAAAAGTGTTTTACCTGCAAGAGTTGTTTCTTCCATTTGGCCGATCATGTTTCCGCTCAAGCCCTGCATTTCTTTAAAATGAAGTGCAGCGCCGATTTGGGGTGGCCCCGACATTATTTCTCCGGTCGAACCGGGAGTGCGAACAACGAATGTGATCTGATCGAGAAGCATCGGGTCGAACCCAAATTCTTTCTTGCCCCAAGCCGTAACGATTTCACTTGGGAACCATTTGAATTTCGGATCCTTAAGGATCTTGTTGGGATGCATCGTCAACGCAGCACACGCTGAATTGGGAATGAACTCATCGCTTACTTTTTTATTGCCACCGAGTAGCTGGGCTGTCGCCGTTTGTGGAAATAGCTGAGATAGCGATATCGAGACCGCCAATGCGAACAACATCATATTTTTAAAATTCATTTTTTCTCCCGATGAATTAAATGGTTGGGTTGTCTGTAGAAGAGCCGAGTTTTATTCACGCCGACAGCAGGTGTGCTACCGTGGTAGTACAGTAGGTGATTGGCCGTTCGGTGTCAAGCTTTTTCAAAAATCGTTTGAGCTTGGAGTTTCGCGATAAGAAAAGTGTAACGGAACAAATCGTTGTTCGGAAACTTCGGGAGAATATTGGGAAGTTGTTGGCTTCGCGGTGTCAGTGTAGTTTGATGCAGTGAAGCTGTGGTGCAGTGATGCTGTATCCTTAACGCTCTGCGGCAAGCGATTTTGATTCTGATATTGGCGACTTAGCGACCAAGGGGATGGCCGACGGAGCGTGCAGCACACATTGGGCAGGCTGAGATGAGTCCAGAGCATAGGATTGGCCCGAGCGGATTCCGAATCTGGTTAACGAACGCCGCCAGTGAAGAATTCAACGAGCTTTCGCCGGTCAATCTGAACATCACCCAAGTCAATCGACTGACCTGATTTCAAACTTTTATCAAGGCTAACCTGGTAAAGCTTTGTTTTGTCGGAATTGTAAATCGTAAGCTTGATCGTCCCTGGCTTGAACGTGCCGACAGCGATTTTCTTGAGAGCGAAATGCCCTCTCCTATCGGTCTTGTTCTGAGATCCATGCGAGACCCAATAGTCAACAATTGGTTTTCCCTCCAGATCAACCAATCGGCCATGGCACTGGCAGTAGTGCGGAAGCGAAATCGTTTTGTCGTCTTTGGCCGGCGAGCCTGACACATATGTTTGTATTGCCAACGAGTCCGTTTTGCTTTCGATGTAGATCCGACGGGTTTCATCCAAGCCCATGCGTTCGAGCGTGGCAATTCCGTTTTGGAATTCCTTCGACTCAAAATCGCTTTTGTATCGGTAGACAGTGAAATTTTTGAGAGGCTCACCTTCGGGAGAAACGACTTGGATTTGAACTTCGCTGCCGGGATCAAATTTCAAACCGTCAACGTGAAAGTCTTTGCCAATTGGAGGATTGATCGCTATGTAGGAACCCGAGATACCGGCTTCAAAGCTAAATCCAATTCTTGTGGGCACGGAGATTTTCTGCGACGCGTCCATCCCGACTTGATTGAAAGCCGCGATCCGAGCGGGTGTTGGTCCGACTCCCAGCTCTCGTTTAATCTTTTCGTATCCAACTGATTGGCGAAATTGATCATTGTAGGAATAGGCTCCAAGAATGCCCTTGCCGGGAAGTCCAGCGATTCGAAATTCGCCATCTAAATTCGATCTGTAGTTTTCGTCCATGTACTGAAACTGGTCTGATTTATTTCTAGGGCTAAAAGAGCGAAGCCCTTTGATATTCGGGTTGGAGTCAACGGGTGTATAGACGATGTTGGCTTCAACTCCTTTTCCCGTTGCGGCGTCCGTCACAGTCCCGTGAATCCAAATTCCACGATCAAGTTTGATTTTCATTTTGACTGGGTCAAAGCTCGTGGTTTTCGCGATTTCGCGAATTGTTTGTGGCAAGTAAGCAAAACCGTGAATCGGATTTTTTGGCGGGTAGACCAGCAAGACGGAGTCCTCGGAGTTTGGCATGCCGAACAATTCAAACTTGCCATTTTTATCGGATTTAGCCGTGGGCCGTACACCAAACGTGAATCCCATTTCGCGTGCACCAAGTTCGTGAGACGCGACCGTCACATTGGGAATTGGCTTTCCCGTTTTCGAATCTACAATCGTACCGATGATCGGCCGACCGGGTTGAACAACGATTTGTGCTCGGTCTCCAAAAACTGGGTGATCCGGGTCGGCATGCTCGTCTTTCATCGACCGGTTGAGAATCGTTAGACCGGTGGACATGATCTTTGGGTGACTGATTTCGATGCTGACTTTCCCGTGAATAGGCATGTCCTCAATTTCGAAAACTCCTATCCCGTTGGTTGTGACCTGCTGTTTGAACGAGCCGTTCAACCAGGAAATTGAATCGTTGGGTTGGCCATAGCTTAAATCATCACAAGCATGTCGAGCTTTCGTAATTCGGAGTTGCTGCATCCATTTTGTTGCTGCCTCCTCTCCAATCGCTCTCGCCCAGAGGATTTCTACGGCAGCGCCTGAAACTGGGCTGCCTTCGAGGTCAACGACCCGGCCGCGAATCGGGTTTGACTTGTGAAGCTTAAAAGAAAGCGAAACTGGATTGGCCTCGAGATCTGTTTCGGTATGTGGAAGCTCGATCCAATCTAAATCGCTGCTGGCGAATCCATCGGAAGAGACGACGACTGCCCCCTGACGGCCCTTGTTTTTCAAGCCAACGATCAAACTGTTGGGAACCTTGAGTGTGAAAGTTCCTTTTGAAGTCGATCGTGTTTCCGCAATCGTTTTCAGGTCGACGTTGCGATAGTCTTCATGGGTCGTGAATCTTACTCGTGCCTCGGAGACAGGGTTGCCTTGGGTGTCTGTGATGGAGCCGTTGATGATTTTGAAATCTTTCTTGGCGTCGCCAACATCTTGACCTGTTTTCTCGTCCTTCGGTGTTTTCTTTTCTTTCGATTGTGGATCCAGTTTTGGAAGCGGAATGCCGTTCATTGGCGGAAAGGTAAATGTCATCGGCTCGGCAATTCGTTTGGAAATGTCGATCGTTCCGAGATCAACGGTTTCCCCCAAGCCTACTTCGATGCGTCGTTCTCCAGAGTATCCGTTGAATAAAGCAAGTTCGAAAACGTACTCCCCAGGAATAAGATGTTGGGTGAATTTTCCACTGGCATCTGATGCTTCTCGTGCCAACCAAGATGAGTGCATTCGCGTTTTGTTTTTCACGGCGCAGAATTTGAGGCCGTAGTCGGCAACGGGTTTCCCGCTGGCGTCGACGAATTTGGCAATGATTTTACCCGTCGGTTGAAGTTTGACCGGGATCGGTTTTCCCGATCCGTCATCGGTAAGGCTGACGATCGTGCCAAGCTGTTTGTCGTGCTGGTGAAACGAATACGTTTTTGTCATTCCAGGCAGGAAGCCTTTGAGTAGCGTTTCGGAAGCAACCGTTTTGAACCGATCGAGAGACAAAGTGTGAATGTGGGTGACTTCCACACCTGAGACTGGGGTGCCTTTTGGATCAACGATCTTAACGCGGATGTGTTTGCCTTTGCTGAGCTCAAAATTCGCGATGTTCGGTTGGTCTTCTGCAAAATCAAACTCTTTAACGGCAGTAAGAACTACGAGCTGCGTGAATCTGATCTGCGAGCGTTTTTCTTTGGGGTATAGGTCGAGTCCTTGGTGTTTAGGGTAGTCTCGATTCATGTGGATCATCACGCCCATATTTGATTTTCCAGGCATTCCAACCAGCCGAAACTTGCCATCTTTGTCCGTTTCAATGCGTTGATGGGAAGCTCGCCGTCGAGGATCTAAAGCTTTCGCAGCCTCGTTGCCAAATCCAGGAGAGTATTCAACGACGGCTTTTGAAAGGGGAAGTCTAGTTTCTTCGTCGATGACGCGTCCTTCAACCCATAGGCCGCGTTTCAGTTTGAGGTCCATCTTGATTGGGGCCAAGCCCGAACCAGTTGGAACCTCGAATGCCTGAGCGATGCTTGGCAGGTCGCCAGAGAGCGAAGGGAAAACTGTAATCTCGTTTGCATTCGAGTTTGCAATGTTTTCACGAGTGGCGACAGGCAAACCCGTCAGTCGAAAGAGACCTTGATTGTTGGTGGTCGTTTGGATCCTTTTCGCACCCATGACTCGAGGGCCGCGAAGTTGCGTAGCACGAACCACAGCACCAACGACCGGCTGGCCTGTTTTCTCGTCCAGAACGACTCCTTCGACGACTTGGCAAGGCTCGCAGACTAACGTTGGTTTGTGGCCATGGATGGTTGCCAAATCGTAGGCGTTGAAGCCGCCGGAAGGGTAGGGGGTCGGTTTCGTTGCGAGCGTCGCCACGGCGAATTGGGACATCGCAATATTGTCCCCAGTTACAAATAGATGTACCAAGCGACCTCGGCCAATACCCAGAATGGAAAAGTTCCCATCTGAATCGCTCGTTGTTGACTTGATAAGCCCAAAGTTGGCGCGCCAGATAGGAGCGGGAACTGCGAGGTCTTTGTTGGTCGAATTCGCTTTCTCAATCGCTTTTAAGAGCTCGCCAGGTTTAAACTGATGTACCTGTGAGATTTCAATTTTTGCGCCTCTGATCGGATTGCCTTCGGTGTCTACGATTCGACCGATGATGGGGCGGTCGTCGTTGACGATGGTCAGGACCGGATTGGCTTGTTCCGAATCATAGGCAACCGACGTGTTCCCATAGCCCTCTTTTCGAAGTGTCAATCTGTTTGGGCCTTTTCGCAAAAACGCGTTTGATCCAACAATAAGCGAAAACTGCCCTTCATTGTTGGTTTTTGTAAATTCACTTCCGTGCGAAACCGTGACGCCATCAACAGGTTCGCCAGCCTCATTGATGACTTTGCCTGTGATCGTTTTTTGGTCTTGGGTTTTGTTTGAGGTTGTTTGTTGGGGAACCGATTGAGCAAGAGGATCGAGGGTCGCCGGCTCTGAAGGCTGCGATGGATTTTCAAACTGAATTTTTGACCCGGAACTGGCACCGATTAGTCCACTTGCCGTCGCACACGCAAGAGCCAACGAAGCGATTCCCAGCACTGCAGGCAAGCTCGCGCGAGTCGTCAATTGACGCGTCGAGTCAAGAATCCGTACCACACGCCCTGCGAGAAGCGACTGGGTTTTGAACATCCCCAGCCCTGCAAAATTTGGAGTCGTGAGGCACGTTCTCGCTAGGTCAACCAGCTGCCGAGCGTACTTGGTCCGATTCTCGCAGCAGCGAACCACTTGGTCGTCGCAAACTTCTTCGGCGGTCGCTTCGAGGCGATAGACCAATCGCCACATCAAAGGTTGGAAGAACAGCAACGCCAGGGCCGCTCTTTGTACAACATTCCAAATGTTGTCCCTGCGACGGAGGTGAGCCAGCTCGTGGGCGAACGCTTGTTGTAAAAGAAAGTTGTCAGCCACATCATCGGGAATCAAGATTGCCGGTCGGAAAACGCCAGCAAGGCAAGGGCTGGAAAGCTCCGGATTGCGAAGGATCAGCGGAACCGCAACGTCGATCGCTTTGGCGAGGGGGCGGCAAAGTGAAACTTCCTCGGTCGTCGCAGGAATCGAGCGTTTACGTATGTATGCGACGTGCCAGTATCCGACCGTCAACCTCAGAATCATCGCGCCTGAACCAAACGCCCAAACAATAGCCAAACACAAATATCCGATTTTCCAAAAAGGATCTGTACTTTTCGTAGTCGGTGCTTTTTTCAATTCGTTTGAGTCGACACGTGCGGATATTGCTTGAGCATCGTCAATTGTGCGTGTTCGTTGAGAGTTCTTCGTTCGTCCGTTTCTTGTTTGTCCATCCCAGGGGCGTCCATCTCTTGTTCGGCCATCTCTTGATTGCCTGCTTGTTGATTGTCCACTTTCGATTCCTGGATTGGATCCAGCTGACGCCGCTCCAGGCAACGATCCGTTTACGATTGGTGCCGAGTTCGAAGCGACATTGTCTAACGCTGAATTGACTTGAGGAAGTTGGATCGACCATCCAGAGAATCCGCAAAGGCCAGCACCGATCGACGCCAAAGGGCAAATCAATACCGCAATCAACGTCGCTCGATAGATGACGGATTGAACGGCTGATCCGAAACGCCGAAGTAGCAAACCTGCGATCAACCCAACGCTGATCAGAGCAGACGTCTGGATTGCGATGTTGACACCGTTTTGAGCGATGGTTCGCGCGACGGAAACAGCCAAATAGTTGGCTGTTTCCAATACGTTCCCCTCCAATGCGGTTCCCATTATTTCGTTTTTCATCTACCGTTTCCTTCAAACAAAGTCGACGAGTTGCCGCATCGTGATTCGGCACCTCTTTGATTGGCGATTGTCGGGCAAGCGAATGGCTCAACGTTTTTTGGATTTCTCGTTAACGAGTTTTTTGATCTCTTCTAGTTCTTTCTTGCTCACTTTTTCATTTTTAAGCAGGAACGAAACCAAGTCGCTTGCGCTTCCGCCAAACGTTTTTTGCAGCAAGTCGCGCGTGGCGTTTTTTCTAACTTTGTCTTGAGCGACGGCAGCACGGAAAACGAAAGTGCGTCCCTGCGTTTCGTATTTGACAGAGCCTTTTTCCATCAGCCCGCGTAGCAGCGTTTGGACGGTGCTATGAGCGGTTGGGGCGTCAGGGGTTAGTCGGTTGAGTTCGTCCGTGATTTCGCGAGCTGTCGCTTTTTCTCGATCCCAGAGGACTTGCATGATGCGGGTTTGTACCGCTCCGAGTTGCGTGGCCGTCATTTGATTCACCTTTGTCTGTGATCCTCGAGCTTGCATTTAGTCGACTAAATCTATAGCGGTAGATGGTGAGTGTCAAGCAGAATGTTTTTAAAGGTTTGACAGCTGGAGTCTGCAGGTTTCAGGGGCGGAAGAATCAAGGTTTTTAGGCAACGCAATTTCGTCAGTGATAAAAGACGGTTATATTGTTGGGTAGCCAATTGGTTGAAAACCTCTACCCAAACCATCTATGCGTACATGTCATTTCTCAATCCAAGACTTTTGCTGATCCTCGTTGGCGTTCTCGCTTTGTTCTCATTCAGCACCCCGACTCGGGACGCGTCACGTCAAAGTGCCACACCACAGGATACGCTACCTCAAGAAGGGCAGGGCATTCAGTTGCCAGCGAACTTGACCGAGGATCCGTTGACCGCGACCGATCATTTGATGATGAGCACTGCGACAGCAAGCGTGAGTGAATGGCTGGGCCCGCTGGCTCCGATCGCGATCTCTCCT
>JBGCDK010000028.1:0-8184 GCA_045105295.1 Mariniblastus sp.
TCATCGGGGCTTATAAGGACGCGAATGAGGACCATCGTCACGTCGGTCGAATTCGAGAAATTTCGATTTACGATATTGCTGCAAAATCTAAATGGGCCACGAAAGAGTTTAACCATCTGTCAGAATTGGCTGCGATGCCAAGTGTCGGAGCAAAACCCGCTAAGTTCGAATTTTCGATCAAGCCTTACCTGCAATTCGTAACAAAGAATTCGATCACGGTGATGTGGGAGACGACGCGGCCCAGTTCTTCGGTTGTTGATTTTGGTGAAACATCAAAAGTCGAAAGCAGCGTCGATATCAAAAAGCAAACCTATATTCATGAAGTGACTTTAAAAGACCTTCAGCCCGAGACACAGTACTTTTATCGAGTTAAGTCAAAGGACGACGCTGGAAAGGAAGTGTTCGGGGAGGTTTTGACTTTTCAAACGGCAAACAAGCCCGAGACGCCGTTTACTTTTGCGATTCTTAGTGACACGCAAGGCAATCCTGAAGTCTCAGGGAAGTTCGCGAATTTGGCTTGGGCTCACCGGCCCAATTTCTTGATGCATCCAGGCGATCTCGTTTCAACGGGCACGGTTGATAGTCAATGGAAAGGACAGTTTTTTCCAAGCATGCATCCGCTAATTGGCAGGGTCGCGTTTTTCCCTGTGTTAGGCAATCATGAAGTCAACGCTCGCAACTATTACGACTATATGTCGTTGCCGTCGCCCGAATACTATTATCAATTTTCGTACGGCAACACTGACTTTTTTATGCTAGACACCAACAAGAAAGTCGATCCGGAATCGGAGCAATACAAATGGCTCGACGCGGCTTTGGCGAAATCGACTGCCGAGTGGAAAATCGTTTGCCATCACCATCCGGCTTATTCTTCCGATGAGAATGATTATGGGAATCTCTGGAAGACGAACAAATCAACGCGTGGCGATTTGCGAGTCCGAAAATTGACGACCCTTTATGACAAATACAACGTCGACATTGTTTGGTGCGGCCATATTCATTCGTACGAGCGGACGTGGTCAGTCAAAGGCGGCAAACCAGTTCCCCAGGGCAAGGGGCCGATGTACATGATCACCGGAGGCGGTGGCGGCTCGTTGGAAACAGCTGGTCCGTTCAAACCAGGTTTTCAAAACAACGTGCGACACGGTCATCACTATTGCATTGTCTCCATCAATCGTGGCACGCTCGAGTTCAAGGCGTTCGATATCGAGGACAAAATGTTCGACTGCTTTACACGAACAAAAAATGTGGAGAAGGAGTAAGTTGGTTGTGCGACGGTGTGGCCCAATGGAAAGTGAACGATCACGGATTTGGCAAGCCGTTTTTTGCGTTTCAGAGGATTATCACGAGTCAGAGTTTTGTCCCGCAAACGTAGAATAAGTTGAAATTGTTTTTCTCTATCGGTCACGCTATGGTTTTGATCCAAAAAATTCGTTGAACCGACAGACGCGCGTTTCAGATGAGTTCAGGATTGTAAAATTGTTCGTTTTCAAAAACGTGAAAAGTAAAGTAATGTGTACAATGTTCACATGAACACAACGAAATTAATCTTCGTCGCCTCGCTTGTTATGACTCTTGGGTTTCAAGAGTTGTTGTCTGCTGACAATGTCGACGAATCGACAACTGCTGATGGCAGACCTAACATCGTTTTCATTTTTGCGGATGATTGGGGCTGGGGTGATCTTGGTTGTCATGGTCACCCATACATCAAAACGCCGAACATCGATCGGCTGGCTAAAGAAGGGACGGACTTTCATCGGTTCACTGTTGCAAGCGGTGTTTGTTCGCCAAGCAGAACGGCTGTGATGACGGGGCACTTCCCGGCAAGATACAACATCGACGGGCATTTCGCTTGGGTACCAAGCAATGCAAAACGTGGTATGCCGGATTGGCTGAGTCCCAAGGCTCCGTTGTTACCTCGGATGCTGCAACAGGCTGGCTATGCGACCGCTCATTTCGGCAAGTGGCATTTGTCCAATGATATGATTCCCGACTCTCCTCTTCCCAGTCGATACGGATACGACGAGTACGGAGCGTTTAATTGTGCGGGCGAACAAATGCCGGTGCACGAGGACGCTCGAAACGCAATTCGCTTTATCGAAAAATGTAAACAATCCAAGAAACCATTTTTTGTAAATTTGTGGGTGCACGAGCCACACACACCATTTCACACTGTTCCAAAATACCGATGGCGTTTTCGCGAGCTCGATGAGCCAGATAATATCTATGCCTCGGTGCTCTCGCACGCCGACGATCGAATTGGTGAAGTGCTTGGCGCGTTGGATCGTTTGAAGCTAACGGATAATACGCTGGTGATTTTTAGTTCTGACAACGGTCCGGCACGTGCGGCTAAACCAACTGAGTTAAGCTTGATGCACGATACGGCAACGGGCGCTGGTTATGGCATTGGTGCAGCCAAGGGAACGACTGGTGATCGCAAGGGCTACAAGGGTGCACTTTTCGAGGGCGGAATTGGCGTTCCGTTCATCGCTCGCTGGCCGGGAAAAATTGCCGCTAATCAGATCGACAAGCAATCCTTAATGTCAGCCGTAGATTTGCTTCCAACGTTTTGTGAAATCGCTGGCCACAAGCTACCTAACGACTACCAACCTGACGGCATCAGTCAGGTCGGAATTTTGACCGGCGAATCAAAGGTAAGCGGGAAACGGATGCGACCTTTGTTCTGGAAAATGAATTCCAGATGGCCCGCTGCAAAAACTCGCCCTGACCATTGGGTGTCATTTGCGGTTGTGCACGAGAACTGGAAATTGGTCACCAATCGAGATTTCAGCTACGTGGAACTGTATGACATAGCTGTGGATGCGTCAGAAAAGAAGGATTTGAAGACCAAGCATCCAGACGTCGTTGCATCTCTGCTCGAAAAGATAAAAAGCTGGAAATCGACACTTCCCACGGCACCATCTGGCGACGTGTTTTCAAATTTGCGCAAGTAGTAAATCGCAAAATTGTTGCACAATAGCTGATGTCAAATTCGAAATCGAACCAAATTCTGCCGGAATTTGCCCCGTTGTTGTTTAGGTGAATTGCACCTCTCAAATGGACCGCTGGCACGCAAAGGTTGCAAGAAAAAAGCAGCAGTTTCTGGCTGCGTCTTGTTTGAAATTGTCTCTGTTTGGGAAAAAAAATTTAGTTTTTTTCGAAGTCGACTTGGTTTCATTTTCGAAATCAAAACGACAATTCTCAACAGTGTTCGTCAACGCTGCCCCAATCTGCAATTAAGGGCAGTCGAGTTGCCGGTCTACTCGATGGATGCCGCTGTCGTTTTTGACTTCATTGGAATCGTGAAATTCAAAATGTTATGCGAAGTTTCGTACGATACTCATATAATCAAAACACCTAACCATTCACTTACGTTTTTTCAAGAACGAACCAATGTCGACCACAACCCGACCCCAACAGGAAGTGACAAAAAAAGAAACCGAACGCATCACCGGCGCTGAAGCCGTGGTGCGATGCCTGCTCGCAGAAGGAGTCGATATTATTTTCGGCTATCCCGGCGGTGCGATTATGCCTGTCTATGATGAGCTCTATAAGTACCACGAAGACATCCATCACGTTCTCGTAAGACACGAGCAAGGCGCGACTCATGCCGCTCAAGGATACGCACGTTCGTCTGGAAAAGTCGGTGCTTGTATTGCAACCTCAGGGCCAGGTGCGACTAACCTCGTGACTGGCATCGCCGATGCCATGATTGATTCCACGCCGATGGTATGTATCACTGGCCAAGTCCCGGCTCACTTGCTCGGTTCTGACGCGTTTCAAGAAACCGATGTCATGGGGATCACAATTCCGGTAACTAAGTGGAGCTACCAAGTTACCGATGCCACGGAGATCCCCGAAGTATTCGCGAAAGCTTTCTACGTCGCGGGTAGTGGCCGGCCTGGCCCCGTCGTTATTGACATTACCAAAAATGCCCAGTTTGGCGAGTTTGATTTCGCGTACGAAAAATGTACCAACGTGAAAACTTACGTGCCTCGGCCGATTGTTGACAAAAGCAAAATCGAAGAGGCAGCCGAACTAATCAACAATGCGAAAAAGCCGTACATTCTTTTTGGACAAGGCGTCATTCTTTCGGAAGCTGAGCAGGAATTCAAAGCATTTGTGGAGAAATCAGGCATCCCGGCTGCTTGGACAATCATGGGGTTGTCCGCAATGGACACTGACCATCCGCTCAATGTTGGCATGCTTGGAATGCATGGCAATTATGGCCCCAACGTCATGATCAATGAGTGCGATGTGATGATTGCGATCGGAATGCGTTTCGATGATCGCGTTACAGGGAATCTGGAAAAATTCGGCAAACAAGCGAAGGTCATTCACATTGAAATTGACCGAGCGGAAATCGACAAGAATGTTAAAACCGACGTTGCTGTTGTTGGTGACGCTAAAGAAGTGTTGCAAATGTTGACTCCGTTGGTCAATGAGAAATCCTATGACCAATGGCATCAACGATTCAAGGATTGTGACGAAAAGGAATTTGAGAAAGTCATCAAAGCCGAAACGGAACCGACCGATGGCATGATCACGATGGGCGAAGTCATCAAGAACCTAAACGAGATCACAAACGGTGAGGCCATCATTGTGACCGATGTCGGGCAGCACCAAATGATTGCTTGTCGTTACGCTGAATTCAAACAAACGAAAAGCAACATCACGTCTGGTGGGCTGGGAACGATGGGCTTTTGTCTTCCCGCTGCAATTGGTGCGAAGCTTGGAGCACCCGAACGTGAAGTCGTCGCTGTTGTTGGTGATGGTGGTTTTCAAATGACGATCGAGGAGTTGGGGGTCATTTTGCAAACCAAAGTCAACGTGAAAATTCTGCTGCTCAATAATGAGTTCTTGGGGATGGTTCGACAGTGGCAGCAGTTGTTCTTCGACAAACGGTATTCGGCAACCGAAATGATCAATCCGAATTTCCAACTGATCGCTCAAGGCTACGGTATCACTACCAAGAAAATTGAAGAGCGTCCGGATCTTAAATCGGCATTAAAAGAAATGATTGAATTTGACGGTCCGTATTTCCTCGAGGTGATGGTGGGAAAAGAGAACAACGTATTTCCGATGGTTCCTGCCGGTGCTGCAGTCTCAGATATTCGACTGGAGTAAGGGCGAATAGCGGAGGGCCAGAATTACTAACTGGCTCAAATCGCAACGCTTATTTTCTGCACCGTTCAATGGTGGTCAAGAATCGCCCTTGGATAATTCAACAAACGACAAAACAAGAACTCAATAAACCATGCCTGAAACAATAACCATCGCTGTCTTCAGCGAAAACAAAGCCGGACTTTTGCACCGGGTCACAACCGGATTTACACGTCGAAAAATTAACATCGAAAGTCTCACTGTTTCAGAGAGTGAGATTCCTGGCATCCATCGCTACACGATCTTGGTAGAGATGGAAGTCGAAGATGTTAAGAAGCTCGTGACGTCACTAGAGAAACAAGTCGACATCCAAAAAGCGTTTTGGTATCGCGATGACGAGGTCGTCTACCGCGAAATCGCGATGTATAAGGTTCGCGCCGAGGTACTCACCGAAGGTAGCCCTGCCCTCGCGATCGTTGACAAACATCACGCTCGTATTTTGAGTGTCGAGCCCGAGTTCGCAGTGATCCAGATGACTGGGCGACGTGAGAAAACAAGCCTATTGTTCGAAGAGCTTGAACCGTACGGAATTCTCGAGTTTGTCAGGTCGGGACGCGTTGCAATTTCCCGCCCAATGAAAGAGCTAAAAGATTATCTTTCCGAGCTCCATTTGGCGTCGACCCACTGATTTTGATTGATTGTTTTTTCAAGAGTAGGGGATTTTAATCGCTCGGAGTGGTCTTTAGTCGCTTCGAAAATCCCTGTACTTTGAGGACGTCGAAATTGTAAAACAAAGTGGTTCTTAGCCACAGATGAAACAAAGACGAGTACAGATTGGTTGGAGTCATCCGTCAACCATTTTGCGCCATGTTTCACCTGTGGCTTTTTTCGTCTCTGCAATTGAGCCAATCGTTCACGTCTATTCCTGGCCGACAAAATAGAACGGTTTTTTTTGACGTTCACACCATTTTAATCTTTTACGGGCGCATTAAAAAGGAGCGAAAACAAGCAGAGTGTTCTCGGCTCCAAATATTGCTTCGCCGTATCGTGAAGCATTGCACCGTGACTCAAAAGCTCCGTGTTCCAAAATTTCAGCACGCTGGCAAATCCTGTGACGAGATCTTTATTCTCTCAAGGTCTCTCGGCCGCGAATAGTTCCCATCGCGTGAAAAGTAATCGGGCTAATGTTATCGCTGATTGACCGGGTTGAGCCATCGCAGAAAGCGAACAGTGTGATGCCGTTGTGCATGCTGTTGTACTGAGCGAATCCGTGGAAGTGAATTTCCAGCTCGGACTCTTCTCCGTTTTCGTCTACCACAACCAGTGGTTCAGTTCGCATCGGATTGTTCGGTGGCTCGCCTGACCAACCGACCACACGCCAGCCGGTGTAAGCTGAACCATCAAGAATTCCTGGCCACTGAGAATCAAAGAGGCTCCCGCTGCGTTCGCCAACAAGGATTGTGTTGCTCGTACCATCAAGAATATCTCTCAGCGGCGTTTTACTGTCTTTATAAAACACACCATCGATGAAGCCTTCGGAATCGAGCAGGTTCAACGATGGGCAAGACTGTCCGTCTTCCATTTCGTCTGTTGAAGCCGACGACCCAATGCTTGCAACGTAATGCGTTCGGCCGATGTCGTAAATTTTCTCGCTCGGAGATGCCGCGAGTTCGAAATCGCCAGAGTTGTTTGTAGAGCTTGGGCAAAGCTGGCCCGGAATTTTATGCTTGATCATTTCAGAATGAGTCACGTCGATCAATTTATTGCTGAGATTCAATTCATCGAAAAGATTTTGTTGCTCAATGAACGGCAACGAGTGAGTCATCCAGCCCCAACCCGTTCTACTGTTCCATCCGGCTGGGAAATGTCGGTGAGCTGTGTTGTAGCTTTGCAACGATAGTGCAATTTGCCGGATATTGTTCGAGCACTCTGTTACCCGTGCCGATTCCCGGACTGACTGAACGGCGGGTAAAGCCATCGCAATTAAAATGCCAATGATCGCAATCACGACCAGAAGTTCAACCAAAGTAAAACCTGATCTTCGATTGTTAGTCTTGCGGATTCTCATCCTGTACCCCCACCAAGAGTTTTGAAAGTGCCTTGCCCGCACGGTCGCAATCTACCGTAGTTGAAGAAAACGGTCAAATCTCAATTCGAAATGCTTGTTTTGTTGACTTGAAATTCCGATTACAATCCTCGTATGGACCCATGGAAAATACTTGGCATCGAAAAAGGGGCTTCGAGGGAAGTCGTTCAAAAAGCGTATCGCGCGAAAGTTCGAAAGCATCACCCTGACATGGGGGGAGACGACTGGGCGTTCCATCAAGTTCAAGAAGCTTACGAAGCGTTGGTGAATCCTGACTCGGTTCAGAAAAAGGCTCCTGCGACTAAGCGTCCCGCCTCACCGTCGCCTTCGAAAAACTCTTCGCCAAAAAATGATCCTCCTGAGGCTGAAAACCGGGCGAACTCAACGGGTTCTGGTTCGGCTCAAAGTACCAATTCCAATTCGGGCAATAGGCGTCCCAATGGACAAACACCGAAACAACCGCCTCGCCAAGCTCCGCGAAAAAAGTTTCGGGAACCTCCAGCAACTAAAACGACTTATCGTCAGGCGTTTGGGAATCCGCGACCGCTACGAGACAAAGGCACCGATACGGATGCGCCGTTTAGTTGGAAGCAATGGAAGAATTTTTTCTTCGGGAAACTCCCTCTTCAATCCGAGACCACGTATTTCATCTTGGTCAATGTTTTGGACATTATCATGACCCAAAGGTTGCTGCAGTTCGGCAACGCCAGGGAAGCAAACCCGATTGCGGCTTATGTGATTGAGCAATGGGGGTTCGTTGGGGCAATCGTTTTAAAGCTCGGCATCGTTGCGTTCGTCTGCGTGATCGCTCAGATCGTGGCGATGAAGAAGTTGCGAACGGCTCAAGCACTCTTGGTTGGCGGCACAGTCATCGTTGGCGGCGTTGTCGTTTACAGCATATGGTTGTATCTGAAGCATTTCGCTTGAATTGAGTTTCGGCAGGCTTTGACATTCGCAGGGGATCGGCTGTTCATTTATATCCAATTGAGCAAGTC
>JBGCDK010000029.1:0-18174 GCA_045105295.1 Mariniblastus sp.
GAGGGCTGATTTCCCTTTGCACTGCGGTAGTCGGCGTTAACTCCAATTAGTGGCTTAGCTTGCATCTTCATCTCTCCTGAAATGTGTTTAAGATTCATCATGAATCCGAATAAATTGACCCTCTCCATGGAAGTGGTTGAAGGTCATACAAAACGAGTTGCGATTGCAAACCGTCGGGGCTACTAAGCGTGTGCCAGGAATGGTCTTGACGTTTTTGAGCGATCCGTTGATCATTCGAACATCTAAGGCCGGTGGGCGGAAAATTATGAGAAGCTCAAACTGATATCAAGTTGATACTTTTGAAATCTTGTCATTAGGGTTGGTGATTGAATCTGGGTTAATCCCACTTCTGTTTCACCGACGTTTTGCCCGTCCTAAGCACGCGTCGGAAGCAAATCCTTTTTGGTTAATCAATCTTGTCTCAGATCATCTTTGACATGCGGCCATTCTGCCAAGCAATTCAGACCCGTCAATAAACTATCTGGATTTAGGCGGGCACCGCTTTGCTTTCACGATATATTGCGTCGCTTGTGACAGCAGTGCTAGCGAAATGGGCTTGTGGTGCATTTCGTCAAACTGGTTTAGCGGCAATAATGGGCACTGTTAGACAGCCAGATCCTGCAGGAAACCTGCTTTTTACTGGGATTTGGTGCCGTATTGAAACTCTCACGCGAATTGGTCCATGTTTTACTCCGACGTCTGTATTGAATCCTTTGGCTATACCCTGCCCGCAGAAATTTGGACCTCTTCAGACGTCGAGGACAAACTGAATCCGCTTTACCAGCGATTGCGGTTGCCAGAGGGGCGACTGGAGCTGATGACCGGCATCCAAGAGCGACGATTCTGGCCGTCTGGAACAAGGCCCAGTGAATTAAGTGTAAGTAGTTGTAATCTCGCATTGGAGGCAGCCAGTTATTTGGCGTCCGAAGTCGGCTGTTTGATACACGGTTCGGTTTGTCGAGATTTTCTTGAGCCCGCGACCGCGTGCACTGTTCACCATCAGGTTGGGTTGCCACGCAAATGCATGATTTTCGATGTATCCAATGCTTGTCTTGGAATTCTAACGGGGATGGTTCAAGCCGCGAACATGATTCAATTGGGCCAGATCAAGTCGGCTCTTGTGGTTGGTTCCGAAGGCGGTCGGCAGTTGGTTGAGAATACGATCGATACTTTGAATCGAGACGAATCGTTGACGCGAAAGTCGATCAAGTCAGCGGTTGCGAGTCTCACGATCGGTTCGGCCAGTTGTGCTGTTTTGTTGACTCATCAATCCATTTCGAAAACGAACAATCGATTGGTTGCCGCGGCCGTCAATGCGAACACTCAGTACCACGATCTGTGCCAGAGCCACAACGATCAGGCGGGGGCAGACATGGCTCCGCTGATGCAAACAGATTCTGAAAAGCTAATGCATCACGGTGTCGAAACGGGAGTCGCAACCATGGGAGACTTTCTAAGCGAGAGCAAATGGTCGGTTGGCGATATCGACCGAGCAATTTGTCATCAAGTCGGGACGGCGCATCAGAAACTGATGCTTGGTTCGTTGGGTGTTGACCCCGAATTGGATTTTTCGACCTTTCCTTGGCTTGGCAACACAGGGTCGGCTGCGCTTCCCGTTACGATGGCGGTCGCGTGCGAGAAAGATTTTATCAAACCCAACGACAAGGTTGCGATGCTTGGGATCGGATCAGGGATCAACTGCATGATGCTCGCGGTGGAGTGGCAGAGGTCATTGGTCGCGTCGACGACCTGGGCGGGCTAGCGCAACGCGATGTTGCGAGGCGTTTGATGCCCTGGAGTTGAGCTGGGGATTTGAGCCGAGTGTTTGAAGCCTTGCGTTCACTGCGCAAGCTTCGAGTCTGGGCGAGTCCGCGCCTCTCAAAAATTCGCCGGAGGACTTGGCTGCGATGTGTACTCAACGCTGTGCGGCCAGCGTTAAGAACTCAACGCGGAGAGCTCCGCACTTAATGATTCTCGAATTTAACTTGCGACGACAAGCAGTACTAAGCGGCATTCACGATGCCGAATTGTTAGCTTCCTCAAGTGCTGCCTGACGATGGCATGCGATCAAACACTGTTCCTGAGCTTGAGCCGTCAGATCGAAATTGGTTGAATCTTTCTGAGACAGCACAGCCTGTCGAGAGAAATATCATCGCTGCAAATAGGAGCGCGATTGCAGCCTGGTATTGTTTTGAAATTAGCACTTCACCGGTCCTTCGGAGTTTGATTGATCACTGTTTGTATCGACGAATTACGAATGCAAGATTGTCCTCGTTCACACAATTAGCCAATTTTTGCAATTAACATTCAAACTCACGTGTGGGGTGAGGGTTGGCTCTACGCTTGCAGTTAATGGATGGGCTAGGACTAAGATTCTGGAATTGTTAAAACGCAAAAATTGCTGTAGCCTCCTGCCGCTTGCTTCTCAGGCTATAAGGATTTTGCAATGAACCAAACTTCTATTCTGGCAGCTCTTTGTTTGATACTGCCCTTTTTATTTTCAAATGGATTTTCTCAAGACGCAAATTCCAAGCAACGAGATCCGAAATTAAATAAATTGCCAGCTGTTTCAGATAAGACTGACGGCCAAGGTTACGTAGGCTCGTTGGCTGAAAATCAGTCCAGCAAACGCATTGCCCTTCAAAACGGCGAAGATGAATCGAGGCTTGAGGCGTTGGAAGAGAAAGTGGCTTTGCACGTTCCCAAGATAAGAGATTTTCGACGCGCAGCATTGGCTCAGATTGGATCTACGCAAAAACGAATTGAAGATCTCGAGGATACTAAACAAAAGCAACAATTAGACCTTAGGAAATTGAAACAAATGCTTGAGCAAGCCAGTGTCGCTGAGGGAAAAAGTGTTGAGGTCAATGGAAGGGAGATCTCCACGGAGCAGCTCAAGGTTTTGAGCGAGCAAACAGCCATCAAATATCGCGAGGCAGTTCAGAAAATCGGTTTGGAAACAGCGTTGATTGAGGCGGCTCAATCCGCGTTAAGTGATTTGTCGCGTGAGGAAGATGTCGTTAATGAGAAATTGTCTCAGCTTCGATTGAAACTAAGAGCGGCAAAACTCAAGCACGACGCCGAGAGTAAAATGAGAAAATTTCGAAGCCATTACAAAGACGTTTCTGGCGTGTTGGTACAGTTGGGCCAGGAGCTTGAGAAAGAGCTTCATCGCGAGAGTGTTGACGAAAGAACTGAGGCGAGGTGAATTGAGCTTTCAGGTTAAGTGCTGACCAGCGGTTGGGCGAGGCCGTATCGCACTGCGGGCTGGGCCTGAGATTGTCGCACTGGACGTTACTTGAAGTTCCACTGTCCGAATCCGGGGAACAATCCTCGGAGGAGCGATTTCGCCAACGGCTTCATTGGGATGTCTTTTAGTTTTTGGCGGATGTGGTATCGCTGTTTCGCCAAATTAAATTGCAAGCGGTTGAAAGTCATTCGTCCACAAACAACTTTCTCAGTAGCATTGCAGAATTTGAACTTGTACGCGTCATCGCCATAACCAAGATCGACTTTCTTGACACCCAGCTCTGAAGCGTGCTCGGTGACTTGCAGCAGTATCTCAGTGCCGGGCGAATACTTTGAGTACTGCGGATCAAAAATCGGAAACCAGTAGTGCAAAATATCGTCCGTCAACAGTCCGAAATGGCAAGCGATCGTTTCGTCACCAGCCCAGAGCGCGGAAAGCAAACCTTTGAAACCAGGCGCGTCGACGTTAGAGATTTCTCGGAGCAAGTCAGCCGCCCACTGAACCGAAAGAATATCAAACGTGTTGCTACGCTGATATTTCGCTCGCTTCATTTCAATTAATCGCTCGAGTACGCTTGCGTCAGCACAATCAAACTCAAAACGAATCGGCCCGACCTCTCGTTCAAGTGCCCTTGTTTTTTGACCTTGCCGACGAACGGTCGAACTGTGTTTGCGAACCCATTTTCGATACTCTTCCCAGCCATTGCCGATGTCCAGATAATGCGAATCGAGTTCTTTGAATTGAAATTTTTCCATTCCGGAATCACGATTGATCGCAGCGTGAAAACCGAACGAGTAGATTTTTGCTTTCCGCATTACAAGTGTGAGTAATTCGGATTGGTTGGCGAGGTTGCCGAGAATACCGTGGACATCGTTTAGTCGACCGCCAACTGGCTCGGCGTGATGAGCTGAAATTCGTTGGTATGGCATAAAGCAAACGATCTCGCCGGACTCATTGCGAGCCAGGGCGACTTCAACATCGTTGCGGACTCGACCGACGGCCCGGACGAACTCGATGTCAAAATATGGGCTGTCGTGAAGGCCGCTTTGGTTGCGCAGTCGTACCCACTGCTCAGCGATCTCGCCGCAAAGCTCTTGTGGATGGATAACATCAATTGCCAAAACAGCCGCAGTTGGGACGCGGGGCTTGGAGTCGATGCGAGACGTTACAGGTGAAATTTCGCCTGCTTGAGAAATCATTGGATTGCCGAAATCAAGTTGTGTAGTCAGGTGCTGTTGGAAAAGGGGCAAGCAAGATCCTATTGTCTCACAAGCCCCATCAAATTGGACCAGAAAAACCCTCATTTACCGGAGATTTTGACTATTTTGAAAAAATCAGTCCCAAAATCGAGCGAACCGGTATGACCAGAATTGGCGAGTACAAATATCGACCACCTTAAAGTCATTTATCGCAAATTTGCTTGCAATAGCTGGTCGTTTTCACAATGTAAAAATAATTTTGTTTCTTGATCCCGAAGTCTTTGCATGAGTTTGGTGGTAGCTCCAAAGTTCGCCTCCGGCAGACCTAATAAGCCCCAGTCGGTTTGTTGGCGGGCAAACCGGCATCGCTGGGCCGTCTTTCACAGTAGTTTCGAGCTGTGGCGAACCCCGTAGCCGCAAGAAATGCAGTTGTTGCTTTCTGGTCATTTTGATAACAGCAAGGACAGAAAGTGTCCGTCTGGCGGGTGCGAACTCAAATCGGTTTTGCTGAAACATACTGACGCTACCATGAATTCTCAAATCCAGCGGACTTACAAGCGGCGACGTTCGAAAATCAAGCTGAACGTTTTGCTATGTGCCGTGGTTTTGATTTGCGGATGTAACGACAGAAATACAAGTATCATCACCCAACAATCTGGTTCTCTTGACAGTGCGGGCTCCAACGCAGCCGAACCCTCTCCTTCACTTCAAGAAACGCCGGAACCAACTGCGACTTCAAACCATCCAAAGACTCAGGGTGTTTTGAAGAATGCCGATTTGAACCAAACGAGACGTGAATCAGTCTACGGAAATTTAGTGTTGCCAAATAAGCTTCCGCCGAAGCTTCCACCCTTGAAGCCAGAGCAAAAAGGATTGGCAGATTCCGAGCTTCATAAAAATCACACGATATTGATTCTTGCTTTTGAACCCGACCTCAGAGCGACGTCGATAACTGGATTTGTTCGCACCGTTACCAATCCGGAGCAGCAGCGAGCGGCAGTTAAGCACGCGATGACTTTTGATTCCGAATTTCAGAATCTGATTCAGCGACGGAACGAATTGTTGGAAAACACTGTTGATGGAGTCGATATTGGCCCTCATTTGCGGCGAATCAACGAGGAAACGGTTTATCTTTCGCGTAAGATCCGCCAAGAAGTTTATAATGAAATCCTTACTCAGGATCAGCGAGACCAGTTGACCGAAATGGGTGAGCGAAGCAAAGCCAATGCAAAACGGATCGCCGAGAAGAAAAAAGCGATGGCCGAAAAGAAAAAATTAGCTGAGCAAGATCGTCTCGCTGAGACGCAAGACAACAATTCTGAAAACCGATAAGCCGTCGACTCAAACCACTTACTGTTTCATCTAAGTTTCAAATGACTGTTCGAAGAATTTTTCAATCATTGATTGTCACGACGGTTGTTGCGGCAGGATTTTTTGTCGCCAATTCGGTTCAGCCGAAAAGTGAGAATTCATCTGACGCTGGACTGATTAAGTCTTCGCGACAACGGCTTAACAAAGTCGTTTTGTCCAACGCCTTGCCAGCCGAATTTGCACCGGTTGTGGCGGCAGAGACTGGGGGTTCTAAAGTTCGAACAAAAAGACTGGACCCAGTAAAACCGAAAACGCAGCCCGTTTCGGAAATCGCACCTCGAACCGGACAGCAAAACCCAAACGATTTGCCGCTTGATCAAAAATTTACCAAAACAATCCGTCCGTTTTTAGAAGCCTACTGTCTCGACTGTCACACTGGCGACGATGCGGAATCGGATTTTGACCTCGATAAATTTGAATCGCCAGAGGACATAGAAAAAGACCTCGAGGCGTGGTCTCACGTTCTCGCAAGGATTGAACGCGGGGATATGCCGCCTGCCGATTGCGATCAGCCAAGCAAACCTGCCAAGAAATTCATTCAAGAATGGATTCTGGATTCGATCGACGCTTCGAAATCCAACTCGCCATCGTTGGGGAGAATTCGGCGGCTAAACCGAGTTGAGTATGAGAATACAGTTCGAGATCTTTTCAGACTTAGTCGCAATTGTTTTAGCAATCCGGCCAGGATCATTCAGACGACTGACTACTTCAAACCAGCCACCAAGAAAATGCCGCGTTACGCGTTCGCGGTCAGCTATTTCTACAACTCGCATCGACGCCATTCAGATTTGGCCGGCGTTTCAACGTTGCCTGTGGACCCACCTGTTGAGCATGGTTTTTCCAACGATCAGGAAGCGTTGAGTCTTTCGCCGTTGTTGATGGAAAACTATTTCGAAGTTGCCACCGCACTGCTCAATTCAGAAGAATTCGACTTGATTTCCGGCATCTGGGATTCGATGTTTTTGTGCGACGAAGACGCCAGCGTTGAGTCACAGTTGGAGCAGGCGAATCAGCAACTTACGAATTTTCTGCCACGGGCCTTTCGACGTCCTGTCTCAAAAACTGAGCTTAATCGTTACGTCAATTTATTCAAAACCGAGCTGGCAGAATCGAATTCATATACCGAATCGATGAAGACTACCGTTTCTGCAATTCTTGTCTCGCCCAACTTTTTGTTTCGGAGAGAATTTCAAACTCCAAAGGAAACCGATGCCGGAGCGATGGACCAAAACTTTGCAAACGCATCACGACTGTCGTATTTCCTGTGGGGCTCCATGCCCGATGACATTCTGTTTCAAGCTGCTCGTGAAAAACGATTGGTGAGTCCCTCGGACTTAAGTCTCCAAGTCGATCGAATGATGGATGACAAGCGTATCAAGTCACTTGCGACTGACTTTGGAATGCAGTGGCTTAAAATGAAAAAAGTCGCTTCCGTTTTGCCGGACGGAAACAAGTTTCCAAAGTACTTTGAAAATCGTTTGCTACCTCCTATCTCGATTTCGATGATGATCGAACAGTTGTTGTTGTTCGAAACGATCATGGTTGAGAATCGCAGCGTTGTAGATTTTGTGAATGCAGATTTTGGTTACTTGAATCGCCATTTGATGAACTGGTATCAAATCGATCCCAAAAAAGCACTGGGGTACACACCTAAGATCGAAGAGTTCGAGGATTTCTTTCGAGTGAAGTGGCCGAACAAACATTTCGGTGGAATAACCTCCGGGGCGATGTTGATTTCGACTTCGACGACGACACGAACAAGCCCCGTCTATCGTGGTGCTTGGGTTTTGGATGTCCTGTTCAATTCACCTCCACCCCCTGCCCCGCCGAATATTCCACAGCTTCAGGAACCTGGTACAGAGAAAAAGGTTTTCATCAACGTTCGCGAAAAATTAGAGGCCCATCGCGAGGACTCTGCCTGTGCGGCTTGCCATGATCTCATCGACCCAATGGGTTTTGCGTTTGAGAAGTACGATGCCATCGGACGTTGGCGAAAAGCGTATGAGACGGGAGATCCGATCGATCCAACAGGGACTTACGGCGGATTTGATTTTAATGGGGTCGCAATGTTCAAAGTCGCCGTCACCCGTGATCAAACGAGATTTGTAAGAGCGTTCATTGAGCATACAATGAAGTACGCGCTTGGACGGAAACTTCATTATTCTGACCAACCAGAAATTCGGCGGCTGACCCAAAAAGTATTGAGCCAGGAATCGCGTTTTCGATCAGTCATCAAAGCCGTCGTGATGAGCGAAATGTTTCGACAGGAGCTCAAGCCTGCGTCCGTCAACAACGTTGGCAGGGCTCGTGTCGACGCTGCGTCCCAACCCAATTCAAAGAGCAAACGAGAAAAATCATCTCGCCGATAAGCGGGACCGAGCGTTACGCAAGATCGCAAAAATAGACCAACATAAAACTAGCCCAAAACAATCACGAAACGTCGAGCCGCCAACATGAAGCCATTATCAAGACGTACCGTTCTCAAAGGAATTGGCGCCACGGTTGCACTTCCGTGGTTAGAGGCAATGTCGCTTGCGCAGCACTCGTTGAGCGGGATGGTTTCGAAGAACAAGACTGCCACTGCTGCAGCGCATTTGGCAAACAAAAAACGCCTCGCGTTTATGTACATTCCCAATGGCGTGATTGGTGATCGATGGTTTCCCAAAACCGAAGGCAGTGATTTTGAGCTGCCGCCCAGTCTCGAGCCGTTGGCTGCTTTCAAAAAAGACATCACCGTAATTAGCGGATTGAACCGAACTTATTTGACGGGCGAGCCACATTCGCAAGCCGGTTCCTGCTGGCTTACAAGTGCCAGGCCAAACGAGAGAAGCGACGGAGTCAACGCGATCGACACGACGCTCGATCAGATCATTGCGAAACACACGGGAGCCGAAACCGCGTTTTCTTCACTTGAATTGAGCTGTAACAGTTTTGCTGACAAAGTCGAACCAAAAATCTTCGATGCCATTTCTTGGTACGGCCCGGGAAACGATGCGAAATCAGAGAACGATCCGCGAAAAGTGTTCAAGCGTTTGTTTGGTGAAGCCACGACGATCAAGAAAAGTGTACTCGATACTGTGCTTGGTGAAGCCGATGATTTGAAGAGATCACTCGGCGTTGATGACCGGCGTAAGATTGACGAGTACCTCAACTCGGTTCGCTCGATTGAGAAACGACTAGCCAAACAGGATGAATCTAAGGGCCGTATCGGGCCAGTGGACATGACGTTGCCTGATGAATTGCCGACCAATCGCGGTGCCTACATTCGAATGATGGGCGACCTGATGGTGTTGGCGTTTCAAACGGATCAAACTCGCGTGACAAGCATGATGGTCGGCCCTGAGCGTTGGGAGACGCCTCAGTTTTATGAAGGCGTTTTTGATAAACCAGTTGGCCATCACGTGATGACGCACGATACGGCTTACAACGATGAAGTGGCGAAAATTGATCGCTTCCACGTTCAGCAGTACACCTATTTGGTCAACCGGTTGAGTCAAATTAAAGAAGGCGATGGAACGCTGTTGGATAACTGTAGTTTTGTTCTTGGGTCAGGACTTGGGGATGGTTCACGGCACTCGTACAGGCAACTGCCGGTAGTGATTGCTGGATCTGCGGCCGGTTCATTCGAGACGGGGCGACACTTTACCGCAAGCAAAGGCACGCCGATCGCAAACCTGTGGTTGAGTCTCTCGGATGTCATGGGATTGAAATTGGATTCCTTCGCCGATTCTTCTCAGCGACTAAAGAACTTCATTTAGGCTCTGCGAATTTGATTTCATGAACTCAGCGCGCACGATTGGCTAAATACGGATTTAGACCGTTCAATCGGAGACCGTTCAATCCTGGCACGCAGTCTTGTCGTTCCTATGTAAGCTCGCGCATTCATGCCGCGCGTTCTTGATGGAGTTGGAACGTTCCATCCCAAAGTTTTGGCCATTGGTTATCATACGCGCGATGCCTAAAGCCCCATCGTTCAACAGCGACCGCGTCCAGGTTTGTTGCTGCCAAAACTTCAATCGATAGATTGGTTTATAGTTTGGGCTCAAAAGAGATCCTCAACTGCGAGCGGATTTTCACGAGGTAAAATCCTGTTGGTTTCAAGTTCTCGCAAGATGATGTACATTTGAGCACTCAGACGCAGTGTCAAATTATCGGAAGGAAAAGCGATGTCCCAAACAGCAGCGGTGGATCCAACGGAAACGGCAAACAATCGGGCTCGATTGGCATCCACGCTGAAAGAGTTCTGGGGCTTTGACGATTTTCGATCGCAGCAGTTGGATGCGATGCAGGCGGTAATGTCCAATCGGGACTCGGTCGTCGTGTTCCCAACGGGCGGTGGTAAGTCGCTTTGTTTTCAAGCTCCCGCCGTTTGCGTTGACGGAATGGCGGTCGTTGTTTCGCCGTTGATTTCTTTGATGAAGGATCAGGTCGACGCTTTGCAGGCTTGTGGGATCAAAGCTGCTTTTTGGAACAGTTCATTGTCGCCGGAAGCCGAGCAAAACGTGCTTGATCAAATTCGGCTGGGCGAACTTCAATTGCTCTATCTCGCGCCCGAACGATTGCTCAACGAACGAGCCAAGGGCATTCTCTCGTCGGCGAAGATTTCATTTTTTGCGATCGATGAAGCCCATTGCGTCAGCGAGTGGGGCCACGATTTCAGACCAGAGTATCGCGGTCTGTCCATCTTGAAAACGCAGTATCCCGGCGTTGCGATTCATGCCTACACCGCTACTGCGACGACGCAAGTTCGTGAAGACATCGTGCGGCAGTTGGGAATGCAAAATCCCGAAGTTCTGATCGGATCGATGGACCGCCCGAATTTGACGTACCAGATTCGACGGCGAGAAAGCGGCATGGGACAAGTCGTCGAAGTGATTGATAAATTCCAAAATGAATCCGGAATCGTTTATTGCATCAGCCGAAAAAATGTTGAGTCAACTTGTGACGCGTTGAACTCACTTGGGCACAATGCCCTGCCTTACCACGCGGGGATGTCGGCTGAAGATCGTAAGGCAAATCAAGAATCGTTTTTGCGAGAGGAAGCAAAAATCATCGTCGCGACCGTTGCGTTTGGCATGGGGATCGACAAATCGAACGTGCGATATGTGATTCACACTGGCATGCCAAAATCATTGGAAGCTTACCAGCAGGAAAGTGGTCGTGCAGGCCGTGACGGTCTCGATTCGGAATGCTGGATGTTTTACAACGGCGGCGATTTTGTAACTTGGAAACGCCTGATCGAGCAATCGGAATCGGGTCCCGGGCGAGAATCAGCCGTTGCGGCGTTGACTTCGGTGAGCAATTTTTGCAATGGAATCGTATGTCGCCACGTTGCGCTTGCAAAACATTTTGGCGAGGATTTGGAGGCCAAGGAATGCAGTGCGTGCGATGTCTGCTTAAACGATCTGAACGAAGTTGCTGATCCACTGATTCTTGCTCAAAAAATTGTATCGTGCGTTTATCGAGTTCAGCAAAGATTTGGAGCGGAGTATGTTGCGCAGGTTTTGATCGGCTCGCGAGAACAACGCATTTTGCAAAACAAGCATGACGAGTTGAGCACCTATGGATTGCTTGAGACGGAAAACAAAGTTGACATTCGTGCTTGGATTGATCAGTTGGTCAGTCAGGATTTTCTTGCGAAATCTGGCGAGTACAACGTTCTGACGATCACCGACCTTGGCAACCAACTGCTTAAATCGAATGCCACTCCGCGTTTGCTCAAGGCTCCCGAGCGAACAAAACCACATTCAACTTCCAACAAAAGCGTGGCCTCCTGGGAAGGCGTCGACCAAGCGCTGTTTGATGCATTGCGAGAGCAGCGAGCGATCGAAGCATCCGAGCGCAGCGTTCCTGCGTACGTTGTGTTCAGCGACAATTCATTGCGAGACATGGCCAGACGTCGCCCTTCGACGTTGGAGGCGTTTCGTTTAATCAATGGTGTCGGACAGCAGAAACTGGCTGATTTTGGCGAGACGTTTGTTGCTTTGATTAACCAGCATTGCGACACGACAGGCACTCAGCAGGATGTGACTTTCGTGCCAAAGCCAGCCGAAGCTGTGGCAGCCAAAACGGTGACCGCGTCGGCTCTGGCGTCTTTTAAGCACTTTGATAATGGTCTGTCGGTTGAGGATGCTGCTAAAGCTCTCGGGCGAGCTGCATCGACAACACGTGGGTATTTGACAGACTATATCAGGCACAAAAAAATCACTGATCCAAACGCTTGGGTGGATGCGGATGCGGTCGCTAAAATAACCGAGGTGATCAAGCAAGTTGGTGAGGGGCCGCTCAAACCGTATTATGTTGCGCTGGAAGAAAAGTTCAGCTATGACGATATTCGAATCGTTGCCGAGTGTTTGAAGAATGAATCGAATTAGAGTCGTGATGAAACGCTACGCCAGCTGTGCTCTGGTTTTTGCGTTTCTTTGGTTGCTTCATTCAGTAAATGTGTTGGCTCAAACTGGTGAGCAATCGGGGAAGCAATCTGGTTCTCGAAAGCCAATTTTGAAACCTGCCGTTTTATCCGACGTTGAAAAAAACGATTCAACGTGGAAGCTCGAACCAGCCTCAATTGCAGACTTGAAACTGCCTCAGCTGTCAGAAGGGCAACCTGCTGCCGGAAAGAAAGTCTCAATCACGCCTAAGGAATACGAAAACACAAACGTCTTTCACACTCTCTATTTGCCAAGCGATTGGAAGGCCGCCGGCGAACGGTTGCCGATCATTTTTGAATACACCGGAAACTTTTTTCCTGCTTCCGGATCGACCGGCCAGGTCGAGGATGCGGGACTTGGATTTGGATTGTCGGGCGGGAAATACATTTGGGTTTCGCTGCCATTCATCAATGCCGCAGGCAATGCAAACGAAGTGACATGGTGGGGAGATGAATCGGCCACGATCGGTTATGCCAAACGAAACGTGCCGCGAATTATTGAGCAGTTTAATGCCGATCCAGAGAGAGTCTTTCTTTGCGGGTTCTCTCGCGGTTCGATTGGGATCAACTATATCGGTTTGCACGACGATGAGATTTCGAAACTCTGGTCGGCGTTCGTAACTCACGATCACTTTGATGGTGTGAGAGAGTGGCGCGGAACAAGTTGGGGAAGTCCGCTTGAGAAATATCGTGCGGAATCGGTCGAACGATTGAAGCGGGTAGGCGAACGCCCCTATCTCGTTTGTCAAAATGGAAATTCGCAATCGACGATGGCCTTTATTAAGAGTTCGCTTTCAAAAGACGATTCCCAACCCAACGTCGGAAACAATTTTGTATTAAACGCAGTTAGTACGATTGAAATCTTCGGAGAGTTTCCCAATGGCATCGCAAAACATCCCCACACCGATCGCTGGTTGTTGAAGCCCAGTCGTTATCGCGAGGCGACATGGAGTTGGATGAATCGGGTGGCAACGAAGAAGGAGTGATCCGAGTCTAATGATCGGTTAGTTTCAAACTCTCGCGAAACGCAGGTTAACGACGTATTTTGTCACTCTGCGAACGTCGCCAGTTCCAAGGCGGCGTTGGATTTTTGTCTGACCACAGTCCGGTTTTTCTCGATCTGGATTTTGCTTCCAACTTGCTCAATTCGGTTGAGTTGGAGTATTGGCGGTAGTGCCATGCAAGTCCCAGTTTGATCAACTGCTCGTTTACGTTTGTTTTTCTCACAAGCACAAAACCCAAAACTCGGTCGTAATCGTCTTTGCCAGTCGCGTGAACGGTAACCGTTTTTCCATAAACCATTTTGCTGAGAGCCCGTTTCGCGTTTTGCCCGAACGGTTGTTGGGATTCAGGGCAATCGATAGAGTCCAAACGAATTCGGTATTTTTTTCCGTCAGAGAGAATGGTCAAAGTGTCACCGTCGGAGCAGCCAATGCACTTGCCTTGAACGGATTCGACGATAGGTTTCCCAAAAATTGAATTTGGAGCTCTCACTTTGCCTCGTGGCGTCGGTTCGTTGTCATTTGGATCGGTGTTTGCTGATTCCTCTGTACCGCCGGATGCAGCTGGTTTCGTATCGGGACTAGGTTTGTTGCTGGTCGACTTTTTCGATGACGTTTTTCTGGTTGTTCGTTTCTTGGCGGGTGCCTTCGTAGTTCCGGGCTCGGCAGTGGAAGCATTTTTGGCTGGGATGGCGTCGAAATATCCACTTTCGAAATTCTTTGATTCGTTGGCTGGATTTTTTTCGGTTGTGTTGCGTGAATCGGACGGGGCACCAGCGTCCTTGGAGCTTGTATTGCCGGATGCTGCAAGTGATCGAGTCTCGAGTGGAAGTTCTTCGTCCGTTGCAATACCTGGAAACAGGCCAGCGGTAGAAAACTGTCCGTCTTCAACTGAATTCAGGAACAGTAAAGCCGCGACAGCAATGCTGCCAGCCGTGGCAAGTAGTAAGAGTGTCAACACAATCCATTTGAGGTTCGTCATTCAAATTCGCAATCATTCCGAGCGCAGAAGCAGTCGGTCGTGGGGGAGTTGGCGTGGTAGAGGACCGGTGTAACGAGCCGCAGACTAGAGCGTGATCAATCGGTAAATGCAATTCAAATGCATCAAAAAGAACTACGCGTCATCCTGTTTTTATGTCTCGGAATCGGTTTGTTCGTTTGCTGATGGAACAGGTTTCCCGGCTGCGGATTCGGGCAAGCCGTTAACGATCATTTCGGGTTTGATTTGAGATTCGATCCAAGCAACCATTTCGTCGGTTTTTTTACGCTCGTATTTCAAATCGTCGATCACGAATTTTTGCTCGGCTCCGCTGTCATCGACGTAGTGCAAAATGCCGATGCCTTTTTTCTGCCATTTCTTTTTATCGAACTTTGTGATTTGGGAGCAAGCGAGCGATTGGCCGGAACTATTTTGGATGCCGTCTTTGGTTTGTTCGATCCAAGAGTTCTTGGTTTTGAAATACCAAATCAAACAGGGAATGCCGACTCCCAATCCGATCGCCAGAAATACCCATTG
The DNA here is from genome assembly GCA_045105295.1 of Mariniblastus sp. GTDB lineage: Bacteria > Planctomycetota > Planctomycetia > Pirellulales > Pirellulaceae > Mariniblastus. The sequence continues at coordinate 14,768 of JBGCDK010000029.1, forward strand.
GAAAACGATTGTGTTCTTGATGTGATCAGGGAACTCGTCTTTGGAAAGTCGTTTGGGACTCCAGCCGTTGGCTTTGGCAACTTCCTTCCACTTTGTGTTGACTTCTTCGGGCGTCAACGATTTATCCATTTTCAGTTCATAGAACGCTTCGGCTCGAGGAAGCATCGATGGGTAGCCGATCAAGCCGTCGTAAAGTGAATAAAGCGCAAATCCGAGGCATGCAATTCCTATCAAAAGGTACTTGAGAAGAAAGTTTTTTTCGGGGTAGGCGCGGAGATTCATGGCAGTTGTAGAGCAAGATTTTTAAAGTGAAAATTGAAGCGACTTTCCATTCTAACAAGGGCAAGGAAAATCGTCGTCGGTGTTTGACCGCATAAAATGGAATCAGAATCAAGTGTGAAAACGAGCTTGATTCGAGACGTTGAAGTGCTGATTTTTGATTCAACAACGATTGTTTCGATCATTTTTCCTGATAAAAGCAGCATTTTTCAAAAGCCCTGTAAGCAAACGAGAGATTAGTCGTTATGATGGAGGTTAAGATTTTGTTATGAGCTGAGTTTATAAGGGATCCAATGGCGACAGAAATTACCCGCGAACAATGGGATATGGAAACAGAACGACTTTGTCCAAGTGCACAGGCATACAACGCCTACTCTGGGCTAGAGCAGTTCATCGTCGAGAACACTGATCTCAAGTGCACTTATATGAGCGTGTCACGCGGAAAGTCCGATTACGCTACTTTCCACGCTACGGCCGGCGACAAGTGTAGCGTTATCCAGATCTACAAAGGCCAATGTCAATTGATGTGGCGTTGGAAACTTAAGATCGCTGGATTGAGCGAAGAAGAACGAGAACAGGTAAACGAGATTTATGAAGCTTTTAGAGTTTCTCTGGAAGGTAAAGAAGGTAAGGGATGGGAAACCGTCAAAGTCCTTCGTCTCGGTGAAGAAACAGTACACGAAGCAGTTAAAAAAGTCGCCGATGAATTGGTCGACGTTATCTGCAAAGAAAAAGCTACCTAATTCCTAGGTGCAATTCGAATCATAAAGCGGGCCTCATGGGTCCGCTTTTTTTGTTGGCAAAATTTTGGCAGGTATTTTGCGTGAGCTGTTTGCTTTCGCATGACTCCTTTTTTTGCAAATGAAAATCTATGGAGTCGGCTGTGTGTCTGAGGTCGCCGGATTTGATTCGCGAATCCAAACAGTGCCTGCCGTTTTGGTTTTTATGCTTCCTCGTTAGAATGTCGATACAAATTTGGATTCTTCAAAGACTGGTAGAAAATGCGAATAGATGCGATTCCAATTGGAGACTCTCCTCCAGATGACATCAATGTGATTATTGAGATTCCTGTCGGCGGACAGCCAATCAAATACGAGCTGGACAAAGACTCCGGTACGATGTTTGTGGATAGGTTTCTTTACACGCCGATGGTCTATCCGGGCAACTATGGATTTGTCCCACACACTCTGTCTCTCGACGGTGATCCGATCGACGTTTTGGTTTGCAACACCCGCGCAATCGTTCCAGGGGCCGTTATGAATTGCCGCCCAATCGGTGTGCTCATCATGGAAGACGACGCTGGACCGGACGAGAAAATTATCGCGGTTCCAACTTCGAAACTAACCCGTCGATACGAAAACATCGTGAAGTATTCGGATCTGCCAGAAATCACCGTGCAGCAGGTTGAGCATTTTTTCAGTCACTATAAAGATCTTGAACCCGACAAATGGGTAAAAATCCGTAGCGTTGAGCAAGTCGACGTTGCCAAACGTATGATTGCAGAAGCGATCGAGCGTGCGAAGTAATAACGCTTGCGGCCAGCCTGCGATTTTTGTGTGCGTTTCGGCCGATGAGGATGTGCCTCGCTGATCAAATTCTAAACCCAATTATTGATCCCAATTCGATTGATTGATTCCAATGAATAAAGAGACCTCGGATAATCACGGTCGTGCTATTTCTAGGCGCCAGTTTTCTTTTGCAACTGCGGCGGGAATCGCCGCTGCTGGTTTTGGGGGCTTCGATGGATTTCGGCCTGCCAACGCAATGGCCGCGTCCGAATTGGATGGCGAAACTGAACACCGCGAAACCAAACACGGCGAAACGGACAAAATCGCTTTAGGGTTCGACAATTTTTCTATTCGTGGCCATGGATGGAAAGCCGATAGGTTGATCGAGTTTGCGGCTGAGCAAAAACTCGATTCGTTGTTGCTTTCGGATCTCGATGTCTATGAAAGTCACGACCCGAAGTATCTGAAAGGCTTAAAATCAAAAGCCGATGACGCCGGGATTTTATTGCATGCCGGAACAGGGAGCATTTGCCCAACCGCAAAACGTTGGGATGGCAAATGGGGCACAGCGGAAGTGCATTTGAAACTGGGAATTCGAATCGCGAATCAAATTGGCTCGCCCATTTTTAGATGTTATCTCGGTGGACAAGCCGACCGGCAATCAGATAGCGGCATTCAAAAACACATTGCCACCACCGTGGATGTGCTGAAGAAAGTTAAAACGTATGCCGTCGATTGGAATGTTAAAATTGCAGTCGAGAACCACGCCGGCGATATGCAGGCTTGGGAGTTGGTCGAGTTGATCGAAACTGCTGGTAAGGATTTCGTCGGCGCGACACTCGATAGTGGCAACGCGACTTGGACGTTGGAGCATCCGCTTGCGAATTTGGAAATGCTGGGTCCTTACGCTTTGAGTGCGGGCATTCGTGATTCGACCATTTGGGAAACGGATAAAGGATGCAAAGTTGCTTGGAATGCGATCGGTGAAGGTCAAGTTGATTGGAAGGCCTACACTGCGAAGTTCGCCAAGCTTTGCCCTTCCGTTCCATTTCAGCTTGAGATCATTTCGGGGTTTAACAAGCCGTTCAACTACAAAGAGAACAAGTTTTGGTCGGCGTATCCCGATGCCAAGGCACGAGATTTTGAACGATTCCTTGAACTGGCTCGTGCAGGAAAAGAAATTCCCAGTGTTGAACGGAACAATGCCGAGTATCAAATGGACGAGCTTCTGAGAAGTATTCGCTACTGCAAATCCGAGTTGGGCATGGGTCTTAAGTCTTAATACAACGGTAACTGGTTTGAGTTATCCTAACATCATTACTAGAAAGTAATTCTTTTGTTGATTGCCATGCCACTGATCATCCCCAGACCGTTAACAAAAACTCTATCTATCTTGGTGGCCATTTTTCTATGCGCCAGCGTTGGCGAAGTCTTCGGCCAAGATGACGCAGGAAAGATTGATTTTGCCCACGACATTTTTCCGATCTTGAAAACCAAGTGTGCCAATTGCCACAGCAACGGTGTCTACAAAGGCGGATTGTCGTTGGAGAGTCGGCACCAATTGGTCGATTCGGGATCCGTGGAAGTCGGTTCAAGTGAAAGCAGTGATTTGGTCGACCG
>JBGCDK010000030.1:0-168586 GCA_045105295.1 Mariniblastus sp.
TGTTAGCCGATTTCCCTTCATCGCCGGTATGACAGGTACGGCTTATTCGTCACGCAAGGAGTTCAAGAAGATCTACCACATGGGCGTCACGGTGATCCCGACCAACCGTCCACCCAAACGAATCGATTTGCCGATTAAGTACTTCTTTTCTGAAGAAGATAAATTTAACCAAGTCGTCAAGGACGTGATTGAAATTCACCAAGCCGGCCGGCCGATTCTGATCGGTACCCGTTCAATTGCGAAATCCAATCAGGTCGCAAGGTTGTTGCAGGCGGCAAACATTGAGCACGAAGTTCTCAACGCGAGGCAAGTCGAACGGGAGGCCGAAATCGTCGAGAACGCTGGGCTTCGTGGGAAAATCACTGTAGCTACGAATATGGCGGGGCGTGGTACTGACATTAAGATCGGTGACGACGTCAAAGAGTTGGGCGGAATGCATGTGATCGGAACCGAGATGCATGAGTCCAGCCGAATCGATCAGCAACTGTTTGGACGTTGTGGACGACAGGGAGATCCAGGTTCAGTTCAGCTCTATATCGCAGCCGAGGACAAGCTTTTGGAATCGGCCTATGGGAAGCAAACAGCCGAACGGTACCGGAAGACCGGAAAAACCCGCACAGATTCATATTGGGTCTCGCTTTTTAAGCGCGCACAGCAAAAGGTTGAGAACCAACATTACAGATCGCGGCGCATACTGATGTATAATGAGAAGCAATTGGCGAAGTCGCAACGAGAGATGGGCTTGGACCCAATTCTTGACAATTTCGACTAGCGATGTTTTGACGGGAAGGTGATTTCGGTCAAAATTTAATGCTTGAAATGTTGGCCGCGTAGAATAGACAAAGGAACTTGTTTCCTTCTCGTGTGTCAATTCTATAATCACGTCTGGCAAGTCTGCACCTTTGTTTTCGTATCGGGTCCTCCCAAAGACCATAAAAAACAATCCTTTCCGTTTTTGAGTCATGTATGTCAACTGGTGAACAACAAGCCAACCCTTCGCCAGCCGCAATCCGGGAAGAAGTGCGCAAGACAATCCATCACCTCAAAGAGATGGCCGAGACAGAGCCAAACTTTGATCAGTTCTGCGACACCGTTCTCAATCGCATCGTCAAAATCACGGGTGCCCACGGAGCCTTGTTTTGGCAGGTTACCGGCGACAATGTTCCGAAACTAACTCACCAGTCGGGGCGGCATCCCAATGAGACGGCTCGAGAAATCATCTCGCATGAAAATCGGCAGCACAACAATGCGTTGATGGAAGTCATCACAAAAGAGCTTCCGATGGGGCTGACTTCGGAATCGTTCACTGGGCCAGGCGATCCAACCGACCCTGACGCTCAGGTGGACGAATCGTTTTTGATGCTGTTCACGCCAGTCTATAACCGGACGAAGAAATGTTGCGGCACCGTGGAACTGCTTCAGCGTGGTGACATTAGCCCGCAAGCTCAAGAAGGTTACCTGCGTTTTCTTTCGCAAGTTGCCTCGCTGTTTCAGCAGTGGAGCGAGAAACAAGCTGCCAGCTCATCGTCGGTGGCGACGGTTGACCAAAATGAACCTCGGCAAACCCAAGCTCGGCAAAGCGAAGTATCCGCAACCACCAGTGCTCTCAGTACCACCAGCACGTGGAGCGAGCGACTGGAGTACATCAACGAGACGCACCGGTCCATCGACCAAACAGAGACTTGCTATTCGATCGCCAACGAAGCCCGTCGTCTGTTGAAATGCGACCGCGTCAGCGTTGGGAAGTGGACAGGCAGCAGTTGCAAAATTGTTGCGATTAGTAGTCAAGACCGATTCGAAAATCGAGCCAATGTGGTTCGATTGCTATCCAATGTAGCGACGGCAAGTGTAAGTGCCGACTCGCCGTTCTGGATCACTGGCAGTACTGACGGAATCGCTCCAGAGGTCGCCAAGAAAATCAACGAGTATCTCGACGAATCTCACAGTCGAACGTTGGCCGTTCTTCCTTTGTTCGCGCGCCCACCTGAGACGCCAGACTTGGAAATGAAGAGTCGACGAAACGAGAAAACTCAAAAGTTGGGCGTCATCGTATTTGAGTACTTTGATGCAGATGTTTTAGAAGAGTCGATTGAAGACGATCGCAAGTTGATTGTTGGCCAAGCGGAATTGGCACTGGAAAACGCCCGCAAACACGGCGAGATTTTCATGCTTCCCATTTGGAAGCGGTTGGGGTGGTTGCAGAAAGTTCTTTTCCAAGACCATCGTGCGAAAACAATCACTGGTTTGGTGTGTCTGAGTCTACTGATGCTCGCGTTGATCTTCTTTCCGAAAGAATTGAAGATGAAAATCGAGGGTGTGATGCACCCAACCGTCCGCCAAACAGTTTTTCCTCAAATCGACAAAGCGACGATCCGTGAGGTTTTGATTGACGAACGCGAGGAAGTCACCGTTGGCCAACCGTTGCTGCGTTTGGTGAACCCGGATCTTGAGATCGAAATTAGCTCGATTGCTTCGGAAATTAAATCTCTTCGAGCTCAAATTTCAAATCAGCGAAGCCAGCAAGCGTTGTGGCGGGGCGATCGGCAAAAACTTCAAGAACTGGACATGTCGATCCAGTTGCTCAATACAAAAATGTTGGCACTTGCGGATCAACTAGAGTTGATGGAGTCAAAAAAGGAATTCTTGGAAATTCGAAGCCCGATTGCTGGCACCATCATCACACCTCATCCCAAGCGGCGTTACAAGAACTTTTCTGTCAATTCAAGCATGGCTCTGCTGGAAGTCGCCGACCTCAAAGGCGCTTGGCAATTGGAGCTAAAAATTCCAGAGGCGAAAGTTGGCTATGTCGATGAAGCTTTCATGGAAAGTAGGGGGGAACCACTGGATGTCGAATTCAAAATCGGAACGAATCCAAACTTGAATTTGAAAGGCAAGCTCCCCGCGGTCGCCAGTCGCGCGTCGCCCTCTGAATCGGGGCCGCCAGAGTATCGAGCAATTGTGAAGATTAACCCTGATCAAATGGAAGAGCTTCAGAAAGAGTTGCGCAGCGGTGCAAGTGTGACCGCTAAAATTCTCTGCGGTAAACGCTCGCTTGGGTTCGTTTGCTTTTATCAAGTTTACGATTACCTACGCACCAAAATTTTCTTCTAGGAGTCTGCGATGTCGATCATCCCGCCTCCCACTGGCAATCCTGCGCCCATGCCAAAGGCGCCGCCGGTCAAAATGAAGATGCGAGCCGATCTTACTTTTGATCGGATGTCATATCAGGGCGTTGAATACTGGGTCATCAAAGAACCGGTTGGCCAAAAATACTATCAATTTCCGCCGCACGTTTTTTACTTGCTGCGTGAATTAGATGGGACAAAATCCATCGATGAGTTGCAGGACAACTATCATGAGAAATTCGCTCCCAAACGAATCACTCGACAAGACTTACAGCAGTTGCTGACACGGTTTCACCAAGACGGTTTGGTGATTTCCAATATGCCGGGGCAGGGGCCTGAGCTACTGAAACGCGGTCAGAAAAACCGCCGGATGGAATTGGTGGGCGCGTTTTCAAACGTTCTTGCGATCCGTTACAAGGGCTTTGATCCTGAACGTATCTTGAATGCGATGTTGCCGTGGACGTGGTGGATCTTCACCAAGGTCGCGGTTTACTTCACGATGTTCTTTGCCGCGATCGCTCTGATTTCGGTGATGGTTAATTGGTCCGTTTTCCAAGCGAAACTTCCCGGATTCGAAGCATTCTTTGATCCCAATCAGTGGTATTTGTTCGGTGTCGTGCTGTGCGTGACTAAAATTTTTCACGAGTTTGGGCACGGGCTTTCGTGTAAACGATTGGGTGGTGAGTGCCATGAAATCGGATTCATGTTGCTGGTGCTCACGCCGTGTTTGTACTGTAACGTTTCAGACAGTTGGCGACTGCCCAACAAATGGCATCGTGCTGCGATCGGTGCGGCCGGGATGTACGTCGAAATTATTCTTGCCACGATCGCAACGTTTATTTGGTGGTTCGTTCAACCCGGTTTGGTGCAAGACATTTGTCTTCGCGTGATGTTGGTCAGTTCGGTCAGCACCGTTCTGTTTAACGGTAACCCATTGCTGCGTTTCGATGGTTACTACATCTTGAGTGATTTGCTAGAGATCCCGAACCTTAACCAAAAATCAACCAAGGCCTTGACGACATTGCTGGGGCGAAACTGGTTGGGTTTGGAAATTCCAGATGACCAGTTGATGCCAGCCAACCGTCCTTGGGCGTTTGCCATGTTTACCGTCGCCGCGTTCTGTTATCGCTGGTTCATCATGTTCTCCATCATCTTTTTCTTGATGGAAATGCTGGAGCCGTACAATCTCGAGTCGGTTGGAATCGGTATCGCTTTGTTTTCAATGATCGGCATGATCGTCATGCCGGGCTACAAATTGTATAAGTACATGTCTGTTCCAGGGCGGATGCACCAAGTGAAAAAAGTAAGATTTTTTGTCGTGTTGGGGTGTTTGCTGGGAGTGATCGGTTTAATTCTGTTCATCCCATTGCCGCACTATTTGCGATGCAATCTCATCGTGATGCCAAATCAAATTGAGACCATTTGGGTCGAAGAAGCTGGCTTGTTGGAGGGCTGTGATGTCGTTCCCGGCCAAAAAGTCACAGCGGGTCAAACATTGGCTCGGTTGAGTAGCATAGATCTAGATCTGATGATTCTAAGAGCCGATTCTGAGATCAAGCAAAAAGAAGGAGAGCTTGAGTTCCAACTGTCGCGAAGCGCAATCGCCAAGCCGACGGTTGAGACTTCGACAAAAGCAATTCGGGTTGATCTGCTAAAACTGAAAAAAGCTCGTGCCGAGATTCAGCGGAAACGAGAAAGCCTGACACTCAAAAGTTCGATCGCCGGAACCGTTTTAGCAACGCCGTTTCAGCACACCGGCGAAATGTCAGAGGAGCTGCAAGAGATCGACATGCAACCGCTACTCTACGGCAAACAAGGAAAAGTAGCCGTGACGCGCGGCCAGCGATTTTGCGAAGTGGCTGATCTTTCCAAATGGCGAGCGATCGTTGTTCTGACAGAGCACCAAGTGTTGTTTGCAGAAGTTGGCCGAAAGGCAAAAATCAAACTGTATTCCGAGCCAGGAAAAGTTTACGAGTCGACCGTTGAATGGAAAGGCGATACCGAGTATTCGATCGATCGCCAAGATTACGAACCCACCCAACGCTCGATGCAAAACATGGAAAAACGAGCACCTGATCCGATTGTCGAGTTAGTCGCTGCCTATCAACGTACGGATTTGCAGTACTACGCTCGCGTGCCCTTGGATGAAACCGAGATGCCACTGAAAATCGGAATGGGCGGGCAAGCGCGGTTGTTTGCGGGATACCGTTCTCTGGGCTATCGGTTCTGGTGGTGGATCAATCAGAACTTTCGGTCATAGCCCGATTGTTTGGTTTGCTGGGCAATCAGATTCCAGCGATTCAATATTTGATAGTCCTGATGTGGCGATTGTCGAGTTGGTTCATCGTAGCAAATCATTTAAAAGGTGCGCTACGTACGAAACCCTGCTCTGTGGAGACCGATTCAAAAATGCGTTTCCTGGCGTTCGAAAATGCACTCATCTGAGACACTGGCAAACCGATCGGCGGTATGACGACAATCGTCACGCTTTGAACGATGCAAAACGCGCGAAAACCCGCTAGCAGCTGCAGATTCTTAAAACTTTCGTCAGTGATGATTCGTATCGCCCTTGTTGATATACTCCGAACCGAAATGGTCCGGCCAAAACAAGCGATCCTCTCAACCAAAGTTTTAAGCGATGAATCACAATCCCAACGGAAACCGCGAATTCAATTCGAACCAAGGGCAGATGTGGAAAACGATGCCGATTGAGAGTCGGGCTGAATCGGAGGTCGGGCCCGGCGCGAAATCGCCAACGACTCGGGCATTCCTCAACGTGATTCGAAGTCGCGCCGATTTGGGAGTTCATGTTGTGATAGATGGACCGACGCTGCTTGGTCGCGACCCAAGCTGCACGGTTCCGCTGCACGATTTTGGTGTCTCGAAACAACACGCAATCATTCGCCCTGCCGGCGACGGCACTTATGTTCTTCAAGACTTGCAATCGACCAACGGCACGCGGGTCAACGGTGCTCCGGTCTCTGGCATTCGGTTCCTCGAAGACGGTGAAAAAATATTCATGGGTGATACCGTTCTTCGATTTGCACTTGCCGATGAGATGGACGTCGATTTCCATAACGAAGTCGCCACGCTCGTCAGCACCGATCCGCTCACGGGCCTGCCTTCGAAACGACGATTCGATCAAGCGTTTGAGTTTGCGCTCGAGGCATCGAATCTTAGTTCAAGTCCGCTTGGATTGTTGATGATGGACATGGACGGTGTGAAGCAAATCAATGATACGCATGGCCATCTATTCGGCGCACATGTGATTGGTGAAACAGGAAAGCTAATTGCGAAAGTGATCGGCTCTAAAGGTGAAGCCTGCCGATTCGGAGGCGACGAGTTCAGTGCATTTTTGCCAGGCCATGAGGCCGCCGCCACGATTGAGATTGGCGAAACGATTCGAAAAGCCGTTGAAACAGCAGGTTTTGAAAAAGACGGTATTTCTCTGCGCCCAACCATTAGTATCGGCGTCGCCTGTTGTCCGGAAGCTGCCGTCGACGCGTTAGTTCTCGTCGACAAAGCGGACAAGGCATTGTACCGGGCGAAAGAGCAGGGGAAAAATCGAGTCGCAACGTAAGGCCGCTACTGCTCGTTTTTTCAATTGGTTCGCTTCCGTTATCAAACTTACAACATCAAAATTCCGACGTCATCGCATTGGGCGATCTGTTATCTAGGCGACTGCAGCGCCCGGTCGTCATGTAGTTGAAATGTGCAGTCGGCCCGCAGGATGGCGAACATTTTGTTGGTTCATGAAAACCCAGCGATGCCGACCTTGCTATGTTGAATCGCAATTTACGCAGGTGAGCTCTAGGCAGTCAGTCGCTGAAACCAATTGCGAAGGGTTTTCGAATCGGTTGCCTTGGCTGGAGATTGGTTCATGCTTTTTTTGATCACTTCGAGGAATCGAGAGCCCATGAACTCATTCAGTTGATCATTTTTTGAGCCGACTTGATCAATCGCTTCATTGATTTTTTTCGTTTGTTCTTCTTTCGCATCGTTTGTTTCTGCTGGCATCGCAGCATAGACAATGGCTCGACCAGCATGGCCCGTCACGCGAAAGTCTTCTTCCAATTCGCTGGATTCCTCAACAAAGGTATCGAAAATAGCGAGGGCTTGAGGGAGTCGATCGTTTTTCAGGTAAAGTTCCGCCAATCGAGCTTTCGCGTTTAAGTTGACCAACCTTGTTTTGTTTTTCTCTGTGGGTGCCGCGTCTTCAACTGGGAAGTAGGACTCGACTGACTTCCACCGCTTTTCCTTTTTCATGAACGTCTCGTCACCCATCTCCGCACGAAGGGCAGCTTGATACTGCTCACGAACGGTGTTCTTTCTCGGGACGTTGTTGATGTCTGTTTGGGACACATTCAAAAGTGGAGCATCTGCTTGGCTGTTGGCCATCAACCCACCACCGATCAAGCCGGCGAGTGAGAGTCCCACAATCGTCAACAATGTCTTTGGCGATTTCCACCATGAACGAATGTTGCCCTTCATTACGTTTTCGAGTTGTCGAGTTGCCGCTAGTTTGGATTGGCTCCACGAATTTGCATCTGTGAGTGTAGAAAATCGGCTCGTTTCAGATACAGAGAGTTTCTCGATGATCATTTCCCAATCGTCATCGACATCAATTTTGACTTTGCGTAGCTCCTTTAACAGTTGACTCGCATCACGCGGTCGGTCGTCGCGTTTTTTGCCCATCATGCGATCAATGACGACGCAAAGTTCCTTGGGAATATCCGGGCGAAGCAGCTCAAGTGAAATCGGTGTCTCGTTGAGGTGCCGAACGGCAATTGCCAACGCATTCTCGCCGTCAAAAGGAGGTTGGCCTGCGAGCATGTGATAGGCTGTCACACCCAACGAATAAATGTCCGAACGTTGATCGACGTTCGCCCCCTCGACTTGCTCTGGGCTCATGTAAAGCGGCGTGCCCATCGTGATGCCGATTTGAGTTAGCGCTTGATTCGCCGATTGGTCAGTGATTCTAGCCAATCCAAAGTCCGTGATTTTCACCTCGCCTTTTGTTGAAAGCATGATGTTCTCAGGCTTGATATCGCGATGAATGACTTTCAAGTCCCCGGCTTCACGCAGTGCCATCGCACATTGACGCAAAACGTTGATCGCCATCACTGGTTCCACGGCGCCGTGGCGTGCAAGATGCTGACGCAGGTTTCTGCCTTGGATATATTCTTGGGCGATGAAATAAAATCCGTCGCAGTCGCCAACATCGTAAATTTGAACGATGTTGGATTGGACCAATTTCGCCGCGGCCTGGGCTTCGTTTCGAAACCGAGCCACGTACGATTCATCTTTGGCCAGCTCAGGTTTCAAAACCTTCAGCGCAACATTGCGATTGAGCGATTCCTGTTTGGCAAGGTAAACATCCGCCATTCCCCCTCGTCCGAGCCGTCGGAAAATCTGATAATCGCCCAGCCGCCGACCCGTCAGGTCCAATGGCGCAGGGGAATCAGGCGAGGAAACATTCATGAAGGAGAACTACGGAAGTGTAGGTTGAAGTTAAACGAGGTTGAAAGCTTTGTCCATGTTACTCGAAACCTCTTTTAGCCGCTCTAGGCTACCCCCACCAACTTCGGCAGCGGCCCAGCCATAGTAGTTGATTTCGACAAGCGCTTTACGTACGTCAGCCCAGTCGAGATCGCCTTCGCCAATTTTACAAAACCCGCTTTTTTCGCGAGAAAAACCTTTGAGGTCCAGTTTAACGACGCGTTTTCCGAGCTGACGAATCCAATCGCCCATGCTTCCATATTTCCAATGGTTGCCAATGTCAAATTGCATACCAACCCAAGGGGAATCCAGTTCGTCGACAAACTTCACATATTTTTCAGCCGTTTGAGTGTGGTCGCCATCGTGATCGTAGAGAAACTTGTTCCAAACGTTTTCGATCGCAATGTAAACACCAAGTCTCGCACACAGCGGTAGAGCCTTACGAATGTTCTCAATCGCACGTGGCCAGATTTCCTCTTCGGTGCCATCCTTGCCGTGTCCAACAACCAGCAAAGCCGTGTTGCCACCCACGGCATGAGTGTCGCGAATCGCCGTTTCCAAATCAGCAAGTGCCGCCGCTCGAACTGAATCGTCCGGGCTAGTGTGAGTCTTGTTCCAGTGCGTTGAGCAAACGGTGCCATCGACAGGCAGACCCGATTCGGAAATCGCTTTCAACGTTTCTTCCACGTTCATGCCGGGCGAGTCCATTTCGATTCCGTGAAAACCAGCTTCTTTGGCGGCGTTGAACTTGTCGGTCAAAGAACCTTCCATTCGTACCATGCCGATTTTTAATGTCTTGTAAATTCGGTCTTTTAACGAAACCTCGTCTGAAGCCTCTTGAGCGAGAAGGCGGTTGTTAGGTTGATTGGCCATGGCAGGTGAAGTGATCAATGGTGATCCGATAGCCGGCACCAATGGAGCCATCATGCACGCGGATGAAGCACGCACAAACGAACGGCGAGTCGGTTTAGATTTCATGATTGTTCCTAATTTCAGTTGTTCCAGAATTCACTTGTTTCTGAATTTGGAATACGGGGTGATGCGCCGGTCGGTTCAGACGTTTATATGGCAGGACTCGGCTATCAACCTAAGTTCCGGCTGGGCTAACGTCAAGCTTTTGATGATTTTCCAAGTGGACTCAAACGCAAATCTTGCCCGGCGGTATCTGCTATCCAGTCCAAGCGTGCTTGGTAGGGGGCTGATGAAGAATTTTTCCTGGATTTAGGTAGAGTCTCTTCGCCGTCCAGGGATGCTTAGACCCTTGTCTCAAAGGTAACCCGTCAGAAGGAAAAAATCAGAAGGAAAAAATCTGGCCCAAGAAACTTGATCTGAATTCATAATTCCAAAGTCCAACAGCGGGGAACGACATTAAGGACTTAGAACGAGAAGCGTCTAGCCAGCGTTATTTCCAGTGTCACTCATTGCTGCAGTTCTTTTTGAGGTTGGTGTTCCAAACCGACTGTTTGCGTCGCGCCGGAAAAAATCTTTAAGTCATTCATTTTGTGCGTCAAGAATTGGCGGCGGATTTAGATCTACCTAATAGAGAGAGGTCAATTTCAATCAGTTTGAATTAAGGAAAAATGGACATGCGATTACTATTTCTAGCGACAACTTGTTTCGTCCTATTGCTAACGAGTGTTAACGCAGAGCAGCCTGTTGCAGCAGATTATCCCGTAGAAAGCGAGTTGGCAGTTGCTACACAAGACTCAGCCCTCATGGTCGTTGCGGACAATCCAAAAAAGTACACGAAAGCTAAGATCAACAACGAAGGCGGGCAGGAGGATTGGTTTGGCAAGCTTCTGAAATTGAACCCAAGAGCCAAGGGAGCCATTTACGGTGGAGAGTACGTTGTTGCAAACCCGGACAATGTGCCGTTGGTTTTTCCAGAAGGCCCCATTCCAAAGGGAGTAACTCCCACCACCCCGGCTGTGTAGCGCGACGGCGATACACTCGCTGTACAGAACGTCGTGGGTGAAGACGCCACCCACTCAATCTCTATCGAGTATCCAAAAATACAGCTCGCCCAGCGGGCTGAGATGGAATCGTAAAATGAAAAAATCGTAGACGTCTCAAGTAGTACGTCTACGACTTTTTATTTGGGAGAGTGTTCGAGTAGTAGTCAATGACAGAGAACTAATCGTCGTCGCCACCGTGTTCGATTTGTGGCCAGTACTTATCGAAGCCGCCTTCGAGAAGAAAGTCAGGGCTGTTATCGAGGTCGTGACATTCCATGCATGCCGTTGCCCGCGCCTCTTCGAGTGTGACTCTCATTTGGAGTGCCAATCGTGCTTGCTCGGCTTCGTCGACTTTTTTACCCTTGTCGACCGCTCTTTGAATTTCAACGTGGGCTGAACCTGGGCCGTGGCAGTTCTCGCAACCGTTTCCATGAAGCATGTCATGCTTTTCGTAGTCCATGTATCCGGTTTTGTAAGGGTAGAAATTTTGAGGATTCCAACCTGTTGCGTGGCAGCTAACGCACTCTGGGTCAAACTGTCGTTCCAGCCAAACCCGATCGTCGTTGGGGTTCGTTTTCAAGTCAGCAGTTGCTTCGGAGTGAGGACCACCGTCGCCGTCGACGCCGTCTTTCCAAATGTCGTACTCTTCGCTGTGGCAATCGGCGCAAGCGTCAGAGCCGATGAACGAGTGGCCAGTTGCGTGCAGCCGAGGCCGAATGTCAGCCAGAGTTTTCGTTTCCCAACGCTGTTTCAACGTTTCTTGGTAGCTTCGGAAAATGTCTTTGATTGCAGGTGAGTCATCGAAACGACTGTCAAGTTGAACTCGCTCGTATTTGATACTTGGCTTTCCTTCTGCATCCACGAAATAGCCTACCAAGCCAACGTACATGCCTTTGACGCCGACTTGAATCATCGACGTTCCGCCGCCACGACCATCGACAATCAACTCAGGCTCAAGCGTTGGATCGCCGGCTCCTCCTGCAGTGATTAGCAGATCGTAAAGTGGAAACGATTTTGCCAACTCGCGGCAGTTGTCCAGTGAAGTAAAAGCGATCAAGACATTCATGTCACTTTTTGCGTCTTGCATTTTTCTCGAGACAACTTTGAGGGCATCTGCCGCTTTAGCTGTTTTAATATCATCTTTGACCACGTCCTTGAGATACTCGTCACCCAACACCATCGTTACGCCGACTTGTTTCCCATTGCGTTTGACAAAAGTGTAAGGGTTCACCCAGCCGGGCATAAGGATTTCAAGGTTGGCACAGGTGAATGGATTCTTTGAATTGTTTTTCGCGTTATCCATTTTCTGGCCGAGATTGTATCCAGCAAGTTTCGCATCATCCGGGCCAACACCGATCACCTCATATTTCATTGCCTTGCAAAGAGCTTGATAAGTGGAACCGATTTTTAATTCGGGCTGATTACCCAATCGACGAATCTGATTTCCAGCGTCAATTGGAATGACTTCCCAGCCTTTGGCGACAAGGTTTTGGCGAACCGCATCGCGTCGCATGAGCCCCCCTTTTTGACGTTCCAGCGTGATGCATCCGCAAGGCTCAATGTAGCCGTGCTGGCGACCGGTGACGAACAAGACAAATTTCGGATCTTTCCAACCCTTGGCTTCCAGCGTTGCGGCAAGATCAAAATCTTTCTTGGAGCTTTTCGCACTCTCTTGGTCCGTTGAGTTGGCAAGTTGATTTTCTTCAAACTCGCGCGCGGAAATGCTAGCAAGTGTTTCTCGTGGTTGATCCGTGTTAAAGATTTCAAACGGATAGGCACTGCCCATCGAAAGGATGGTCGCACCAACAACTAAAGCCAAAAATAAAAACCGACCGGCAATCCAGGCAAATTTCATGGGATTATTTCGCAGGGGTCTCTGCGCCTAGGGGAGCTCGTATGTGTTTGGGCCGGAAAAGACGAGCCGCAAACACCCAACACAAGAATACAGATACATCTCGAATCGGTAAATGGCAACGATATTAATTCGCAATAATCGGCCAGTTTACGGTTCCTAACTACCGAGAAGAACCGTCAACAAAGAGGTTAGGTCAGGAGGCGGTTTGTTCATCGCTTCGCAGTTTGCGAATTCGTTCTCTCAAGTAATCTCGACACTTGGTAAAAAAAGCTTGGAAGTCTTCGCGTTGATAGTCCGGGTAGGTCCAGCGACTGCTGTTCCATTCGCCACTTCGGTAATACAGCGTTACTTCGGCAAAAATGCCTTGCTCCAGGTAGAGTCGATGGTCTCGGTCTTTCGTGGTAACGAGAACGAGTTTGGCTTCGCTGATGTAGCCCGGGTCAATGTTGAGCGGACGGATTTCTGGATGGTCGTTGGACTCGGCGTATTGCTTTTCCCAATCGTTGGATTTGAGTTTCGTCGGTGCGATCGAGCCTGGGTCTATCAGGGTTTCAAAAGCGAGAAACTGTTTTTTCAGTTCCGTCCCCATCGACTCTGTGTAAAAGCTGGTTTCTGTAAAATCAAAAACCGGACTCTCGTAAACAAGCGTCCCCCACTGGGCTGCGGTATTTTCGGCAGTCCACTGAAGCGCCTGGTCATAACGGCTGGTGACGGCGGCAATCAATAAAACGGGTCGGTGTGTGGTAATCTCGCCCAATGGAACTCAGCAGTGCGAATGGAAAAATAAAAGAACGAAAGAATGATTTTGCTGGCTGATGAATTACCACCAGTTTTTACGACTAAGCGTTTTCGAAAAACCAACGCGTGGCTTCTCGCATCAGTTCAGACATGTCTTTTACCTGAATCTTTTCTTTGATTCGAGTGCGATATGTTTCGACCGTTTTGGGGCTGACATGCATTCGCTTTGCGATCTCGACAGTGTTTAACCCTTGGCCCATTAACTGAAAAGTTTCCAGTTCGCGATCCGATAGCGATTCGACCGGAGAACGTTCTGCACTTCGTTTGCCAGTCACCATTCCTTGAAGCACTTTGGCAGACATGTCTTGGCTGAGAAAAACTTGGCCAGCGAGGACTGTTCTGATCGCTTCAATGATTGTGTCGGTGACGTTTTCTTTATTGATGTAGCCCATCGCTCCGGCTCGCAACGCACGTTCGGCGTAGAGCGATTCGTCGTACATTGACCAAACCAACATTTTTAAATTTGGGAATTTCTCTTTGGCTTGTTTGATTAAATCGATTCCGTTTCCCGTTTTCAACGATATGTCAACAATCGCCAAATCAGGTTGCTCTCTTTCGATCAGTGCTAATCCTTCAACGACGTCGGCCGCGCCACCGCAAACCTCAAGATCGTTCTCAAGAGAGACCCGAGTTGAGAGCCCATCTCGGATCGCTGGATGGTCGTCAATGATTGCGATTTTTTTCATTTTGAATTCAATTTCAACAATGTTGCTCATAGTCAAAAATTTAGCGGTTGAAGGTGGCGAATCAAAAATAGAAGGCACTGAGCTACTGGGAGTGGCGACGAAGGTTGGGTGGTCTGGACGGGACATTAAGTGAACGCCTTTTCAGGCTCCAAAAAACGGCAATCTCCAAAGTTCAATCTCCAATCGCAAACTCTGATTTCGAAATTGTATCGCCGCGTCAATTGTATCACTAACGGTAGCAACTCTGTTCAAAAAAGTGCTTTCGTTCGTCTTGCGAAATTCAAGCAGCCAGCAAGTAGATTTTGAGAATTGCGTTCCCCAGAGTTTTTGCAATCGTTGTCGAGTAAAGCGAGCAAAGCTGCGTTTTGTAGATTCAAACAGCAATTTTGAAACGTTGCGGGACTGCACTTCAATCAACTGCCATGTTTTTCGGGTGTGGTGCAACCCATTGAAAACCGTTTGAATCTGAGACTTGTACGGACTCCGTCGTGCGACCATTGTTGGAGCCAAAATTCAAACGTCAAAAACGCCACGACTCACACGCTGCCATTGGGAATCGAGAACTATGTGAAATCTCTCAGTTGTATGGCGCATTTTTTGGGCTGCAAGAGATCAAGCATTCGTTTTACCATTCTCATTGAGTCAAAACGCAACAACTGATTTTTTAACATTCGCTTACGAGTTGTTGCGAAAATAAGATTCAAACCGAGTAGGGGAAATTCCTACGGACTTGGCGGGAGAATCCTGAAGGGAATCTCCTGCGATTTCCAATTCCATCAGATTTTAAACTGACAATAATCAATAAGATACGCACAGCTGTATCCACGAAAAGGAGCTCAACGTTTACACGCCAAGTCATAGTTTTAGACCAGACGTTGAGTTGTTCCAGGCACCTTTCTTTTTCTTTTCGATCAATGAAAACGATCAGTTCGTTTATCTCAGTCCGTCCGTTGAGCAAGTCCTCGGATGTTCGGCTGATTCACAGCTCGGCCAACCGTTAAGTGGACTCTTGGATCCAAAACACACGGTCAACGTTCAGGTAAAAATCTGTGATAGAGAGCGTTTGAAAACAGGAAGCTCGCATTCGCTGTTGGCGATGTTTGGCAGTGATGGATCGACAAGGTTGATCAACATCATGTACTACCCGGGAGAGGATGAAGGCCAAAGTCTGGTACATGCTTTGGCCCAAGACGTAACTTGTTCGTTGGGGATTTGCCAAGAAACAATGAAACGATTCGAGTCCATCGATACGATTCACGACAATCTATCGCAGCGCGAAAAGCAAGTGCTCGACTTTGTTCTTCAAGGCGAGCTGAATAAGATCGCCGCCAAAAAACTGTCAGTTAGCGAACGAACAATCGAAGGTATTCGAGCACGTTTGGTCAAAAAATTTCGAGTCAAAACAATAGCTTTGCTAATTCGAACCGTCACCGAGTACGAGATCATTAAATTGCAAATTCAACATCGCTCACTTCAAAGCTGTGGGGGATGGCAAAACCACTAGTGAATGAACAGGGCGGTTAAGATCGTGCCCAAGAAGAGGATGCTCAGGTCGAAAACGTGAGCAAATGTCTGGACGAAAAAGTCCTTGCAGTTTCTTATTGGAGATAGCGTCCCAAGACGCCACGCAAGCCGATACGAATCGACAAGCGTGGCCTGATTCTTGGTTCGAGTTCTTCTTTTCTTAAATTCGTTTGAATTGAATTCTGAATCCACATTTTGGAAGGTTCGAAAGCTGCGAGAGTGCAACTGTAAGTTCAATACGATTTTCCAAAAATACCACGAATGTTCGTTGGCTTTCCGGTAAAGATACAAGTTCCCGATTGCTCCGGATCCTGCCCTAGCGGAATACATCGAGGCGTGACCTTTAGTGGTTTCAGCATTTCGTCCATTTCGGGACAGTCAACAAAAAAGCACTCGGCGAATCCGCCGTGAATCTCAGGTTTGTTTTCGTTCTTCGCTGTAAAGTACGCTTTGAACTTGTCGAACGAATCAAATGTTTTCGTATTCTCGGTTCGTAATTTCAGAGCTCGATCGTACAGCCCCTGTTGCATCTCAGTAAGAATATCCACCAACGACGAAACGAATTCAGCGCGAGGCATGCCGTTCGATTTAGGTTGGTCACGGCGCCCCACGAACACGCTGTCGCTTTCGATATCACGAGGGCCAACTTCCAGCCGAATTGGAACACCACGTTTGATGTGGAACCATTTTTTCTCACCACCACGTTTGTCACTATCGTCGATAAAGACTTCGACGGGTCTGCGGTCGTAGTCAATCTCGGCAATTTCTTTACGCAATGACTCGCAGTAAGCCATGACAGTTTCACGTTCTTCGTCTTTGCGAATCACTGGGCAAATCACAACATGTTTTGCAGCCAATCGTGGTGGCATGACCAAACCATCATCATCGCTGTGCGTCATGATGAGCGCGCCGACCATGCGAGTCGAAAGTCCCCACGATGTCGTCCAGGCATGCGATTCGCCGCCTTCCGCGTTTTGAAATTTAATGTCTTGGGCTTTGGAAAAATTCTGCCCAAGAAAGTGCGACGTGCCCGCCTGAAGTGCTTTTCGATCTTGCATCATCGCTTCGATCGACAGCGTCATGTCAGCACCCGGGAAACGCTCGCCGACTGTTTTCTCGCCTTTGATCACGGGCATCGCCATGTACTCTTCAGCAAACGTTGCGTACACGTCGAGCATGCAACGAGTTTCTTCGAGGGCTTCTTCTTTAGTCGCGTGTGCCGTGTGGCCTTCCTGCCAAAGAAACTCTGCGGTGCGTAAAAACAATCGCACACGCATTTCCCATCTCACAACGTTGCACCACTGGTTGATCTTGAGTGGAAGATCACGGTATGACTCGATCCATTTCGCAAACATGTGGCCGATAATCGTCTCGCTGGTTGGACGAACGATCAAAGGCTCTTCGAGTTTTCCGGCAGGTATCAAACCGCCATCAGGGCCTGGCTCAAGCCGATGGTGCGTAACAACGGCGCATTCTTTCGCGAACCCGTCGACGTGCTCGGCTTCTTTTTCCAAAAAGCTCTTGGGGATGAACAGTGGAAAGTAAGCGTTCTCATGCCCGGTGTCTTTGAACATTTTGTCCAGAACGCGTTGCATGTTTTCCCAGATCGCGTAGCCCCACGGCTTGATCACCATGCAGCCTCGAACGGGGGAGTTTTCTGCCAGGTCAGCAGCTCGAACAATTTGTTGGTACCAGGCGGGGTAGTCTTCTTCGCGGGTAGGCGAGATTCCGTTTTTGGCCATCGGGGTAAACGTCTTTCCAAAATGATGTTGCGCTAGATCTCAAACGAGTTGCTTGAGAGAGCGACATTCTAGACATTGGTTCACTAACTCGAAAGACGCATTGGCGGATGTCTGAAGTGGTTGGTTCACGTGGCCAACGTGGTTTTGCCACGCTAAGAACTTAATCAACGTGTAAGCTGGCTCATTTTGTTTCTTTGGAACGTTCCAGTCCCAGTTCATCAACCTTTGATTCAAATAAATTCTTTGCCGATTTGCTAATCAAAGCCAGGCCTTTCTCGCCGTTGTGGCTGTATCGAACCTGCATGCATTTGAAGCAAATGAGGAAGTAGTTGTCGTGGTTGTTTGGATCTCGAATCGCATGGTGAGGCCAAAAGCACTTGGCCGCCATCGTGTTGTTGGCTTTGTCGGCAGCAAGTAATTCCGCAATCAGTTTTTTAGGAGCAGTGGTTCCAATATCCACAATCATGTACCCGTCGATGTTGCCGTTGCCATAATCGACAGCCTCTTTGCCGTCGAAAGGATGGACAGAACAAAGCTCGATTTCATCCAAGTCTCGAAAATGTTGGTAAGCCGATGATGGGATTTCGGGTGCGGTGTATCTGTAGTAGCCATAAGCGGCCAAACCCAAAACACCAATCAAACTAACAATCAAAACGCGTTGCCAAATTTTCATTTCTGTCTCTCATTTTCTTTGTTAATTGCCTCGAGCAATCCTGCCTAAGTGTGTGCTGGACACTCCGTGGCCAGTGTTGTTTGTCAGTGTTGTGTGTCAGTGTTGTGTGCTGAACGCTCGGCGATCAGCTTGAGAGAGCTGCCCTCCTCATGTAGTGGATCTTTAATAAGATCCACTGCGATAGGAACGCTGGCCGCGAAACGTCCTGCACACATTGCGCTCAACAGGGCGTTAGGTCGGTGAAAATCACCAATAAGTTCCATCAGCGAAACCACCAATGAGTTTTGCCAGATGAATCCATTGGCGAGTTTACTACCGCTCGATCTCAACTCGCAACGGCGAAGTCCAAACTTTCTGTTCCGCTGTGTAATACAAATATGCTCTCGAAGCCGGCCCTGTGTATCGTCCTGAAACTTCAGCCGTTACGTCGAATTCAATTTTCTTCGTTTCGTTAGGAGCAATCGTTCGCCAGTAACAAATCACTTCGCGAGGACGTATCTCATAATAGTCAAACATCCCGGCATCACGAAGCTCGTTCAGTTGCTCCACCCGTGGCTCAACACCACCTGGCAAACCAATCGTAGCGATCGTCATTGGTTGCCCCGATTCCGTTTTGTTGATCAATTCCGCTTTCACACGGATCAAAGATCCTGACGGGACTGGCTCGTAGACCGTGCCGGTCTTCGTTTCCGTTTTCTCGATGCCATCAAACTTTGTTGTTAGTTCAAACGGGCAACGTTTGTCACTTGGCGGTGTCATCGTGTGGTACAAGATCTCAACAGAAAATGGCAAACCGGAGACGCCGTCAGCTACCAATTCAATTTCGCTTTCGCCAGAAAGAATCTTCGAGCCCAGCCCGGTAATCTCAATCGTCGAGCCGTTTCGCGGATCCTCTGGAAGTTTGGCTTCACCAATGACTTCGTTGTTTTGCTTGACGTACAGAGTACCGCCTGGAATTTTTGGCGAGCCGATTTTGGAAAATGCCACCAACGCTTTGAGGGCAAGGACTGTGCCTTGAGTCGAACCGAACCCGCCATTTCCGTTGCGGTTTTTTGCAAGCCAGTGGGCTGCGGAGCGAATTTGGTCAACGTATTTGTCACTTTTTGACCAAGCCAACATCGCCAATGCAGTGGTTTCAACTTTCTTTGATTGTCCGCCACTCTGCGTGACTGTCACTGAACCCTGCAAGTGGCCTGTTTCGAGTTGCATATCGACCAAACGGTTTAGTAGAAATTCGCCTTGCGATTTGCGGCCGACATTCATCATTGATGCCGCTGCGAGGCTAACTAAATACGGATTTTTCGAAGTGCGAGCTTTTTCATTGATCAGGTTAAGTTCCTTCAACAGCTCAGTCGCTGACCGTTGCGGATTGCCAGATGCAAGATCGGATTCTGTCACCGCCCACAACACGTAAGCGTCAACGACTTCCTGTTTCACTGACCAGCTATGAAGGCTGCGCGGGTTGCGTTTGAAACTTCCCTTGCCGTCACGACGATCCATCAACCATGTTCGTGTTCGGACTACCATCTCAGCATCAACGGCCATGACTTGAGCCATGTCATCGAACTGGAGTAAACCGAACGCAGAAAGTGCCTCGTGTCCTGGATCCGAGCCAAACCATTCGTAGCCCCGTTTGTCACATTCGAAACTGACCAGTTTTTGATAGCCTCTGTCCAGCAACGTTTTTGCTTTGCGAGTCAATTTCGGATTGGCCAATTGATTCTGTTGTAGATACAAAAGCACCATCGTATTGGGATAATTGGTTGCCGAGGTTTGCTCGAAACAGCCATGTGGCTCCCGCAAAATACTCTCCACGCCTGACATTAGATCTGCCAGCGGAGAAGGGTACGCTTTGAGCGAAACAGAAACCGATCCGGGAACCGCATCGCGAGGGATTGGCAGCATCACGGTGACTTGCTCATCGAGAACACCAGAAACCGATTCGCGTGCCGGGTAGCCAGCAGGAGAAACTTGAATTGATCGTTGGATAGAATCGGAAAGCGACGTGCTGGTTCCGACCAACTCGATCATGGCCTTGGTTTCATTTTCGCCTCGCAAAACTTCCAATCCAAAATGCCCTCGCGTTCGTTGTTGTTTACTCAACGACCATTGCAGACTTGAAGGGCCGACCAATTTAAACGCATTGTCAGGATTGATTTTGACATCGACTGGCAGATCTGAATTGGTCGCGTTGACCACCGCAACTGGAAGATCAATTCGATCACCTGTCGTGACTGCCAGTGGCATTTTTGGTTCGATTTGAAGCGGCAACCGTGAAACAACATCACCACCGCCGTTGCCAATTCGGCCATCGCTAGAGTGCGCATCGGCCATGACTTTGAATGTCGTTACTGAATCCGAAAGGTCAAAACGAATCGAAGCCTTGCCGTTGGAGTCGGTGATCAATAGGGGTTGCCAGTAAAGCGTTTCCGCAAAATCTTCACGCATGGTAGTGCGAGTTGAAACGTGTTGGTGAGCGTACTCGCGAACGGGAAAGCGGAGTTCTTCAAGCAATTGGTCGCTCAACGAATTTGCGTCCAGTCCACGTGCTTTAAGTAAACGAGCAAGTTTTGAGTTGGGATGGTTTCCGAAATCGTCCCCCATCCTCGGGGCAAATCCTCTGCCGCCGCCAAGTCCTCCACCCCTGCCTTCGGATTCTCCATCGCCGGAGCCGGGCCCTCTCCATCGGTCAGCGAATCGCGACGGTTTGTGTGCCATGCTGCCGCTGTTATCAATGATTCGAATGTTGCCAAGTGGATTTTTTTGGGGGATCGGCGCGGCGCTCGGACCGAGTTCCGACGCTGGGGTTTTTAATCTTGGTGGAAGTGAGAGTTTTTCGCCGGCTAATAGCTTGTCCTTCTCAGCTTTTTCTCCCGACATGCCGGAAATCGTTACCGGTGACTCGCTTGCCTCCGATGCATCTGCCATGTTCTCACTCTTGGATGTCGTATACTGCTTAGATCCGCATCCCGGTATCAACCCGAACCCAATCAACATCAGGATCATCATTCCGGAGTGAGCCAGTTTGAATTTTGGCCGCATCAGGTAGATCCCAAACAGTAAAGCGGCGAACGGCAAAATGAGCCAACGTAAATCTGACATAAGGCGCTCCCAGTTTCTTGAAACGGCGAACGAGTAGGCTCGCCAATGTTGATTTACGGAATCTATGTTGCTGACTGAAACGGTGTGATCTCCAGAACCATCAAGTTCCAACAACCGCGAAAGCTGCTCGCTGAATCCTGCTTGAGAAAGGTTCACTCCAGACGTGACAAGATCGGTACCACCGACGAATCGACGCCAGCCTTGAGTGCCAAGCAGCAAATCCAACGACTGTTTTGATTCGTCGCTTCCTGAAAGATAAAAATTCGCGTGCTCCAAGTCTTCTGGTTTTTCGATTTCACTGGTTAATAAAAAGTGAGTTGGCATCTCGGGACGTTCGTCTTCTTCGAGACTCAATGCTGCATCGTCAATCACTCGGATCCCCAGCACAGCTGGTGATGGTTCTCCATTTTCATCAACCACCGAAAGTGACAATCGAACTTGCTCGCCTGGCGAACGTTGAAGCGACTCTGCTGACTCGTCGACCGAAACGGTTAGTTTCCGGCGAGACTCGCGGAACACCAATCGCTCAACCAGAGGCCGTTGTGGAAACGAAGCTCCGTCAAGAACTGTCAAACGAATCACGCCCTCAACATTTTGAGGAAGCGAAATGCTCATCTTGGATCGTCCTGGTTTGAGCGAGATTGGTTGGTGAGCAACCAACTGCCCGCGACAAATAGCCTGGACAACAACTTCTTTTGCCAATTTGGTTTGGACGGAAAATTGAATGTCCGCATCGTTGGCGAACACCCCCGCACCCGTTTCCAGCACGGGCAGGCTGTCAACAACTCTAGGCAGCCGTGGATTGCTGGTCACGTCAACGGGGCTGGAAACCTTCAGCGAGTATCGCCCGAATTTTTTCGGTGCGAATTCAAACCGCCCCATCCCATCACGAACCGTTTCAAGTTTTGCGACCTGATTGCCAGAGCGATCAAGAATCTCGCCTTCGATGTGAATAGGCTCGCCGAGTGGATTTCTTGCAGCGAAGTAAACACGGTTCACCAATCCGTCGACGAGATAGCCGCCTTCTGGGTAGAAGTCGACAGTGACTTTACCGGTTTGAATTGGGATCGTCTTGGTCTGGGCTTCTTGAGTTCCGCCATCATCAACCGCGAAAGACAGTTGGCCGTCGCCTTTGGCAATGCGATCGGGGAGTTTGAACGAAACCGAACAAGTTCCTGATTTGCTAGTTGTCGTTGGGGTCTCAAAAATAACCTTGCCATCGACCGTTGCAGTCACTTGAACGGATTGATTCACGAGCGGGCCACCTTCGGCACGAATCGCTTCGAAGTCTGCTTTGACGGTGTCGCCAGCTCCGTAGCTTCGTCGCTCGAACTCGATGTCTTTTTTAAAACGTGGCACACGGTAGTTCCGGACTTGAATCGTTTGTTTCTCATCTGGAAAAAAATCGTCGAGGCTCTTCGCAACGACGGTGTATTCGCCGCCGGGAGCACTTGTTGGAATCAAAAACTCGCCATTGCCAACACCACGATCAGTGACGCCTTCGACAAATGCTCCGGTGACAACCGCCCCACTTGGGTCCAGCATTTCGAAACGAATTGGCAAGTCAATATCTGGCCGCAGAGAATATCGTTCGAGTGTCAATGAGCGAAAACGTATTGTCTCACCTGGCCGGTAAACCGGTTTGTCGACCGTCATGTAAGTCAAACACCGCGTTGGTTCCAGCGGAAGAACGAACGCCGAATCTGATTCGGTGTTTGGGTCTGTCGAGCTCACGTGAAGCGTCGCGTTTTTGGGGATTTTCAAATTGGGAGGGACCGCAAACGTTCCCTTGCCCGTGCTGTCGGTGTTGATCGTGGCCTGGTGAAGAACGGCTTCTCCGACTTTGACGGCGACCGAAAGCGTTGCCGAAACTCCGTTGGCGACTTGGGCTGCTGACAAATGGCTGGTGAAAAACTCAAACTGATTTCGAAGCGGACCAGAATCCGACTGATCGAAATCGCCCGATTGTTGCACAGCCGAAGCTTCAACTTGAAGCGCCATGGCTGGTGGAACCGGCATGCCGGAAAAGAATCGACCGAGCACGATCATGAGGAAACACGCTGCCAACCCGGCGACAATTTTGATCCATCGCCAGTGTTGTTTTTGTTTCTGCTGGAAACGTTGAAAGGCGAGCTCCTCAGGCGATTTGCCTTTTTCAGGTTTGCTCAGTGAATTCAATGGGCTCATGGGTTCGAATGAGGCACGCTGTCCATTGATGTCGATGTTGACATTGCCGCGGGCGGTATGATTCGCAGGCGTCGGTTCGCTAAGGATCGGAGCCGCCGGGGGAATGCTTTTCATCAAATCCAATGAGCGAGGTTCGGCCTCTGCGACATCAGCCAAGTTTGCCGCGCTGGCGAATTGGCCAGCCATCTGAAGTGTGTTCGCCCACTGCATCGCAACGTCGGGTTCTGTTTCGATGCGAGCTCGCAGTTCTTGAGCCTCGTTGTCGTCAAGCAAACCGTAATGCAGTTCAAGTAGCAGTTGCTCAAGCGGTTGTTCGTCGTTTTGCAACGCGTCGTTTTGTTGGTTGTTATCGTTCATGACTGACCTCCCACTGATTCCCGAAGCTGACTGATGGCCGCACGCATCCGAGTCTTGACTGTGCCGAGGGGCATTCCTGTCGCTTTGGCGATTTGTTCGTAGGTTAGATTTCCGTTTTGGCGAAGCAGAAAAACTTCCTGTTCCTTAGGCCGCAATCGCATGACTGCTTGCCGCAGTTGCTGTACTTGCTCTCGCTGCACCAGATCCATCTCTGGGCTATCAGAAGTCGAAACCATGATTGCGTCCTCCGCTAACGACTCTCGCCGCCGCTTCCAAGCGGTCTTGCGAATGTCTCGGCCGGTATTGAGTGCGATGCGGAAAACCCAAGCCTTTAAATTCTCAATTGAGTCGACTTGATCCTGTTTCCGCCAACACTTCAAAAACGTTTCCTGAAGTGCATCCTTCGCATCTTCCATATTCCCAATCAGGTAAAACAGGGTCCCGAGCAACTCTCCTCGCGCATCGCGAAACAACAATTCCAGCGCCTGGCCAGATTGAGATTTCTTCTCGTTTGTTGGAGGAGGTTGATTCATAGGCTGTTCTTATTTCATGGGCTACCGATATGACGAGCCACGATGGCGGACAGATTTCAAAAAGCTGGATTTTTCAAAAAAGCAGATGAAAAACCCAATGTTTTTCAGGCCAAAAACCCAGAAACACATTTGTCACAAGCGCGTGTAGTAGATCTTGTTAAAGATTCCCAGCATCTCTCCAACAGCCTCCATCAAAAAACAATTCCCTTGAGCGAATCCGCAAAAAAAGCGAATCCGCAAAAAAAGCGAATCCCCCAACAAGCGAGTCCAAAAAAGCGAGTCCAAAATTGTTTTCTTTTCTCCTGCTCAACTGGTGTCTCACATTTTCAATGTGCGACCTGGCTATTCGTTGAATCTTTGGGAGCTGCCGGATCTTTAACAAAATCCACTGCGACAGGATCGGAGGTTGCGCGAGATTTTTTCGTAGTCCTAAACTTTGGTTTCGCAGAGATTGAGATCACGTTCGACGGAGGTCTAACGATCGACCATTCATCTTTCCTGAACTCAGTTCAGTCGAATTGCGCGTTGGATCTTGATCGGTTGATCGATCATTTGGCCCGTTGATTTCGCGGCATGAATTTTCTTGATCACTTCCATGCCTTTCGTGACTTTTCCAAACGCAGCGAACCCTTGTCCGTCAGGATTTCGTTTGCCGCCAAAATCAAGCTCAGGTTGATCACCAACGCAGATGAAGAATTCATCTTGTGCGGAATCCGGTTGGTCACGCGCCATCGAGATTGTTCCGTTCAAATGCTTTATCCCAGTGTCGCGCGTTCGCTCCATTGCAATCGGAGCAAAAAATTTGTCTTTGGCGGCTGAGTTGGCACGGCCTTGAATGACGGCAATTTTAATTTTGTTGTCTGGTTGGTTGTCGTCAGTAACCGTTCGAAAAAACTCGCCAGTTGAATAGTGGCCTTCATGGACGTAGTCGACAAAATTCTGAGCAGTCTTGGGAGCGTGTTCCGCATCGAGTTCAACTTCGATGTCACCCATGGTTGTTTGAATCAAAACCTTGGGAGCTTTGCCAAGTGATTCCTTTCGCCAGTCAAACTTTGGTAGGTTGTCAAAATCAACGTTTGCCAAATGTGCTCGTTCAGATGCCTCACGTTTCATAGGTTTCTTGTAGCGCCAGTCTCGGTCGCCGTAGACTTGTTCGCACAGTCGCGCGACCGCTGGGTCGTACTTTTTAAGTTTCGCACGCGTGTTGATGTCGTTGTGCAACGCATCATTCGCTCGATTGTCGTCGAACCAAGATTGTGTCGCCTCGGCCCAATACTCCTGCCGATTCGTGATCGCGTAAGTGTCTTTCCAACGCCCCGCCGTTTTGGCAGATTCGTGAGCCGATTTCAGACGGTCATCAAAAGTTGGGTCAACGTCAATCATTCCCATTCCGTGAATCGCGTGTGCAAACTCATGAATGCAAATGTTCTCGGTTGAGTATGGATCGTTGGGATGACAAAGCACATTCTCTTCGGCACAACTGACAGCGGGAGCCGAACGAGTCGCCCCCAAACCCCTTGCTCTCCGGTCCCAGAAAATTCGAGATTTCAAATGACTGTGCTCGGGAACGTCGGTGGTGTATTCGTTGAACGCCATCACCGCCATCCGTGTTTTATTTTTCGCCATCGCCGCAAGAATATCAGGTCGATGCCCAACCATTTTGTTGACAATCCAATGTGTTTCCAGCATCGCGGCGTCGGAGACTTTGTCTGAGCCAACGATTGGCATGCCGTGAGCATCAATGTGTTTTTTGTAAAACGGATCGAGGGAGAATTCTTTCCTGACGGAATCGGGGACCGGGCCAACGGAGCTGTTGGATTGAGCAATTGTTGATGCGGAGCCAAGCTGCAGAAATGGTAGGCCCGTCAGGCTGATCAGCAGGATCCAAGCAAACACGAAAGCGGAGTATTTGTCGTGATTCATCAATGGCTCGCCCAAAAAAGTAAAGGAAATGTGCAAACGAAAGTTCATGGAGTAGTTAATTTTTACTATTGGAGTGAATTTGGGATTCAACGCCAAGTGTTGGGTGGTAACGTTGCCCCATTTTGGTTCGGAATCAAAATTGAAACGCCAGATCGCTCGAATTGTTCACTTGTTGGGTATGGTTTCATTTTGCTTTGCCAATTGTAGTAAGATGGTAGGGCAAGAGTGAAAGACGTAGCGGTTATTTTTAACGTGTCACGGTGATCGGGGTTTCGATGTCCAAGTGTTTTTTGAAGTTTGTAGCGTTGATTGGTTTGCTTTCAATGCTGCCAAGCAATGGGACGGCATGTTGCCAGGCAACAAAAGCTGACGATGCAGCCGCAACCGATGTAGAGGCGCCCAGTGTGGTGAGGATTGACGAAGCCCAGCAAGAAACTGCTCTCGGTTTTAGAAACCTATTCAACGGCAAAGACCTCACTGGCTGGGTCGACGTGAACACTTCTGAGAAAACTTGGTCCGTTCGCGATGGAATGTTGATCTGTACAGGATTGCCTATCGGTGTGATGCGAACTGATCGCCAGTACGAGAATTTCATCATGGAGATCGAATGGCGTCACATGGAAGCTGGCGGCAACTCAGGTGTGTTCCTGTGGTGTGATGCGATTCCCGATGCAAGAAATCGTTTGCCAAAAGGTATGGAAGTGCAAATGCTAGAACTGGATTGGATCAATCAACACAAACGCAAGGACGGTTCCTTGCCGCCAGTCGCCTACGTTCAAGGCGAATTGTTTGGCGCTGGTGGAATGACAGCGAAGCCTGAGAACCCGCGTGGCACTCGAAGTAAATCAGTCGAGCATCGTTGCAAGGGTAAAGGCCAATGGAACAAGTACGTTATCGTCGCGGTGGACGGTAATGTGAAACTTTCCATCAATGGGAAATTTGTAAACGGCATTCGCGACGCGTCCGTAAAGAAAGGCTACATCTGTATGGAGTCGGAAGGGCGCGAAATTCATTTTCGCAACATTCGCATCATGGAGCTTCCAGGCGGTATGGCGGATGAGTCCAATACTGCTCCCGTTATTGAATCAAAGAAAAACTGAAGCTTGTTATGGTAGACCTGATTGGGCAACACTCCCGTATTGGGTTTGCAGAGTTTCAATGTTCAGTTGGTAAACCAAGACCAAGATAAAACCAATACCTAGAATCAATTTCCTCGTATAAGAGTTTGCAGACCATGATCACAAGACGTAAATTTCTGAAGAGCTCAGTTGCTGCAGGTGGGGCGGCAGCGTTTTTACCGCGCGGCGAAAGAGCCCTGGGATTCGAAAGTGCCAATGACCGGCCTACCGTTGGTGCGATCGGGACAGGCAGTCGCTGGTTCCAAAAAGCGACGGGCGTGGATAGCACTTATGGTTCAGCACCACAGTTTCGCAAGTATGGCGATTATGTTGCGGTCTGTGACGCCGATAGTTTCCGGCAAGGACGCGCTGCTGAAATCGTAAAAGACTGGACGGGTGTTGCGCCCGCTGCAGAATCTGATTACCGTCGAGTACTTGATCGCAAAGACATTGATGTCGTCCATATTTCCACGCCTGATCACTGGCATGCAAAAATTGCGATCGAGGCAATGCTCGCTGGCAAGGATGTCTATTGCGAAAAACCAATGACGCTGACAATCGAGGAAGGGCAGCAGATTTGCGAAACAGTCAAAAAAACGGGCAAGATTGTTCAGATTGGAACTCAGCAGCGCAGTAACAAGAACTTCATTCGAGCGATCGCTTTGATCCGCTCGGGGCGGTTGGGGGAAATCACAAAAGCGACTTGTAGTATTGGTGGATCGCCGGTAAGTCCTGAACTTCCTGTCGCCAAAGTACCAGAGAGTTTGGATTGGGATCTTTGGATTGGTCCGGCACCCAAAGTCGACTATCGATATCTGGCTGGTGCAAACGGCGAGACAAAAAGCTGGTCGCGCGGGCACTACGAATTCCGTTGGTGGTATGAGTACTCCGGTGGCAAGATGACGGACTGGGGCGCGCATCATGTTGATATCGCAACTTGGGGGCTCGACAAAATCGCAACCGGCCCGCGCAAGATCGAACCCGTAATGGTGAAACATCCTGTTGAGTTCAAAGATGGCTATCCCGTCGATCCGTCTCGATACAACACCGCGACAGAGTTCCTGATCAAGACGACCTTCGACGATGGCAAAGAAATTGAAATCCGGCACGATGGTGGCAACGGTATTTTGTTCGAAGGCACCAAAGGACGTATTTTTGTGAATCGTGGGCGGCTAACGGGAAAACCGGTTGAAGACTTGAAAGAGAATCCATTGCCCGCGGACGCTTTGAAATCGGTTTATAAAAATCGGCCACTGACCGACCATTTTCGCAACTTCTTTGAATCGGCTACTGATCGAAAGGAACCTATCTCCGATGTGTTCAGCCATCACCGCGCGTTGACGACTTGCCATCTCGCAGGAATCGCGGCGCGAGTGAATCGGACTATCAAATGGGATCCTGTATCGGAATCGATCGTAGACGATGCGGCTGCCCAAGGGTTGGTTGGCCGCGAAGCTCGCAAGGGTTTTGAAATTGAGATGTAGTTGAGGTCTTGATTGATTCAAAGACTCAGCCCGTTTGTAGGCTTGCCTTTGGTTGAGTCTCAGGCGGAATCGCACCCTGCGAAGATTGCCTTAGAGCGGGCACTCTGTTCGTGGAAGCGATGGAAACTTCCTACCTTTGAAAAACGTCTTACTTTTGAAACTTGTTACATCGTTCGGGCGCTAATTTTATCAAGCCAATATGTCTTTGATGACGTTTCCATGAACATCGGTCAACCGATAATCGCGGCCTTGGAAACGGTGGGTCAGTTTCTTGTGATCTACGCCAAGTAAATGAAGCAGTGTCGCGTTTAGGTCAAATACTTCAACCGGATTCTCCGTGATGTTGTACGAGAATTCGTCTGTCGCGCCGTAAGTGATTCCTGGTTTGATTCCGCCTCCGGCAAGCCAGATGGAATAGTTTCGCGGATGATGGTCGCGACCGTAATTGTCCGCCGTTAACTTGCCTTGGCAATAAACAGTTCGCCCAAACTCACCGCCCCAAACGACAATCGTGTCCTCCAGCAATCCGCGTTGTTTCAAATCTTGAACCAGTGCCGCTGAAGGTTGGTCGGTGTCTTTGCATTGTTTTGCCAGGTGGTCAGGCAAATTATTGTGGTGATCCCAGCCCATGTGAAACAGCTGAATAAAACTCACGCCGCGTTCGGCCATCCGTCTGGCGAGCAAACAGTTTCGAGCGTACGTTCCCGGTTTGTGAACATCTGGCCCGTACATCTTTAGCGTCTCTTCTGTCTCATCAGAAATGTCTGTCAAATCGGGCACGCTGGTTTGCATCCGGTAGGCCAACTCATATTGAGCCACTCGTGTGAGAATTTCCGGATCTGGAACAGAGGCATGTTTCAGGCGATTGAGCTCGCCCAGATCGTCCAGCATGTCGCGGCGAAGTTCCGTCGTGCACCCATTTGGATTTTTCAAATAGAGAACCGCTTCCTTGCCACCTCGAAGTTTGACGCCTTGGTGTTTGGTTGGAAGAAAACCGCTTCCCCAAAGCCGGTCGTACAACGGCTGTGTCGCCAGTCGACCAGTACCTCGCGAAACCAAAACGGTGTACGCGGGCAAGTCCGAGTTTACCGTTCCCAAACCATAGGCCACCCAGGCGCCGATGCTCGGTCGCCCCGAAAGCTGAAATCCTGTTTGGCAGAATGTGATGGCTGGATCATGGTTAATGGCTTCCGTTTTCATTGATCGAATGAAGCACAGGTCATCCGCAATTTTTGACGTGTACGGCAACCGATCGCTTAACCAAGCTCCCGAATCACCGTGCTGATCGAAACCGTAAATTGACTTTGCGATTGGGAAGCTTTTTTGCCCGCTCGTCATACCTGTTAATCGCTGGCCTTGGCGAATCGAATCAGGGAGCTCCGTTTTGTGAAGCTTTGCCAGTCCGGGTTTGGGGTCGAACAGCTCGAATTGCGATGGGGCGCCTGATTGGAATAAGTAGATCACTCGTTTGGCTTTGGCTGGAAAGTGCGGCAGGCCAGCCAGCCCGCCTTTTGTTTTTTTACCCGCATGTCCCTGAGTCTTTTGATCTTGAGCATTCGCCGTTCCGGCAGACGCGCCAAGTGCACTCAGCGCCAACGCTCCCAATCCTACTTGTGAGTGCTGGAGGAATTGGCGACGGTTGAGTTGCTGCGTTTTTTGAAGTTCGTTCATGTTATCCATATCAGATCACTCACGCGTAATCGTTTCGTCCAGATTCAAAATCAGACTTGCCACCGAGGCAAAGGCTGCCAAATCAACTTTATCCAATGCCGGGTCAATGGGAGAAAGCCCGACTTTCAGAAACGCCTCAGCGGATTTCGGATCTGCTTCAAAACGTTTAGTGTATTTTGCCAAGGCTCCCTGCAACACTTTCAATTCATTCTTGGTCGGATTGCGAATCGTGGCAAACGAGAAAGCGTTTGATAATCGCTCGAGTTCAATGTCGCTTGACTCCATCGCTCGAATCGCCAAATGTCGGGCTGCTTCGAGGTAAGTCTCATCGTTGAGCAACGCAAGTGCCTGGAGCGGTGTGTTCGTCCGTTGGCGTGAGACTTGGCATGTCTCGCGACTTCCGCCGTCGAACGTGGTCATCGACGGTGGCGGCACGGTTCGTTTACGGTTGATGTAAAGCGAGCGACGATACACATTGTCGTTTTTATCTTGGACATAGGCACCTTGGCTCGCACCGCCGGCCAGCTCTTTCCAAAGCCCGCTTGGCTGGTAGGGCTTGACTGGCGGTCCACCGAGTTTCGGATTCAACAAACCGCTGATCGCCAAAGCATTATCGCGAATCGTTTCAGACGAAAGGCGAAACCGTGGTCCGCGTGAAAGCCACCGGTTGGCTGGATCCGAGCGGTAGCTCTCCTCAGTAGCGGCAGACGATTGTTGGTAGGTCTTGCTCGTGACGATCAAACGATGCAGCCGTTTAAGGTCCCAGCCTGACTCGATGAATTCAACCGCCAACCAGTCAAGCAGTTCAGGGTGTGAAGGCGGCGCGCTTTGAATTCCAAAGTCCTCGGGAGTTGCGACCAACCCGACACCGAAATGGTGCTGCCAGATTCGATTCACCGTCACGCGGGCGGTCAACGGATTGTCTTTGTCGACCAACCAGCGTGCCAGTGCCAAGCGATCGGGAATCGGAGCTTCGTCTTTGTTTACAGGCTTGATATGTGCCAAATGGTTCGGCTTGAAACCTGGAACAAACGACGGAACACCTGGAAGTATTTCATTTTCTTTCTGAGGTTGATCGTATACACCTCGATCCAATACGTACGTCGGACGACGCTCGGTGCGCTCCTCCATGATCATCGTGGTCGTAAACGAATTTCGGTGTTTCAGTTTTTCGGCTTCGTTTTGAGCGATGGATTCTAAAAGGTCGCCATATTTATCGGAATGGCGAACTTGAAAGTAAAGCATGGCCAGTTCGGACTGTTCTTCACTCCATTGCTCGCGCGGCGTTTTGGCAATGATTGTGATTGGGAAACTGAAAACGGATCGGATTTTTTCAACCGCGAGCTCTTGGTCGAATACTCGAATGTCCGTGACCCGTCCTTTGAGTGGCGGCGTGTCTCCGCGTAAGCCAATCCAAATCGGGTGGTCAATCGTCGTGTCCCCTTTGAGAGAATCGTTGTTTGCATCGAATCCGGCTTCAACAGTGTCGAAAAAGATTTTCAAACCCGAGGCTTTCTTGGAACCATCCCAAGTAACGCAAACATGATTCCATTTTCCGAATTCTAATTTTTGCTTTGTCGTGATCTTGATTGCATCGTCAGTCCAATGGTGGATCAAGTGAACATTGACGCGTCCGTCTCTTAGGATGAGGAAGTCAAAGCCACGGTAGGCTTTGTCTTTGTCCATTCGGCTGATGATCGCGCCTTCGGCTTCGGGGCGAACCCAAGCGGTAACTGAAAACGGTGATTCCGATTTGAACTGGAAATCGTCATCAAGTTCGATCCTGTGTTGGGCTTGCTTTTGAAAACTTGCGGCGCGACCCAGGACTGTGTCTTGAAGGCGGCCTTTGTCGACTTCATTTTTGAGTTTGAATTCAACAGTTGAGTCAGCGGATAAATAGGTTTTTGCCGCGACCGGTTGTTCCACAACATTCGAACTGTCGAATTTTGAAAGCTCGTCCAGCCAGGCGTCTTTCTTTTCCTTCAATTCGTCATCGACCTTGGCCAGTTTCTCTGCCAGTTGAGTGGAGGTAGCTTCGAGCGTTTCCATTCGCTTTAACTGTTCTGGCGTAGGTGCTTTGATCAGTGGAGCCACATTGCCACGCGTCTCCGTATATACGCCTTTTTCGTTAACGTTATTAAAGAACGCGAACAGCTGGTAAAACTCGACTTGAGAAATCGGATCGTATTTGTGGTCGTGGCACCGAGCACATCCCGTCGTCAAGCCAAGCAACGCCGCCGATGTGGTTTCGACTCGATCGACCACATTTTCAACCAGCCACTCCTCATCAATGGAACCGCCTTCGGTGACAGTCCGGTTGTTGCGATTGAATCCCGTGGCAATTTTTTGATCAAGCGTTGGATTGGGAAGCAGATCACCCGCGATTTGCTCAATAATGAACTCGTTAAAATGTTGCTTGGAGTTAAGGGCGTTGATCACTCAGTCACGCCACGGCCACATCGTGCGTCCGAAATCATTTTGATAGCCATTGGAGTCAGCGTACCGTGCGAGGTCGAGCCATTCCGTCGCCATCTGTTCGCCATAATGTTTCGAAGCAAGAAGCTGTTCGACCTCATGCTCGAAATCATTGCTAGCGAGAAAGCGAACTCGTTGTTCCGACGTTGGCGGAAGTCCAATCAGGTCCAGATAGACGCGGCGAAGCAAGGTCTCTGGGCTTGCAGCTTGTGCGGGAGAAAGATCTTGCTCTTCCAGTTTTTGAAACACAAATCGGTCAATTGGATGGTTGGACCAAGACTGTTCAGCGGGCAGAAGAGGGCGTGCCGGACTGATGAATGCCCAGTGGTTTTGCCAAATCGCACCTTCTTGGATCCACCGGGTTAAAACCTGTCGTTCCGTTGCCGAAAGCGTCAGGTCCGAATCGACGGGTGGCATCTGATCCGAGTCCGTCGCATGAATTCGAGTCAGCAATTGACTGGCTTCGATGTCGTTGGGAACGACGGGAGTCTCGCCCGATTCTGCCTGTTGGAACAGGCCTTCTTTCGTATCGAGTCGCAAATCCGCCTCCCGCGCGTTCTCATCGGGGCCGTGACACGTGAAGCATTTGTTGGAAAGGATTGGCCGGACGTCGCGGCTGAAGTCGAGTTTGTCTTGGGCTTGCGCTGCTCCTGTGAACGTTGAAATCTCGAAAGTTCCAATTGCCAATAAGATCATCCAAGCTGTGAATCGGTAATTCATTGAGTGGTTCGAGATTGATGATGGAGCAAAATAGGCCGTTTCCTTCAGGTCGCCATTTTAGACGACGCGTTGTTTAGATCAAGGTTGAAAGGTGAATGGACGCTCGTTCTCGTTTTGACTTCGTTGTCGCAAATTCGAGTAAGCAAATTCGAGTAAGCAGATTCGATATCTACATTGCCTGAATTGTATCTCAATCCACATCTGCATTTTCTTCTATAGTTTTAGAAGAAATTTCTTGACCTTACTTTCGATGTTTGATAAACCTTCTAAAGCGTTAGAAGGTTTGGTCGTGTCGAGATTCGAACGGAGCGGTGTTTTGGCCAAGAAAAAGAGCAAGCTTCAGCCTACAGAGTTGGAGTTGATGATCTTGAAAGTGCTTTGGGATTCACCAGCGAGTGAGTTACCTAAAGCCGTTCGGGATATTCGCGATGGGCTTGCTGAGTTGGGGAGAGAGCTGGCTCATACGTCTGTCATCACAACTCTCAATATCATGCTCGACAAAGGGTTTCTCAAGCGGACCAAACTCAAGAACGCCTTTCTTTTTGCTCCCAAAGTCAAACGGGATGCCGTTCAGTCACGCGTGATTGATGATGTGCTTAATCGTATTTTCGACGGATCGGCTCAGAGCTTGATGCTGACTCTGATGGATCACGCGGACGTTGATTCGGAAGATCTGGCAGAAATTCGGCGAATGATTACACGCAAATCCAAACAGAAACCGGAGTAGTCATGGACGCGAATTTGGGATCTAACTTCGGACAGGTTTCGTTGTACGTTTTATTTTGGCTGATCCATTTTGCCTGGATCGGTTTGTTAGTTGGTGCGGTCGCCTGGGTTGGAGATCGGCTGGTCCAGAAGACTGCGAAACGGACTTACAATTGGAGCCTTTATTGTTTTCTGATGCTGATTACGGGAGCGATGACTGCGGTCGTGCTTTCAGCTGTGACCGTTCCCCGAGTTCAGTTGGCTGATCGTATTGAACGCGGCGCGGAAAGCAATGCTGAAAAGGGCCGCCAGAACTCAATGCAAAGTTTGGGCCTAGATTTGGGGCTGGATTTAGAACAAGAGGACTATCCTCAAACCGCCGGGAGCACTGAACTTGCGAGTTCAAGCAATCAACAACCGATCGAAGTTGTTTTTGAATCAGGTTTAAGCCCAAGCGATCTGGCGGAAGCTAAAGTAAAAGCCAGCTCGTTCAGGACTCAAAAACCGCTTGCTCGCAGTCGCACGCTGACAATTGTCGCCATCTGTATTTCGATTGTTTACGTCGTTGGTTGCTGTTTGATGTTGGTCCGGTTATTGATGGCTGGGTGGGGGTGTCGCCGCTTGGCACGCGGTGGGATGCAGGTTACCGATGATTCCGTTGTTGCACTGTTGCAAGAGACTGCGTTGCAGATTGGTTTGAAGCTCACTCCAATTTTGGCGACGTGTGAGCGCATCGTTGTGCCTGTTGTAATTGGAGTCTTTCGCCCCGTGATTTTGCTTCCCGCTTCAATTATTTGCGAAATGGCGCCTGAGCAATTGCGAGCGATTCTCGCCCATGAGATGGCACACTTGAAACGTTTTGATCATGTCGTTGTCGTGGTGCAGCGAATCATCGAAGCGGTATTGTTCTTCCATCCGACGACGTGGTGGTTCAGTCGCCGGCTGGATAGACAACGAGAGCTATGTTGTGACGATCTGGCAATGCAAGCCGGGACCACGCCGCTTGAATATGCTGAAACGCTGTACCTCGTCGCGCGTTGGCGGAAACTTGGGCAACAACAGGCAGACAATAAAGATCGTGTTGCTCTTGCGGTTGACGGCGCCAACGCATCGCAAATCTTGGTGCGAATCAGCCGTGTGCTTGATGAGACTTTGCCGGTATCGCAGGCACGCGTTCGAAGCTTCGGCGGCGCGAGTGCCAGTGTTGGATTTCTTTTGGTCTGTCTGCCAGTTGTATTGTTGTTGATGAACGCATTTGGAAATTATTCGAGTCCGGGCATAGCGACCGGTTTCAATATGTCGGTCGTGGAGTCGACGCGCGGCGAGCAAGATATCTATGGGAGTTTCCGCGGTGTCGTTCGGGATGAAAATGGCGATGCCGTAACCGGGGCGACCGTTGTTCTCCAAGAGCATCCGTCCAAGTACCTTTCTCTCAACGCGGTTTTGCCGGCCGATGCTGATCGAAAAACGGTGCCTCCACTTGTCTTTGCTCAATCGACAACGGGAATGGATGGCGAGTTCGAATTTTCTGGCGTTGAGATTCCTGGCTTCGAAAAATATTACGAGTCTTCGTTTCCAATTACTGTTTTGGTGTTTCATGATGACTACGCGATGACTTGGAAGCATCTTGAATACGCCTCAAAACAAAAGATCGAATACACGCTCAAGAAAGCGAAATCTATATCGTTCAAAACAAAATCTGGTGGCGGGAAACCACTTGAAAATGTGACCGCGAAACTAATCGGAATGATGACGCAGAAAGATTGGAACAGTGTCGCTCCCTATCGTCGCATTCCTGCAGAATTGATTCATCAGGGTGTCGCCATCAATCCAACGCTTCATTCGACAAAGAGTAATTTCCTGAAGTTGGCAGATGAAATTTCTGATTTGTTTGTCGCAAAAAAAACTCCTCCAGGTTCCGTTGCCGTTTTTGAAGTCGGCGCCAAAGGCCACGCCTCCGAATTGTTTTACGTAACAAATTTTGAAGTAGAAAAAGATCCTGGTTTGCTGGAAGAAAACCTGTACGGCACGGTTGTTGCGAGCGGTGCGACGCTTGAGCTTCGTGAGTTGATTTCGTCGAGTTTGAAAGTCGTAGACTTTGAAGGCAATCCAATTTCAGGTGTTGAAGTCGAAGCGGATAAGTTCCTCAATCGGAATAACAAAGTTGCGACGTTGGTCAGGGAGTCGGCTGAAGGGTTGTTCGAGCTTGGAAATGTCGCAGAACCAGATGGCAAGCCATTCAAGCTGCATGTGAAAATTAAACCGCCAGCAGACAGTCAATTTTTGATGTCCGAACAGTTGTTGGAAATTGATTCCTCTGGCAAAGGTCAGTCATTTGTCACTAAACTGAAACGGGGAATCGAACTCAATGGGCGGGTGGTCGATGCGAAAACAGGGAAGGGCATTGAGGGCGTGCCAGTTCGCTTTCGACCCACACAGAGGCAGGGCAA
This sequence comes from Mariniblastus sp., assembly GCA_045105295.1. Taxonomy (GTDB): domain Bacteria; phylum Planctomycetota; class Planctomycetia; order Pirellulales; family Pirellulaceae; genus Mariniblastus. The sequence continues at coordinate 36,583 of JBGCDK010000030.1, forward strand.
AGGGAAAGACTCTAGCGGTCCTTTTTACTGGTCACCCATTCGGAAGTCCGACGCGAACGGTGAATTCGTGCTGCGGGTGCAGGGCAAAAGTAAAGTAGTTCCTGATGGGAAGATTGATGCAGCGGGAACTGTTGAGGGGTATCAGACTTGGGCCTATGACGAAAACAAAATCGGTCGGCTGTTTTCTGTTGCGGTTACCGATGCGAACAAAGACGAGTCATTGGTCTTGAAGCTTGAACCAGCAAGCAAAAGCCTGGGATCGGTACGGATCAAGGTCCTCGATGACGCTGGCAAACCAGCAGAGCACGCGATCATTCGGTTTAAGCATTACTATGCCAATAGCGGTACAGGGTGGATCCGAACGCAACGGACCAATGGAGATGGCGTCTTTGATTTTGACTTTCAAAAACTGACTTTGAATTTTGAATCACTTGCTGTTGTCGTTGTGGATCAGGACAAGAATTATGCAGGGGCGGCGGTTTATCAACGGCCAGAGAATATTAAAACTGTTGAGGATGCGGCAAAACATTTTTCGACACTTCGCAAAAGTCAATCGAAAGATGATCCGCTGTTTGTTTTGACTGTAAATTTGAAACCAATCGCCAAGGTTGTCGGACAAGTGGTCAATGCCGACACGGGCGAGCCGGTTCCGTTTGTTAAGGTTCAATTGAGTCAGGAGTATCGTGAGAGAAGAGACGTGATGCGAGTTGGTATCTCGATGGGAACATTTTTTCCACTTGAAGAAACCGATGAGGAAGGGCGATATGAACTGAAAGCGATTCCGGAATTAAAAGGTTATGTCAACGCGGAGCATCCTGATTTTTTGAAGCGAAGGTTTCATCAGGAATCAGATTACTTGACGCCCGGTGCAGGCGAGGTCATCGAACGAAACACTCACGTCGTCCCTAAAGAAGTTTCCGCGAGTGCAAGAGCCTTTGTTGCGCCGGATTTGGGAGATCGTAAAGGCATCGAGGCTTTGGAGTTTCTCAAGTCCCGTTTCTCGGTTGATCAAGCTGCCTACCAAAAACGACTGAGCAACGGCGACGCAGACGATGCACACCAAGTCGCGCGCTATACGCCTGCAGCTGTTTATATTCCAGCGGCCATTGCTCTTGCGGATGAGAATCGCGACAAACCGGTCGAAGTTAAAGCCCTTGTCTGGGCCTGCAAGATGCCAAGGGACTCAAGTGAAGATCTAAAGTCACGAAACAAGCTTCGCATGGAAATCGGTAAACGATTGCTGGATGACCACATCTCCTCACCAGAAATTATCGATTGTTTGACGAGTATGGTTTACTCTCAGCCCCGTCCGAAACAAGTTGCTGAAAAGATCTCTGAAGCCAATAAAGACATCGCCGTCCAGGGCAATGCACTTTTGCTAATTGGGAATCTCGCTATGAGAGATCTCTCGCTACGTGGTCATGGTATAAAAAAATCGGCGTGGTCCAATCAGATGACGGACGAAGAGTTGGAGGCCTTCGCTCACAAAATATTCACGCGAATCAAAGACGAATATGCTGATGTGCCTTATTGGCGAAACGAAAACTTGGGCACCATTGCGAAAATGCAGCTGTTTGAATTCGACCATCTGGGAGTCGGTGATCTAGTCGAAGATATCGTTGGCAAGGATGTGGAAGGAATGCCTTTGAAGTTATCCGACTATCGCGGCAAAATTGTGTTACTCGATTTTTGGGGCAGTTGGTGTGGCCCGTGTATCATGGAAATTCCCAAGCTCAACAAAATCGCCAAAGACTTCTCCAACGACGTTGTGGTTCTCGGCATGATGAACGACAACGTGGCGGATGCCAAAGAGGTTATTGAAGAGCACGATGTCAAATGGCGCAACTGGGTTGAACCGGATGATGGTCCAGTTCAAACCCGTTGGAATATTAGTTCGTGGCCGACGACTTACGTAATCGGTCCTGATGGAAAAATTCTTGCCAAATCTCTTCGCGGTCGGAAGCTCTATGATGGAATTAAAAAATTTGTGGATGAGCAGAACAAGAAACAGAACGAGCAAGAGTAGTGGCTATTGCGGATCTATTGGCGGATCCCAACCCAAGCATCCCTCTTTGTGAATCAAAAAAGCCAAAAAAGTAAACTGAATTCAACGATTTGTACGATTGTCGGAAAATCGCTTGTGCGTTCGGGCACGCATAAACGCGCATTTTCGATGCTTGGCGTGTATATTATTGGTGCATTGAAAAAGCCAGTTTCAACGCTGACTAGTATCTAAAAACGAAAACTTTCGAGAGTAAAAATATGTCTAAGCTTTCACGCCGCCAGTTTGTTGGCCGCAGTGTTACCGCCGGTTTGGGTGCGGGTGTCATGATGTCGTTGCCAGGCAGTGAGCTCCGCGCTTCGCGTCACACTAGCGCCAACGATTCAGTCAACGTTGGGTTCATCAGCTGTGGTGGACGTGCGATGGGACTGGCGAATCAGTTTTCAAAAGTCGACGGCGTCAACATTGCGGGACTTTGCGATCCGGACTCCAATCGAGTTGGTGCCGCAAAAACAAAATATGCAAAAGCGGAGACTTGGAAAAACCTCAAAGGTCTAATTGAATCCGATGCAGTGGACGTTGCCGTCGTTGCAACATGCAATCACTGGCATTGCCTTGCCGCGATTTGGGCGATGGAAGCCGGCAAACACGTTTACGTGGAAAAACCGCTTTCGCATACCCAGTGGGAAGGCCGCCAAGCCGTTGCTGCCGCACGTCGTTATGGACGGATCTGTCAAATCGGCACACAGCAACGTTCCGATCCAATGCAGGCTGAAATTCAAAAGTTCCTCCACGATGAAAAAGGGCTTGGCGAAATCAAAGCCGCCCGCGTCAATCGTTTTGGAATTCGAGGTTCGATTGGCAAAAGAGATTCACCACTGCCGATCGACAAAGACGTGGCGTACGATTTGTGGCTTGGCCCAGCCCAAGACAAACCGATCTTTCGTAAGAACTTGCACTACGATTGGCACTGGGATTGGAATACGGGGTCGGGTGAGATGGGCAACTGGGGCGTGCATGTTTTGGATGATGTTCGCAACAATATTTTCCAGGATAAGGTTACGCTTCCGAAAAAGATCTTTGGTGGCGGTGGTCGAGTCGTTTGGGATGATGCCGGTGATTCGCCGAACGTTCACTTCACTTACTTTGATACCGGTGGAATTCCAGTCGTGATTGGGCTTTCAAATTTGCCAATCAAAGCAGGCTCGAAAAAAGCCGCCAAACACCCAGGTCCAAACAGCGGCTACATCGCGTATTGCGAAGGCGGTCGTTTGGAAGGCCAGCGTGGAAGAGCCATCGCGTTTGACAAAGAAGGAAAGCAGATCAAAAAGTTCGGCGGCACTTCTGGTGATGTGCGCCATCAAAAGAACTTTATCGAAGCCGTTCGCAAGGACGACGCTTCCATGCTGAATGCCGATATCGAAGTTGGGCATCACAGCACTGGCTGGTGTAACCTCGCCAACATCGCGTTTCAGGCTGGAGGGAAATTCTCGGCTGAAGAAGCACGCAAGGTTGATCTTCCTGAGTGGAAATCGTTGATGACCGATATGGATGAGCATCTAGGTGCTCACGGTATCAAGATGGAATCAGACGCAATTAAATTGTCTCCGATGTTGGAGATGAATCCGGAAGAAGAGAAATTCGTTGGCGACAACGCGGACGTAGCGAACAAGCTATTGAAGCGTGAGTATCGCAAAGGATACGAAGTTCCCGAGTTGGCCGAAGTTGTTTTGAACGACTAAAAAAACGCCAGACTTGAATTGACAGGTGCCATGTTCACGCTTGCGTGGGCATGCTCATGCAAGCGTAATGGCATGGCATCCACTTCTCAGACCCAATGTCTGAATTTTCCAAAGGTGTGCGTCGGGTTGCCTTAATAGAATTGCTTAGTCTTCCAACAACGAGTCATCCTATGAAGATGAAGTTCGGCCTCACGCTGCTGTTCGCATTTTTGCTTTTTCCGTTTTCAATTGCGCTGCCGTCGATTGCTTTGGCTCAGACCAAGCAGGGGGCAGCAAACCAGGATAAGGCAAATCAAGGTAAGGCAAATCAAGGAAAAACGGGAAAGGGTAAAACAAAAAAATCCAAGCAGAAAAAGCTTGCGCCCTTTCAGTGGGTCAACCCAATTTCGAAATCAGAGCAAACTTTACCCGGTTTGCGGCATGCGACTTTTGAAAGTCCATCGTTAAAAGTCCCGGTTGGTTTCTGTATCTATCTACCGCCGAGGTACCAAAGCGCCGAGAACAAAACCAGACGCTATCCGGTTGTCTATTACCTTCATGGCGGCCGTCCCGGCAGTGAGCGAAAATCTGTTCGACTGGTTACAAAGATCGACAAACTCATTGCCGCTCGAAAAATCCCGCCGATGATCTACGTATTCGTAAACGGTGGCCCCGTTAGTCACTACAACATGCCCGATCAACCTGACGCCCAAGGAGCTGACGTATTCATCAAAGAACTGATCCCGCATGTTGACGCAAACTTTCGTACGGTCGCCGATCGAACGGGGCGCGGACTGGAGGGTTTTTCACAGGGCGGGCGGGGAACGGCGCGGCTGAGTCTTCGCTATCCGGAACTATTTTGCAGCGCCGCACCAGGCGGCGGAGGGCATGCCACCGAAAGAAGAATTTCAGAGAATGGTGGTGCCGAGAGCGAAAAACTGAAATTTGCAGAGGGCGACAATACTTGGGACCTCGCCAAAAACTATGCTCAGCAAATCAAAACTGGAAAACAGAATCTAAGAATTTTGGTCTACGTCGGTGACCAAGGGTTTAATTACAAAAACAATCTCCAGTGGATGGAGCATTTGACGACGCTGGGCATTGAACGTCAAAAATTGATCGTGCCTGACGTTGGTCACAATGGAAGGGAGATTTATGAGAAGAACGGATTTGATATCATGAACTTTCATGTTGAGAGTTTCCGTGCAGCAGGCAGCTTGCCGGCGGCGAAGCAGAAGTAACACCATTTGAACGCATATGTCGAAACCGTGATTGGCATTTACCTCCTCCAGCCTGTCAGATTCGGTGATTAATAAAAAGGGCCACAGCCAATGTCTAACAATGAACTCGGAATTTCCGGCGACGACTACATTCTCTCAAAAGAGCAAATCAACGAGTACCACGAAAAAGGCTATATCGTTCTAGACAACGTGATTACCGAACCGGAACTCGCCACGTTTGAACCGCTTTATCAAGAATTCATTGAGGGCAAAGTGCCGGATATGGGAAAAGATTTTTGCGACATGAGCGGACCCTACGATCGGTCGTTCGAAGATTATCAATTGGTCAATGCTGTGCTTCCGCGGAAGTATCGTCCTGAGCTGGTTGGGAACATATTCGAACGACGAGCGGAATCAATCGGACGGCAATTGATTGGCGACGAAATCACCTTGGACTACGACCAGTTTCTGGCAAAACGCCCCAATAAAGGCGGAGCGAAATTCGCTTGGCATCAGGATCTTGGTTACTGGCCGACCTGCACGCCCGATACAATCACGACAACGTGTTCGCTCGCACTTGATGATGCCGATGCGGACAACGGGTGTTTGCAAGTCGTTCCCGGTTCGCATCTCGAGCCTGAGCTTCGCCCCCATCGTCCGATGTCTTCCAGCGGCGGAGAAGCGGCTAATCGAGAAGAATCGCATGTGTTGTCGGCGGAGCTGTCTGAATCTGATGAAGTTGTCTTCCTGCCAGTGAAGCGTGGCAGCATTAGCGTTCACAATGAAAAAATTGTGCACGGTTCTGGTGGGAATCAGTCGGATCGCTGGCGGAGAACCTACATCATTGCCCATCGTTCGAAACAAACCGTTGCTCACGAGAGAGCGATTGGTTTCACTCATTCGCACAATGACGAAATCAAATGGGACACGTTTCTAGATTCACTGAAATAGTCGACGCCTTTTCTGCCGACTATGGCGGCGGGCGATTGATTGCACTTGAATAGGGCTGGTCTGCGAAGCGTATGCAAATATCGCCGCCCTTTGGATGATTTAGTTTTTTGAGGGAAGATGGGGGATGAAGTGAGATTGTACCGCGTCTTCAACAATGGAAAACGCATGCTGCCTGGCCGCCACGCGCATGCGTCGGTGGATAAATCCATGAAACGAACGACGGACTTGTTTGCTGGGCGAGAGGGCGAGGCGCGCGCAACTGCCGTTCCAGTGATTGTCGAACAATCACTTTATGGGTTGACTGATTACCCATCCTTCGAGCGTTCTTGGCCGTTGATGACGAGACGTTTCTTAAACGCACTAATTGAGCATGAATCGTTCTCTCACACTTGGCTACCCGCAAAACTTTTTCTTCGGTCGGGCGTGGAAGTCGATAAAGAAAAATTTGGATTCATTTAACAAAGGTCCGGACAAGCCATGCAGAAAAACTTCTTGAGATTGATTTGCGTTTTCATCGTCGCCTGCCAAGCGTTGGGTTCTTTGTCGGCTCAGACGATCATTCATGCCGGGAAGCTAATCAACGGCAGGGACGGAAAAGTCTATGAGGACATGAGTCTGGTCATCAAAGACGGAAAGATTGCATCGGTCAGTGAAGGGTACCTGAAAGTTGGTGCCGTCGAGGGTGATGGCAAGGTCAATATTATTGATCTTCGTGAACACACCGTCATGCCTGGGCTGATGGACATGCACACGCATCTCATGATGCAGCATCACAAGAAAGTCTACTCCGATCAGTTCTTTATGAATGAGGCCGATTTTGCACTTCGATCAACGCTGTACGCGAAACGAACGTTGATGGCTGGATTCACCACCGTTCGAGATTTAGGAGACAACGGAGTCAATTCTGTTTCACTTCGCAAAGCGATCTCCGAGGGCTGGGTGGTCGGGCCTAGGATTTTCACGGCTGGAAAATCGCTCGCCACCACTGGTGGTCACGCAGATCCTACCAACGGAACCAAAGGCTCATTCAAACGAGACGCAGGTCCTGTCGAGGGAGTCGTCAACGGTGTTGAAGACGCTCGCAAAGCAGTACGCCAACGTTACAAAGACGGCGCTGACCTGATCAAGCTGACCGCGACTGGCGGCGTGTTAAGTTTAGCGACCAACGGGCAGAACCCACAGTTCACTACCGAGGAACTGGATACAATCGTCGAAATCGCGAAGGACTATAGCATGTCGGTCGCGGTTCACGCTCACGGAACCGAAGGCATGAAGCGTGCGGTTTTGGCGGGAGTCGATTCGATCGAGCATGGAACATTCATGACGCCCGAAATTATGCAGCTAATGAAAGAACGCGGTACCTACCTCGTGCCGACGTTAATGGCGGGAGACTGGGTCGCCAAGAAAGCCAAAGAAGACGATTATTTTCCCGCCGTTGTTCGCCCCAAGGCCGCTTCAATTGGACCGATCATCATGCGAACCTTTGCCGACGCACATGCCGCAGGAGTCAAAGTCGCGTTTGGAACGGACTCTGGGGTTTCGCCACACGGTGACAACGCGAGAGAGTTCGAACTGATGGTTGCAGGTGGAATGAAGCCAATGGTCGCCATTCAGTGTGCCACACTTGAGGCCGCAAAACTTTTGCGAGTGGACGATCGACTGGGTACGTTAGAGCCAAAAATGATCGCCGATGTTGTGGCGGTGCGCGGCAATCCAATCGACAATATTTCTTTGATGAAGAAAATCACTTTTGTGATGAAGGACGGCGTCGTTTTTAAGAACGAATAGAAATCTAAAAAGCCCGCTAATTTTTTGCTGGCCAGCGGGCAGTGGTTTAAGGTTTCACTCAATTGGAACCACTTCCCGGCGTCTGAATAGTTTCAACGGGAATCCGCGTTGAACTGAATCCAAATCGAAAACATATTCGTAGATACTTTCGATGTTCAGCGTTGAGGAAGAGGCGGGCTGAAGGTCGCCTTGCTAATTCGTACGCTGTTAATTGTTTGTCCCAGATCACTGAGTGCGCAAAAACAAACGTGGCTCGCAGATGATTTGGTAGGTTGCGAAACCACGTTTGGTATGAGAGTTTAAAGAATGTGAACGGGCGGCCCCTGAGACGGCGGATGGGATGAGAACGCTTAGGGCTAAGTTGCCCGATCACGATAAAAGGTAACGCAATGCGTGTGCCAAAGCGGTGAGAAATCTTTGCGTAGGCAAAAAAGCGTTGTTTCTGCCGACTAAAAAGATCTGTAAGAGCATTCCTTACATGCCAATCGTCTCGTATTGAGAGAGCTTTATCAGTTACGAGACGGATTGAGTGTATTTCGCCAATGAACCGACCCCAAGAACCGTGTTGGTTGCAATATTCTTCACTGCACCCCAACCCATGAAAACGAAACTGACGAGAAGGAACCAATTTTCTATGAATACTAAGATGCCCCAACTAGCACGCTTGATATTTTTGATCGCCATCTGCTTCTTGATTTCGCCACGTCCGTCTTCCGCCGATGACTGGTCTCGATGGATGGGACCGCAGCGAAATAATGTTTGGAACGAAACGAATATCATCGAAAAGTTTCCTCCTGGTGGGCCAACTGTACTTTGGAAAACCACGGTTGCTGGTGGATACTCAGGGCCTGCGGTTTCAAAGGGCCGAGTGTTCGTCACTGACTACGTGACCAAAGACGACGTCAAGATTGCGAATTTCGATCGAACCATTTCGACGGGAACTGAGCGAGTTTTCTGTTTGGAGGAATCGACTGGAAAGGAAATTTGGAAACATGAGTATCCAGTGACCTATGGCATTTCCTATCCCGCCGGTCCGCGATGCACTCCGACTGTTGATGGAGATTTGGTTTACACACTTGGAGCCGAAGGCAAGTTGATTTGTTTCGCTGTCGCTACAGGCGATGTCGTTTGGGAAATCGACTTGGTAAAGCAATATAAAACCAAGGCATCACTTTGGGGCTACGCGGCTCATCCATTAATTGACGGTGACAACCTTATCACATTGGTTGGCGGCGAAGGCAGTCACGTTGTTGCGTTCGACAAAAAAACAGGCAAGGAAAAATGGAAAGCTCTGACTGCTCCCGAGCAGGGCTACGTTCCTCCTTCAATCATCAACGCCGGTGGCGTTAGGCAACTGATTCTGCCACAGAAAGATATGATCTCGTCAGTGAATCCAGATAACGGAAAACTGTATTGGGAGATTCCCTACGATGCGACCAGTGGGTCAGCGATTATGACCCCGATTCAGGCGGGTGACTATTTGTATTTCGCTGGCTACTCGAACAAGAGCTTGCTAATGAAGTTGGGAACTGACAAACCAACGGCAGAAGAAGTGTGGCGTGACCGCGCTCGCGAAGCTATTTCACCCGTCAACGTGCAACCGTTTTATGATCGTGAAAATAGAGTCGTCTACGGGATGGATCAATCGGGGGACTTGGTGGCGCTTGGGCTGCCCGAAGGAAATCGTTTGTGGGCAACTCCAGCACCGGTTAGCAAGCGTCGTGTGGGAAGCGGGACGGCCTTCATCGTCCGCCAAGCCGATCGTTATTGGCTGTTCAATGAAAACGGCGAGCTGATCATCGCAAAACTTTCGCTAAAAGGTTACGAAGAAATTGATCGAGCGAAAGTGATCCAGCCCAGCAACAACGCGTTTGGTCGCGATGTCGTCTGGAGTATGCCCGCGTTTGCGAACAGACGAGCGTACATTCGAAACGACGATGAGATTATTTGTGTCGACCTTGAGAAGAAGTGAATGGTGAACGCCCGAGTCCTTGAAATTCGATTTCCGATCTTTCAAAAAACTACTCGTCGGAATCAGGGTCCAACGAAAGCCCTAGTTTCTCAAGTCCTTTTCCATGAGCTCCCGACCAATCGGTAGGGTAGGGCGTTTCCCATCCTTTGACTTCGTACCACACAAACCGATTGAGATTATCCTCGTCTTTTTCGGTTTTCATTCCGGTGCGTTCAATCGGAACTGTGGCCAAGATGCCCCGCCATTTTTGCTCAATCGCCGATTGTTGCTTTTTCGAAGGTGGGGCTTCGTTGAGCGGGAAATTAGCATCGATTGATTTGTAAGCGTCGAAATTTGGCTTGGCTTCAAAGCAATCGCTCATCAAAGGTGACGCCGCGTCTTGCTGGTTCATCGGAGGCAAACCGAAAATATGCAGGATCGTTCGAAGCACAGAAGTCTGATTGTAAAACTGATGGTTGATGCCCGTTTTTGAGTAGGCACTAATTGGCAAACAGATGCTGCGATGTCCATCGATGTGATCGTAACCATTTTGCGGATCGTCTTCGTTAATAAAGATCACGGTGTCCTTCCAGTATTCACTGTTGCTGACGGCTTCCACCAAACGACCGATCGCCAAATCGTTGTCTGCCATGTGCGAACGCGACGTGATACCGCCACCCAGGTGGTCTTGTGGCAAATAGACAAGGCACAGTGAAGGTAGGCCGCCGTCTTTTTTGAAATCCTTGAACTCTTTGAGGAATCGGTCCATGCGTAAGACATCCGGGATCAGCATGTTCCAGCCGGGGTAGTCACGGCACGAGTATCGCCGCAACCGTTCAATGCCGATGTTTTGCGTGAACTCAATGGGCGTACCTTCGGAGTAATTTTTCCAAATCTCTTGGTACTTCATTCCCGACGGCGGTTTTGCATAGTCGTATTCACCGTAGTTTCGAAACGACAGTCCTGCATCAAGAATATGGTCCCAAAGAAAACCGCTTGATGAATAGGTGATTGGATCGTTTCCAAAAGTATAGCTCCGAGCAAAACCGCCAAACGCGCGTTCGAGGTAGGGGGTCACGTTGCCTTCGATCGCCCACGAATGTCCGTCCGCCGAGAGTACTCCATTGCAGTAATAGTTGTCTAGGATTCCAAACCGCCGCGCGAGTGCGTGATGGTTAGGCGTGACTTTCTCGGGAAAAACACAGAGCGCCGGTTCGCTTCGGGCTTCTTTGATGTCGCCAAAAACTTGATCAAACGTTCGGTTCTCTTTGATGACATAGATCACGTGTTTGAAAACGCTGGGTTCGCCAAGTTTTTTTGGAATGGGAACTGGATCGACATCGGCTGTTGTACCTTCGTTTTGCATTTGATTAGCCGCATTTTGAAGTGGGATTTTTGCGGCTTTGAAAGCTTGGGCCGACCACTTGGCCATTTGCTCTTCGTCCAAAATTTGCTTGAACGGAATTTTTTGGATCGTCCCAAAGTGATCGTGCGAGTTGCGGCCCTTTGCCTTGGCTCGGGTGATTGCCCGCGAGCCAAGACCTTTGACGCAAGCGACAAACAGGTGGGTTTCGTTTGATTCAATCGCAACGGGATACCAAGCCGTTGGAATGAGTGATCTAACCTCTTGTTTACCAGTTGCAGCTGCCGAGCCAATTAGCCCAACGGCATTGTTGCCAGCCAACGCGACGAAAGATCTATTTTTTGCCAAACCATTTTGAACGAGGTGAATCGCACTGGGCATTGATCCAAATGGAATGTCAGTACCCGGTTTTACATCGACATCCGACGTTTCGCCTGTGGCAATGTTGATCGTGCTGGTTGAATCGTCGTTGGTATTACAAACAGTGACCAATCCATCCTCTGACGTCAGTGACAATGCTGACGGGTGCCGTCCAACGGTAACATGACGTTCGATTTTGTTGGTTGCTAAATTAATGATGCTGACGGTGCCTGTGCTGGCGATTCCCCGTTTGTCGACGACGGTTTCAGAGCCGCCCGAATCAGCCGTTTTATCGTCAGCTGTTGGCCGCCGTCCACCAATGTTTGAGACGATCAATTTTCCATTGGAGGCGATCAAGTCAAATGGCGCGATACCAACGTCGATGGTTTGCTTGATTTCGTCTGTGCCTAGATCAACCAATACAACCGAGTTCTTTTTTGAAAGGCAAACGTATGCTGTTTTTTCGTCGTCGGAAATTTTGATGCCGCATGGAAACGAGGCCGCAGGGAGCTTGATCGTTTTTGCAAGCTCGTAGGTTGTCGGTTTGTCGCCCGCTTGCTCGCTGCTCTTCGTGGGCGAGAAAACGTGAATCTCCTGTTTCGAGTTGGTGAAATAAACATCGCCCGTTTTTGAAACGGCTAATCCGATCAAGGACGCGCCACCAGGGCTCTTCACTGTTTGGACAAGCTTCATCGATTCAATTTCGATGATCCGGAGTGCGCTTCGGTCTTTGGCGAACAGAAGTTTTCCGTTTGGCCCGATCTTCAAATCGACTGGTCGACCATAGAACGAGACAACTTCACCAGCTGGCTGGACCCGTTGTCCTGTGGGAACCCGTTGATCATCAACTGCGGTGGTGTCTTTGTCCTGTGCCACAGAAATTGAGGCAAAGAGCAGTACGGCTAAGTTCAGCAAGCGAATGAGTTTGAAGTTCATTTGTTCTTTGGCATGGGGTGGTAAACGAGATTCGAGCAGTTTCGTACACTGGATCGTATCACAAAGGAAATCACTTGGCACGAATAGCAAAGAACACTTAATGATCGAACTTGAAAGCCAGTCTGGAATCGCGATTCTCCGAATGAATCATGGCAAAGTGAACGCGATGGATATCGAGTTTTGCCGATCGTTGAGTCAGACGCTTCTTCAAGTTGATTCAAGCGACGATCGAGCCGCGATTCTGACGGGAAACGATCGAGTGTTCTCCGCAGGAGTCGATCTAGTCCGGGCCGCCGATGGTGGGAGCGATTATTTGAAAGAGTTCCTGCCAGCGTTGGTGGACTCCTTTACTACGATCTTTAAGTTTTCCAAGCCGTTGGTCGCGGCGATCAATGGTCATGCAGTTGCAGGCGGCTGTATTCTTGCGGCGGCGTGTGACACGAGGTTGACTCACTCGCGGGCAAAAATCGGTTTGCCTGAATTGAGAGTCGGTGTCGCCCTGCCTTCGATCGCCATCGAGATCATGCGTTTCGTGGCATCGACCGAAGCGTTTCAAACTATGGTGACGGTCGGAAAAAATTATCGAGGCGAAGAGGCAATTAAGGTTGGCTTGGCAGATCGAATCGTCGACCGTGAAAAACTAATGGAAGAGGCGGTCAATGCCGCCGAGGAGTTACTGCGAATTCCTGCGACCGTGTTTGCAATTTCAAAACGTCAGATGCGTTCGGTTGCGAATCGAACAGCAATTCAAAACGCGGAAGAGTTCGACCCGTTGGTTTTTGAATCGTGGTTCAGTGACGAAATTCGCAGCGTCATCGAAGCCTACGTTAGGGATCGGCTCTAATTGGCAAGACGTTGTTTCTCACCAGTTCGTGGTCATGGAGACGGCTTCATTTCGAGTTTCCTTTCGATCAGTATGAAACTTGTACTAGGTTTGGATTTGTTCGGGCCCAAATTTCTTGACCAGTTTTTTGGCAATGATTGGGAACGTGCCAAGCAAAACAAAAGCGATGGTAAGTTGCGTGAGTTGCGAACTGGTGAAGATCGCACCGATGCCTTCTTCTTTTAACGTTACAAGATCCGGAATCGATGATCCCGCGTAAACGTATACTGCAGTTCCCGCGAGCATTCCCAGTTGGCTGACCCACCAAAACGTAGTGGCTTTGATTTTGGTTAGCCCCATAACTGCGTTCACAACGAAGAATGGAAACGCTGGGATCAGTCGCATTAGAAAAAGGTAAAAATTTCCTTCGCGATCGAATGCTTCGTTGATCACTTTTAACCGTTCGCCAAACTTCGCTTGAATCCAATCTCTGAGAAGGTAACGGCTGAGTAGAAACGCCAATGTCGCGCCTGCAGTCGAAGCGAAACTGATCAGGACTAGGCCCCGCGTGAAACCAAAAAACCACGCGTACGCAAGCGAGAGTACCAACGCGCCTGGAATCGAGAGACCGGTAACCAGCACGTAGAGTAAAAACGCAACCAAGTAGACCGTGATTGGATTCTCGGCGTAGTAGGATTTTAGGATCGTTTCTTGCTGGCTAAGAAATTCAAGATTTAGATATTTCCTCGCAAAAAAGATACCGATGGCAAACAGGGCAATGACAATCACCATGACCCAAATCTTGTTGCCTTTTTTGTTGAGTTTCTTATCCGCTGACGGTTCTTGTCCACTAGAAGCATCGGTAGAAGATAGGTGCGGGTTGGCCGGGGTATTCAAGAGTGGTCCTTTAAACGAAGCAAAGCCATTTTCGTCGCCTTTGAGATCGGTTGAATTTTTAATTTGCTATACTCAGCTGACGACGTCATCGGAACAAGCTTACTCGATTTGTTGGAATTAATGAAAACCCGTTCGCAAGCGGGAACTGGAGAAGTCATGAATGTTTGTTGTCGCGGAATTGGAAAATTGGTTGCGACTGTTGTCGCGGTTTCGATTGGGAACTCAATGGTGACTCCCGCCGTTGGATTGTGTGTGCAGGGTCAGACCGAGACGAAAGTCGTTAAGTCTGAGCTTGAATGGCAACGTCAGTTGAATGATCAAGAATATTACGTCACGCGTCAAAAGGGAACCGAGCGAGCTTACTCTGGCAAGTTTTGGGACTCCAAAGCCGATGGGATTTATACCTGCAAGTGCTGTGGAAAGCAGTTGTTCGATTCAAAGACAAAATTCAAGTCAGGCACGGGCTGGCCAAGTTATTTCAAGGCTCTCGATAACTCAGTCAAAAACGTGGCTGATTATTCAGGCGGCATGAAACGTATCGAGGTAATTTGTATTCGGTGCGATGCTCATTTAGGGCATGTGTTTGGCGACGGGCCCAAGCCAACTGGTTTGCGATATTGCATGAATTCCGTGTCGCTCAATTTCGTCACACGTGCGGCTGCACAGCGTGCGGCCGCTGCTGCGAAACCTGCTGCAACGAAATCCGGTGTTAAAGCAGGAGTTGCATCGGCAACCGAATACGGGTTTGAGTCCGCGCAGAAACTCGTCGAAGCGATGACTACGGCGGCGGCAGAAAACTCGGTCGAAAAATTCCGCAAAGGTTATTGCTGGAGCAGACTGCCAGAGTCAACCAAACAAAAGCTCGGTTCGGCAACTCAAATTCTCGCGGGCAAGCGTTTGGTCTCGATGCGTTTGGTTCCGTCAACCAAGCCAGTAACGGGTAAACGGTTCAATGTAGACTTCAAAGGAAATATTAGCGTCACACTCGAAGGCGTGGACCAACCGGTTCTAATGCCTTATGGCGAATTTGGCGGTCGGTATTATCTGGCTTCCGAGATAAATTCGGACTCTGGCAAGTAAAACGAATTCGCAGCCTTCGAATTGCGACAGCTATGGAGATAGGCAAAATGGAAGGCTATCGAGAAAGTCGCACACCAAAACCGTTTCGCAATCTCGGTGAGTTTTGTGATTGAACTGGCTCAGGTTTGTCCCGCCTGCTCGTGCTCGTGCCCGTGTTACGTTCAGCTCGCAAACCTCGCCGAGTATCGTTCTGTAAAAACTCATCACCACGCCCGTTCAACAACGGCTCGCGTTGAGCCTGGCGTTGGGCGTAGCGGTCGACTTTGTAGCGGCTTTGACGGATGTGCTGAGAAAAATCAGGATCGTCATAGTGGCGATCTGCCAATTCGTTGACTCGGGCAATCATCTTGAGATCTTCAAATGGGATTCGGTTGTCCAGCAAGCCAAGCTCATAGGCATACTCGGCGGACAGCCCAGGCAAAAGAACCTTCCAACCATAAGTTATCTTCTTCTGAGCACTGATCTCGTTTACATGACCTGCGAGGTTGGTCGTGCAATTGTTGGTGATCGAGTTGTAGAACTCTGGTTCCACGGACAATTTGTTGACGCGTTTCATAACGTCGCGAAATAAGGATTGAGATTGTTTTGCCGTCGCAACGGTCGGGTAAACGAACACTTCGGAGTTGCGGTGCTTCGTACGTAACCGAATCACATCGCGTTCATCACTAAGTACGTAGATCAACTCAAACTGTCGGCCGAGGCCAAGCACGGGATTAAATTTCTCACCGCGTTCTTTGCGGACTTCGACTGACACAGCCAGATACGTCCCATCGCTCATCCCAAAACTGATCATCGTGTGAGCCAGTTTTGGCGTTTGGGGAAATGGAACGACGATAAAGTCGACTGATTGAACTTCACCGAGCGAAATTTGGCGATCGTAATAGTTGACCACGTAGTCTTCTTCGGACAGATAATTGCAGTTGCGAATATTGCGAATCGTAAACTGCGAGCCTTCGATTTCGGCGAACGGAATCGTGGCGACTTCTGGCTTCCAATCTCGATCATTGGATGGAGTCAGGCGACTGCCGATGCGATTGACGTTTAGATTTGTACAGCCGGTACCACCCAATATTACCATGACGCAAACGAGGATCAGGCCTGTTGGCAAAATGCTGGTTTGATTTTTGGATTGCATCAGGACACCGAAACTTCGACTGAATTGGTTTCGGTTTGTAGATAGCTTGCTCGCGTTTGACAAGGTCGAAACGCGATAGCACACTTTGATCGGTGTTTTTCCTCGGGAATTACGGGGCTTAGGCCCGGATCCGTGACGTTGATACGTTGTGCCTAACGGTCACTGGATCACTCAAGCGATTCTTCGTAGGTGCGACATTGCCTTGTGTTTTTCACTCGGAGGGTTGGGGCGAAAGACGCAGCCCGTCCAACTCGCTTTTAAACGTCGATCTCGCTGGCGTCTTCGGCTCGGTCCATGATGAAGTTAAAACGGGCCGACGCATCGCGGCCCATGAGGTCACTGATAACTCGATCGGTTTCCAATTGGTCATCAATCTCAACTTTCAGCAGTCGTCGTTTCGCAGGGTCCAGCGTTGTGCTCCAGAGAACCTTGGGCATCATCTCACCAAGACCCTTAAATCGTGTGATCTCAGGATTGGCTCTTCCGTCGCCATGCTCTTCTAAAATTCTTGCGCGGTCAGCTTCGTCGGCAGCCCAGTAAGTCTGTTTTCCAATATCGATTCGAAACAAAGGCGGTTTGGCAATGAACAATCGACCGTCGGCAATCAGTTGAGGCATGTGACGATAAAAGAATGTCAGCAGTAGCGTCGTGATGTGGTGTCCGTCAGAATCGGCATCAGCGAGGAGGATAATTTTTTCATAACGCAATCCGGACAGATCGAGCTTTGGGCCGATCCCGCAGCCGATTGCCGTAACGAGATCCTGGATCTCTTTGTTGTCCATCATTTTTTTCAGCGTTGCGCTTTCGGTGTTCAACACCTTTCCTCGAAGTGGAAGAATGGCCTGATAGTTTCGATCGCGCCCTTGTTTTGCGGATCCACCCGCTGAGTCACCTTCGACGATGAAGAGTTCAGATTTTCCTCGGCCAGAATCGAGGCAGTCGCTTAGTTTTCCCGGCAGCATTGATCGCTTGCCAGAAGTTTTTCTTGACACTGCAGCCGAGGCAGCGCGTGACGCGGCGCGGGCGCGAGCTGACGCGATGATTCTAGCGACAATGCCATCGGCGACGCTACGATTGTTGTTCATCCACTGCTCAAGTGCCGGGCGAATGGCACCGTCAACGGAGCTTTGGACCTCGGGGTTGTTCAGTCGATCTTTGGTTTGACCTTGAAACTGTGGCTCGGGAATAAAGATCGAAATGATTCCGACCAGTCCTTCGCGAATGTCGTCCGGTGAAATTTTGACGCCGCGCGGGACGAGGTTGTGCATGTCAAAGTAGTTTCGAACAGCCTTGTTAAGGCCAGACCTGAATCCGTTCTCATGTGTTCCCCCGTTTCCAGTCGGGATACCATTGACGTAAGAACGGACGTGTTCGTCAGTCGATTCGGTCCATTGGAGCGTTAGCTCGATGCGATCTGGGTCGGTAAGGTTAAGCGTGAAGGGAGACTCATGAATCGGTTTTGCGTTTCGTTCTTTAAGAACTTTGCTCAGAAAGTCGACGATCCCTTGCTCGTGAAAGAAAGACTCTTTCGTTTTGTTTACATCGTCAATAAAATTGACTTTGATTCCGCGGTGGAGAAAGCTTGAGATCTCCAAGCGTTGGCGAATCGTTTTGGGATTGAACCCGGTTTTCGGAAAGATCGTTGGATCGGGCGAGAAAAAGATCGAAGTTCCTGTACCGCGAATCGCCCCTTTGAGTTTTTGGAGTTTGGAAAGCGGTTTGCCCTTGGAGAACTCCATTTTGTATTGAGCTCCTCCTCGTTTGACAATCGCAACCAGTTTCTTTGAAAGCGCGTTGACTACTGACGCACCCACGCCGTGAAGGCCACCTGCTGTTTTGTAGTTGTTGCCGTCGAATTTTCCACCGGCGTGCAGAATCGTAAGAACCGTTTCAAGAGCGCTCTTTTTCGTTTTCGAATGTTTGTCGACGGGAATGCCACGACCGTTGTCCGAGACGGTGACAGATTCGCCGTCTTTATGCAGCTGTAGCGTGATTTCGGTGGCGTGCCCGTTCATGGCTTCGTCCACCGAGTTGTCCATGATCTCCCAGATTAAGTGATGCAGGCCAACAGATCCCACGCCGCCAATGTACATGCCGGGGCGTTTGCGAACCGGCTCGAGTCCTTCCAAAACGACAATGTTGTCGCCATCGTAGCTTTTGGTTTTCGCCATGAGTTTGTCTGGGTTTCTTTTTGTATTGTCGATGTTGCGATGTTAGATGCGTTTGGGAATGGCTTGGTTTGCGCCATTCGACTGGCTGCTAGTCTTTTAGCGGCTTTAGCTCTGCGGGAGATTCAACCGGAGGCCAGATGACTTTGGCGATCTTTCCGTTCTTTTGAATCTCGTTTCCCTTGCCGCCGCGTGATGTTGTTCGATACTTGGTGGTCGACACAGTTTTCTGGGCACCGCGGTTGGTTTCCACATTCAACAGATCGCGATCGCCTTTAGATGGTTTGAATCCAAGGAGGCGATCGGTTTTTGCGAGTTTGATCAGCATCACGCCCTTGCCAGCGCCTGAGAGATAATTGATTTCTTCGGCGGGGCAAATCATCGCTCGACAGTCCTGTGAGATAGCAAGGATGGTTTCGGTGCTGTCGATCGCGTAGACGCCAATCAGTTCAGCGCCCGTTGACGCACGCGCGTAACGTCGGCCACTGCGCGTCGATGGTTCGGCCAATGGCTCCAGCCCAAAACGCATGGCGTAACCGTTGCTCGATGCTGCGAGACCATGGATCGCGGGATAATATTTGTCTTTTGGATCGGCCGCGATGTCGCCAACGACACGAGGGTCAAACGAAAGGACGGAAACAATTTTTTCACCGTCTTTGAGTTTGAAGAGTTTTTGAATCGGATCGCCGTGGCCAGTCGATGCAGGAATGTCGGCCATGCGTGCCGTGTAGCAAACTCCTGTCGAAGAAAAGAATCCAACCGTGTTGCGAGTCGAACCACCAACGCAAGCGAGAACCTCATCGCCCGCGCGAAGTCGGCTTTTCGCGGGATCGGCAATATTCTTTTGACGTTTCACCCAACCGTCACGGGTAACCAAAATGTGGCAGTCTTCGGCGAGGATAAAGTCTTCTGCATTGATTTCGACTTCGTCTTCGACGGCGCGAAGAATCGTTCGTCGTTTTGAATCGGCTTCCTTGCAGTAGTCGTTGATGATTTCCTGAATTTCTGTTCGAACGATATTCCAACGTCCCGACGCATTGGTGTCAGCAGTGTCGTCTTTTAGCAGTTTGCGAATCTCGCGGGCTCGTTTTTCTTTCTTCTTGAGTTCATCAAGAACCAGATTGATTTCCAGTTTCGCCAAACGGTAGAGCTTTAGTTCCAGGATGGCTTCGGTTTGCTCGGCGTCAAGTCCCTTGTTCGCTTTCCCTTCTTTGACTGGGAATCGTTTCATGATCTTGATGGCGGCGTCCGCTTTTCCATCACTCTTGCGAATGATTCGGATGATCTCATCGAGAGCATCAAAAATCGTCACGAATCCACGCAGGATATGAATCCGCCGATTCAGTGTTGCGAGTTCGTTTTCCAATCGCCGCGTGATGACTTCGAGGCGGAATTGGAGAAAGTACCAAAGGGCTTCTTTCAGTCCCAAACGCTCTGGCCGACCGACTTCCGGGTTTTCTGTCGGAACAAGGCAAGTCAGGTTGACATTGAAGTTCGTCTGAAGCTGAGTGTGCTTGTAAAGGAAAGCCAGAACTTTGTTCTCGTCGGCGCCTTTTTTCAGCGAAAGATCAATTCGAATGTCGTCTGTCGAAAGGTCGCGAACTTCGGTGACCAAGGGGAGTTTGCCACTGTAAACGTAGTCAGAAATTCGCTCGACTAAGCTCGCTTTGTTGACCGCGTAGGGAATAGAGTCGATTTGAAGAATGCGTGTGTCGCTTTTCTTTTTTCCAGAAACGACTTTTGAAGTGCCGCGAAGTTTGATCGGCCCTTGGCCAGTTCGGTAAATGTCGCGCAGTTCGTCTTTGGTATTAACGATCTGGCCGCCAAGAGGAAAGTCAGGTCCTTGGACCGCGTCTCCCGCGACGAGTTGATACGGTTTTATCTCTGGGTTCTTCAACAATTTCAAAAGAGCATTGCAAAGCTCTTTCAAATTGTGAGGCGGAATGTTGGTCGCCATGCCAACGGCAATTCCGGTTGCCCCATTAAGCAGCAGGTTGGGAATGCGACTTGGGAGGACGACGGGTTCTTCGCGGGCTCCGTCGTAGTTCGGTCGAAACGCGACGGTGCGTGTCGAAAGGTCCTCAAGAATTTCTCCAGCAATTTTTGTTCGGCGACATTCGGTATATCGCATCGCGGCGGCGTTATCGCCATCGATGGAACCAAAGTTTCCGCTTCCATCCATCAGCGGAACACGAAGCGAAAACGGTTGGGCCATTCGAACCAACGCATCGTAAATTGAACTGTCACCGTGAGGGTGATAGTTGGCCATTGCGTCACCGACGACTTTGGCGCTCTTTCGATGTTTGGCGCTGTGGCTCAGGTTCAGCTCACGAGTCGTATAAAGGATCCTCCGCTGAACCGGTTTCAGCCCATCGCGAACGTCGGGCAACGCGCGGGATGTGATCACCGATAACGAGTAGTTCAGGTACCTTGATTGGGCCGCCAATCGCAACGGGATTGGTTCCCATCCATCATTCTGGTCATCGAACAACGTTTCGGACTGGTTTCCGTTTGAGCCGTTGGAAGATTTCTTGGAAGTCGACTTCTTGGTGCTTTTCTTTTTCGCAGGCCGGCGTTTTGCCACGTCAATTCATCCTTTGTTGACTTTACTAGGGCATCCGTCATTGAACACGTGAAAGCACTTTACTGCTTGCTAATCATTCAACTGACTCAGTACCAATCGTGTTTGTTTCGGTTTGGATTTGTGTGAGCTTCAATCCGCACCGCTAAATCCCGTGAAAACTCAAACAGTTACTCATTCAAACGCGGTTTACGACTGGATTGGGCGTTCGGTTCGTCAGTGCTGGTTTTAAGGATTTATGCAAAGTGGGGTGCTTTGGGGGAAGTATACCAATCAGGTCGGCTCGGTCACAGCCGGTTTTGACGGTTGTGACATGGGGGGTTTGGGAATGCTTGCGGGCTCCGAGAGATTGGGTGGGAGTCTCGGTCGGAACTGGTCGAAAAGGAGGCAAGAGTGGTGCGTCTCGCGATGCGCCATTGGAACCGGTAGGAAGCGTCGCTGAACCGAAATTATTGCCCAAAAACGAGGAGTCAGACCCAATGATCCGAAAACTTTTGTTTGCCAGCGCCATCATGGCGTGTACGTGCATTTCAGTCGCACCTGTTTCGGCTCAACTTGGCCAGGGCAACTCATCAAATAATTTGTTCTCGCAGTACGCAACTGGCGGTGCGGGAATGATCAATGCTGGAATGTACCCAGCTCCCTACGATTCGCCTCGGCTGGGTGCTCAGAGCCACTACACATACCAGCCGTTGATGCCTCATGAAATGATGTATCAGCACCAACGAAATTACTTCAACTATTATAACTCCAGCGGCTTCATGGGAAGTAACGATTCATTGAACAAAACAAAAGTTCGATGGCAAAGTGGTGTCAACCACATGGGGAACCTTCCACTAGCAAGTCCTCTTGGGAATTTGAATTACAGAATTCACAAGCGAATCTACTGCATCGACGGAAATTGCGGTGGCGGTGGCGGACGTGTGAACAGCGGTGGACGAGTCCGCGGTCGACTGCATGGCGGTGGATTGGGTTGCTCAAGTGGCAACTGTGACGTCCAAGGTTCAGCCTATGAATCGGACATTTACGAACAACCTTCGTACAGTGCCCCAGCTGCTCCGGCATGCTCTGGTGGATGCACCGCAAAACTTACTGATCAAACGATCAATCGCTAGAGCATTCGATGTGTGGTTCGAAGCCACCGAAGACTGGTCTGCGAACTCAACAATCTCGAAACATAATCAAAACGACAAAGAGCAAGGTCAAAAACAATGAACAAGATGGGATTAACATTTGGCTTGGTCATCGTCGCCACAATCGTGATGACATCAACTGAGTCTGACGCGCAGTTGTTGTCGCGTCTCGGCAATCGTGGCCCGATTTATTCGGGGACAGACGCCGAAGGCATGACAATGACGGACTATACAAATCGTATCAGCCCTCAGAAAACGATGTTGATGGCTGCTCGAAAAGGGCGGTTCTCTCCGGCTCCGGTTTACACCTTCAGCAATCCTGGTGTTCTTGCCGGGCGAACTCATGGTTGGAACCAAATGGAAGCGGCGAGTCGACCATGGCACGGTGATTATTCGAATTGGCGTTTTCGTGAACCAACCGCTTTGGTTGTTCCACCGACATCAAGTTATCAAACAAGTTACGCATGGGGCGTAGGACAAGTTCGCAGCACACCGATTCATCACCAATTTGGTCGGCAAGGTCTTGGCATGGGTGGTAGCGAAGGCGGCGGCGGGTTTTCCCAAACGCCATACCATCCATCAAGCACGGATCAGTTTGGACTTTATCCTGTTCGCGCACCTTGGTAGTCGATCTGACACGGTTTCGAGTCCATTTGAGATCAAACTGACGACGATAGAGATAAAAACAAAGACTTGAGAAAGTCTTTGCAAGGCAGTGTTTTTAGCACGTAACACCGCTTTGAAATGCAAAGGAAGTTTTTTGGCGCGTAACATGCAAATGTTCCTCCTGTCACTTTTTACAGGAGGTAGAGCCATGTTCCTTTACACAGTGCTTTTGTTTTTTGGCGGATTATTCACAACTATGTTTGCTATCAGTGCGGCATGTCCGATTGCAAAGGACAAGCCTATCACTGGCTGTTAACAGTGGATTGGTTCGCCGAGGGATAGGCCTAACAAGTCACAGCACCTCAGTGAGAGCTTGCAAAACAGCAAGGCGACCATTCGGGTTATTCGTTTGGTAATCAGTTGAATATTGAAAAGCGAAAAACACATTCGTCTTTCCCCTCTATTCACTTGAATACGCTTAGCTGTGACGTAGGTTCCAAGAGGAAAAGCAGAGTTCGGTTATGAGGCTTTGTTCTAAGTTTGGCCGACTGGCTTTTTTGTAATTAGGAAATACCTTAAGTGAGCAATGGATTTATGAAAACTCAACTAAAGAAAATTGGTTTGAGTCTGGTGCTGGCCGCAATGCCTTTCTTGGCAATCTCGACCGCTTCGGCTCAACTAACACAATCTGGTGTTAGCGTAATGATTGGCGATTCTTCTCCAGTCAACGCAACTCCAGTCACATCAACACCCATCACCGCGCAAGCGATTCACACCATCGCGTTAAATAAGAACGGCGTCCTTGAAGGCCGTGTCGCGACTATCGACGCAGTGTCCGGCGAAGCAAACGGCTTGGCAGGGTTGAACGTCTTTTTCGTTCGCGAAAACCAAGTCATCAAGCAAGCTCAGACTTCTGCAGATGGATCTTTCTCTGTCAGCGGAATCGCACAGGGACCTTACTCGTTCTTCGCTGCTGGTAAATCAGGCATCGCAGCCTACGGCGTTTATGTAACAGGCCAAAACGGTCCAGCAGCTTTGAATATTCTCGAAGCAACTACCGCTTCGGCAAATTACTCTGGCCTTCAGCAGGTCCTGCAAGCCAGCGTGCCACAGGTCGTTATTCAGGCTTTGGCCTCTGCTTCGCAAACGGGTGCTGGTTCAGCAATTCCTGCAGCCAAGCAAATTCGATTGATCAACAATCGTCTTCAAGGTCGGATTAGTTCTTTGTACCAGGGTCAAAGCACCGCTGGTATCCAAGTTCAGCTGATTCAGAACGATCGGCC
The DNA here is from genome assembly GCA_045105295.1 of Mariniblastus sp. Lineage (GTDB taxonomy): Bacteria > Planctomycetota > Planctomycetia > Pirellulales > Pirellulaceae > Mariniblastus. The sequence goes on from JBGCDK010000030.1 coordinate 60,581, forward strand.
TATCGCTCAGGTTCAGACAGATGCTTCTGGAACTTTCAGTGTTCCTGATCTTCAACCGGGTATTTATGATTTCGTCGCAGCAAGCCAAAACGGTTTCGCAGCAGGTCGCTTTGAAGCGATCGGCGGAAGCAATCCAATGTCACAAGTTGCCTATCGCAAGACAACAGCTCAACTAGACGCGTGCTTGACTTGCCCAAGTGGTAACCAAGCGATGGCCTCTGCACCAATCGACTACGCGGTTGGCAACGATGTCATGATGGAGCCATCTTACTCAGCACCTGTTGAGTACGCTGGTGAGTCAATCGCATATGGTGGTGCCTCTGGTGGATCATGTGGAGCTTGCGGCAACTATAGTAACTTTGGCGGTGGCGGAGTTGTTCGCGGTCGATTTGGTGGCGGACGCATCGGTAGCCGTTTTGGTGGCGGAGCAGCAGGAGCCAACGCAGGTCGCTTGATCATGCTTGGTGGACTGGGTGCCGGTATTCTGGCAATCGCAGATGACGATCCAGAGAGCGGTTCAAACGCTAACAACTAAACCTTTGGCGAACCATCGCCCTGGTTGATTGAAGCCGAATCTAAAAACAAAAACCCATCGAAGGTCTTTCTTTCGGTGGGTTTTTTATGTCGGATGCAAATTCACTTACTCTATGCGGTGCCGTGTTTTTCGCACTTGCAAAGCGAATCTGGCGAGCAAGACTACAACGCACGTTGAAGCAAGGCTTCGAACTTCGGCTTCCAACTTGATTCTTCCCAGCCAGGCGGAATGGCTTTGATGTATTTCAACAACTTGGCAGCGTCGGACTTCTTACCTTGTTGGAGCAGCAGGTCGGCGACATTGTATTTAGCCTCAAACCAGTTCGGGGAATGAGATTTGACTCGGCCTGCGATTTGACGCCACTTTGCCAACGGTTTGTCTGGGGCGGACTCTGAAAACGCGGCCGAAAGTGCTCGAGCCAATTCCATTTTAACGCCGGCGTTCCGTGGGAATTCAGTTTCCAGTTTCTCCAGCACCGCAACGGCTTCGGCGTTCCGGTGTAATCGGGTCAGCGTTTGGGATTTTCGCATCAGCCAATTGGTACGCGCGCGATTCGCATCTCTCGGTTGCAGAAGAGCTTTCTCGATCACCACCAATCGGATTTCATTCAATCGCTTGTTTGAATCGTTAACTGATCTGGTAACGACGGCAGACAAGCATCGGTCGCACAGGTCCAACGCGGGTTCGTTGTCGGCGATTTGAGAAATCAAACGTTTGGATTGATCGGGAGCTTCCAGTGCGATGGATACAGCATGAATCGCAGTTGCAAGCTTCGCGAGAGAATCATCGTCTGAAGTTTCAATTTCAGAGAGTGACTCAACCAACTGAGGGTTGACGTTTTTGGATCCGAAAATTAAATCCAGTTCGACGCTCGCAAGAAAGATCTGCATCCCGGCAGGGTCGAGCTGTTCCAGTGTTGCTTGTTTCTCGTTTAGTTTTTTGACGAGCTCGGTGGTCAGTGTGAGAGTCGATTCGCCTTTGGCCCGTTGCTCTCGCAAAACGGTGGTTGCGCACCATTTTAGCTGAGCGATTGCAGGTTCGAGGTACGGACTCATGTTGTTTACTTGAAGATAGGTTTCAATCGCGAGTTTCCAATGTTTCTGATTTTGAAGAAGCATCCCCAGCCAAATACGAACTTGATCGCTACTTGGTTGGTTGGGCCAGGTTGCCAAATGCTCTTCCAGATACTCTTGATACTTCTTGGTTCGCGGTACTTTGTCTATGGCGATAGTTCTGGAATAATTCCAGCAGCCGCGGTGGTGCGCTGCCGCCGCGAGCTTGGTCTGAGTATTGCGATTCGCCGAATCGATCAAACGAATCGCTGCTTGTTCGGGCTTTTTTTGCTGTTCAAAAATCTGACTCGCACGGATGTCCATTTGCAGTGCTAGATCGTTCGAGCCTGAAGAGGCAGCCTTTCGTGCCGCCTGATCATAAGCTTTCAACGCATCATCAAATTGCTTTTTTCGCATCGCTTCGTCTGCAATTCTTATCAACAGATCCAGGCTGGCCTCTCCTGTAGAGGGAGATCCTGAACCAGCGATTGAGTTGGTGGAATTCGAAACAGAATTGATCAACGCCAAATTCGCGCGACGGGCCCAGTAAGGCCCATGCGTTTGCTCAACACGTTTGGCTTGGCTGGATGCGAAGGCGACCCATTGCTCTTTCAGTTTGTCGGTTTTCGCAGTTCGGGATTGGCTGATTGCAAGCTCGACAATGGCGAGGTCCAGTTGTGGCGATTTCGATTCTCTTTTCTGAACTTCGCTCATGATTCGTTGTGAAAATTTTGCGTTCTGCATCGCAATGGCCAGCAGGACTTTTTGTTCCAGTAACGAATTGGCGGACGCGATTGGAATGTCTTTTGTGGGCAGCTCCGCCAACGCATCGAAAGCGATTTGATACTTGCCCATCAGTCGAAAACACTCCACCAGCCCCAGTTTGGTTTTCCACCAAAGAGGATCGCCTTTCGCTGTTTCACGTTGGACCTCGAACAGTCGCTCCTTCACTCCATTGAGCGCGTCGACACGATTAAGCCGATCTGTTGGAGCATACAATCGAGCTCGGTTCAGATTGCAAACAGCCAATTGGAATCGAATGTTGTTGTTCAGTGTCAACAGCTGCGCGGCTGTTAGTTCATGCTCAGCAGATTTTCGATTTAGCTGTTTGGGAATCGCATCAGTGATCTGTTGTTGCAATCTTCGCAGTTGTGACTGTGCTTTTGATAGTGAATCAAGTGCTTGCCGTTGAGCATTTGCGTCAGCCATGTCTGCCGCAATTTCTTGGGCAATTAATTTTGCGCGAGAAATTCGACTGAGTGCCGATTGAACGCCAACCAAGTATCGTCTCGGGTGATCAGGATTGGTGGTCAGGAAATCGGTGGATGTCGCCAGCGCTTTTTGCCACACGCTTGGGCGAGTGGCCATGGGGCTGAAAATGGCTTGTGCTGTCTGAGTTTTCACAAGTTCGATCACCAACGTTGCTTGGCTTGTTGGGTCGAGGTTTCCCTTGGACAGTTGGTCGTTGCAGTACAGTTCAGCTATTTCAAATAGCCGACGTTGCCGAAGCCCAGCTAAAAACGTCGTGTCGTCAGTTCGTTTCTGTTCCAGAAATTCAGCCGTACCGTTTGCCTGTCGGGCAACTGCAGTTGAGCGACTTGAGAATTCTGCAGAAACGAGCAGAAACACAATGATGAGCGTGCGAATTCCAAATTTGAAAACTGGATTCATTTTCTCATTGCCCCTTTGGGTTGACGGCAAATGAGACAGTCCCGAACCCAGCAAGGTTGGCAACGTCGTAGGCTTCAATCACATGTCCAACGGGTACCATTGGATCCGGGTGAAGGACCAGTTTCGCAGTGTTTTCGATCTCAGAAATGACTTTTAGCTGCGTTTCAACGGCATCCAAACTAGCAACAGCTTGATTGTTGATTCTCCAGTTCGGCGACACACCATCCCAACCGACTCTTAAAACGACATCGTCGAAATCTTTCTCTGGCGGCGGATCCATGTCGTCGATCTCAGCCGATCCGACTTGCGTCGACATGTTGCTGGGCAAGATATGCTCGACGATTTGAAAACTGGCGGTCCAAACGAAAAACACCAGCAGCAAAAATACCACATCAATCATCGGTGTCATCGCGCTGTCCATGTCGACTTCGCTGCCTTTTCGGACTAACGGGCTGGATCGTCTCATTTCGTTTCCTCCCGATAGACAGCAAACGTGACTTTCCAAATTTTCGCCCCAGTGCAAGCCAACATGATCGGCTCGACGTTGGAGTAGGGGACATCGCGGCTGCTACGAATGCGAACTTCGATGAACTCACCTTCTTTCGCGCGAGCTGCAGTGAATTTTGGTTGGAGTTGTCGAGGCGTGATTGGTCGTCCGGCGAGCCACATTGATCCATCCGATTTTACATTGATCGTCAGTCGCGGCGTTTCCATGTCGACATCGTCTTGCCCCGACGCTGCGGTTGGCAGCTTCATATCCATTTGTGATTCTTGGCGCGCAAGATGACTGCTGACCAAAAAGAAAATGATCAAAAGGAAAACGACGTCGATCATCGGCGTCATGTTGAAGCCGTATTTCCGTCCCGAATTGTGTTGAGGAATTTGCATCTACTTTTTGCCGCGGCGTCTCAAGGGTGTGAAAACGTGTTGCGCCATATAGGCGGCTTCGGCAACGAGCTGGTCGATTCGATTTCTAAATATTGCAAAGGCACCGATCGATGGAATCGCAACGATCAAACCTCCAACGGTCGTAACAAGCGCTTGGTAAATACCCTCGGCCAATTGTGGAGCGCTGGCTGTCCCTTGCGTGGAAGCAACGTTTTGAAAAGCGATGATCATTCCAATGACCGTTCCCAAAAGCCCAACCATCGGCGCGATGTTGCCGATCACCGATAAATACTCAATTTTTCTGAACAAGCGTGCAGATTGCTCTGCGAGTGCATCTTCAATAGATTTTTCAACCGCGTTCCATCCGAAATCAAGTTCAGACATGCCATGCATCAGAACAAAAGAAAGGAAACTGGGCCGCGCGTTGCAAGCTTCCTGCGCGGCTGCGACGTCTCCTGAAATCAAGCACTGTCGAACTTGTTCGCTCAGTCCCTCTGGCATTAGGTCCGTTCGCCTGATCGTCATGAGGTGATCGAAAATCAAATAAGCTGAGGTGACCGAAAGGGCGAGCAGGATAATGATCATGATCGCGCCGACGATTCCTCCGGAAAACAGAATCGACAAAAATCCAGAGGGGGCAGCGGCTTCTTCGCCTTGCGCAAACGCGGGTGTGACATATCCGAAACTTACAATCGAGCTGGCGGCGATCGCGGATAAAACTGCGATGCTTCGCCTGCCGTTGGTTCGTTTAAACTTCGGTACTAGGTCGACAAAATTGCTCATGCTATTTCCTGTGCCTATTTCAGTTGCAAACTGTTAGCCGCTTGTTGGGCCCAAACCGTTTGCGGGAATCGTGTTTTGAGTTCACCAAAGACAGTGTCTGCCGATGATGGGTCGTTGCTGGATCGAAGTAATTTGCCGGCATGATAAAGTGCAGCCGCCGAAAGCGATCTTTGATCCGGATAGAGGATGGGAACGCGCATCAAATTGAGCGTTGCTTGTCTGTTTTGCCCAGCTTTTGATTGGGCATTGGCCAAAACGAGGTAAGGGCCCGCCCTGATCGCTCGCGGCATTTTGTCGACAATGTTTTGCCAAACAGCCGTTTGTTTCGCGTTCGTGGTTGATCGAGAACGCCAAAGTTGAGCGATGGCGAGACTTTGGATATTGGGATCAATATCTCGAGTCAATTCATCGAGCACGTTGATTGCGTTTTGTCGGTCCGCTCCGACCAACAACCAACTGGCCCCCATCAATTGAATGGTCGGATTGTTGGATTGGATCCATTGCTGGGCAGGGCGGTTTAGCGCCGTACCCGCGCCGGTCCAAACCAACGGAGCGAGGTGAATGAATCGTGTGTTTGGGTCGTCTTGAAGGATCAGTAAAAAATGTTCAGCGGCCGCGCTATGTTGTTCGATTGAACAAAGCGCCTCTACAAGTTCAGCCCGAATGATGCGTTTGGCCCAAGCTCGCGTTTCTTTTGAAAGCGCTGCCTGAAGTTTGGTTGCTGCTTCTTTTGCCTGTCCGTTTTGAAACAGCTTTTGTCCGGCCGTGAACTCTTCGCTCCAAGTCGTTTGGATTTGGACAATTTCATCGTTATCAATTTCTCGCTCGGTTCCGCTGGAATCGATCGTTAGCGACAACCCTCGCCACTCAACAATGGTGCCTTTGCGTTTGATGGTTCCATTGGATGATCCGTCGGACTGCTTCGATGCCCGTCTCGTGACGACGACGTCTTCTTGGGCTTGTGATTTTGGAGGACAGGCAAACACGAGTGCAATTCCCAAAACAATTGTCAGGGTAGAAACTGCAGTTCGGTTACTTGTACGGGTTAAATATTCGCGGATCAATTTAATCTCCATTTGTCTGGAGTGAGCGAATGTTCTTAAAAACGTATTGGCCGCCGCTGGATTCCGCGAGGTCTCTGAGGGTACGCCCCGATCCTTTTCGGTCGCCAAATTCGATCGCGTTGATAACGGCACGCGAGCGATTGTTGTTTCTGAGGATTCGCAATTCGGTTTGTGTGAATCCGCCTTCAGCATCTGTCAAAAAGAAAATCACGTCAGGATTCATTTTAAAAGCCGCCTTCAAAGCGTTCACATGATCCGTACCGCCATCAGGCTGAGTACGATTGATAAACTTGCGGGCGTCTTCCTTAAATTTATCGGTCGCTGGGTGCATCTTTTTTTGATTCTCAGGCGAAAAGATATCGGTCGAACCGTTGTAGAAAATGATCTGAAACTGATTGACGTCTTTCAGGGAATCGAGACTGGCCAGCAATTGTTGGCGAGCGGCTCGCATTGGCCGGCCGCCATAGCCGTCCATGCTTTTGCTGCGATCAAAAACATAAACGAATCGTGAACCGGTTCCTTTGATTCCAAAAACTTCCGTGGTGACCTGTCCGCCAATTTTTCCTGATGATTGATTGTTGGAAACGATCAAGCTGTCGGCACCGGGTAGGGCTTCGAGCAGGCTGTCACCGACACCCGTAATCTGCGTGGGGGCTGACTCGAATCCAGGGAGGTCAGGAGGCAGCTCAGAATCAATGGCTAATGGCGGTGGGCTTTCGGCGCTCATCGCCGGATTGGAGCTCTCTTCGACATCGCCTTCATCGAGGTACTCGGTTGACTCCGACGTGGCGTTCACCAATACGATCCCACCAGTTCGGTTCTCGACTTCGCTGGCTCCGTTTTGATACTGAGCCATCGTGAAGATCAAACCCACGAATAGAGTCGTGTGGAGCAAAAGAGAGAGCAGCCAAGCTGGAATCAAACGCCGTTTGCCTAGACTTTCAGAACCCGTTTGGTAAAGGTAGCCCGGTGGTTTCGAATTACTGTTGGATGGTTGGGTCATTCATGGCATTCAAGCAAAATACGCCTTGCAGTTCTATTTTAGATACGTGCCAAAATCGCGTCAATGTTAACCCTTTTCTTCGTTGTTGCCTGCGTTGCTACGTTAAAGGAACTGATGCCAGTCGTAACCATCTGGCAGTTTCCGGTCCGCCGCGAATTCCAGATGCAGGATTCGTCGATGCATCCGCGAGTCGGGGGCGGAGCTTTTACTCATATGGCTGAGCATGGGCCTCATTGCCAACACGTCACCCGCGCCAACGAGTATCTTCGTCGAATTATGTATGGCGTTGGACAGTTTGCCGTTGAGGTGGGAACCGATCGCGACTTCGAGGGGGCCGTTGTCTTCGGTGACTGGATCGAGGTGGATCCGCAGCGTCAGCATTCTCGCCAAAACACTTTCGGAAGCTTCAACATGATCGACGCCGCTCTTGTTCGTCGGTTTTGAAAATGCGTTCGACGGAAGCGAGTTGTCTTGGACCGCGATCGTTAGATCTTTGTGCCATGGAAGCGACCACGTGCGATCTGGGTGTTTGTCAAAGTACAATCCTCGAACCAATCCATAGTCAGGACCGAGGACAGTCGTAAGCAACGAAGTCAGCTCTGGTAGTTTCGCAATGTCGCAACACCCAGGCAGGTTGGAGAGAATATTCCGAGCTGCGTAAACGGCGCCCTTGCGATTCTTGATCGCAGTTTTTCCTGATTCGTCGTCGCTATCAAAAAGCTGATCCAGCTCTCGGATCCAAGTCGCGATGCTCGTCGGGTCCAGTACATTTTCAACAACAGTGAATCCGTTCGATTCAAGTTCGTTCAGTTGTGCGTGTTCATTGAATGGATTCAAACTATCTGCTTTCTCGTTTGACTCGAAAATGGCTACGAGTGACACGTTAGGTCACAGGCTTTTTTGTTTGGCTAAGAACTTCAAATTAGCTGAGACTCACCGGGAAAAGCAAGCAGTGAGAACCGCGACCCCCTAATGTGCAAGCATCGAAAACTTTTTCGCAAGAAAAAAAATGGCTTGGACCAGAGGTGTCACGCGCTAACCCAATAGTTGTTTCAGACAAAGATTTGAGACTTTCATTGGAGCCGAAAAAATGATCAAGCCACTAAACGTTCCGCAACTTTCAAGCGTCAAAGCACGAACCGGTTTGCAAAGAATTGGCGATCTGATACCACGTTTGATTCGCCAGTATGAACTTCAAGCCGAACTCGTAAAACGACGTGAGGAGCATACAAGAAACGAACACGCCAGGAATCGAGCGTCCATCAACGTAGGCCAACCCGTTCCGGCCATCGCCATGGAATCAGTTGCCACCGAGCAGGCAACATTCGGCTGGTACGAGTAAGTAAATTCGATCATCGGTTTCAGGGATGAAACTTTTGAATCGGAATTTGAACGTCTAAGTCAAATCGTTCCATTCCAAGTTCGAATGGTCTCCCAGTCCATGCTTCGAACGCGGGTAGCGCTGACGGTATAAAACCGCTGCTGGGCAGCCACGTTCGAAACAACCAGTCCAGCGCTCTCATTTCCAAATCGATCGTTCCTCGGATCTCAACTTGGGCAACAAGCATTCCAGGAAAATCAAACCAGCCAACTTCACGGCTTTCAAATGGCTCTGGCACGACAACACCGACATCGTAGCGGCATGCCTGATGGGCAACGACTTCTGGATCGTCCCACATATATCCCAGCCACTGTTCTCCGTCCAAATTATTCTTTTCCGCCCATTGAACCATTCGTTCAGCGGCACCCGAAACTGCACCCTCTCGATAGGGATCGGTAACGCGAATATAGGCTGCAGTTCGCGCGGGTATTTCTACCAATTGAACCACGAATTCGTCAGGGTTGGTTGCAGCAGGGAGCGGATCAAGCAAATGTCGGTTCTCAGTTTCGTAAACCGCCGATTGCCATGCCTCACGACGCTGGGACCGAAAGACTTCGACATCAAAATGGCTGGGCGGAATCCCAAATCGCTGTTTGAAGCATCGTGAAAAATCCGAGGACGAAGAGAATCCGCAAGCAAGCGCGATGTCAGTCAGTGACTGTTTTTGTCTGGTTTTCCAGTTAGTTCTCGACAACAAAACTATCGCTCGTTCAAGTCGCAATCGCTTCGTGAATTCATTGAGGGACTCGCCAACGAGAGTTTTGAAGATTCGGTGAAAATGAAATGGTGAAAAATCTGCGGCTTGGGCAATCAGCTCTAGGTTCAGTTGCTGGTCAAGGTTTTGCAGAATGAAATCGATTGCTCGATTGACTCGAACGATATAGAGCTGAGATTTGGTATCTAGAGCAGGTTCGTTGGGCTTGCCGTTTTCAGAGTTTGAAATTTCCAAGTTTCACTACCGTTTCGCAAGATTTGTAAAGCAACTCTTTGCGGCCTTATCTAAAAAGGAAGCACCGTCATTGGAGTCAATGGCTTGGCCCGAGCACTAATTGTTGCACGGGATGTAGCGACGCGACAAGGCAATGAAGACGAAGGCCTTGTTCGTCGCCAACGAAATTCAGCTTAACCATATCAAAATTTAAAGAGAGAAGAAAAATGAAACTTGGAGCCTTTTCATCCAGCTTGGCCGTCAAAGATATCGCTGCATCCAAAGCTTTTTATGAAAAACTTGGATTCGAAAAAGCCGGTGGCGATGAAGAACAGAATTGGCTGATCTTGCGCAATGGAGACACAACGATCGGGTTGTTTCAAGGCATGTTCGAGAAGAATCTACTAACGTTCAATCCTGGCTGGGATCACCAAGCAAACCCAATCAAAGATTTCGACGACGTTCGTGAGATCCAGCGAAAACTCAAAGCGGCAGGTATGACTCTAACGACCGAGGCCGATGAGTCATTGACCGGTCCTGCAAGTTTCACCATGGTCGACCCGGATGGCAATCCAATTTTGATTGATCAGCACGTTTAGGGTTCTTTGGATTCAATCGCTGGGTTACTCAATTGGCCCGGCGACAAAACTCGGCGAATACAAAATCACTGATGTATCGGAAGAGGAAGGCCAGCTCGCGATTACGGTAAAAACACCATTGCCTAAATCAGTGCAAGAGATAGTGCAGTCTCGCCCTAACAATGAAGCCAGTATGCGCAAGAAAGCGGAAACTAGAAATCTGATTTCTGGAATGATTGACGTTGAGTTTGTCGGGTCGGATGGGCTTACGTATCAGCCCCAGTCATCTGGAACCAGTTCCAATGGGACAACGACCAAGACGTTTTCCTCGACATCAAGGAAACTGCCGAATGGCCGCCGCATTGGAAATCGCGGGAGCGGTGGCGGTTCAAACACACTGCCTGGCACTCGAGTAATCCGTTACGGGTTTGCTGAACTTCCTGATGGAGTCAGTATCGACAGCGTCAAAATCCAAGTCAGAGAGACTCCTGAATCTTCTGTCGAGATCCCTTTCGAGTTGAAGGATGTGAGATTGAAATAAGATCCTGAGATTTTCTGACTACATCCGACAGCCGTGAATTCAGCGGTTGTTGCGCCGAACATTTAGCTGGCCGTGAACTTGGTTTGACGAAAAACTGCAGGGCGGGGCGGTAATGTTCCCCGCCGATGGGCTGATGTCGTTTCGGGATTGCACTCGGTGTTTCCTTGCCGGAGATACAACTCCGTCTGAATCGTTGCCAAGCTCGATCGAAAGATTGTTGTTTTGTTCGAACCCTCTGGCGATTGGGTTGTCCAAAGAGGAACACTTGTCCCCGAATTGCGAATAGACTTGAAGTTGCCAATGGCGGGCGTTAAGTTTGCAACTTCCTGAACACGAAACAATCGAGAGAAAAAATGAGCAGTGAGTCTGAATCAAAACAGGAAGATGTTGGCAAAAGCGGTGGCGATTCCGATTGCGATGGAGCGACGACGGCGGCTTCTGTGGTTGCCTCAAACCTTGAATCGACAACAAGCGATTTGTCAGCAGCCCAGGGCACCGAGAACTTTATTGAGACTTACCATGCGATCTCAGAGTGGATTCGTTTTGCCGACGCAAAAGCAGCCGTGATCTTGACGGTCGGTGGAGCGATGGCAGGGTTTTTGATCCCTACGATTCACAAAGTCATCGCGTCAACCGAAACGGAATATCATCTTTTTCCCCAATGGCAATTGGTTTGCTACATCCTGTTTGGTCTCTACGTTGTGTTCTTTTTGCTTTCAGGGGTGTATTCGTTTTTGTGCATCAACCCGCTTTCGGAAAAAGGCAAACACCCAAGCCTGGACCACTGTAAACATTTTCATCCTGCAGCGATTGCGGCGGCCTACGCCAGTAGAGATGTGAAGCAATACGTTGAAGACTGCGACCGGATTGGCTCGGTGGCTCTAAAGCGAGAGGTGCAAGCTGCGATTCTTCTTGATTCGCACATCTCGGCGGCGAAGTATAAACGAGTGAAAAAGTCGCTGGTCTACTTTGGTGTAAGCGTGTTTTTTGGCTTCATCTACTTTTTGATTGCACAGATGTAACCGTGTGGATGAAATGTTCAATTTTCGCTTGAGTGATTTATCTCAATTGAGAATTGAGACGATTCCTATCAGCCGTTTGGGCGTTGGCAACGGTTCAGTTCGCTCGACTGCAGCAGCGCGAAAAAACGGCCATGCCTCTGATTTGATTTCGGCAAACCACTAGGCTCGCTTGCTCACTGTACGTTTGCCTTTTAAACCGGCAACAGGAAAACCAGGGAATGACAGATTGAAACGCGGGCGAATCAGCGTTTCATTCTTCTTCGCATTGACAATCAGTTCATCACCGACGGCGGTAGACATTGGAAAACAGGTGATCAACTGCTGCGTCGATCGGAGTTCGGTTGAATAGACCATGAAGGATTCAAGCGGATCCGATCGTTTGAACTTGACGATGTCCATGTAGATTTTGAGCCGTTGCCGAGTATTTGGCAGCGTGACTACTTCTGAAATCCGCGTCGTTGGCAAACGATCAAAACGTATTTTGGCTAAGCTCTCTGGAACCAGTAGCGGATTGGTTTTTGCGTTCGCAGTTTTTGCAAATACCGTTGTTGATTTTGAAAAAGAGATTTGGCTCATCACGTATGAAACGTTTTGCAAAAGCGTCCCCTCAACCGGACTGGACGAGAGCATTCCTTTGGGCAAGCCGAAACTTGACTCCAAAAGTCCGTTGGTCCAGCGTTCGCGTTTGAAGCCGTAGCGAGTTTTGAGGTTGCTCAAGAGATAGCCGTAGGTGTGCATCAACCCCGCGTGGTAGGAACGCCCATCGCGAATGGGGTGGTTTGCGATTCGGCCAATCGTACTCAAGATTTTTGGGTCAACGATGGTTGCCTTCTCATACTCGTCGAAATTTAGGCTTTGCCCCCACGAATCGAGCCACTTGGAGTTTGCGTCCTGGCGGATCTGTCTGGTGATCGCTGGGATTGCATTGTCAAAGGCGCGAATCGGTATGCGTCCGTTGGAGGCGGAATCAACCAATTGATTTGTTTTTCGTTTGAGATTCATTTCGACCAAATCTGACGTTGGAGCTTGAGTCTACTGATGCCAAATCGTAGGACGATGAGAATTTGAGCAGCGGCGAGACTCAATTTTTGGCTCGTTAAACGGAAATCAAGTGGATTCCAGCCGTTATCGGTTTCCATGTGCATTGTGCGCATGAGGTGTCAGAAGAATCAATCTGACTCCAACGCAAAGAGCGGTTGCCAATCAATGGCAGCGTTGGATCCGTGGGCTGAGTGACAAACCCCGCGGAACCATCTGCATCTGCCTACCGGCCATCGAATGTCCAGCCGAGCAAATGTTTGCTTTAGAGCGAAACCCAGAAAGTAAATTTTATTCGTGACGAAGGGCTTCGATCGGATCCATCTGAGCAGCTCGAATCGCTGGATAGAGTCCAAACGCGACACCAACAACGACTGAGATCAAGAACGCGACTGGGATTGAGAGGGGGACGATCTCTGGTGTCATCGTTTTTGCAACGTCAGGAATGTCACGCCACATCGTTGGGGCGACTTTGGCGACGATTTGCTGGGCCAGACTTACTGCCAGTGGGCATAGCAAACCTACCAAGATTCCCATCACACCGCCGACGACGGAGAGCGAGATCGTTTCGACCAAAAACTGCTGTGTAATGTCATTTCGTTTCGCCCCAAGGGCACGGCGGATACCGATCTCCCGCGTTCGCTCGGTAACGGTTGCCAACATAATGTTCATGATGCCAATGCCTCCGACCAAGAGTGAAATTGCAGCGATCAAGCCGGCGAAAATCATAAACATCAGGCGAGTGTTTTTCGCTTGCTCGAGCAGTTCGAAAGGAACAACAACGGCGATGTCTTGGCGGTCAGCTTTTTTCGCGCGAAGTGTTGCCTCAACCAATTTCGCGGTTCGGGGAACGTCTTTCACGTCGTTGACCTGGATTGTGATCTGGGTCAACTCAAATTGCTTTCGCGAAAATGAGCCGCCCGTTTGTTTCGTTTCTTGATCACCCATCCGAAGTTTCATCGTCGTGATAGGAATGTACACGTCCAATGAAAAGTCTTGAGCGGCAAGCGATCCACCGATTGCCGCAGTCGCATTTCGGTGCTTGAGAACGCCGACGATCTTGTAGTACTCTTTTGTCTCCGGCAGGTAAATCTGTTTGTTCAGCGGATCCTCGGACGGGAATAGCTTGTTTGAAAGACTTCCCGCGATGACACAAACCGAAGAACGCGATTCAAGCTCTCGAGGGGTGAGGAAGTGACCTCGCGCAACTTCCAGGCGAGTTACTTCTGCGTACTCAGGTGTGCAACCAACCAGGCGACCATCGATCGGTTTTACGTTGGGGTTACCGGTGTAAGTAAATTTCTTTTGAAGCTCGCGAATAGGGAGCACACGTCGAACGGTCGACACGGTTCGCTCGATCATTTGGTATTCGGCACGCGAAACGCCAAACGCAGTGATGCTGCGGAAGTTAGCTCCACTTTCATCGGGTGGCTGAATGGATCGAACGATAATGTTTTCAGCACCGAGATCTTCAATCTGCCTCTGGGCGACCTGACTGATTCCTTCGCTGATTGCCAACAACCAAATAACGGCCCAAACACCGATGAAGATGCCTAAAACCGTTAGTGCTGACCGCATAGGGTGCAGCAAAAGGCTTTTGATTCCAAGTTTCCAAGTACGAAATTTAAGCATCTGATATCGGTCGTAAGGTGAGAGTCAAAGTAGCTGTGAAAGCGAGTGGGTTATTCTTCGCTTTGGCTGGAAGCGTTGCGAGAAATTTCTTGAATCTGTTCAGCCGTGAAAACTTTGCGTCCTTGAACTTTATCATCAACTTGAATCACGCCATCTCGAAGGCGGATGACACGTTTGGCATGTTCAGCAACTTCATCTTCGTGCGTTACCATGATGATCGTACGACCTTCGTCATTTAGCCGTTGGAACAAGGCCAGAATCTCTTCGGTGGTAACCGAGTCGAGGTTTCCTGTCGCTTCGTCAGCAAGAATGAAATATGGATCGTTGACCAGAGAGCGAGCAATCGCCACGCGTTGTTGCTGACCACCAGAAAGCTGCGTCGGCCGGTGATCGAGACGTTCGCCTAGTCCAACCATCTGTGCCAACTCAATACTCTTTTTGCGAGAGGCCGCAGTCAGGTTACCCATGTAGTACAGGGGAACCTCAATGTTTTCGACAACGCTCAGTTGGGCGATCAAGTTGTAAGACTGGAATACGAAACCGATTCTTGAAGCACGGATGCTGGAGAGTTCGTCGTCGGTCATTTTGGCGACGTCGTCATCACCTAAGACGAATGACCCGATCGTTGGGCGATCGAGACAACCGAGCAGGTTCAGTAATGTACTTTTGCCAGAGCCAGACGGCCCCATGATGGCAACGTAATCACCTTCGGGTACGTCAAATGAAACGCCACGCAACGCGCGGACGGTTTCGCTTTTTAGGACATAGTGTTTCTGAAGATCGCGGATAACAGCCGCCATCTTGGTTGGGGTTGGATTCATCTATCGTCCACCGCCCCCGCGTGGTCCGCCGCGCTGTCCACCACCGCCGCCAGCATTCTTCATGCGGGCTTTCATGGATTTAACGGATGCGTCGGCTTCTGCTTCGGAGAGAAAGCCATCACTGTCGGTGTCGATGCGATCAAAAAAGAAAGTGTAGGGCGAACCGATTTCGTCTTTGGTAAGTTTGCCGTCGCCGTCTGTATCTTTTGACGCGATCAACGCGGCTCCATCAGCTGGCATTGACATACTTGGTCGACCGCCGGCACCACCGCCTTTGGCTCCTTTGCCACCTTTTTTCGCCGGGGCCTCTGCTTTTTCAGAACTAGTTTCGGCGATCTCCGACGCGGCGTCTTCAGGAATCTCAATACGAGTGTCAAGTTTGACCTCTGGAAGATCCATGTACTCTTTGTACCCGCCTGGGTTCATGACCAATTCAGTACCAGGATCTACGCCGGACTTGATGTAAACCATTTGGGAGTTGTCACCACCGATTTCAACTTCCAACGTTTCCCAGCCGTCGCCTTTTTTGGCCAAGCAGAAATGTTGTTTCTGAACGCCGTAGATGGTCTGGATCGGAGCCAGCAAAACGTCTGGCTCGTATTGAACTTGAATATTTACCGATGCGTTCATTCCAGGCTTGAGTGCTGGTGGTGGATCTAGAATTCGAACAAATACCGCGTACTTACGGATGCTGCTACTCATCCATCCACTCGACTCGGCGTACTGGTTGACCTTGGTCACGACGCCTTTGAGTGATGTGTTGTTGAGTGCATCGACCTTGATTGAAACTGGCATGTTGGGAGAGATTCGAGTGATGCTTTGCTCGTTGATTAAAGCTTTGACTTCCATCTTCTCAGGGTTAGGAAGTCTCACGAGAACTTGATTCTGGCGAACCGAAGTTCCTTCTTCCAAAATCCAGTCGTTGCCACCGCGTGAAGATTCCTTCGCATAAACGACTTGGCCTGAAACGCCTTCTGGGACAACGATTTTGCATTTTTTGATCATCGCTTCGATCTCAGCAAGCTTTTCTTTTTCGACAGCAAACGCTTTTTTCTCACTGTTGAGTTTCACAGTTGCGGCCTTAATGTCGGCGTCGTACTGAACTGATTCTTTGACGTAAGTGATCTCTTGGAGCACTTTGAGTTTTTGCAAAGCCAGCTCTTCTGACAGTTCAGCTTTTTTCAGTTTGATTTCCTGACGCTGAAGCTCAATAGAATCGTTGTTCAGTGTTTGTTTTGTGATAAAGCCCTTCAGTTGTAGCTTCGTGCTGTGGATCAAGATTTCCTTCGCACGCTGCAGATCTTGAAGGGCAGTTTTGATATCGCTTTCGGCGTCGTAGATTTCATTGCGAATCGTTTTGACGGACTGGAGGAAAGTTCCTTCTTCGTATTCTTTTTTCGAAGCGATCGCAGAAGCAAGATTCGTTTCGGCTTGGATCACGCTCGTTTCAGCGTTAGCCATTGAAATGTTTTGTTGCTCAAGTTCTTTCTCGAAAGATGTTGAATCGAGTTGAACGAGGAAATCACCTGCTTTGACTCGGCTGCCTTCAGGTGTGACTGACAGAACTGAAAGCGAACCGTTACGTGCACGGACTTCACAGCGAATCTCAACGTTCTCGCTACTTTGGATTTCGCCTTGATCGAGAACTTGGGAAACGAACTCGCCTTCGGTGACTTGTGCCATGATTGGCTCGATCATCTCGGCGTCTTCACCCATGTTGATAAAGTACCAACCGGCGAAGCCCAGTAGTCCCAAGGCAACGATACCGAAGATCACAAACTGGGCGACCATTCCGTTCTTGGGATTGTGTTGTTGGGAATTGTTGCTTGTTTTGGATGACATGTTCTATTTTCCTGTCAATCAGTGCCTTGGTGGTCGCCAAAGTTGATGTGTGTTCGGGTGGTGAAGTAATAGAGATCGACTAAATGTTCGCGAATGACGAGGCGGGAAGGCAATGCCAAACCAACCCGCAACAAATATGTTAACCGGACCGAAACCGTCAGAATCGGAAATTTGTCACAGAATTTTAGCGGTTCAAGCTCGCCGTCTTAGAAAACATACCAGATATGGTAATCAGACCCCTTCGGATTAAACACGAATGTTCCAGAGAAGTTCCGAAGATATTGTTTTTTCCGAGGTCTCGGCATTTCGCGAGCATAGTGAGAGCAGGTTCACACTAGCGGTCGAAAATCACAATTTGCCAGTCGAGTGCTTGCAAAAAGATATTCATGCAAAGCCGAAAAGAACGCAAAAACCGAACATCCAAATCGGATGTTCGGTCAGTTGGGCGATATCGAGTCTCAATAGGCCCGATATTGAGGAAAGTTCACGCTCGTCGTTTTTTCGAAAACTTGGTGCAGTGGATTGAAAAACGTCGAAACAGAAAGACAAACTTTTCCCGCGATAATGTGTCTAATCGCACGCTAGGGGTGGTGTGGTTAGTGCGAAGTTCAAATGCGAGAATTAGTGGGCTCGCATCTTTCCGGTTCTGCGAATCCGCAAAGACTGAATCTGGATCAATCTTTGGGCCTATCCTCCTATTTTTCGTTTGGAGCTCCAAATCGTTGCAGCACGCCGTTAAGCGAAGAGGATTGCTTTTTCCATTTAAAGGCTTCGTGTTGTGAATTCAACGTGTGCCCAAAAGGTGCTGTTGTTTCTAAGTCAACTAAAACCGAGTCGTCCGCGTCTTCCTGCTTTGCCGAAACCGCTACAGAAGTTTTTGGCGGCTCCCACGCAGAAGGAGATTGAGAAGCGGTGGCCGCCGCTTTTTCCGCATGGTATTTCGCCGCTTTTTCGGCATGGTATTTCTCTACTGCGTACAGTCTCGCAGTGTCTTTGGTCGCGGTTGCTCGCAAAGTCTTGGTTTTAGATTCGGAAGTTCGCTGCCGAGGTGGTGGAGTGGTGAGTACCGTTGTCGGTTGATAGGCAATCGCGGGTTGTTTATGAGCAGGAAGATTCGTCGGCCCAATAGGCGAAAGTTTTACCGTTGATTCGGTAACAGGCATCAGTTTTGTCGTTGGGCTCGCGTTGGACACAACTACGTTTTCAGTGTGTGCTTCCTCGACCAAGCCAGATGCCAGAACGGTTCGCGATCCGGCAAAACCGTTCGAAATCCTGGAAACAGCATCGGTGCCGCTTGGAATTTCGAATGGGATCGGCTCGGGTTCGACAATCCTGAACGGAAGAATACGTTTGACATCCAGTGCAATTTTTGACGGCTCCGTGGGTGTGGCTTCGTCAACTTTTGCTGAATTGGAGGCAGTGCTCGTAGAGGAGTCTGCCGCCGAATTCGAAGTCAATCCGTTTTTTTGAATCGCTTTTTGAATTGCTTTTTCAGCAATTTGAACAATGGTGGATTCGAAATCGGGCGTTAAAACAGGCTGCTCGATTCGAGGGATTTTTTCGATTGGTTTTTCAAATACGGGTTTGCTAACCAATTCTTGTTTGACCTCGATCGGTTTCTTTTCGATCGTCACTGACTTGAACGAGTCAATCGACTTCAAAGATCCAGCCAAGGCTCGGTTCACCTTGGATTCCGATTTTTTGGAAGAAAGTTGTTGTCGCTTTTTACTCGCAGATCGCTTCATCGCACTTGGCGATAGTGAACGGCTGCGTAGTAGGCTACTCGAGTCTGGACTGTTGAGCTGAAGCGAGCGACCTTCTGGTGAAGGAGGAGCCGAATCCATGATCGACTCGATTTCATCATTTTCAAGTGGCACTCGTCCTGGTGCTTCGCCCCCCGAGTTGTAAGGCGACGCGCTGGTTGGCTGGCCTTGGCTGGAAATCCCGTCCGTTGAATCGTTTGTCTCGTAAGACACGCCGACTTCTTGGCAGAATTGACAGTCAAGTTCAATGCCCAGCATGGAAGCTGTTCGAATTCCAATTGAGGAATCAATCAAGCCTGGGTCCATCCATTCGCCCATCTCGTCCAACTGCATCGTTCCCATATCAAAATCAAGGTTACGCCGAAGCACTTCCAATTGAACCCAAGAACGCAGGAAGGAGTTTTGGGCTCCGTTCAAGTTGTTGATCGCATCGGTTAGGTTTCGTGCCGTGTTCGCACCCAGTCGTGAACCCGTTGCACCAATGGCAACCGGGGCGTCCAGTTCGTAACGGTTAATCTCCACGTTCTCAATCTGAGTTTGAACGGTTCGACGATCCAATTCAAACAGAACTTTGTTCTGCTCAACATTTCGCAAAATGTTACGGATGTTGCTCTTGATGTTATCTTCGAACTGATAAAACTGTCGGCGAGTTTGCTGGTATTGAATCAACGCTCGTCGATACTGGTTTCGTTCTGCAACTCGAACAATTGGTGCATCGAATCGGAATCCAGCACGCAGCTGTCCTGTTTCGTATCGCAGTTTGAACGGATTGTCACCCGTGTTTCCAATGTCACCCTCGAACACGATGTCGACTTGGGCTTCGAGTTGGTCGGCTACGAACTCGATGTTCCGCCAATCGTCGACCAAGCTCGCCCTAGCGTTCATCCAGTCACGTCGCATACAGCGAGCGACTTCGATGGCCTGCTGACTATCGATGTCGATGTCGGAAACTTCGATCGAGTTAGAACGAGCGAGGGCTTGAAGCAAGGAAAGCTCAAGGATCAGGTTGTTCATTTCTGTAAGCTGACCAGGAATTCTCTCAAAGAATTCGGCTTTGATATAGCCAAGCAATTCCCGAGAAAGCAGGTTGTCGAGTTCTTGTCCAGCGATCGCTCCGTTCATGTCAGAGTCTGCCATGATGAATTCGGATTGCGACAAATTTCGGAGTTCTTCCCGAGTTAATTTTCCGTCTTCATCAACATCAAGCGCGTTTAGACGCTCGATCTTCAGATATTCATTTTCAGTCTTAGAAAAACTCCTGACCTTCTCGCGAATGTTCTTTAGAGAATTCTCAAGATCACCAGCACGTTTCAGGATCGAGTACTGAGGCGGTTCTTCCTTGCCATCGACCATGATGAATTCCAAAGAGTCGATTTCTGGGTCTTCCAGGCGTTTTCGCAATACGTCGGCTTCGACGACAGACTCGGCTTCGACTAGATCGGCGTCAATTTCCGAAATGATCTCGCCCGATTCGATCGCGGCCTGAAGTTTTGCCAGGTATGCCAATCGGCCTTCTCGTTTTGCTTCGAGCTTTCGAAAGTCAGCTTCGAGTTGCTTGCGATCTTCGGTCGTGATCGTTTCGAGCGCTTCTTCTGCTTTCTGCAAAAACGGCTCGAGGCTTTCGATCTCTTTGGATACGGACTTTGGCCATTCGTAATCTTCTTCGTTCATTTTGTCATAAAGAAGCGTAATGGAGTTAAGCGCGTCACCCGTTTTTTCTCGAAGCACACTAATCGAAATCAATTGCTGGTTGATTTGATCACTGATCAATTCGAAACGATCGAGGTAAGTATCATCGATGACGACGTCCAGTTCTGGAGGCAGGCCAAGGGTCAACTTGAAATTATCAAGCGATGTTTGATAGGCCGTTTTCGAGGCAAGCAAACTACGTTGCTCTCGGTAGACACTTGTCTCAAAAAGTTTTAGTGAAACCGCATCGAGGCGTTCACGCCGAAAGAATTCGCGGAACTGTTCCAAAACGCCTTCGAGTTGGCGAACATTAAATTCCTGGTTGCGAATACGTTGCTGAGCCTCAAGCAATCCAAAATATCCACCCGCGTTGGATGAGGCTGATCCAGGGTTACCCAAAAAGTTACCGCCGAGGTTAGGCCCGGCGCCTGGGTTTCGGCCAATCGCAATTTGCAGATAGAATCCGCGCCGAAATCTTTCCAGTTGCCTGACGTTGGCGAGCAAAGTTCGCTCCGATTGGGTCAAAGCCTCCAGGATTCTTTCGCGACCAGCTCCACGCAATAGTGGTTGGATGATTGAAAAATCAATCAATGAGTTTGCGGATTGAGTGTTGTTACCCGCGAAGCTAAACAGGATCGTGTTTGCAAGTCCAACAGCAAAATTGGCTCCCGTGATTCCTGCCTTTCGAAGATTCAAACCGCCCCCGTTGGAACCGATCTGGTTCTGCAAGGTTGTTCGAGAAACACCCGTACCGCCGCGCAACCGCCCTTGGGTTGTCAGGAACGAATTAAATCCCGTGAACAGTTGGGAGTCGAATCCAAACCGCTGCAGGCTGACTTCGATTGCTGACGAGTACAGTGTCTCGCGCTGTTGCTGGAGCTGCGGTGAGTGAATTAGTGCGAGCTGATAGGCCCGCTCCAAATTCAAGACCACTTGGCCTTTTTCGTTGGTTGGTAAATAGGATTGCCATTCGGGACTTTCGACAAAGTTCGTGTCGCCGTTGGCGTGCCAGTGTGGATATCCCTCTTTTCCATTCACGCGGTGCATGAACTGGTGAGATGCCGCGTCGTCTGGCGGAATCGGAGGATGGTCCTGAGAAAATGGGTTGAACATCCTCGATTGGGGATCCACCTCGATTGAACCATCGGCCGTATCCCAGCGCGGATCGGAAGCTTTTTCGCGGATTAACCGACGAGCCTCCACGTCCGCTTGGCGACGATAGTAGCCTCGATGACAGCCAATTAAGGCGCACGAATTGAGCAACACGACTGCTAAAAGCAGACGATTAATGTTTGACTTGAACACCATATCTCCTGGGTCGTGCATCCTGAATCTGGGCGGGAACCCATCAGAATGCGGATAAAAGCCAGTATCCGTCGGGTAAATTGGAACAATTCGGGGTTGTTCCAATTGTTTGGATACAAAGGTCTATATGGCGTATCGGGATTTTTCCTATTCTGACTTGAAGGATTGTTCCACTGATGACGGTCACTCCCAACGATTGGACGAAATCGAAGAGGAGACCCATATTAAGACGATAGCAAAACTTGACGTGCCATTTTGCCCAATTTATTATCCATCTTGGGCAATTTACGCGCGAATTTGACAAAGTCGAAGCGCATCGAAAGTATGATTGGGTTGGGTTCATCATCCCCTCCCTTACTACCAGACCTTAGAAGATAGACTCAAATAATGGACATGGTATCCGCAGGCATTATCGGACTAGCCTTTATCTTATTGGTTGTGTTTTGCGTGCTTGCATCAAAAACATGGCACTGGCTTAATATCGCTTCAGTGGTTCTGGCGTTCATCATGGGAACGACCGCAATCATTGGTTTGGCGAAGGTCACGAAACTTCGGACCACTGCCGTCAAAAAGTATCAGGCTGCTGTCGAAAAACTGGAGAAGGACACCGCAAGTGCGGACCAGATGGTTTACGGCGACCGCGATTCGATAACTTACGACCCAGGCTCTCTGAGATACATTGTCGAAAAACTAAATCGTCAGTTGGCAGGCCGTGGTCGAACTTGGGCTGGCGGTACCGTTGCCGTTGATGGTGAAGATCGCGTGTTCACTTTCCCGAGCCCGCGAGCCGCCGATGCTCAGTCTCTCAAAGAAGTCGTGCTCCACGCGTTCGTAGAACGGCAAGCACTTCCGGGTATTCCATCACTTCCAGCCGTTTACGTTGGTTCCGTTCGCGTGTCGGCTGAGTCGCCAGAGAATTTGAAACTTCAGCCAGTCGCACTAGCTGCAGAACAATTGTTTCGCCAGCCGCCAGAAGGCAACACTTGGACACTGTTTGAAAAAATGCCGTTGGATCGACGAGGTTCGTTCAAGGATGCAACGATCGCTCTGGCTGAGATTAATCCCGAAGCTCCTGATCAACTGCGAACTTTTGCGGAGCAACTCAGCAAGGGGAATGAAGATCTTGATCTCAGTGAGTTTCGCAAAGTCATCACGACTAACTTTTTACCTGCTCAGCTCGTTGGGCTGCCAGCAGACAGCAAAGAGTATGAGCAGTTGATTGATCGCTACGTTTTTGATGGCCAATCGTTGGGCCGAATTCAAAACTGGATTGATGCAAATTCCGCGTCTCGGAAGAACAACAGCTTCGAACCACCACCAGAAGAAGTTTTCTTCCGTTACCGATTCGACAAGAAATCAACAAAAGCATTTCAAGTCGACGCCACCGGTAACATTGAAACGGACGGACTTTTTACAGGCCTTGGTTTGGCTGTTGATCAGTCGTTGCACGCTGGAAAAGATATTACTTTCCAAGAAGGTGACACCGTGTTGGTCGACGGGCGATCTGCCAACGGATACCGCCGCGATGAGCAAACCATTCAGCCACTCAAAGGCGAGCCTGTAACTGAGGTTGGTCGGATCTACATTCGGTCGCTTCGAAATTTTCCGTATGAATTCAAGAGCCTGACTTCACAGGCTGCCAGCCTTGAGGCCGAGTACCAAACTGTGCTGAGAAACAATTTGGTTCAAGATCAATCTTATGACGATGCTCAAAAACAGATCGCAGTCCGTGTCGATTTGATTGCGAAGCACGAGGAAGATCGAGAGAACTTGCAAAATGATTTGACGACCGCCTCATCAGCACTCGCCGTCAAACAACAAGAGAACGCAGAGCTTAAGCAAACCATTGCTTCAACGCGAGCAGCGATCGATTCGGTTTACAAGCAGCTTCGCGAAGCAGCCGTTCAACTTTCGAGAAAAGCTTTCGCCGGACGTTAATCGGCTGAGTGGTTGGCATTGTTGTGCCCGAAGTTGTTCTCTTGTAAACCTGAAACTCGATTGTGACCACGGGGGCAATTTTGTGCCTTCATGTTTGATCCGCGCAAAATTCATTCGCGAAAATCATCCTCATGAAATGCGCGTTTGTCTCTATCCAACCATCTTCTCGGAATGATCGCAGCCTATCGTTCGCTCATCAACGCGATCACAATCGCCACGAGACCGAGGCCCCAGAGCACGGCGAACAGTCCGCCGCATCCAATTCCGATACCCGCGTGTACACTTCCCTTGATCGCCGGATTTTTTTTCCTGTCTCTCAAGCCAAGTATTCCAAGCACGAACGCGGCGATTCCAAGCGGAAATCCGATCAACGGTAACCCGCTCAAAATTCCCAAATAGTAAGCAACCAATGCTTTTGGGTTCTTGTAGGGAATCACACCGCCGGTCGCATCACCTTCGCCGTGCTGCGTGGGTTTCGGTTGCTGCCCCCTGTACATGGGAGCTTGGTATGGCGACGCAACTCCCGGCTGAAGTGGCGGCTGGTTGGCTGCTGGCTGTTGCCCCATTTGAGGAGGGGCGGCTTGAAACTGTGCGTTGCAGTAAGGGCATGCCGTTAAGTTTGGTGGCACGGGCCGTTGGCAGTTGTAACAATTCACAAGTAGGTTGCTTCAAAAATGAGATGAGAGAGTCGGTTCGTTCAGGAAATCAATCTAACAAGCAAAAAGTTCCTAATCAAACGTTTGGCATGGCGAAATGGATTGCTATACCAGTATTATGTGAAAGGGCGATTGATGATTGCCCGAGCAATACTTTTCGAAAATCGAATTGCGATTCAAACGCTGTGAACAAGCGAGAGCACCCCCCCTAATCTTTTAAGTTGGAACACGATGGGCTACGAGGACAGAGATTATTACCGAGACGAAACCGGCGGCGGAATTCCCGGATTTCGATTCAATGGTCAATCCATGGTGATGATGCTGATCATTGTCAACGTTGTCGTCTTTTTCCTCGATTCTTTTACGAACAGAATTGAGGGCGGTGACGGAAGCCACTGGCTTTGCGAATTCATGGGAATTAAGTCAAACCGCTTGTGGCACGTTTGGACCTATTTGACTTACGGATTTGCTCACGCGTCGTTTGATACCCAAACCGGAATTTGGCATTTGGTCGTCAACATGTTCACACTGTTTTTCTTCGGGCCACCGCTTGAACAAAAAGTTGGCAAGCATGAGTTTCTGAGATTTTATCTGCTCTCGATCATCTTTGCCGGAGTCGGATGGGTGCTGTTGAGGTTGTTTTTCGACTCAAGCAACGCATTTGTTGTTGGTGCATCAGGAGCCGTCTCTGCAGTCCTTGTAGGATTCATCTATCTGTACCCAAGGCAGCAAATCCAGTTGATGGGAATCATTCCGATGCCAGCCTGGGTCCTGGGCGTCATGATGCTTTTCACAAACTTGTCCTATGCGATGAGACCAGGCAGCCACGTGGCTTGGGAAGCACATGCGGCTGGAGCTTTGTTTGGTTTTCTGTATTTCAAATACAACTGGAATTTTAGCTGGATGAACTTGGGCGGAATTTCCACGTTGAAATCGAAACCGCGGCTGCGAGTCCACGATCCTGGCACGTCCGGTCGAAATGAAAAACTAAAAGTGGAAGCAGACAGGGTTCTCGAAAAAATCAGCGTTCATGGCGAGCAAAGTCTGACTTCGAAAGAGAAAAGGATTCTTAACAAGTACAGCAAGCAGCTTCGTAAAAAGCAGTAGGCCAGAATGCTCGCTCGTTTATTTGTTCGACAACTCTCATAGCCAAGCATCTTCGTGATAAAAATTCGCTGTAACGCTTGACGGTTGTGCTGCGCAGGCGTTGAGGGCGTGCTTTTCTCCGGCATTCGGTTGTTGTGTGATCTTGATTTCGATTACGATGAAGTAACGAATCTTTGAAGCCCGGCCGGAGCTCTCGCCAATATGCTATTAAAATTCTCCAATCGAATTCGACAAAACACAGCTGGCTGGATTGGTGTTTTGTGTTTTTTCAGTTGCTTGGCCAAGGTCAGTGCTCAAGATAAATCGGTATCTAATGAGCAGATCGAGTTTTACAAAACCAAGGTCAAACCGATACTCAAAGAAAATTGCTTTGAGTGTCATGCGAACGACGCGGACGATCTTCAGGGATCATTCGCGTTAACTTCAAAGGCCTCCATCATGCGAGGTGGCGATTCAGGAACAGCAATTAATTCGGAATCGCCTTCCGAAAGTTTGCTGCTCAAAGTCATCAACTACGAAGCGTACGAGATGCCACCGGCAGGAAAAATGTCGCAAGACAAAATCGACATCCTGACTCAATGGGTTGAGATGGGAACCCCATTTGATCCGTCGGATGAAAAAGACCTAACGGCTGGCCTTCATTCTTCTGTGCCTCAGGTCAACGCGGAATCGAAAAAGTGGTGGTCGTTTCAGCCCGTGAAACCAGTGACACCACCCGACGTCAGAAATGCTGAGTGGCCTGCGAATCCAATCGACCAGTTTGTGTTGAGCAAACTTGAGTCAGCAGGGTTGAGTCCCGCAAAACCAGCTTCGAAACGAACGCTCGTACGTCGCGTCTATTACGATTTGATTGGCCTTCCTCCAACGCCTGAGCAAGTCGAATCATTTGCAAACGATACCGACCCCGCCGCGTTCTCGAAACTTGTCGACACGCTGCTTGATTCACCGCAGTACGGAGAAAAATGGGCTAGGCATTGGCTTGATCTTGTTCGTTACGCCGAATCAAACAGCTTTGAGCGCGACGGAACGAAACCATTCGTTTGGCGTTATCGAGATTACGTCATTCGCTCTTTCAACAACGATGTACCTTACGATCGGTTTTTGACAGAGCAGTTGGCTGGCGACGAAATCGAGGAACCCACCACCGATTCCATCATTGCCACGGGCTACTATCGACTGGGGCAGTGGGATGACGAACCTGTCGATGCAATCAAGGCAAAATACGATGACATGGACGACATCATCGCAACCACCAGCCAGGCAATGCTTGGTCTAACCGTTAATTGTGCTCGATGTCATGATCACAAAATCGACCCGATTCCTCAGGCTGACTATTACGCGATGGCTTCGTTTTTCGAAAACATTAAACGCTATGGCGTTCGCAGCGATGAATCCGTAAGCGCTGCATCGATCAAAACACTATTGGGTAAAGTAAATTCTGCAGAACAAAAAAAGCACCAAAAACTGATCGAGTCGGTTGAGGAAAAAATCGAAGAGATTGTGGCGTTTGCTCGACCTGATTTTGAGCCTGTTGAGATCGAGGACTTTCAGTATGAAATGAACCAGCGGGCGATTATGAAAAAGCGAGTGGGAAAGCAACTCACTCAAAAGCAATTCAGGAAATTCCGAGAGTTGCAAGACAAACGAAAACGACTCGTCGAAAACCCGCCGGGGTCAATCAAGGTCTTATGTGTGAAAGAAGAAGGTGCCAAGCCGATCGAAAGCTTCATTCGAATTCGCGGTAACCCTCACATGAAGGGCGAGAAAATCGAACCTGGTTTCATATCGGTTCTATCGCCACCGAAACCCCAGATCAACAAACCAAGCAGCGACCAATCGCTAGGGCGACGGTTGGCATTGGCCAAATGGATGGTTGATCCGGCTAACCCGCTTACCGCACGGGTGATGGCCAATCGGATTTGGCAATTTCATTTTGGACGCGGCATTGTTCGCACCTCCAGCGATTTTGGATTTCAAGGCTCGAAACCAACGCATCCAAAATTGCTTGATTGGCTGGCGACCGAGTTCGTGAATAAGAACTGGAGCATCAAAGAAATGCACCGGCTGATTATGTCGTCGCGCAGTTACCAAATGGCGAGTGAGTTAAATCCAGAGGGTTATGAAAAAGATCCCGCCAACGATCTCCTTTGGCGTTTTGATCTGCGTCGACTTACTGCCGAAGAAATTCGCGATTCAGTACTTGCCGTGAACGGGCGACTGAATTCAAAGAAAATGTTTGGGCCAAGCATTTTTCCAATCATGCCCGCCGAGGTTTTAGCTGGACAATCTCGCCCTGGAAAAGGATGGGGGAAATCAAGCGAGGAAGATCGCAACCGACGTAGTATTTACATCCACGTAAAACGCTCGCTTGGTTTGCCGATTTTGACCACTAATGATTCAGCCGATACTGACAACAGTTGCTCGGTGAGGTTCATTACCACACAACCGACGCAGGCTTTGGGGATGATGAACAGTGAGTTTACCAATCGGCAAGCCAAACATTTCGCGGAACAAGTCAGGAAGGATTTCCCCGAAGATCGCGCGAAGCAAATTGAGGCAGTCCTTCAACGAGTGACCCAACGTCCAGCAAAACCCGATGAAGTGAAACGCGGCGAAGAGTTGATCCAGTCATGGGTCGATGAAGAAAAAAAGAGCCACCAGCAAGCGTTCGAGTATTTTTGCTTGATGGCGATCAACTTGAATGAGTTTGTTTACTTGGACTAGTTCCGCATCACAAACGGCAGGGCTGGCCTCCTTTCGCGGTCCGAACCAAAAAATCTAAAACTGAATACCTAGAGTGAAAAGAAATGAATCAAAATTTTTGTCGCCGTACACGACGTGAATTTCTTTGGCAGGCGGGTGGCGGTTTTACGGGGCTCGCTCTGGCAGGTTTGCTTGATCCAAAATTCTTGGCTGCTCAGGATAAGCGTGCTGATGGAGAAAAGTGGGCGAACCCGCTCGCAGCCAAACCGCCCCATTTTGCTCCCAAAGCGAAATCGGTGATCTTCCTGTTCATGTACGGCGGCCCAAGCCACATCGATACGTTTGACTACAAACCGAAGATGTACGGAATGGATGGAAAGACCATCGAGGTCAAAACGTTTGGGCGCGGTGGGCACAAAAACCAAGGCCGTATCGTCGAACCTCGTTGGAAATTTAAGCAGTACGGTGAATGTGGCAAATGGGTTTCCGATCTATTTCCCAATGTAGGGAAATGCGTTGACGATATTGCGTTCGTTCATAGCATGACTGCCGATTCGCCAATCCATGGATCCGCGATGCTGCAGATGAACTCAGGGAAAATCCAAAGCGGCAGCCCCTGTCTCGGTTCGTGGGTTAATTATGGACTCGGCAGCGAGAAC
This sequence comes from Mariniblastus sp., assembly GCA_045105295.1. Classification (GTDB taxonomy): domain Bacteria; phylum Planctomycetota; class Planctomycetia; order Pirellulales; family Pirellulaceae; genus Mariniblastus. The sequence continues at coordinate 89,180 of JBGCDK010000030.1, forward strand.
GAAAATCTTCCGGGTTTTGTCGTGATGCTAGATGACAAAGGCGGCCCCATCAGCGGCCCCAAAAACTGGACCAGTGGCTACATGCCGGCGACTTACCAAGGCGTAGTTGTTCGCAGCAATGGCACTCCGATTCTCGATCTCAAACGTCCCGAATCTATGAGCGATGGGAGTCAAAGGAAAATGCTCGACGCGCTTCGAAAGTACAACGAAGAGCACGAAGCGACGCGGCAAGCCAACTCGGAATTAGCCGCACGTATCGCGAGCTATGAGTTGGCTTATAAAATGCAAAGCACAGCGCCAGAGGCGGTTGATCTGGCCAACGAAACTCAAGCCACCCTCGACTCGTACGGCGTCGGTAGCGAGCCAACGAACTACTTTGGGCGCCAATGCGTCATGGCCAGACGCTTGGTCGAACGCGGTGTGCGTTTTGTTCAGGTCTACTCTGGCGGTGCTCACAACGACGATAACTGGGACGCCCATGGTGACCTCGAAGACAATCACAATCTTCATGCCGCAGAGACGGACAAACCAATCGCCGCGTTGCTCAATGATCTAAAGGAGCGTGGGTTGCTCGACGAAACGCTAGTCGTTTGGGGCGGCGAGTTCGGGCGACAGCCGACCGCGGAATATGCAAAAGGCTCGGGGCGAGATCACAACGCCTACGGATTTACGATGTGGATGGCGGGCGGCGGTATCAAGGGCGGAGTCAGCCTCGGGAAAACGGATGAATTAGGTGCCAACGCGGTTGAGGACCGGATGCACGTCAAGCGAATCCACGCGACGATCTTGCAGCAACTTGGCTTGGACCCAAATACGCTTTCGTATTTCTATGGCGGATTGGATCAGCGTTTGGTCGGCGTCGAAGGGGCGAAACCCATCACAGAATTGATCGCGTAACTTCATTTTGGCGACGGCCTGTTCTTCAGAACTGAAATCGCCGGCTCGAAGTTTCCGTGTTTCGTCGTAGCTAAGCTCGCCCGATGTCAATTGGCTCAGGGCCACGCGTTGGCGTATTCGTTTCGTGAGTCAAACAGTTTCGTGAATCAAACAGTTGTCGCTCAAAATTCCAGTAAGCCTAAACGTAGTGGGAGCGTGTTAGAGATCCACTGTAGAGTTGGATCTCGATCAAGCTACTAAGAATGCAAAAACCGCAATTCGAAATACGAACCCTTCTCGCGATCACTGCTCTCATCGCTTTCGCACTTGCATTCACGACGCACGTTGCAGGATGGGTGTTCGCGCTTTTGTTGACCGTGTTGCTGGCCAATGTTACGTGTGTGATCGTGGCTCTCGTGTATTTTGTGCTGTTGCCTTTGCTGCAAAAAGACACCGAAGAGCAGGCATCCCGCTAGGCTTAAACATGTCCACCACCACTAAGTCTGATTTGGCAATTGCAAGCATCGCCGCGCCCTTACGATGGACATTCTTGCACGTCGCCTTTTAGGTCAACAGCAGAGCTCGGAGCTTAGTTTTGACTCATTTTTTTCGGTACAGGTTTTTCAACAATGACCTGAACAAATTCTTCTCGGATCGCTTGGTCGCGATACCCACCATCGGTCGGGAACCGCAGCACTTTCGTAATAAAGATCGCAACGGCCGCCGCGAAAAAATTGCTGAACAAAACGGTGACGACTAAGTTTGAGCCGTCGTTAACATAAACTGCAAGGCAGCTTGCCACGAGAAGAGTCAGCAGGAACAGTGAGGTGATCCGAAATTTCATTTTGCTTTCTTGGTTGGATGCTCACCGAAACGGATGGTCAGCGAAGTGGATTGCTAGGCTGGTTGTTTGACGGGCGGAGCAGGGCGGTTGGAAAACTCATTTCGAGCCGAGGACATTTGTCGTTTCGTATTTTTGACGAACTGCTGAAGCTTGCGCCCCCAGCCTTGGTTGCCGTAAACCAGTCGGTCAATGTCGTCGACCGAGTAGCCTTGTTTCAAAAGATCTTTGACAAAAGTGTGGTTCATTCGCAGCATTGAAATGTTGCTAACGGTTCGGCAAATCGAAACCACCGTCACGATGGTCGCAATGAAGACTCCGATGACTCCCAGGATCATTACGGCCCCAAGCATTTCAGGGTTAACATTTTCAATGATTCCAAGAAACGAACTGGATTGTTGAGCGAGCATCGAAACTCCAAAGACATGTGTAGATTGGTCGGACAGATTGGGTTGCAAAAACTACTTAGCAAGAATTCAAAATTCTCGTTTCGCCTACTTCGTTGGAGAAACCCTGATATTGCCTGATTTTTCGGCTAATTGGAACAAAATCCGAAAACTCAACGAATCACGGAAATTGCCGGCTTTGCATTCGCCTTGTTCGCTTTCGAAAAGCCCTGTAATCAATGATTGGAGTCAGGTTCTGATTGCCGAAATGAACACCAATATTTGATTCGATCCCGAAAATTGACTAGTCCAGTTTGTAAAATTTTGATGCTGATTGCTTTGTTAGTCTCAGGCTGCGCGCGTTGGAATCAGCCAGATCAAAAAAAGTCGTTGGTGAGTTTTCCGCAAGGTCGAATGGCAGCGGATGCTGTTGGCTTGGAATTGGGTGTGGCTCAGCTTGAGTCAGATCAAGTCGACACGTTTGAAGAATTTTGGAGCCTGCTCGATTCTCAAAAGCTGCCGTTGGAGCTTCGCCAGTTGCTGGATCAAAACGGGATTCGAGCCGCGGTGATGGGTTCTCACTCCCCGACGTCGCTCCATCAATTGGTTGATCCACAACCGATTGACCCTGCGGTTATGACGAAGCTGGAAAAACAGCTGGACAAAAAAGGTCTGCTGCGCCCGAAACAGAGAATGGTCATGCACGATCGAATCTCGAACCGTGAGGGCCAAGCACATCCTGTTGCAACATCCGAGACTCACCCAGCGATAAGTTGGGTGATTCGAAATGGCGATTTGCAAACGGTTGGATTTGGCGAATCAGTTCGAGGCGTAATGACCATCACCACGTTTCCCAACGGAGATGGCTCGGTGCGTTTGATCATTCGTCCTCAGATTCATCACGGCCAGTCACGTCAGCGTGTTGGTGTTGGTGATCGCGATTTTTTGATGCAAGCCAGTCAGACCGTGACTTCACTGGATGACCTGAAGTTTGAAGTGACGCTTCGCGCGGGCGAGTCGTTGGTTGTCGCGCCAACAAGCGACGTTACTGATCTTGGCAAACTGTTTTTTGGTGCAGTCGGCAATGGAGATCTCGGCAGTGGAGTTTCAAGCGATACTGCGACATCCAAGCATCCTGTTCCATCGCACAGGGTGTTGCTTGCGAGACTGGTGCAGACACAAATGGATGATTTGTTCAGCGATGCAAATCTTGGCGAAAAATTGACGACGGCGCCTCGGCACTAAAACGGTTTGCCTTTTCGCATTTCTCACAGCGTCGCAGAAAGTAGTCGGCGTATAATTTTTGATACTGCGATTGTCTCGATGCAACGAGCGTTTCGTTTGGGGGGCTGACACGACCGGGCCTATCTCTTCGGTTGGGGCTTGTTTAAAGGGACCGGATCAGCATCCAGATCAAAAATCCTGCAACCGCCAAAAACAACGCGAACGCGCCGATCAAGAAAAACGCGAACATCAACGAGCCGCCACTTTCGGGCGTGTCGAAGTTGGATTCTGAAAAGTTTCTATCCCGGGATTGCTGACCGGTTGAAGGTAAGGTGGCGCCGAAATTTTGTTGGTCCCTTTGCCGGTCGTCCATTGGAGCGATCGCGCTATGATGTTGGTCCGCCACTCCGGGGCTGCCTGGTGGATGGCCAATTGAGGGAAGACCGCCCATCGTCTGCGGATTCGTTGACTGAATCGGCGGGCGGGCAGGCGGTCGGTTCTCAATTGATTCCGATGTGCTAACGGGCTCGCTGGGGCCAATCTGAGTCTTACACATTGGGCAAATCAAAAATTGCTCATTGCCCGAGATGCTGATTCGCTGTTTGCATTTCGGGCATTTGATGGCGGATGACATGATTCGAGACTTTTTGGGCGTAAATTAATTGGATGCGATTATAGCCGCTAAACTCCATCGCTGAGTGCGAATCATCCTCCTGAAATTTCCAGAATCGTTACTTACGAACTCATGACTCCCGTTATCGCGTTGTGACGTTTTCTATTTCAAAATTGCAGGGGGTGGCTTCGCTCTGTGGAGAAAGCTTGGCGTTCCGCAGACCGCATTGTCGACCTATTTCGCCCAATGGTGTTGGGCAAAAATGTTGCTGAAACCGGGCATACCATTGAGTTGACAACGAATGAGCCCGATAATGTCAAATCTAGTAGACGGACGTAAGATAAACACAATTTTGGCCAGCTAACATCCAAAAATAACCAGCGGAGAAATTTACCATGCCATTGGTACCACTTAGAGTCATCCTTGATCACGCAGCCGAGAACGACTACGGCGTTGCAGCATTCAACGTTAACAACATGGAGCAGATTCAGTCGATCATGGAAGCCGCCACCGAAACGGATTCTCCCGTTATCGTTCAGGCTTCACGTGGTGCCCGATCTTATTCGCAGGACAACTACCTTCGCCATCTAATGTTGGCAGCCTCTGAGCTCTACCCACACATTCCGATCGTTATGCATCAGGATCACGGCAACAGCGTCGAGACTTGCATGAGCGCAATCGAAAACGGTTTCACATCTGTGATGATGGACGGAAGCCTTGAAGAAGACGGAAAGACTCCCGCTGACTACGACTATAACGTTAAAGTGACTGCCGCTGTGGTCAAGCAAGCCCACGCAAAAGGCGTTTCTGTCGAAGGCGAACTTGGCTGTCTTGGTTCACTCGAATCTGGCGAAGGCGAACAAGAGGACGGCCACGGTGCCGTTGGTACGCTCACCAAAGAACAACTGCTGACTGATCCCGAAGAAGCCGAGCGATTCGTCGCCGAAACTGGTTGTGATGCTTTGGCGGTTGCGATTGGTACCAGCCACGGTGCTTATAAGTTCACTCGCAAGCCCGACGGCGAAGTGCTTGCCATGGATCGCATCGAAGAGATTCACAAGCGTTTGCCAAACTGCCACCTTGTGATGCACGGCAGCAGCAGCGTTCCTCAAGAGCTTCAGGATATTATCAACAAGTATGGTGGAAACATCCGTCAAACTTGGGGTGTTCCAGTCGAAGAGATCCAACGTGGTATCAAGCACGGCGTTCGCAAGATCAACGTCGATACAGACAACCGACTGGCGATCACAGGTGCGATCCGAAAAGTTCTCATGGAATCACCAGAGAAGTTCGATCCACGTGACTACCTGAAACCAGCTCGCGTTGCGATGAAAGAAGTCTGCATCGCTCGCATGACTGCGTTCGGTCAAGCGGGACACGCTTCGAAGCTTCGCGAAACTGTAAAGGCTTAATTCAAGCCAGTTGCTATGATAAAAAAGCGGGTCGTTTCTTTTGAGATGACTCGCTATTTTTTATGTAGCCTCCGATTCAAATTTTGAGCTCGTTGGTGAATCCGGCATTGGATGCTTTGAATAACACAAATCTCGAATCAAAAGTCGACACAAAAGTTGTCCTGAACACTCTTTTCGCCTGAGCTGAATTGACTTATGGAAAAAACAATTGACACCTCCAAAGAACCACTCACTTGGGTTGATCAGCGAGAGGAAGCTTTGCTGGCTCCGTTTGCAATGCGAAGCATCAACACGCGTGGTCGTGAAAGGCCAGAGGAAGATCATCCCTATCGAGGACCCTTTCAACGTGACCGGGATCGAATTCTGCACAGCTCTGCATATCGTCGCCTAAGCGGAAAAATGCAAGTTTTCACGGGCGAGATGGGGGACTATCACCGGACGCGACTGACGCACACGCATGAGGTCGCCACCATCGCCAGGACGATTGGTCGAGCTCTCGGATTGAATGAGGATCTGATTGAGGCCCTTGCCCTAATGCATGATATTGGGCATCCGCCCTACGGACATGCGGGGGAGGACGCGCTGCATGAGTGCGTCGAAAACGATGGCGGATTTTCGCACAACCAGTTTGGGCTGACGATCGTTCGCGAAATCGAAATCAGATTTCACGACTTTCCCGGTTTGAATCTGACTTACGAAGCGTTGATGGGGCAGCTTTGTCGGGTTGATAAAAATCTCAAGGGACAGAAACCGCTGCTTGAGGTTCAGTTAGTAGATGCCGCCGATAGTTCTACTTACGACGCGCATGATACTGACGACGCCATAAAGCTTGGGTTGGTATCGATTGAAGAAATGAGCCATTTAAGTTTGGTTGCCGAAAGTTTGGATTTTGTTCGGAAGAATTACACCTCGCTCAACGAAGACCTGTTGAGAAAAGCGCTCGTCCATCGACTAATTGAGCGTCAGGTATCGAGTCTTTTGTCACATTGCGCGAGTGAATTGAAACGTTATGATTTCCAAAGTGTCGACGAGGCGTTGGGTAGTGATTTCGTAATCGGCCATCCGCCTGGTGTTGGGGAACAGAAAAAAGAGTTGGAGAAATACCTGTATGAACGGGTCTACCGACATGAAAGTTTGATTAAGATTCGCGAGCAAGCTCAAAGCCGTGTCAAGGAGATGTTTCACGCGTATTGTGACAATCCTGACTTGTTTCCCAAGAAGTACCGACCCCGAGCCGAGCGGGTTGGGGTTAAACGAATGGCGGTTGAGTACATTGCCGGTATGACGGATCACTTTTTTGAGGAAACTTATCGAAAGACGTTTGCGTAGATAGAACAGACTACCTTTTCACTCTTGGGCACTCTAAGATAAATGGTGAGACGGTATACAGAGTTTAGCCGCACCTTTTCGCGAATCACAATCTGCCTAGCGGTTGTTAGGCAGCTTCATCTGGTCAGCGCCCCCATTTATTGCAGGCTGATGAAATTGCGAATGATCGCGGTTTCGATTTTAAAAATATTCGTTGGTTGTCGATCCTTTATTGTCGGCTGCCACAACTTCCGAGAACGTATTGAGTTTTAACTATGGCATTGTGGATATTGCGGGCTTGTTTCCTGCTAATCGCGATTGGATTGGGATTATCGTTAACAGCAAATATGGAGTTGATTACAACCGACTCAGTGGAGAACGGCTCGAGTGCAGGAATCGCTCGCTGGATGATTTTTGTCATCTTCCTACTCGGTTCCATTGCGACCGTGTTGGCTGATCTTTTTATCCCGCGAAAGCGGATCGACATGATCTCGAGTGTTTACTTCGGTTTGGTAGTCGGATTGTTTCTGACTTACGTCGTCAACCTCGCGCTGACTCCGTTGTTTGGTCTGGGGATCGAAAAAAGCGGAATCGGTATCAGCTCTCAGACGCTGCAGGGTTTGGTCGTTTCGTTTGCAGGAATTTCGCTTTGTTATTCATGCGTCAGCCTCCTGTGGCAAACGAAAGACGATTTTCGATTCGTCATTCCCTACGTTGAATTCAGTAAAGACGTCAAAGGCTCAAAGCCTTACGTGTTGGATACCAGCGTCGTGATCGACGGTCGTATCGCTGACATTATTGAAACAGGAATCGTCGACAACCAATTGATCATGCCACGATTCGTTTTGTCAGAGCTTCAAGGGATTGCGGACAGCAGTGACAAAATGCGTCGCGCCCGAGGCCGTCGCGGTTTGGACGTGCTGGATCGATTGCGAAACAATGGCGACATCGATTTTAAAATCTACGATCGTGAATTGCCTGAAATGCAAGGCCAGCCTGTCGATATGAAACTGTTGCTTCTCGCCCGGCATCTTGAGGGCAAGGTCGTAACGGGTGATTTTAACCTGAACAAAGTTGCCAAACTTCAAAACGTGCCGGTGATCAATTTGAACGAGATTGCCAACTCGCTCAAGCCTGTATTTTTGCCTGGTGAAGTTATCAAGATTCGCGTGGTCAAAGCGGGCGAAGGGGCAGGCCAAGGTGTCGGCTACCTCGACGACGGTACCATGATTGTGATCGAAGAAGGTCGTGATCACATCGGTAACGAAGTCAACATCACTGTCACGAGCATGCTTCAAACAAGCGCCGGTCGAATGGTGTTTGGAAAGTACGAAGGAAGCGTCGAGAGCAAGCGATAGGGTGGTTATGCCCTGTTGGAACAGCCCCGATAGTCGTGCAGAACTGAGGGGCTCGTCGGTTGTTATCGCATGTTCTTTCTGCGACGAAGAAATCGCTGCGGCACGCGTGGTAACAGACGAGCGGACTATTGCGAGTCCGATGCCGTGCTTCAACAACAACGGCTAGTCAAAATCAAACTCTGCTGTCGTTGGTAAGCCAAGCGAAAGATCTGTACCGCCTGGTCATTCTTTACGCCGAGTTCATACGCAGGCGTGATCGCTGTGTCAGATGTAATCGCGGTATCGACTTCGGCGAGTCTAGAGGTTGGTAAGGCCGGCTGTACGGGAGTGTCCCAGTATCAAAGGGCAAATACGCAGGCCATCATTCCTAGTGCAAATGAAAGCACCATCAATGTGTAGCGTTGTGTGGCGGGTGTGTTGATGCGAGCGATAGTTTTCATGGTGTTTCCCGTGGTAGATTTGCAACAACGGCAAGCCTTCGTTGATCTTGGTCAGGCTCGGCGTCTCGTTTGTTTGTCTGGGGCTCAGATAAACAAATTTCATGCCAAATCGCCTGCGTGTCTCAGGGCACTATCCTAGTGATAAAATGTTATGTGTAGAGGGTAGGCGGCCGGTTATTCAGCATTTAATCAGTATTAAATTGACTTGAATTTGTACTCAAAAAGAGTGCGCATGAACGCCATTTTGACGTTGCTGGAATAGGCCACAGTGACTGTCCGCGTTGGGGGCTGAGATGCCATTAATCCAGGTTGGCTAGTGAGATTGGCGATCAGTGCGTGATAAGATTTCGTCCTTCGGTAAGCCTGCGAAAAATTAAATCTCAACCATTTTGGGCGTTTGAGCCGGCCTGTTTACCCGATTGTCATAACCCTTTTCCGTATTTGGCGGCAGGGTTTGCCGAACCGTCGTTATGCAAACTTGCTGGGAAAAATTTCAGCTGAACTCGAAACGAAATTAAAGTTTGCACCTGCCAGCTTCATTCCGAGTGATATGTTTAATTGAAAGCGATTCGACCTGAGTAAAAAACAAATGGCCAGCCACTCGCCTGGCTAAACCAGGCTCAGCATCGAAACCTATTCATTACAAATTTCTGGACAAAAGATGTTACTGAAAGATGAACTGATTTTTTCAAACGGAGGACTGCCCAATGAAAGTGTCAACTTCTTTGATCGTCTTAAAGCCACAGAGTTTTTGGTAGATGGCTTTAGCCACACACACAAGCTTGAATAATTGTTCGTAAACTATTCTCGTTCAAACCGCGGCGAAGCAATTTGCCGTTGGAACACCCGCCCAGTTGCACCACTGGCGGGTGTTTTTTTATATGTGGTGGACGCCCTGCGACCAGCGCGTCTTGGTGGCGAACTTCTTAGCAGTGCCTGCAATCTAAAAGTGCCCCGCTACTTGGATCGTTGGTCAGTTTGGAGGCGCTAGTTCTTGCCAGCTTTCTCTTCTACAGTTTCTTTATTGTCAGGCTCTGCATCCTTCTTCGCCTGTTGCTCTCTGATGTCGATGTGAACCCGCGCGACCTGGCCCATGAAATTCGTTTTCCCAAGCGGATTGATCTCTTTGGCTTTTTTTAACGCAGTCATTGCGGCGTCTTTCTCGCCAAGCATCTCGTGATAAAGACCGATGTAGAGGTGAGCGTAGTACTGCTGAAGTTTGTGACCGCGTCCACCTTCTCTTGCTCTTGCTGATGTTTTCATTGCCCGAGCCAGTACTTCCTTGGGAGTCATCCGTCCGGCAAACATTTCATAGACTTGCGACATTGGAATACGAGTGTCACCGACGATTGGAATGAGCTTCTTGCGGGCAGCAGCAACGTCGGAGATTTGTGCGGCGCAAAGCAAATGCCAAACCGCGTTTTCTACGTCGTTGGAATTGACGGTTTGGTGAGTTTCAAATTGCTCAACGCCTTCCTTGAATCGGTCAGCGTAGTAAAGGGCTAAACCGCGCTGCCACAAATACGGTTCACTCTTGGCATCCAGTCGAATAACGTTGTCGTAAGCTGTGACACATGTTGCAAAATCACCGCTGGCAAAACTGACTTCACCCAGAAACGATTGAAACCGGACGTCGTCAGGTTGGAGTTTGCAAATCTCTTTCGCGTTGGAAAGTGCTTTCGCGTAGTTGCCTTGGGAAAATTCCTGTGCTGCCTCGGGGCCAAGAACGTTGATCTTTTCCATCTTTTTTGCCTTTTCCGCGGCGTCTTTGTCTTGGGCAAAGGCAGTGGAGTTAGGCAAGGGGCTGGCAGCGCTTCCGAAAGTAAAGATCGTCAAGATCCAAAGCAAGGCTTGGGGTGAAAGGATTCGCGATGACATCTTTATCTCCAAAATATATGAACGTTTTCCAGCGACGAAGTTAGGCTCCACAGCCAGCGGATGGCACTGCGTCCGGCGTACTCGGTTTCAATTGTAGTGGAAATTGTTGGAGGCAAAGCTCGGGACGTCAAACGGTGCGATCGCAAACTAAATTCTTGGTCGCGAGGCCTATGCCTTCGCCGTATGTTGCCAATCGAATTCGCTTGGTAATCTAAGTGCCTCAGGTACGAGCGCAGACTCAATTTCAAACTCCCAACATAACCAAAATGAAAATCGCTTTGATTCAGCAGGCCGCTTCGGAAGACAAGCAGAGCAATCTTGATCGAGGGATTGAAGCCACTCGTGCTGCCGCCGCCGACGGGGCTCAAGTCATCTGTTTCGCCGAACTTGCATTTGAACGTTTTTACCCTCAGTTTCCGGCGAAAGCCGATCATGCGGAACTTGCTGAAACCATTCCTGGTCCGGTCACGCAGCGGTTTAGTGAGTTAGCGGCAGAGCTTGGTGTCGTCATCGTTCTCAATCTTTATGAGCGGGACGGTGACAAAACATTTGACACTTCGCCCGTGATTGACGCTGATGGGGCGCTGCTGGGGGTGACACGAATGATTCACATTACCGAGTACGAGCGTTTCCATGAGCAAGGTTATTACGCACCCGGTGATCGCGGAACGCCCGTCTATGACACTCGATTTGGAAAAATAGGTGTTTCGATATGTTATGACCGGCACTATCCCGAGTACATGCGTTCACTCGCTGTCGCGGGGGCGGAAGTCGTGATCGTTCCTCAGGCGGGAACCGTGGGTGAATGGCCGGAAGGATTGTATGAAGCTGAGTTGCGAGTCGCTGCGTTTCAAAACGGCTACTTTACGGCACTTTGCAATCGGGTGGGAGTCGAAGACCAGCTTGAATTTGCCGGCGAGTCATTTGTTTGTGCCCCGTCTGGAAAAGTGATCGCTCGCGCTGGCTTGGGGACAGATGAAACACTGATGTGCGAGCTTGACCTGGCTGAGATAGAATCTTGTCATGCGAAAACACTTTTCATGCGAGATCGACGTCCAGAGTTGTACGCCGATTGGATTGGGAAAGAATAGAATTTTGTCAGGCTTAAGCTGAGGTTGGTGTTCCTTTCTTTTCCTTTTTCGTGTTGGAGTTGAAATTGGCAGACAGGAGAGTCTGGTGTGCTTTTGTTTCCGCCCGATGGTCCAATGGATCCGAAACGACGCAGAGGGCATTGGGAAATTATGAGTTTGAAAATCTTTGTTGCAATTGAGAAAGAATCCAAACGTGGGTAAGGACAGCGGTAAACTCGGGAGAAACTACGATCGGGCAGCTTGGTTTTATGAGAAAAGTGCGAAACTCTATTCGACCAATCAAATTCGTGCGTCAAAACGGTATCAGCTCAATCACATTGAGCCGGGCGACAAGGTTCTGTATCTCGGAGCCGGTGGTGGCGAGGATGTAATCATGGCAGCGCGTCATGGTGCGCAGGTGACCTGCATCGATATTTCTCAAGGGATGCTGGACGGCATTCAAAAGAAACTGAAGGCCGAAGGGCTGACGGCAGAGATCATTTGCCAAAATGCATTTGATCATGACCGAGTTGGATACTACGACGCGGTTTGTGCCAACTACTTTCTTAACGTATTTCGCCGCGAGGGCATGGCGAAGATGATGGAGTTCACGGCAACCTTGGTCAAGCAAGGTGGGAAATACATGATCGCAGATGTGGCTCGGTCGCAGGGGAATTTGCTTTCCCAGGCGTTCAACATTTTCTATCTGAAGATGGGAATGGTTTCTTTTTGGTTACTTGGACTCGTGCCACTGCATGAAAACTATGACTACTGCAAGTTTTTTCCTGAGCGAGGTCTGGAAACCGAGCACGTTGAATTCTTTCGGATTGCAAAAAAAGGCCCAGTGCTTTTTCAGTGCATTATTGCTCAGCGAATCTGATTCTCGCACTGCAAAATTAGTTGGCGCAAGATCTACTGCCAAAGATCTACTGCCAAAGGTCTACTACCAAAGGGCTGGGCCAGCAGGGCTCGACTAGGTGCTTTCTTCTACCTTTTGAATGTACTGGCGCAGTCGTTCGTTCTCGTCGGTTACGCCTTTTAATTGAAGCATGTTTTCGACGCGTTTGAGCAGCGTGACTCGGTTGACTGGCTTCGAAAGAAAGTCGTTTGTTCCCGCTTCGACGGCTCGCTCGATGTCGCCCAACTCATTCAAAGCAGTAACCATTAGCACCATGATCTTTTTGAGATTCGGATCGGCTTTGATTTTTTCGCAGACTTCGAAACCGCTAAGCTTCGGCATCATGACGTCAAGCAAGATCAGGTCGGGCTCGAAGGAGGCCGCTTTTTCCAACGTTTCCTGACCGTCTTCTGCCATCTCGGTCACGCAATCCAGATCGGCCAAATAGGCTTCTAGAAGCTCGCGATTGGCTTCGTTGTCATCGGCAATCAGGATGCGATGTTGTTTTTCAGTAGGTTCCATGGGTCAATATTGCGAGAGTTGGGAACAATTCGTGTGAGGCCGATTATACGATCTTATCCAAGATCATTGCAGGTGGAATGGCTGGGATTTTGATGAAGTTTATTTCGTGTGGCTGCTTCCATCGCACGAATGACTTATTTGATTGAACGAGCAATTTTGCGTTCATTTGCAAATTCATCGCCACAGCATTTTTGTGACTCAGGTTTTCCCGCCAATAATTTTCCCGCCAATAATTTTCTTGGCTTCGCCATCGCTGGGTTATACAACGAGTGGAATGGATATCGAGACCGCTATTCACTCGGAAACGTCCGCCTGCTGGTTTTCTTGTCAGCGATCCAATTGTGGGCCTGACTTCATTCAAAGCAATGACAAATTCAAATGAAATTTTCGATTAGGTTCCTTCTGGCTTTGCTGGTGCTCAGTGCACTGCTGGCCAACTATTTCGTGATCCGGCAATCGAGGGAGCGTATCAAAGCTGAAGAAGCCGAGGTAATAGCTCAGTCAGATATGCTGCTCTTCAAAGAGCGTGAAGCCGTTTCTTTTGGGGGCCTATACCGGATCGCGTTGAGTGGCGAACAGCTTCTCAATACTAAGTATGAGGCTGCGTACGAAGCAAATAAAGATCTGCCGTACATCGTCAGCGAGTTGGTTATTGAAGACACAAGTAAGATTTCTTATCGCAACTTGCCTCTGCTTGCTGAAGGCAGGCGGAATCATATTGCGTTTCGTATTTACGTCCCGACGAGTAGCCCCGTCTTTCTTTCAACGACTTTTGGAAATGGAAAAATTGCGTTCGAGTCATCTGAAGACCATACGGTTCAACTGGCACCGGGGCACCATATTGTCGACTATCAATTCGATTATGTTGATGAAGGCGTTCTTAAATTGTTGATCGACAAGAAAGAAGCTTTTTCTATTCGAACGAGATCGCCTCTCAATGGCTATTCTCTTGTGGGGACGCCGGCGGCTCAAAGAGATCTCGAGGATTTGAAAAAACCTCAAAGAATGATTCGGTTGGAGCCACATTTGAAATCAGCACCGTCGCAAGGCGAGCGGCCTTTTATGCTGGTTCATATTCGAGGAGCCAATGATGGAAAGTAGATCCGCCGCTATCTGGAGTAAAGTTGGATGGGCACTGCTCGTCATTTTTTGCATCGTGATCCTCGTTGCTACATGGGTGGAGTTTAATGGGATAAAGAGCAGTCGCACGCGGTTGGTCAAGTCGCGCGACCGATTGGAGGCAATGGAAAAGGTAGTCAAAGACTATGACGAATTAGAAACTTCATTCGACGATTTGCACGCCAGTAACTCGCGACTGGCTGAGAGAATAAAAGGTCTCAATAAAATAGTGAAATCACTCGATCTGTTTGTTGTCGCTGATCTTGATCAGATCAACGCGCATTCAACAGGCAGTTTGATAATGGATTTCAATTGGGAGTATCGAGGATACGTGCCAATCGGAAGGCACGTTTTTGAGTTGGCAGTCTACGAGTCTGACTCAAAATTCGATACGGAAAGGGATCGCCCGCAATATTCAGTTCAGTTTGAGATCTTGGGCCCGACGAAGTTTGAGATCGCGTGCAGAGGAAAAGGATCGCCGTACGATTCGGTTGACCTTACACTTCATTTGCCTGAAAAACTAAATGCTCAACAAGAAACAGTTGAGTTTGAAAAACAATTTTCGTTTCGCTCTAAGTCGAGGCTGCACAATGAGCGCGCCGGATTACCAAGTTATCCAAGTGAATTCGATGTGCGTGCCAACTACAATCCGAGTTTTAAGGCAGGGGTTGTTGTTGGTGACCTCATTCGATTTGAGACAAAACTCGCTGAAAGCAGAAATGAAACGGGCCATTTGGCCTTTCTCGGCACGCTTCATTCTGACGCTAAATACTGCATCAAAACTGGAGACGCGTTGATCAACCGTTATGCGATTGGCCTGCGACTCGGCATGCAGTCGTACTCAGCTGATCAAATTTTGGACTTGCTCATCCAGGATCCAGAATTGACCAGCCGGATGTTTATCGAAGATGGATTGAACGAGGGCATGCGCCAACGGCCAACGCGCGGAGAGCGTCTCGAGCAATAGCTGGGAAACATCAGTTCCCACCGTTAATCAGCCAATGTCATTGCCGTTGCAGAGCGAACGGGATGCACCATGGCAATGATCAGGCAGATTCACTTTCGTTAAAGCTCGTCAGCAGTTGACGACCTCGCCAAATTGCGTAGGCCATTTGGGAGTCGATCGGTGCGCTGGCATTCCCGTGTGAAAACCAGTTCGTTTTTTCGCTTTCAACGATTGCCGTTCCTGTTTGTCCATCTTTGGTTGCATCCGCGACCAAAATGATCTCTCCGAAAAAGCTGGCTGCTGTGCGAGGTTCTAATTCTGAAAATTCTTCCGCATTCAGATTTGACATCAGCCGTCGCCAATCATTTGGGAAGATCTGTTCTGCTCGAGAAAGCGAAATTTGATAGATCTCATTGTGCACGGTTTGCCAGCCTGCAAACGCAGCGTAGATGTCCTCTGGCGATAGATGCTGGAGGTCAGCCGCAAAAGCGTGGGTCATCGGCCCGCAAATTCCAATGTTGGTGTGTGACTGATCGCCAGAGCCATAAGAATATTTGAACAGGTAGCAGTGAACTGGATGTTCGTAGCTTGGCCAGTACATTTCGCGGCTCTCGAGAAACTCGATGTTGCTTGGCGCGAGCCCCATTTGAGCTGGCTCTGAAAGCCAAATTGCCAGGTGGCTTTCTGCTAATGCGATTTCGCCTTGGAGCTCCAACGAAATATCGTTCTTGAAACCAAGCTCTTCCGCATAGGCGAGCACACGCAAGCGTGCAACGGGTTGTTGGGCAAGCTCAATCAAAGTTTGCCGACCGAGCTCATCGTCCAGGCGGGCAAGCGCCGCCGCAGATTCGGTTTGCACTCTTCGGTGACGCAAGCCAAGTGCTTGATGGAGTTTTCCAATTGCCGGTTCATGCTCGAGTTGAGCAAACGTATCACACAGTGCAACGATCAAGGCGACGGAATCGGAAACCAGTTGGTTGATCTGGCTGGCGCCAAATTGTTTTGGGAAATCGCCTTCTTCAATTTTTCCAAGTTGACCGACTAGCTGACCAAGCAATTCCGTGAGCTCATCCACCCTCTCTTCTGCCGGATGTGTTTCAACTTTGTCGTTGCGATAGTAGTAATTGAACAGGTCAAAAATTGCTGGAGCGATTTGCGAATGTCCTGTCGCATTGTTGATCAACTGGGACAGCATCCAGTCTTGAGGGGCAAATCCAGGTTGCATCAGTGGGCCAAACGCCAACACGATTCCTAGCCGATGTTCTGGCGGATCGTCGCAGATCAAATCTGTCCAGACGGTTAGGCTTTCTTCACTCCCTTCAACTGCGATCCAGCGCAACAAATGGTTGCGAAGATCGCTGGTCGCGGGAGTGTATCGGTATAGCGATTGGAGGTTGCCCAGACGCGCGGGGGACCAGTGACGGTCAGGATCTTCTTCGGCGGCTAGTTTGGATTCGCGCTGGGTGAGTTGGTGGACAACCGGCTGAATGAGCTGGTCAATCTGGATGGATTGAGTGTTTTCGGCCGGGCTGGCTGCCTGAAGCTCGTCCTCAAAACCCAGCAGGCGATCAACCAATTCGTCCACGTCATCGTTACTAAGTGTGGGAATCGACTGGGCCAAAGCCACAATTCGTGGCAATTGAGCGGGGTCATTTAAAGCCATCAATATGGCTTCTGCTATTTCATTTATCATCAAAAGTGACTTTCGTCTGATTTTGTAGTCTTGGGTTCGTCCCATTTCATGGCCAACTCATTGTGTTCTTCGCTCAAAACCCGCTTTGAACCGAGAACTCACGTTGACCGTATTTGTTTGCCGGGATAGCCTAGTTACTTTGTAGAGTATCCAATTTCGAGACTATTCTGGCTCATCAACTAACGGACGAATCGACTCATACTGTGGCTAAACAAGTCGTCAAACGCAAACAAATTTTGTCCTTCCAGCACATGGGACTTTCAAAAAAAATGCTGGAGACGCTCGAGCGAGTTGGTTACGAAAAACCTTCACCCGTCCAAGCCGGCGTTATCCCCTTGGCAATGCAGGAATACGACGTAATCGGGCAAGCTCGAACTGGTACGGGGAAAACGGCCGCCTTTGCGATTCCCGTTCTCGAACAGTTGGATTTGAGCGTCAAAAAAGCCAAACCGCAAGCTCTGATTTTGACGCCGACTCGCGAGCTGGCAGTTCAGGTCGAGAACGAATTTCGTCGCCTTTCAGATCAAGACAATGTTAGCTGTGTCTGTCTATATGGTGGCCGACCCATTAAAGGTCAGATCAATCAGCTTCAGCGCGGCGCGCATGTCGTCGTCGGAACACCCGGTCGAGTAATTGACCACCTCAGTCGTGGAACGCTCAACATTGATCAACTATGGTTTGTTGTTTTGGATGAAGCCGATCGAATGCTCGATATCGGTTTCCGTCCAGCGATCGAAAAAATTCTTCGACGTTGTCCCAAGGAGCGACAGACGTTGCTGCTCAGCGCTACATTGCCTGACCCCATTCGACGTTTGGCAAAACAATATATGTATCGCCCGAAGGTAATCAATTTTTCAAAAGACAGTGTCGCTGCGAAAACGATTGAACAGTTCTACTTAACCGTTCCTGGCAAAATGAAGTATGACATTCTGGTCAAACTTTTGGAGCGTGAGAAACCCGAGCAAGCGATTATTTTCTGCCGAACGAAACTAGGCACCGAAAAGCTTTATCGCAAACTCTTCAAGCAGAAAAAGTTTGATGCGGTTGGCACATTGCATGGTGACATGACTCAGTCTGCACGCGATCGAACCATGAAGAATTTCCGAAGCTCGGATGTTCGTTATTTGGTCGCCACGGACGTGGTTGGTCGTGGAATTGATATTACCAACGTGTCGCACATTATTAACTACGACATTCCTGAACTTAGTGACGACTATGTCCATCGCGTCGGGCGAACTGGCCGAATGGGCAAACAAGGCGTCGCGTTTTCTATGGTAACGCCAGAGCAGGGTGGCGAGCTGACTCGGATCGAGCAAAAAATCAACGTCCAGTTGAAGCGTGATCCGTTGCAGGATGAAATCGACGAGATCCGTGAAAAGACCGAGCCGAAACTTCCACCGGCCAAACCTAAAAAGCGTTACCGCAACGCGTTGTAAACGGGGAAATGTAAACGCAATCTCAAATTGCTTTCGCATCACATAGATGATTATTTCTCAATGCGATGATTATTTCTTTCGTAGTGGATCTTGTTGAAGATCCTGAATTGCTCTCCCGTCTCAGGATCTTTAACAAGATCCACGACGCAGGGTGTCTTCTGAATCGCATTTTTTCGAAAGCAATTTGCTCACTCGAATGCTGGCCCGCCAATCCTAATTCGCCACGCGTTTCTCACGTTTTTTTGGACCGTTTTTTGGGACCGTTTAGCAGACTACCAATCATCGTATAGCGAACCAAGTACTCGTACGTCAGCAACAGAAAAGCGGAGACGACTACTATGATTCCAGCGAACTTAAGCATCGCGGGAATCGGAAGATCTTTAACGAACCACTGGGCGAAAATAACCAACGGAAGATGGGCCACGTACAGCCAGTACGACGAATCGGAAATGTAGCGCATCGTTTTACTTTCCTTTGAGAGTAGTTGACGAAACATGCCGATCGAACCAAAAGTCATTAGCCAGACGAACAGAGCTTGCATTAGGTTTGCCAACAACGGCTTGCTCGTTCCCGCGAAATCCTCTGGAAGAATTCCCAGCGTCCCTGAGATCAAATCGAATCCGATTGGGAATACGATCAGCAGTGCGATTGGAAGGCTGAGGTACCACCAACGGCCAAGGATGTCTTCGCTATCGTCGAGGTCCCAATAAATCGCACCGAAGAAAAAGAAGATCGCGTAGTAGCCAAGCACACTCGGGATGGGCAGCAATCCCACCGACGTACCCGGACCGAACGTTCCCGATTCCATGAAGTGCTGAGAAAGCATCGTCAGCGGCACGAGCCATAATAAGCTGATTGGAGAACAGAATAGCCAGATCGGAAGGCGATCCACTTTTACAACTGTGGCAACAGCAGCGTAGACTGCAAAGCCTGCGACCAGCCAGCACAAGAAAGACAGGAACCAAAGATGCATGAAGGCTGGGAGAAGGAAAAAGAGTCCGTAAAGTGCGCCCAGCCCGGGCGAAGATGCATCGGCGGAAAACGCATCACCCACGCCAAGCATTTCCGCAATGTCAGCACGGCTAGTGTTGAGCTCAGCTTCGTCCACCGTCAGGCCGTACATTTGCGCGATGTAGTTGGTCGTTCCAAAATCTACCTTCAAGTTGTCCTTGGGGGTAACTCCGTTTGCGTCTTTCGCCTCGGGGTCCGCTCCGGCATCCAGCAGTAGTTTTGCTGCTTCCACACTTCCCATAAATATCGCAGCATGAAGTGCCGTCCCTGAGTCACTGTTTCGCTGGTTAACTTCGGCTCCCTGCTGCAAAAGCATTTTGACCATTTCCGTTTCGCCGCAGAACGCAGCCGATGTCAACATCGAGGCTCCGGAACTCGGGTGGAGCATGTCGATCGCAATTTTCTTCGACTCGATGGCAGAGCGAACGGTTTCGACATCGCCGGCAACAGCGGCGTCAAAGTATTTGGTTTCAAGGGAATCGGTTGGGGCTTGGGAGACGAAGATACTGACAGCCCACATTACTGGAATGATCGTGAAGCAGCCAATCACCAATGGCAATAAAATTCGTTTCAGCCGTTGCTGGATCAGCCCGCCAAGTCCCCGCTTTCGCCATAGCATCGCGGTAAAGAACCCGCTTAGCAAAAAGAACAGAGGCATGCGAAATCCATGGATTGCCGCAAACAACACGTAGTAGAACTCGCCTTGTTGAGAGTCCTTTACCGTCCACGGAATCGGGGAGAACGCAAGTGCTGCATGCAGGACGATACCAAGCAGCATGGCTACGGCACGCAATGAATCAAGGTCGTGTCGCCGTTTTACCGGTGAAGGTTGCGGCAGCTCAATAGATGTAGACATAGCAATCTCATGTGGGAATTATGAAAACTTTTAAACAAAACGACGGTGCCAAGCTTCACGCTGGATGTGAGAGGTGAGTGCCAGGGTGTGATCGCCGAGCATAATTGCGAAACCAAAAGGCAAGGCACTGTCATTTGGCATCAGTCGTCGGGGCCATGCTTCACGCTTTTGCGAGAGCATGCCTCTGCGGGCACAGGTCAAAACACCTCATGCCGTCACAACGAACCAATTCAACGATCCGCGAAAGTTCCTATTGCGATTCGTGGCCGTGTTCCCTCAATCAATTCGAGCTCTCTCGATTTCTTCAAGGATTTGATAGGCTCGCGAGATTCCATCACCAGCAAACTCTTTCTGCCACTTCTTAGCTGAGGCCTTATTGGAGTTAAGAACTCGCAAGTAAAGCCACAAAGAAATAACCAGTCCAGGAATGCCAGTCGCCAGCGACACCCAAAGACAGTTCGGGTGGAGCACGGCGTCAAATCCAATCGCAACGGCAAGAGGTAGCCACATCAGCCACCAGGGGAAACCGATCACCGGGCCTGTGATTAAATAAGCCTTGCGAACCCGATCCAACATTTCACGAACCTTGCTAACAGGTTGAGAGTAATCCATTCGACCGATGCGAGTGCAAACATGCGCTGCTGCAGCAATCACGCCGACTCCGTAGACATGCAGGACGACTCCGCAAACAACGCGATGAACAATGCCGATGTTTTGCGTCCAGCACATCGCGCCAATGAGAATCAATGCCACGCCGACGAAAATTTGAATGATCTGTCCATTGCGAAGAAAGCGAAGCGAAGCTTTGACGCGATCCAATAACTCACGACGTGACAAAAGCAATCGGGCCGCAGTCTCCTGTTGTTGAAGGCTCGCTGGCGGACCTGGCATCTCAGCTCTATCACCCACAGCTCCTTGTGTGTCGTGGATCATCGTCGGAGCATTCGCTTGCTCGGAACTCGACGAGATCAAATGCAAATCCGTTTTGATTTCACTGGCAGCTTGGTATCGCCTAAGTGGTTCCTTTTCGAGAGTGCGTAGGACGACCTCGTCCAGCCGAACATCAATTTGTACTTTTTGTGACGGTGCTTCGAATCGCCCGATTGGAAGTTCACCCGTCAGCATTTCGTAGAAAACAACGCCGAGTGAATAGATGTCTGCTCTGTGGTCGACTCGGTTCGAACCTTCCAGCTGTTCCGGTGCCATGTAGCGAGGGGTACCAAGCACTTGGTTGGCTCGTGTTAAGGCTGTTTGCGCAGTTGCGTCGTTCTTGTTGCCAAGGATTCGTGAGAGTCCAAAGTCGGCAATTTTGACTGAACCATCTTTGCCCATCAAAATGTTTTCCGGTTTGATGTCGCGATGAACGACAGCCTGGTCGTGTGCGTATTGCAGTGCATCACAAAGATGGGGGACGATGGTAAGTGCATGTTCGGGGGCGAGCTCTCCAGATTGAACAACGTCACGAAGCGTCGAGCCATCGACATACTCCATCAGGAAATAATAGATGTCGTCGACGTTACCGAATTCGAAAACGGAAACAATGTTGGGGTGGTTCAGCCGCGCCAATGTTCGCGCTTCACGAGTGAACCGCAGTGCAAACTTGACATCGTGCCCAAACTCTTCTGGGAGAATCTTCAGAGCGACGATTCGATTGAGCCCCGATTGCCGGGCTTTGTAGACGGCTCCCATGCCGCCAGCGCCGAGCAATTCCGTAATCTCAAGCTTCGGAAATAGTTTGGAAATTTGCTCAACGCTCGGTGGCTTAAAACCTCCGGCATTGGCTGGCTGAATTCCCAACGCCTCGCGGATTGCTGTGTCGTCGTCCGGGAAGCGGTCAACGTAGTCTTCTAGCTCAGGTGATTTTCCCTTGCGGCGAAGATAATCGATCTCCAGAACCAGCAACTCGGAAAGCAGTAATGCTCGTTCGTCGTCGGAAAGATCAGAAGGAATGGCGGACTCGATCGTCTGCGGCTGGTTGGATTGCCACCCGCGTTCAAAATCGGCGCAAAAATCGTCAATCCGTTCCAGCGCCGCGATCGGTAGTTTTTTCCGGTGCATTGTCATCGTTTGAGATCAATTCTTGTTGTAATTTTTCACGAATAAGGTGCAAACGACGCTCGATCGTTCGCTCAGAGCATTCAAATCGTTCGGCAATTTCCGCGTTCGAATACCCCTCTAATTTGACACCCGCTAATTCTTGCAGTTGCCCGACACCCAAATGAGAAAAAAGTTGCTCAACCGATTCCTGCATCATTAAAACCATGTCCGGAGATGGTTCGCTGCCGATTGCTTCAATGATAATCGAATCCTCTTTACCACCATCGAGGGAATGAATGGCGACGTTTCCCCCACGTCGTTGCCGCTGGTCGTGACGTCGTTTGTCGATTACTTTCCGAGCCGACATGGTAATCAAGAGCCGCCAGAGGTCGTCGCGGTCCGCGAGGTCAGGAAAGCGTCCTTTTTCCGCTGCGGCATAGAAACTGTCAAAGACACTCAAAACAATGTCTTCCTCATCCGACACGGCGCGGTTCTGACCATAAAGCCTCTGACGCACAGACCGCACGAGGCGGTCAAAGTAGTGTTGCCAGATGCGGTTTGCTGCGGCTGAATCACCGTCTTTGACTAGGTGGATCCAGTGACTGACGTTTTGAGAATCTGACATGTGAGTGATTCGTCCCGAGTTCGCAATTCTTGCAAACTCATTTATTGATCAAAGAAATGATCCGTTCCGGCTGACGGAAATTATTCCAATTGTTACTTGTGACAAAACTAAGTCTGGATAGAACATGCGAAGTAGAATACCCTCCGCTAGGACTTTCAATCCAGCCTGGGCATTTCTAGCCGACTCGCCAGTATAGCTTTCAAACCGCGTGATATTTCCAACCGCTCCAGCAGCGTGTTAGGGTTAAGCGTCGATATATATCTGTTCAGGCATCGCGGAGCAAACTTTTGAGCGTAGAAAGACCTAGCACTACAGACAAAACTCAGTTCTCGATGCAGTCGATGTTGATTGGCACGCTGGTCGCTGCGATAACTTGTTGGATTGGATCAACCCTCGAGTACGGCCCATTCTTTGCCTGGCTTTGGTTGATCTATTGCGTCGGTGCACTGGCAAGAGTACGAAACAGCTATCGTATTGCAAGCGTTTGTTTGGCGATGATTCTGTTGCCACCGATGGCTTTTTTCCTGTTAGTAACTCTGGCTCAATTCTTTTAATACATGACGTTCGAAATAGAAAAGCTTGCGGATGATCAGCAGTTATCAACTTGGCTGACAAAGATCGGCGTTGTCGATGCAAAACGGGGCATGGCCAACCTCCGTTCGATTGCAGAATCAGGATTGCCCAGCGAGAAAGTTCAGCAACTGCTGAGTCAGCTTCAACAACACCTGCCCGCGATCAGTGACCCAGACCGCTCGATCAATAATCTTGAGCGGCTGATTTCAAATTCAAACGTCGATGTTGAACTGTCGCATTCTTTTCCTGATCTGTTGTCGTTGTTTTCTACCAGCCAGTATTTGAGCGACCTTTTGATTCGTGGCGAATGGGAATTTCAGGAGGCCTGGAGAGCCAAGGGGAACCTCCTGACACGCGAGCAAACCGTCGAACTGTTGGTCGCTGAAATTCAACAAGCGAAAAATGTCACCGAAGCGATGAAGATTCTGCGCCGCTTTAAGCATCGTGAAACGTTGCGGATCGGGATCGGTGACCTGATTGTAGGATGGCGTCTCGAACCTATCACCGACCAAATTTCTTCGGTCGCATCTGCAGTGGTTGAGGCTGCCTATCATTGGGCGCGAAACGATTTAGAAAAAAAGTTGGGGGAGCCTCTCAGTTCTGCGAACCAGCCCAGCCAGTTTGTTGTGTTGGCGATGGGTAAACTTGGCGGACACGAATTGAATTATTCCAGTGATATCGATTTAGTGATGCTCTACGATGAACGCGGAATGACGAATTCAACTGGCCTCGCGAAAATTTCAAATCAGGAGTTTTTCGAGAGGCTTTGCCGGCTGATGGTCAAACTGATCGGCGAGACAACCGAGCTTGGTGCGGCTTATCGAGTTGATTTGCGACTGCGACCGAATGGATCAAGCGGCAAACTCTGTTCTCCGTTTCAAGCGATGGTTCAGTACTACGATTTGCTTGGGCGAACTTGGGAACGGCAGGCCTTGATCAAGGCGTCGCCGATCGCAGGGGACATCGAACTGGGCAAGCGATTGCTGGACCAATTGGCCCCTTGGATTTTTCGTCGCAATCTCAGTAGGGCCGACATTTCCGGTGTCAAAGCTTTGAAACGGAAAATCGAACGACGTGCTGCTGCATCAGGCGAAGATCGCACGAATGTAAAAACAGGGCACGGTGGGATTCGCGATGTCGAATTTATCATTCAATTTTTGCAATTGCTAAACGGTGGCGAGTTGCCAGAGGTTCGTACCACCAATACGCTTGACGCGATCAGGAAATTGGAGCGTGCCAAGTGTTTGTCGTCCGCCGAAGCAACGGTGCTCTCGCAAAATTACGAATGGTTGCGTAAGCTCGAACATCGCTTGCAGATGATGTTCGACCTCCAAACGCATACGATTCCGGTGGATGAAATTGAGTTAAGAAAAATCGCGATTCGGATGGGATTTATCGATTCGGGTAATCAATCAGCACTTCTCCAGTTCCAGCAAACGCTAATGGAGACAACCGAGAGTAATCGCAAGGTGCTCAATCATTTGCTCCACGGTGCATTCGGCATAGCGTTTGGTTCAATGCGAAACACGATGGGGATGCCACATCGCTTCGATGAACAAACTGTTCCGCTTGAGGTCGACTTGATTCTTGACGGCGATCCAGATGAGGGAATGGTCGAATCGGTTTTAATGCCGTATGGGTTTCAAAATGTAAATGCTGCTTTTTCAAATTTGATGGATCTTGCCAAAGAGCCGACGCAGTTTTTGTCCAGCCGCCGTTGTAAGCATTTTTTAGCTTCCGTCGCTCCTGCTCTTTTGTCTGAGCTTTCGCAAACTCCCGACCCCGACCAGGCGTTGGTCACACTTGCAACAGTAAGTGATTGTCTGGGGGCCAAAGGGATTTTGTGGGAATTGTTCAGTTTCAACCCGCCAACGCTCAGTTTGTATGTTCGGCTCTGTGCGTCCAGCGATTATTTGGTTGGTATTCTCAAAAGCAATCCCGGGATGATCGATGAGTTGGTGGATGCACTTCAACTCGATGCTTTACCTTCGCGCGATTGGCTGGCTGAGAGCATGGATGAACTTTCCAAGGGCGCGGTCGACCTTGCTCCGATTATTCACAGTTTCAAAAATACGCAGCACATGCGAGTCGGTATTCGAGACATTCTTGGCCGTGACGATGTCCGTCAAACGAATCAAACGCTCTCGCACATTGCAGAAATTTGTTTGCAAACGGTGGTTCAATATTTGTACCAACAGCTGTTTTTGAAACATGCAAATTCTGATTCGCCTGATTTCTCGATGGGCGAGTGTCCGTTGGTCATTTTGGGACTGGGAAAGCTTGGTGGCCGCGAGCCAAATTATCACAGCGATCTCGATGTGATATTTCTTTACGAATCTGACTGCGAAAAGAATCATCAGTTTCGAGCGAGTTTAAAGGAAGGAGTCACCGGCCAGTTTTTCTTTAGCGAACTCGCGGCACAGCTTACGCAGTTTTTTGGCCATCACCCAACGCTGGGGCGACTGTACGAAATTGACAGCCGTTTGCGCCCGACAGGCAGGAGCGGATCGCTTGCTGTTTCGATGGAAGAATTTCAACGATATTTTGAGTCGGGGAAAGGGCAGTTGTGGGAACGACAGGCCCTCTGCAAAGCCCGTCCCGTTTTCGGGGCTGACGCCAACCGGACCCGAGCGATGGAATTGGTCCATCGTGCGATCAAGACGGTTGAGTGGAATCCGGAGATGGCTGGCCAGATTGATTCAATGCGTCAGGCAATGCAAAACGATGCCAGTGTTAGAAATTTGAAACGTGGAGAGGGCGGAACTGTCGATGTTGAGTTCGCCATTCAGATGCTTCAATTGAAATACGCTCGCGAAAATGATTCCGTGCTTGTTCCAGGCACGCTGAACGCGATCGAGAAATTGGTTGAGATGAAATACCTCGACTCAGCCTCAGGAAAACGATTAAGCGAAGGCTACCAGCTTCTCCGCAGCGTCGAAGCCCGCTTGCGTTTGATGAATACAACCGCAAGGCATGACTTGCCCGAGAAAGAAAAAAGCCTCGCCAAACTTGCGTACCTTTTGAACTTCGAAGACGCCGCAAGACTTGAAAAAACGGTAAGCGATACACGAACAGAGATTCGAAGCGAGTTCACTCGAATACTCAACTGAGCCGGTTGTCTTTCGACTTGCCGCTTGTCAATTCGCTGGGGGGCTAGCGTTGAGCATTTGCTGGTGGTCAAGGAGCCGCTCTAGATTCTGCGGCGACGTGTGAACAACCCGACAGCGACCAAGCCGCATAATGCTACCGTGCTGGGTTCGGGAACTGAAACACCAAAACGAATTTGTGAGTTTGCGGTGTCGGTAATGATCTCGTAATAAAAACCAGATGGTGCGGTTCCAATTTCCAGTCCATTGTCGACCAGCGTCCCTTCGTAGTCGAATAGAAGATACTCGCCAACGCCGAATCCTGATGTTCCGAAAATGTTGAGCGTTCCGTCAAGTGTCAGATCGCCGCCGACGATGACCAAGTCTGAAACAGAACCCAATTCGAAATTTATCTCTGCCGAGCCAGTGAGTTCCAAGTCGCCTGTAAACTCAAGCGTACCTGGGGAATTGCCAGGAGTGAGATGCCCGGTCACGCGCGCCGAAGCCATGTCGACAATGCCAGCACCTGAGAACGAACCATCAAATGTTCCATTGGAGTCAGTAATGTCGACCGTGCCACCATTCAATCGAATCTCACCAGAGGCTCCCTGGAAAAAGTCGCCTGTGAACCGCATGGTTCCACTTCCAGCATCGATGACGCCGTAGTTGTAGAAATCCCATGAAATGCTTGAAGTACCCGTGCCTGCAGATTTTCGAAAAATCGCTCCGGCTTCGTTATTGAACCGACCGGTGAATGCGAATCCTTGGTCGTTGGTAATGTCGAGAACCGCCCCAGATTTGTTGTTCCAAACCGAAGTCGATTTGGTGCCGGCAAGGAATGTGAAAGGCTGAAAATCTACATAGCCATGGTTGTTGAGCGTCCGTTCCAATCCGCCACCAGTGATCAGTGAATCGCCATAAACATTGGTGACGCCCGTACCTTTCATCTTGTTAGAAGAATCCCAATCCAGAAAACCGTTGACGTTAATGGTGCCTGATCCATAGATCTCACTTGTACCGTCAAGCCGCATGTTTGAGTTCACGTTCAGCGTATGGTCGACAAACATGTCTCCTGCGCTGACCTCAAATACGCCACCGCCATTGATGACCGCGTTCGCGCCAAAAGTGAAGTCCTTGATTGTTCCCAAGTCAAGTGTTCCGCCCGTCGCGATATTGATCTCTCCGTCAATAATTGAGTTTCCAAGCAGCGAAAGTCTTCCACCATCGACAGCGATCAAGCCGGTTGAATTCAAGTTCCAGTTAAATCGAGATTCCGTTGAACCATCAAGTTTTCGAATCACCGCTCCAGTGTTGTTGTTGAACTGACTGTCAAACGCAAGGTCGGCGTCCTCGCCAAGGTTGAATTTGGCTCCGGACAAATTGTTCCAAACGCCATCGCCGCCGGCTCCGTTGAAGAACACAAACGGGGTAACGGTAACGTCGGCGGTGCTGTCTACAGTTCCAGTCAACCTGCCATCTTCGACTAGTGCCGTTCCTGTCAGAATCAATTTGGCTGGGCCGATGACTTCGCCACTGTCCCAGAAAAAATGATCTGTGATGGTCAGGTCAGTTTCGAGAATCAAGTCGCTGGTGCTAAAGTCAAACGTGAGGCTCTTGACCGTTGCTCCGCCGATGTTGTTCTGGGTGACTTTTCCGACTCGAATGCGAGCCTCGGATGTCGCGCCCGGAGCACCGTTGGACCAGTTCGATGAATCACCCCAGAACCCATCGCGGTGATCAATCCATTGAGTGGTTTGAGCGTACAGTGAATTCGAAAGGATGAAAGTCAACGCGAGCGCGAAGACATACGTAGGTGTTGACTGAGAAAGTTTCACAGTGGGATACCATCGAGAATTGTTGGAAGTTCATTAACGAGACCTCTCAATATATTGGCCAGCATTTCGGCTTTCAAGTAATTCGAAGTCGCTCGTTCACCTAAATTGCGCTGCTCGATTGAATCGGATTGATATAGAGAGCTCTCGCTGACGTCAGATCGGGCACCCTCAGATAGCGTTTTTTGATAGGGAAAGAAAAAGCCCACGCTTGAATGGTTCAAGGTGGGCTTCGTTTGGTTTGAATTCTTCGAATTGTCTTGTTCAATCGAGCAAGCAAATCATTTTATTCGCCGCCGGGGTACAGCCGAGTCGAGAGGTAACGCTCGCCAAGATCGGGAAGCATCACGACGATCATTTTGCCTTTATTCTCAGGACGTTTTGCGACTCGAATTGCAGCAGTCGCGGCAGCGCCACAGCTGATCCCGCAGAACAGGCCTTCTTTCGTTGCCATGTCGCGGGCCATTTGAATCGAGTCATCGTCGTTGACAGTGATGACTTCATCGATGATGTCAACGTTCAAAACGTCGGGGATAAATCCGGCTCCGATGCCCTGAATTCCGTGCTTGCCAGGCTTGAGATCTTCGCCAGCTTTTCGTTGTGAGATTACGGGGCTGGTGATAGGTTCAACAGCGATCGAAATCAGTTCAGGTTTTTTGGCTTTCAAAGCTTCGCTACAACCGGTGATTGTACCGCCCGTTCCGACGCCACAAACCAAGATGTCGATTTGGCCCTCGGTGTCGCGCCAGATTTCTTCGGCTGTAGTCTTTCGATGGACTTCGGGGTTGGCTGGATTGTTGAATTGCTGCGGCATGAAATAGTTGCCGCCAGAGTTCGCGATCTCGGTGGCTTTTCGAATCGCGCCCGGCATGCCCTCGGCGCCAGGTGTGAGGATGACTTCTGCTCCGAGCGCTGCGACCAATCGCCGCCGCTCGATCGACATTGAGTCAGGCATGGTGACTTGCATTTTATAACCGCGAGCCGCACAAACGTACGCGAGGGCAATCCCGGTGTTGCCGCTGGTAGGCTCGATGATGGTGGTTTCTGGTGTGATCAATCCATCGCGTTCTGCCGCGTCGATCATGGCGCGACCAATACGATCTTTGACGCTCCAAAGCGGATTCATGTTTTCGACTTTTGCGATCACTTCGGCGACACAGCCTTCGGTGACGCGGCGCATCCGAACGAGTGGAGTGTTGCCGATGCAGTGTGTGATTTCTTCAAGAATTCCGCGTGAGGTGGAGGTTGACATTGCACTTCCTGGGGTGGTTGAGCGTGCGATCCGGGTCGGGATCTAACGCGGCGATGGTGTTTGGAGTTGTTACTGATAAAAATTTTTGGTTGCAAGGGAACAGTAACAGCGTCCAGTTATTTGTAACGATGCCGTTGGAGTTCTACCTGGGAACAGATAACTACTTTATCGGCACTCTCTGCATTTCCCTGAACCGGAGACGAAAAAGCCAGAAACAAAACTAACGCAATGGCTCATTCGTTGATGCCAGCACCGGAAGTATAGCAAAGGTGCGAAAATTGGGTCAACTTTAAACGCCGAGGCTAAACGGTCTTTATTGATCGGCTTGAGTGTTTTAAAAAACGAAAATGCGATTGATGTGACTTTGTTCACCTTTGGCGCGAGGTTTGGGTTGGGGAGTTGGCACTGCGTGGCCGATAACGATCAATGGCAATGTTGGCTTGGATGCCTCAGAAAAAATGGATTAGCAGCTCATGGAAACGACACTTCACCGACAGCTTAAAGAAAAATTTCGCGAGTCGAATTCGCACATCGAGGTCAAGCTTGGCCGATATCGAATCGACGTCGTCAATGGTGGTCGGCTGATGGAGATTCAGCGCAGCGGACTTGCTGCGATCCGCGACAAAATCAACAAGCTGCTCCACGACGGATATACAGTCGACGTGGTAAAGCCACTCGTCTCGCGAAAGCGTTTGATCAAGTTGAACCGCAAGAATGGAAAAGAAGTCGACCGAAGATGGAGTCCACGAAAGGGTTCAATTCTCGATCTGTTTGATGAGCTAATTTATTTCACGCGCGTGTTCCCGCATCCGAATCTGACTTTGATCACTCCGCTAATTCAGATTGAAGAGATTCGTTATCCGGGGCATGGAAAACGACGCCGACGAAGAGCAGGAGACTTTGTTGTTTCCGATCGGTTGATTTTGGATATGGAAGACGCCTACACGTTCAAGACGGTTCACGATCTACATAGCTTGCTACCCAAAAAGCTTCCGAAAACGTTTGACACGAAAGAGCTTGCCAGTTGCATGGGCATCAAACGCCACGACGCTCAGCGGATCGCTTACGTGATGCGAAAGACAGGGGCGGCGATCGAAGAAGGCAAACGGGGAAATGCGATACTTTGTCGACTCGCGACAAAACAGGAATCGTCCAAGGCGATGAAGCAAATGAAGCCCAAGCAAAAGGCGATCGTTGCTGCGGCGGACAAGCTGGAAAAAGCAAAGATTGTTGCGGAGGCCAGGGATGCGAAAAACAACGTGAGAAACGAAGTCGGCGCCGTTGTCAAAACCGCTGCGAAAAAACGGGCAAAGCCCACCCAAAAGAAAACGACAACTGCTAAGATGACGTCGAAGAAATTGAAAAAAACATCGACGCGTCGAAAACAAAAATCAAAGGCAGCATAAATAATGACTCCATCGCCACAACGGAATGCCGGTGCGAAAAAATCCATTGACCGACGACGTTTTCTTTCTGCGATCGCAGTTGGTGGTTCTGGTGTGTTGCTGTCGACTCCAAACGTTGTCTCGCAAGAGCCATTGCGATCCGTCGATCAAGGCCACGTTCAGTTCGCTTTGGCCGCCTATTCCTTTCGCAAGCATTTCGCGTTCATGAAAGGCAAACCTCAAACGCCTGAAGGCAAATCGATCAACATGTTTGAGTTTGTCGATTACTGTGCGTCGCAAAAATGTGCGGCTGAATTGACCAGTTACTTTTTTCCGCCAGACGCCGACGAGGAATATTTCTTGCGATTGAAAAGACATGCCTATTTGATGGGCGTGCCGATCGTCGGAACCGCAATCGGAAATAATTTTACGCTTCCTAAAGGCGAAAGACTCGACAAAGAAATCGCGGATGCGAAAAAGTGGATTGACCGCGCGGCGGTTTTGGGGGCGCCACACATTCGATTTTTTGCTGGAACGCGCAAGCAATTGGAAGCTTCGGCAGAGGCGAAAACCAACGCGATCCAATCATTGCAAACTTGCGTTGATTATGCAGCGGGAAAAGGAGTGTTCATCGGTGTTGAGAATCACGGTGATTTAACCGCTGACCAAGTGCTTGAAATCGTGAGGTCGGTCAAAGGCGATTGGTTCGGCGTCAATCTGGACACCGGGAATTTCTTTTCCGATGACCCGTATCGTGACATCGCAATGTGCTTGCCGTTTGCGGTTAACATTCAGTTCAAAGTCAAAATGAAAGACACTGAAAAGAAACCATACGAGGCGGACTTTGATCGAATCGCCAAGATCATCGTCGACTCGAAATATCGTGGTTACGTCGTGTTCGAGTATGAAGAACCAAATGCGTTCGAGCGGGTGCCGACAGAGTTTGGGAAAATGCGAGCCGCGTTTGACGCGGTGAAGTAACTGGCAGGCTTGCTCCAGTCAAAGAAATTAATTGAACGCAAGCCACCGAGCCGTTAAGAAATTCCAGCGGGAATTCTCCGCTGCGACTGCTATTGGTTCCGAGCCTGTCGTGAGCTTGGTTGTGGAAGTTCGATGGCGCGAATCGTAACCTCGTCGAGCATCGCAACACCAACACCGTTGAGCGTGAATTTCACATCGAATGTTCCGTTAGTTTTGGCACCTCGATAAAGCACGAACTCTTGCCAGCCTTTGGTGATTGGGATTCGTTCGGCCATATCTGGTCCGCCCAATGAATCAGTAATCGTTAGTCCATCATGAGAACCTTGGATGACATTAGGGACGTTGACCCAACCGTGAATTCGCACCAATTGACCGGCTTTTACATTGATGCGAGGCGACGTGATCCAAAGTGGAGGGGCCTCAACCAAGTTGGGCATCGCAGCCCTTGGTGTGACCGAAAGCAGCAGTCCATATTGACCATCGACGGTCGATTCTTTGTTGAGTTTGACTTCTGTGATAAGTGACTCGTCATCAAGCCGTTGGTTTTGCCATCCGCTCATCTGTTGGAGGTTTTCAAAATCACCTCCAACCAGTGCGTTTGGCTTCCATTGAGTCGACGTTAATCGGCTGGCTAGTTCCCAGTGAAGAGGAATCAGGCTGCAATGGACGACGAATGGCGTCGATGTTTTTGATTGAAACATGCCAAGCGGTCCGGTGATCATCTCGCGTCTCATGAACGCCAGCCGCTCGTCGGTTCGATTGATGTAGTCCAGCGCTGTTTGGGGGCTGCTGCTGGCGATCATTGGTTGTGCCGTGCGGAATGCAGATACGGCTTCGTTGAGCGCACCGCTGGCAGCGGCTGAGCTTTTTCCCATTCTTCCCATTTGGGTGTCGATCAATTGCATGATTGCCAGCCATTGCTGGGTCAGTTCGGTGTGCATTTGCATGATCGACTGTTGCCCAACGCGTTCGTACGATTGAGTGAGTTTACTGACAACCAACGGGTCTTGCGTAAGCACGATGGCCGTGGAGAACGGACATTGGTCAATTTGAATTTGAGTTCCGGCAACCGTCCGTGTGTTTGGCAACGAAACCAAACCCGTATCGCGAATTTGATAGGCAAGGTCCGACGATGAGGCGGCGCTGTCTTTGAAAACGATCGTCTTCATCGGTACATCACCGGCAATGTATTGCTCATGGTGGGTAGGTCGTTGGATTAACAACAATCGCGAACGGTTGGTGCCGATGGCGGTGACTTCCAGCTGTTCGTCGTCGGTCGGCACTGTGCCCATTAAGGCACCGCCAACAGCCCACGGTTCAATCTGTGTGATTTCAGCGTTGATCCATTCGAGTGTTTGAGCTCTTAATCGTGTGACAGGATCAGTGCCGTCCAAGCGGCTGCGAGATTTAAAACGCAAGCCTCGGGAACCAGCCACGATAGATTCGTAGACCAGGAATTTGATTTGTTGTGGTTCGATCGGAATCGGTGGCGCTTTGTTGGCAAGTGTTCCAATCTGTTCAACCAAGGAAGAAGAAAGCTCCGTTTGGATGTCGGCCCAGATTGGTTTCGCATTTCCGATCGCCACGGAACGAGCTTTAATCCAGTCACTGTATTGGCTGGCGAGAAAGCTGGTCCCAATTGGTTCGAGGCCGACCGAAAGAATATCGGTTAGTTGTGCAAGTTGAGACCAATACGAAGCCGCATTGCCAATGATGGGCCGCCCCTCTCGCTGGTCCGATTGTCGGATCTCTCGTATGCGTTGTTGAATCACAGGCAAGTCTTTACCGTTGATCCCTTCACCAACCGACCAGGCCAAGACACGATCAAAATGAAATTCGATTGGACTTAGGCCAGCCGAACCAGGTGCAGGGCAGATGAACCATAGGTCCAATTCCAAGGCTTGACGAAGTTGCTCATATGTCGCTGTCGACTTGAGTTCGATCGTGTTGAAACCAAGTGCTTTGAGATATGCCAGAGGTTCGCCGTTGTGTTGGACGATGCGTGGAAAGAATGGTTTCTTTTTCACCAACAGCACGGTTCCATCACGAACCACCAACGACTTACGTTTGCCTGTTTCTTGAGTCATGCCCGCCGGTTGAACTTTTGAGTCGACTCTCGTTGTGCCGATCGTCGCAATGCGTTCTTTGAGATTCGATGCTGAAACGATTCCATTGAGTTTGAGATCGTCGATTTGCACATTGGTCGTGCCGGGGCCGGTGTAAAGATTGAGGACAACTTTATCGATGTAAGCATCTCGCTGGTCAACGTCGGCGCCGAACTTTCGACGAAGCATCCAGATTTCTTCTTTGAGTTGGGTTTGGAGATTTGACTTGTTGGCTGCAAACGAAAGCGTTTCCCACTTGCCTGCCTGTTGGTAGGTTGGGCCGGGCAGCAATGTTGTCATTGGGCCGTTGCCCGATGGGGACGGAGTGTGCGGAAGGACAACACGAACAAATAACCTGATCCCCGCGCGAGCAGATTTCAGTCTCACCGTCGGCATTAATTCTGCGATCACAAACGAAGGTTCAACGTCGTGTGTTACGAAAATGTTTGAACCAGAACCATTCTCGAAATAGATTTTCTCGAATCGGTTGCGGGTTTCGATTTCATTGGATCGACGCTGGGTCCATTTTCCATCTGCGATCACGCAATCAGATTCGCTCTGTTTCCAGCTCGGGGCAGTTGACTCAAAATCTTCATGGAACTGAGCCGACGTTGGAGCGGGGATCCAAGCGAACAAAATGATCGAAAGTAGCGTGAGGCGGACGCAGTGTGCCGGCAATTCCGCAAAGCGAGGTTTGAATTTCATTTTTCGATGTCGCTTTTAAACAACCCTTACACTCAATGTTTCCAGAGATCCACATCCCTAGAAAACAAGTGGAGTTTTGACAACAATGGAATAGAAGCCGAGAAAACCCCGACTTTCGTACTAAAAGGTGTGCAGGATCGGCTTTTATCAACATTTTGGCTCTCTTGCCATGTCAAACCGTGTGTTGTTTTTGCATCATGGGTCTTTTCCCCTCATCCCGTTTAAAAATTGTTGAGAGTTGCTAGCGGCGGTTTTTTGCGAGGTTTACGCATGGTTGCTGCCTGGGACTGGCACGCGTCGACGTGATTGGCACTCATCCTGCTTTATAGGGAATCAACAACACAAGGCTGACAAGCCAGATTTAACATCCAAGCCCAGGAAGACATCATGACAATCAAATCAAATCAAAACAGCAAAAACGAACAGCTTCCTTTGGACCTCAATGACTTGATCTCTGCTGTCCAGGGACTTCCGGAAGACTATCGCAAGCAACTTGAGCAACCACTGAATCGAGTGGTTGAATACACTCGCCGTCGCCGTCGGATCTTAAACTTGATCCAAGAAGCACTGAGCCAGTTGCGAATGGACATGAAGTATTTGATGTTCGATTTGGAAGCCACCCGTCGCGAGCGTGACACTTACAAGAACGCTCTTGAAGGTGAAGTCTAAGAGAATCCAAGTAGGCCGATTAGTCGGATTGGCCTGTTTGTTTCCCTCTTTCCTGCGAAGACAGTGATTTTCGGTGCCAAAAGGCATCGGTAAAAGTTGTCGAAGCAAGGTGCGTGGAATATCATAAAAGAAGCTGAGATCCGTTGAATTTCCGCTTTTATCTTTTCCAAATAGTCCCGCCGCATTTGCCAACCTGGGTTCCGAGCAAACAATGAGCGAAATTTCGGCCGAAAAATTGGCACAACGCATCCATGATTGCGGTTTGCTGTCAACCAGAGATTTGGAGGTAGCTCTCTCCGAGGCCGGTGGACGCGGTCGAGCCACGTTGAACGATTTGATCATGGTCTTGCTCGAACGAGAGTACATGACCAACTGGCAAATCTCCCGAGTCGTCGAAGGCCAACGCCGCGGCTATTTCTACAACAACTGGAAAATTCTATATCTGATTGGTGCTGGAACTTTCGCGCGAGTTTATCGCGCCGTTCACACCAAAACCAGCGACGTCAAAGCAATTAAAGTTCTTCGCCAACGGTACGGTAATGATACCGATACTCGCGAGAGTTTTATGCGTGAAGCCAAAATGGTGATGAAGCTCCGCCATCCCAACATCGTTCCTATTAACGAGGTCGATGAGGATAAAGGCCGTATCTATATGGTGATGGACTTTGTTGAGGGGCAGAACTTGCGGGAGTATGTCAGAGCCCACGAAAAAATTCCCCACCTAACGGCACTGCGAATTGTCCGCGACGTCTCGGCGGGGTTGGCGTATGCGATGACGCATAACATCAGTCACCGCGATATGAAACTCTCTAACGTTTTGCTTTCGGCAAAGGGTCAGGCGAAATTGGTTGACTTTGGATTGGCGACCGTTTCAGACGATAGGGAAAAGGGAGAGAAGGGCGGTCCTCGAAGTATCGACTATGCGGGACTTGAGCGGTTCACACACGTCCGCCGAAACGATAAACGAAGCGACATTTATTTTGTCGGAT
Organism: Mariniblastus sp.; assembly: GCA_045105295.1. Lineage (GTDB taxonomy): Bacteria > Planctomycetota > Planctomycetia > Pirellulales > Pirellulaceae > Mariniblastus. The sequence goes on from JBGCDK010000030.1 coordinate 125,306, forward strand.
GCATGCTCTATCACATGCTCTCGGGCCAACCGGCGCTGATCGAAACTCGTGAGCGTATGAAACGACTTTCGGCAGGACGATTTACGGACGCCGTTCCGATCACGATGCATGAGCCAAACCTGCCGCATCGAATCGTAATTTTGATCCATCGGTTAATGGAACTTGATGCAGAAAAACGTATCCAGACCCCCGAGTTGGTCGTCCAGGAAACAGAAGCCGTGATTCGATCGGTTGAATCAGGCGACGTAAAAACGTACGACAAAGATCTATCTGACAAAGAAGCTGAGGTCTATCAGGCTCTCGTCACCAAGCAAGATGAAGGCATTGGTAAAACCGTTCTGCTCATTGAATCCAATATCAAGGTTCAAGACAGTTTGAGGGACAAGTTAAAAAACATCGGTTACCGCGTGTTGATTACCAACGACCCTGAACGTGGGCTAAGCCGTTTTGCTGATCTTGATCCTGCAGAGGATTCACCGGCCGATTGCGTAATCTTTGGATGTGCAGGTCTCGGGCGACAGGGAGTGCAAGTATTTGAAGAGTTCGCAACGGGCGAATTTACCAAGAACGTTCCTGCGATTTTGATCACGACCGAAAAAGTCGAAAAGTATGTCAAATCTGAATTGATGAATGACAAGCGGCTTCAATTTACGATGCCACTCAAGTTCAAAAAAGTGAAACGCGGACTTCGAGAGCTGTTGAACATTGTCATCGACAAGAATGCTCCGGTTGCCGTTTCAACCGTCGTCAGCAAGTCTCAATCGAACGACCCCGGCACCGATGTCGATACTGATGTCGAGCTAGGTTAGACGGACGAGCCAACTCAGCGTGAGTGGTGTCCTCCTCCAGGCGTTTATGGTCTGTCTGCGCTTCAGCACAAAGTCCCAACGCCCAGGGCGCGAATTGGCCGTTCTGAGACGCGTTTTGAATTTTTGCGATTCTTCATCCTCGCGTTTTCTTTCTGAGAAGTGTGTTAGCTGACGCAAAACATGCCGCTACCAGCCCTGTGCGAATAAACTGGGCGAACAAACTGTGCGAACAAACTGCGCGATTAGGCCCAATCAATTGACGGGCCATACTTCACGCTCGCGCAAGCATGTTCAGGCAAACGCATGCCCACGAAAGAAGTCGCTCAATTTTCGTGACTACGTTCGCGCGACCGCAGTTCCCCGGTCAATGATGGTGCTCCAACTATTTCAACTGCTTTCCATAATCATTCGTTGGATCACGATAGTTCGAATGCAAGTGAGCCAATGGGTTGCCGCCTAGACTTTGGCAAGCGTACTCGATGATCAATGAAGGAGATTGAATCACATAGGAGACATCGCTTTTGGGGGCCTTGTCGCCATTCCAAGAGAACTTCATTTTGTCGATCTCAGATTCGATTTGCTTCATCCGTTTCTCCGCTTGAGCGGGAGGCAAATCATTGACCCATTGGCTGATCAAACTTAAAAGCTGTTTCTTTTGAGCGTCACTGAACGTTGAGCAATCGACGCCTTTCGCCTCGGGAACGAAATTGTCTTTCCCAGGGCCGGTTACGATTTCCATTCGGTCCGGCCCAAGGATCGCTTTCCTGATTTGCCCATCTGTCAGGCTTCCCACCAAAGCGTGAGCCTGATCCGTTTCTTGTTCAAATGGTTTGAACTGTTTGCCAGCAATTGAAAACGCATTGGGTTGCGTTCCGATGAAGCTGGGGGACATCGTGATGGCTTCGCCGTTGAACGCAAGATTCACCCCAACGTGGTGCCCGTCAATCTGAAACGCCCAAGGCTCAAGTGGTGATGGTTTACCAAAAATCACGATCGCGAAATTTGCCGTTCCGAGTCCGTTGCGAGGGCGACCTTCGTCAAGCAATTGATCATCGGCCAACATGATGTCACGAATTTTGTTGTAGCCTTGCTCGCTAAACAGGTTCGCCATCAGTTGGCAGGCGAGTTTTGTTTGCTCGTCAGAAAAGCTACTGAATTTGACGCCGCCTGCTTCTTTTCTAGCAGGCAGGTTGGTCCATTCGCGTCTTTCTTTACTTTGCAGATCGTGTACGGCTTCGGATTTTTGTTTCGCATTTAGCGACTTCAAAAACGCATTGGCTGCGTCAGCCATTGCAGTCGGGGAATGGTTGCGACTAGTAGGTTGAAACGTTCCAACGACAAAACTGACATCCGAAACAAAGTCATCTCTCTGGGGAGTCCTCGCGTCTTGGGCGCTAGTGTTTTCGGTTGCCAGAATTGCAACGAAGAGAGCCAAGGAATACGAAATCCGAAATTTGAAAAATGGTCGGTTCATTACATGGTCCTTCAGTTGTGTTGGGAATTTTTCAGCTTGTTCAATGGCGTCGCGTTCGGTCTAACCCACGTCGACAATTGACGGATCGTAGTCGCTCGGTGGAATCAAACCTAAACACGTAATCGTCGTGGCGGCGAGACTGCTAATTCCGAGATTTTGTTGATCGGCCAATCGCAAGTTGGCTGTTCCGGCGGGATCGTAAATGTAACACGGCACAGGGTTGAGAGTGTGGCTGGTTTTTGACTTTGGGTTGCCGTCACCGTCGATTTTCAATTTCCCATCCTTGCCAACCTCATACATTTCGTCAGCGTTTCCGTGGTCCGCGGTGACGATCAAGATCCCCTTTGCCGCTTCGACTGCTTTTGCCAATCTGCCAACGCAAAGGTCGACAGACTCAACTGAAATCTCGACGGCCAGCAGATCGCCGGTGTGACCAACCATATCCCCGTTGGGGTAGTTGGCTCGAATGAAATTGTGTTTTCGATCACGAATGGAGTCAAGAATCACATCAGTAATCTCGCCGCCTTTCATCCAAGGACGTTGTTCAAACGGCAGCAAGTCCGAAGTGATCTCAACATAGTCTTCATTTGACTCGTCGAATTTCCCACTACGATTACCGTTGAAAAAGTAGGTGACGTGCCCGTATTTTTGCGTCTCGCTGACTGCTAATTGGCTGACGCCTGAGCTGGCCAAGTACTCGCCCATCACTGAATCAATTGACGGCGGTGAAACGAGAAAGCGCCTTGGGATTTTCAAATCGGCGTCGTATTGCATGATGCCCGCAAATTTTACGTCTGGAATCGGGCCCCGATTGAAAGTGTCGAGATCGGGTTCGTCGAAAGCTCGGGAAAATTCCATTGCCCGGTCGCCACGAAAATTGAATAGCACAACACTGTCACCGTCCACGATTGGGCCAACAGGTTTTCCATCTCGCGTGATCACAAACTCTTTTAAGTCCTGATCGATCACACCTGGCGTTTCTGCTCGCAATGTCTCAATGGCAACTTGGGCCGATTCGAACTCGCGTCCGATGCCTTTGACGTGAACGTTCCAGCCGCGCTCAATCATCGGCCAGTCTGCGTTGTAGCGATCCATCGTGATGTAGAGTCGCCCGCCACCTGAAGCGATCGCATAATCGAAATCGTCCGTCGAATTGATCTCGGCAAGAACTTTTTCCAGCATCTCGACATAGACAAGGGCCGAGGTTGGTGGGACGTCTCGCCCGTCCAGCAACGTGTGGACGCGAACTTTTTTGATGCCTTGTTGTTGTGCGTGCTTCAGCATTGCAAACACAATGTCGACATGTGAGTGAACATTGCCGTCGGACAGCAGGCCGATGAAATGCAACGTCGAATCGCCCAGCGAACCGGTTAGTTCTTTCCAGCTTTCGCCTTCAAACATTGCTCCTGATTTAACAGCGTTCTGGACAAGCAAAGCCCCTTGGTCGAAAACCCGCCCCGAACCGATCGCGTTGTGACCGACTTCGCTGTTGCCCATGTCGTCATCCGATGGCATGCCAACCGCCACGCCGTGAGCTTTCAGTGTCGTGTAAACAGATTTTGTTTTCAATGCATCCAGGTGCGGCGTTGAGGCTTTGCTTACCATGTCGCCAGCGTCGCCGTGACCGATTCCCACGCCGTCCATGATGACGAGGACGACTGGGCCTTCAGGACCGGAATAGGTGGAGTGTTTGTCTAGAGATTTCATGTTAAGCGTTTATTAGATTCGTATTTGGATTCGTTAAGATTTCGTCAGATACCAACGTTTCGGTCGATTCGTAAGTTATCAGTTTCCGTTGGAGGAACGTAGACCCTTGGATTGCCTCAATGTGCATTGGTTGCATTTCAAACGGCGGCAACCCGCGACGGATCGTCAGTGGTGATTGATTCGCGTTGGCGGTTCTGATTCTAACCTTCGGTTTGCGGTTGGTTTGGAGGGCTCGCTGCACAACCAATGGTACTACTGGTTCAGAGCGAGTAGATGGGCAACAATAACGGGCCGAAGTTGAAATTAAATTCGAACAAACATTCAAGCAAATCATGGCCAAAATAAAACCAATCACATTTGACTTTAGCGGTGCCTTGATTCCTGAGCATGGAATCACAAAAGAAGACATCGAATCCCTGACTCCTGAGCTTGAAAAAGCACGGGACGAAGTAGTCAAAACGGATCTTCAGTTGTTGGCATCTGGCGACGAGGTCCCCGCCGAGAAACAGCCGCTGGATTCTGGCTTTCATGAAATGCCTGAGCGGATTTTGGATGCGTATCAATCGGATCGCCCCAACAGCGAACTTGGGCGGATCTTGGAAACGGCTGCGAAACTACGCGAGCGAGTCGACAAAGTTGTCGTTCTTGGAATTGGCGGATCCTACATGGGAGCTCGCGCGTTAATGGAAACGTGTTGCCAGCCTTACTTCAACGAACTCACGCGAGCCGAACGTGGTGGCCGCCCGAGGATGTATTTTGAAGGGAACAATGTCGACAACGATTGGTCGCAGGGCTTGTTGCAATTTCTGCGGTCCAATTCCAATGGCGACGGACCCGAAGGAAAGTGGGGCATCGTAGTGATCAGCAAAAGCGGTGGAACGCTGGAGACTGCCGCCGCGTTTCGTCAGTTTCTAGCTGAGCTAGAAAAACTGGTCGGCCGCGACAACTTGCCGGATTATGTTGTTCCGGTCACAGGGCAAGCAGGAAAGCTCGCCAGCCTTGCCGATGCGATTGGATGCAAGGATCGCTTCCTCGTACCCGATGGAGTCGGCGGTCGATTTTCAGTTTTGTCAGCCGTTGGTTTGATGCCAGCCGCGATTCTAGGCATCGATGTCGTGACGTTGTTGGAAGGTGCGGCGGCCATGAATGGGCAGCTTCGAACTCAACCCGTTGGTTCAAATCCAGTTTTAGATTACGTCGCCGTCAATCACCTGCTCGAAAAGAAGCGTGGTGTGATGACTCGTGTGCTTTCGGTTTGGAGTAAGTCGCTTGAGTCTGCTGGTTTTTGGTACGACCAGCTCTTGGCCGAAAGTCTTGGCAAAGCCGAGCAAGGTGCGTTGCCATTGACTTGTTTGAATTCAAGAGATCTTCATTCGCGAGCCCAGCAACACCAAGAAGGCGTTCGCGACAAAGTGATGAATAACGTGATCGTTGATTCGTGGCGATGTGATCCGCTTCCGATTGGTCCCAGTCATTGGAATCACGATCAGTTGGATGAACTGGCGGACAAAACTCTTCCGCAGGTCATGGACGCAGCGATTGGTGGCACGAATCTGGCCTATCAAGAAGACAATCGACCGACAACGAATTTGAATTTTCCAGCAGCGGACGAGTCCTCCTTGGGTCAGTTTTTTCAAATGATGATGTTGGCGACTGTGGTGGAGGGCCGGCTGATGGGGATCAATCCTTATGGGCAACCAGGCGTGGAAAAATACAAGAAGTATATGAACCAGCTATTGCGAAAACCCGTATCGAGTTGATGGCCAATGTTGAGCGACTTGCTCGCGTTTTGTGTTTGATGGGTTCCGCAATTGGGCCTGTGCGTAAATGGTTTAGAAGTTACTTGTGTGGAAAATGATTAAATTAACTTGGCTTGGACATGCAAGTTGGCTGATTGAAGTTGACGATTGCAAGGTCTTGCTCGATCCGTTTCTCAATGATTCACCTGTCGCTCCGATCAAAGCCAGTGAAGCAGAAGCAGATTTCATCCTTGTTTCACATGGCCATTTCGACCACGTCGCCGATGTGGTGGAGATTGCGAATCGAACCGATGCGATGGTGGTTGCTGTATATGAAATCGCCCAGTGGTTTGCAGAGAAACACTCGGTGAAGAACACGACAGGGATGAACATCGGTGGTAGTTTTTCGCTTCCGTTTGGAAATGTGAAAATGACACAGGCGATCCACAGTTCACAGCTGCCTGACGGATCGTACGGCGGAGTCGCTGGCGGGTTTGTCCTCACGATCGGCGATGCTGAAACCGAAAGCTCGAAACGGATTTATTTTGCTTGTGATACTTCTTTGTTCTCGGACATGAAGTTGATTGGTGATAACATCGACTTAGCCGTTCTGCCCATTGGTGATCTTTTCACGATGGGACCTGAGGACAGCGTGACGGCGGCAAGGTTTGTTAACGCGAAACAGGTTCTTCCGTCGCACTACAACACTTGGCCGCCGATCGAGCAGGACGCGATCAAGTGGGCTGAATTGGTGCGCTCAGGATCGCAATCCGAACCAATCGTGCTACAGCCTGGCGAGTCGCACGAAATCAATTAGTGATCAATCGAGAGAATCCCTTTGTCTTAATTTGGTCCGACGCTGGCGAAATGCCGAGCAGTCGGTCGCTTCAGACGATAGAATCAATTTGGGGCAATGGAGACGAGTTATGAAAACCAAGACAACAAAATTTGCCCTGTTGGCGTTTGCTTTGAATTTGATTTGCCAGGTTCAAATTGCCAATGCACAGCAGGATTTGAAATGGCAATTGACAACTGGCGATCAGTTCACGGTCACCCTTGTTCAGACCTCCGACAGCAAAACGAATGTCGATTCTCGTGCGACAGAGATGAACAGCAGTTCCACCATTGTGATGGATTGGAACGTTACCAAGGTTGCGGACAATGGCGATGCGACCATTCAGCAGGAGTTGGTTTCGATCAAAGTCGACGTTGGCGATCCTGCGATTCCGGCTCAAGCGGTGGCGTACAATACGGCTTCCGAGGAAAAGCCTTCCAAGACCTCGCGAACGCTGCTGAAACAAGTTCGTCCTCTGATTGGACTCAAGTTCGATGTTGTGATGTCGGCAAGAGGCGAAATCAAGGAAGTGACTTTACCGCAAGCGACGGCTGATGCGATTGTGAAACTGCCTGACGCGATGAAGCTCAAGAATTTGTTTAGCGAGAAAGGGCTCAAGGATATCCTTGGTACATCAGCCATTGTTCTACCCGAAGGCAATCTGAAGTCTGGAGAAAGCTGGAAAGAGGAATCTTCTTTGGTAACTCCATTCGGTCAATTCAATCGCGTTCGGAAGTACACATTTAACGGAATGAAAACAGTGGATGGTCATGAGTTGGCTGAATTCACACTCGACGCGACGATGGAGAAAATCGAAGAAACCGGCGCCGCTCAGACTCCCGAATCAATCGGCAAGTTGCTAAAATCCGCAGGCAGTGGAATTCTGCGGTTAGATGTTGAAGGTGGTTATTTCACCAGTAGTAAAATCAACAACGAAGTTCAGACAGAAAGACCGTATCGCGAAAAGATGATCACTTCAGTGCTCACTAACGAAATTCAGATGCGGGTTGAGAAAAAGTAGCAGTGAGCAGCGAGTGAATCGGAGGTGATTGGCTTCGCTCGTTTTTGGATCACAATCAAGCACCATTAAGCAAAGTGAAAAATGTCTGAGTTTTTAACGGTCGCCAAGGTCGGTGACATTCCTGAGGGCGAAGGTCGCGCGTTTGAATACGATGACCAGATGGTCGCTGTGTTTTTTGATAAAGGCGAGTACCGCGCAATCGATGATATGTGTCCGCACATGGGGGCTTCGCTCGCCAGCGGGCATTACGAAGACTGCGTCGTGACGTGTCCGTGGCATGCGTGGAGTTTTGATACGCGAGACGGCACTTGGTGTGACAACCGGCGACTCAAGGTCGACACTTATGAGGTTCGCATTGTCGGCGATGAGATCCAAGTCAAGCCAACAGAAAAAGACGGAACGGAAACCGGTGGTTCGCCGCTGGGTGGCGCTCCAGCATCCCCGAATACATCGCCGGAGTCCAAACCAGGCCTCACTCATCCGGCTGATGGAGAAAATAAAGGCGAAAATGAATAGCTCGGCAGACGAAGCGCTGAACAAGACAGATGATTCGGGCGTATCAATTGAGGCTTTTCAAAAACTTATCCGCGAAATGTATTTTGAAAAAGACGTCGCTCGCGGTGTGCCTGCGACTTTCATGTGGCTAATGGAAGAGGTAGGTGAACTTTCTTCTGCTCTCCGTGAAACCAGTCCAGAAGAGCAAGCTCGTGTTCCTGCACAGGAATTTGAAAAACGCCGAGCGAATTTGAAACTGGAGTTCGCTGACGTGCTCGCTTGGTTGGCGACGATCGCAAATGTGGTCGATGTGGACTTGGGCGCTGCAGTTGCCGAAAAATATGGCTCTGGCTGCCCAGGTTGCCAAGCCTTGGTGTGTGAGTGCCCAGACGAAGAAAAACCGTAGCGTTGCCTCATTTGAACTTTCAATACCCTCTAAAAACGATCCAGAATCAATCGGTCAATCGGTCAGTCGCTCTCTACTTACCCTTCATTTTCGACTGACAGATAGCCTATAAACGGCAGTTCGACTATGCTGTTGGCTTGCCATTTTCCTCAACGTGTGCACCCCACTTCACCAAAACATGAACGTTACTTCCACGGTTCAGTCTTTGAAACAATCCGCGTTCTACTGCCGATTGATGTTGGTGTTTGCTGCAACGTTTTTTGTTTCTGTTTGCAACCTTCAGACGCCTTGTTTCGCAGTTGTTAACTCGGGGACAAAGGTAAATAAAAAGGCTGAACTGGAAGCCAACCCCTCCTCGCAGTCGACGGTTAAGATCGGTTTGGGGGGCAATGTCAAGCTTGGAAAATGGACTCCGATTTTTATCGACGTGCCGGCAGGCCTTGCTCCAACTCGGTTCGAAGTTTCGGTCATCGATGGCGACGACACGCCGGTCAACTATTCTGGCGACTTGATCAAAGACGCAACCAACCCCAATCACTTTCAAGCATTCGTTCGAATTGGCAGAACTTATGGCGAAGTGAGCTTGCGACTGTTTGATTCATCTGGCGCTCAGGTCGATGAGATTCTCGATGTGTTGCGAAACGGAGGAGCAGACAATGAAGGGGAGCCAACGACGGTTTCGAAATCAGAGTATCAGAAATCGACACGAGCTTTCATTTTGACCTTTGAACAAGGTAGCAAAATGAAACAAACGATCGATTCAATGTCGATGGGGGGGCGTGAAGATCGTCGTATCGTCATCGCTTGTGATGAATCTGACCAGCTCCCTGTTAACTGGCTTGGCTATGACAGCGTCGAGACGATCGTTCTGGTGACGTCAGATCTTGACCGTATCAAAAATTTAACGCCACAACAAATTGACTCGATCGAAGCATGGGTTCGCCGTGGCGGAAAACTCGTGATCTCAATGGCTAAGAATTCCGAAGCGTTGCTGAGCGACGGCGGTTTATTAGCGAGGTTCTCGCCCGGAGACTATGCAGGAGTTGGCGAAGTCACGGTCAGCAAACGTCTTGAGGCTTTCGCGGATAGCCGGGAGCAACTCATTCCAGTTCGTGGTGAGCCAATTGAGGTTTCGACATTCAATAAGATCATCGGCCGTGAAGTCCTGTCCGATGGCAAAGGAAATGTTCTCATTACGAAACAGGCTTTCGGATTGGGGCAGCTCCATTTTGTGATGCTTGATTTGGACTCGAAACGGATCGTCAACTGGGTTGGGTTCGGCACGCTCGTCAACAAACTTGTCGCGAGCAACCGGCGAGGCGATGAAGAGGAAAATCAAACGCAAGGTAACCGTGGAAGTTCTGTTACCCATTTTGGATATCAGGATCTCATTGGGCAGCTCAAGGCCCCGCTAGAAAAATTCACTTTGGTGAAGTTTGTGATGTTCACTTGGGTCGCTGTATTGATCGGGCTTTACATTTTGTGCATCGGACCGGGTGACTATTTCTTCTTGAGAAAATTCACAAAGAAGATGGAGCTGACGTGGATTACTTTTCCACTGTTGTCGTTGTTGTTTTGCGGGTTGGCAATTTGGATTTCGCAATTGACTCGCCCCGACAAGATTCAACTGAATCAGCTTGAGATCATTGATTTGGATTCGATAGATGGTCGGTCGCGAGGAACTGTTTGGACAAATCTTTACAGCCCGGCGAGTGGTTCTTGCTCAGTGGAATTGGACACCGATCACGATTTGGGTTTTAAGATTGATTCCGAAGTGTTGTCATGGCACGGTTTGCCAGGCGATGGCTTAGGTGGAATGTTAACAGTCGCGAATTCAGGTTTGCTCAAGACGGACTACTCGCAGACGCTTGAGTTGTCGTCCAACGGTCAGGATTTTCGCTCGAAGATGATTGGGCTGCCATTACAAGTCTCTTCCACCAAACCAATTTTTACACGTTGGTGGTCGGACAATCCTGTACCCGTTCGCAGTCGTTTGAAACTGAATCCTAGATTGCAGCAGATCACAGGGACCGTCACAAATCCGTTTGATTTTACGCTTTACAATTGTCGGCTTGTGTTCGAAAACTGGGCTTACGTTTTGGATCGCCCGTTCGAGCCCGGGCAAACGTTTGACATTGCAACCAACACAGATGAAAAAACGTTGAAGGGCCTGCTGACTCGCAAAATTCTTGATGCGACTAAAAAGAATCGCAGCAATAACAGCCCTTGGGATCCGCAGGACATGCGGATCAGGCGAATCGCGGACATGATGATGTTTTACGATGCTGCTGGCGGAAGTAATTACACGGGTTTGACGCACGACTATCAACCAAACATCGACGTCACGGAACAGCTTGATTTGAAGCGAGCGATTTTAGTGGGCGAAGTTCAATCGCAAGGTGCTGTTTTGAAAATCAATGGCGAACGCACCGCTGACAAGTATGACAATGCGTTAACCATCATTCGTGTTTTCTATCCAGTCGAATACAGCGATGCGAAAAAGTAATAACCGCCGGGTGAGCAATGGCTGACGACAAAAAGAAATTAGCTGGGCATCGAAAATCAGTGCTCGAACATATCGAAAAATACAAAAAGTACACGCAAGATCACGAGAAAGCATTTGCTCTAAAGACGATTAGAAATGTGCAGACTCAAATCAAAAAAATTATGAGCAAGCATCCGCATTGGGAATCAAAACCTGAAGACACATGGAATCCGTAAAACGGTTTTCTAGTCGTTCAGATTCAATTGCCTCTCGAACTCGCTTATTCCTGTCGGAAATATTAAATGATCAAAACCGAAAACCTGACCAAGAAATTTGGCGAGCTCTACGCAATCAAGGGGATCGAACTCGACCTGAAGCAAGGAGACCTATTTGGATTCATTGGCCCCAACGGTGCGGGTAAAACAACGACCATGCGGATCATTGCTACGCTTTCGGAACCATCGTGGGGAGAGGCGTACGTTTGCAATCATTCGATCTACAACGAGCCAAAAGAGATTCGCCGGTTGGTTGGGTACATGCCTGACTTTTTTGGTGTCTACGATGATATGAAAGTCATCGAGTACCTTGAGTTTTTTGCTGCTGCCTATCGAATCAAAGGCCCGGCGCGGCGAAAAAAATGCGATGAGATGCTTGAGATCGTCGATCTCGATTTCAAGCGAGACGCATTCGCAAATACGCTTTCACGTGGACAGACTCAGCGATTGGGGTTGGCTCGAGTGTTGCTTCACGATCCTCAAGTTCTCTTGCTGGATGAGCCGCTAAGTGGACTCGATCCGCGTGCTCGAATCGAAATGCGTAACTTGCTCAGAAGGTTGGGGCAAACCGGAAAAACGATCATCGTCTCAAGCCACATTCTGCCTGAGCTCGCAGACATTTGTAACAAGATCGGAATCATTGACCGTGGCGTGATGAGTTTTTCTGATGAAGTTTCCGAAGTCATTAAAAAAGTCCGCGATCGAATCATTTTGCATGTCGCGGTTCAGTCGGACAGTGACCGAGCCAAGACTTTCCTCGAAGCGTACGAGGACTCCGATTCCGTCGTCAAAGGCGATGGCTGCTGGGTAGTGACATTGAAAAAAGGCGTTGAAGATTACTCCGACCTGCCAACCCATTTGATCGGTGAAGGATTTAAGCTGACTTTGTTTCATGAGGAAGAAGTCAATTTGGAATCTGCATTCATGGCACTGACCAAAGGAACTGGGCAGAATTTTTAGGATTGCCTATGAGATTTTCACTGCGGACGCTCGGGCTAATCGTTGTTTGGGCCGCGATTCTTGCGGGGCTGATCTGCCAGATTCGCTGGGAGATCGTTAACGTAAAATGGCCGTCGGGGATTGCCTCAGATGCTGTTTGGACGTTGAATTTGATTTTTGCTTTGGTCATTGTTTTGCTGGCGGTGGCAACACGAACGAGTAAGCAAATTTTCTGGATCGGTTGTGCAGTGGTGGCGGTGTCGTTGTTCGTCTGCCAAGCAACAGAGTTACAGCCGAGGGCGCTCAGTCGGTATCTTTCGTATCTATTACTGTCTGTGCTGGTGCCTGCGGATTCGTCTGGTGCCCAAATTATCGAGGCCCACAAATTGGAACTGGGGTCGGTCTTGATCTATAGTGCGATTCCAATTCTCTCGCTGGCAGGCGGATGGTTTACGCAATGGGTTCATTCTCGAAACGACAGTGAACTATTTGCCGATGAAGCGGGCCAATAAAGCGGGCCAATGAAGCGGGCCAATGAAGCGGGCTAATCAGGTCAGCTAAAAAGGCAGGTTCATGAAAGCTTTGGTTTCAGAATTCCAGCGACTCTTTCGTCGTCAACCTGGCTGTTTTGTCGACTTTTTGCGTTTGCAGGTCATGGTTCACGTTGCGACTGGACTGCTGCGACAGATCGAATGTGTTGATTGTCGAGGGAATTCCCCATGCAGGTGATATGGCCCAGCCCTAATAGTTTGCCAATCCAATACTGCTTTACTGCTCGGAGCAACCTGCATTTGGTTTGCTTTTTTGATTCGGCATAACCAGAACTCCCGATACCAACGAAACAACAGGTCATTTTTCGTTGATTCGTATCGATGGAAAATCCTGAAGAACTATTGTTTGGGCGACAATCGCCCTATCAAGATTCACCGGGAGATTGCCATGCGGAAAACATCCATTTTCGCTTTTGCATTAGTCGTCGTTAACTGTGTTCCCCTCATTTCGCAGTCGAATGCTCAAGCGGTTCAGAACTACCCTTGGCGGAACAACAGTCAGGCTGCGGCCCCAATTGTTACCGCCAATGATTCGATTCGCGTCGCTCGGGCAACCGAAGACGTTAGCCGAATCCCAGCTCCACCGGTTACGAAACGCCCTTACAAAGTTGCGTTTCGAAATCAGGAAACGGCTACCCAGCCATCAATCTCGGACGTGCGTGGTTACACGTTCGACGCACCCGCGCCGGCGGTTCAGCCAGCAGCGAAGTTGCCCGATGTGTCTTCACCAGAACCAAGCCTGTCAGTCATGAGCAATGCGAGCACTGCTCCTGAGGTCAACTACTGTGCACGCGATTGCAAAAAAAGCTGTTGCAACCTTGGCTGTGAAAAGAAATTATTTGGTCAGCATTGCAGTGGTTTGGAAATTGGCGGTTGGTTGAGCACTGGTTACCACAACCGAGCTACGCCGTTGGTCAATAATCGACCAGGCGAAGCCAATCTTCATCAGATGTGGTTGTACTTTGACAAGGCCGCCTCGCGTGACTCTTGCGATTGGGACATTGGCTACCGTGCGGATTTGCTTTACGGTATCGACGCTCAAGACCTTCAAGCATTCGGAAACGCTCCAACCGGAGCAGCCACTGGCTGGGATAATGGCTGGGACAATGGCGCTTATGGTTGGGCTCTGCCTCAGCTTTACGTTCAGTTTGCAAACGCAGACTGGGACGTCAAAGCGGGTAAGTTCTTTTCACCGTTTGGTTACGAAGTGATCGGTGCGAGAGACAACTTTTTCTACAGTCACAACTATTCAATGTACAACTCTGAGCCATTCACCATGTCAGGTGTGTTGGGAGAGAGGCGAGTTTCTGAAAACCGTAGCATCATCCTCGGCGTAACTGCTGGTTGGGATACTGGTTTTGAAAACAACAGCGGTGGAAACTTGATCACTGGTTTTCGCTATCAGCCAAACGAATTTGTCGACTTGGCTTTGACAACATCGTTGGGAGACACCGGAGCTCGAGGAAGCGGCCGAATGACTTCGGGCGTGGCTCAGTTTCAGCTTACTGACAATGTCAAATACGTTCTTCAAGGAGACGTACTCAACCTTGGTACGAATCAGGAATTTGGAATCATCCAATACTTGTTCCGTGACATCAATGAGTGTTTGGCGTTGGGTGCTCGGCTTGAGTGGTGGAAAAGTGATCAATTCTTTACCGACACAAAATCGACTTATGACTTTACTGTTGGAGCGAACTATCGAGCCAACGCGAACGTCACGATTCGGCCTGAGCTACGGTTCGATTGGGGGGCCGCTGCAGTTGATCCAGGTACTCCAATCTTTGGCATCGACGCAGTGATGACTTTCTAGTCGCCACGAGAGTTTGATTGTCTCGCAATTCACCGGGCCAGATATGGTTGGCTCAAATAAGGTTGACTTGCGAATGTTCAATTAAAGCGATAGCCTGACGGATCGTTTGGATCCATCAGGCTATTTTTTTGCGCGAGTTGAAATATTACAACTCACATCATCTATGAAGTTGATCATTGCCATCATTCAACCGCACCATATCGAGTCCGTAAAAACGGCGCTCAGTCAGGTGGAAGTGTTTCGTTTGACGATCATGGATTGTCAGGGGTTTGGGCGACAGCAAGGGCAAGTTCCAGCTTACGGTTCTGAAATTCCGTCGGACGAGTTCGCGGGGAATCTACGCCGCAAGATCCAGCTTCAAATCGCGGTCAATGAGGAGTTTGTCGAACCAACCGTTCAGGCGATCATAGCGGGTGGCCGAACGGGGGATGAAGGCGAGATCGGTGATGGCAAAATTTTCGTTTTGCCACTCGATGATTGTGTGCGAATCAGGACGGGTGAGCGCGGGGTGGATGCGATTTAAGTCGGCTTTGTTAGTTGAATCCGGCTGCGAATAATCGAACGGTTGATCCTGCAAAAGTCTCGCGGCTGTTCTACCTCTTCCGTTGAGATTCAGCTTGGTCGTTTTCGGCTGCAGCTGTTTCGGTTGCATCCGTTTTGCTTTTGGTTTCCAGTTCCGAAGCTGCGTCTTCGTTGGCCGCGCGTGCTTTGGCTTCAGCTTTTTTTTGTTTTGCAATCAAAGCCATGGCTGGCGGCAATACAAAAGTGCCTGCTGGAATGTGCTGGTCGTATTCTTCCAGTTCAGAGTTGAAAACGAAAACCGAGTCTGCAAATCGGATCGTCTGTTTGTGGGCGATTTTTGTTTCACCTACGGTTCGATAATCTTCAAATTCTCGAATTACCTGATGGGTCGTCGAGCTGAACGATTCTTTCGATTCGTTTCGAATCAGTAATCCGGATTCAATGTCAAAGTGTTTTATTGTTTCATCGCCATTGTCTCGTGTCAGTTTAATTTTGTAGCACTCAGATCCTCCGGCTCGTTCGATGCCATCGAGTTCTATTTTTTTGAATTGTTCGGACCAATAGGGGGCACGCAAAGGGTATTTGTTTTTTAATTCAAAATCTGCGAGCTCTTCGCCAGTCATCGAGCGTATGGCGCCCCCGCTGAGAATTTCCCACGCCACCCCGTCAGCAAACCCGCGTTCGGTCGTGCTGCCTGATTCGTAAACGTATTTTGAACGTGATTTTCCCACGCCTCGATAGATTTCATAAGTGAAATTTCCACTCTCGCTGTAGCCCTTGGAAATGGAATGCATGGTTTGGATGCTTTCCAGTACTTCGTAGCCACCAAGGGCTTCGATGTAGCGGTCCATTACTTCGCGCGCGGGCGGGAGCTCTCCAAATTCTGATTTCGAATCCTCTTCTTGTGCTTCTGCATTTTGAGCGACCAAGCAAACGGAAATTGCGAGAAGAAAATTCAACGTGAACGCAAACGGTAAAAGTGCCTTGAGGGATTGGGTTGCCATGGATCTTACAGTGTCAATCGAGCCCTGTTTGAATTGAATCATCGGTCCCTCTTTTGGAGAATGCGTTTTATTCTTTCGCGAACTGCCTCTGCTTCGATTTCCCTTTTTTTGGTTGCAGGGACAATTTTGAAGTCTTTAAGATCCAAAGCCGGTACTACCGGACCAAACCGAGTTGCCGCTGTGAGGTTTGGGGGTAGTTCAAAAGTACCGTCTGGGATTTCTACGTCGTACTCAAAATCGGTTGTTTCGTAGTCAAAGACTCGACCGTCGAAACTGATACGAAGGCGAAACGGTACCGTCCATTCGCCAACTTTGCGAAAGTCATGGTAGTCGCGAATGGTGCGTCCCGTACTTGTTCTGTACTTTTCATTGGCGACGTTGCGGACACACATGAATGTCTCGACATCGAAGAATTTTTCGGCGGTTGATCCGTCTTTGTGGGTAAAGAGAAGCTTGTAAGCGTCTCGATCGTTCACGGTTTCGATTGACACAGTTTCGATCTTTTCGTGTGTCTCGAGCCACTTCGTCGAGGTGGCTAAATAGCGAGTCGAGCGTAAGAACTCCTGCAATTCTTCGCCGCCAAATGCTCTCGGGGTTGAGCCTTCGAAGTATTGCCAGGCCTTTCCGTTGGCCACGCCACGGGTGAGTTTGTGTCCCGTCTGATAGTCGTATACCGATTTGTATTTCCCGTTAGTCCAGTAGCACTCGAAATCGTAAACTTGCGAAGCGCCTTTCACCACCGAGCGATAATGCAAGTTTTTCAGGCTTTCTAAAACTTCGTACCCACCACTCGCGTTGATGTGATTGTCAATCACATCTCTCGCAGGCAGGAGTTTCGGTTTTTTGGTCTCAAGAGATTCTTCAGCTTGTTTGGCGATTGATTGTGTTTCTAAATCCGCTGTCTCTTGAGCGGATGCAGTTGGTAAGACACAAAGCGAAGCGAAAAAGAAACATGTTCCAATGACAATTTCAGGCATGACTCGGGAGGATTTCATCAGCAACTCCTGTTTATGAACGGACAATACCGTGTGGATTTTGCAAGCGAGGAACTTGTATGACAATTTGCTCTGTCAATCTTTCGAAGAATCGACCGCTTTTGCATTGGGCTCTTTTTTAGGCTCAACCGCCTTCTTGGATTTTTCCTGCATCTCCAAAATCATGTTCGGCGTTTCAAAAATCTCCTTAGGGATTCGCACGTCGATTTCATAAGTCTCAACGTGATAGTTGTAGACAACGCCTTCATGGGAGACCGTTTGGTCTCTGGCGATCATGGTGTCTCCAAGTTTTTCCCAGTTGTGTCTGTCACGCGTCACAAGTTGTTTGCGACCGCCAAATTCTTCGACTGCAACACGACGCATTAGCAAGCCCGTGTCGATGCTGAAATAAAGGTCAATTACGGTCCCGTCGTGATCGAGCAAGTGAACTTTGTAAGTCAATTCGTCATGGACCTCTTCGATCGACTGACACTCAACTGATTTGTAATTGTCAAGCAACGTTGTTGTGGAACAGACGAAAGTTCGACGTCGGATATACTCTTGCAGTTCTGCGTCTTTGATGACTCGGATGGATACTCCGTCTCTCAACTCCCATGCAACACCAGCACGAATTCCATCTTCGTTAAGTGTGCCATCGGTTCGCACGTTGCGTGCACGTGTCCGGCCGTCGTCATAGGTGAACTGAGAGTGAAATTTTCCCTCCGCCTGATACGACTCGAAAATAAATGTCTCGCCGCGGTTGGTCGTCCCTGAGGATACCCAGTGCACGTTTTGGCGACTTTCGAGTTGCTCGTAGCCCCCGAGTTTTTGAATGTAGCGGTCGAGCACTTCCTCTGCGGAAGGGAGTGCAGATTTTTCAGCTGGATCATCTTCCTGGGTAAGCCCGGCAAATGTAGGCACCGCAGATTTTGGCACAGCAGAAGTTGGCACCGAAGCAGTGCCCCCAATGCAAAGGGGTAAACAAGAAAACGTAGAGAGGGTGAGCAAGTACGCGAATGCGTTTCGAAACAGTTTCATAGAACGGACTCCGAGGACAAGTTGTTCTATAGACTATGACTTCCTTGCACGAGCGTCAAACAAATGAGGGCTTCTGCTGTCAATCGTCTTGGAGATTTGTTGGCTCGGTCGGCATTTGTTACGACGCTTCCCCATTCACCGGTAAACACTGCGGCTGCAATCTTTTGGCAATAGGACGCGGAGGCGATAGCCAGCACGGAGCAGTTCTTGCCAACGGATCACGAGGATGATGACAGCGATGTTGGGCGGTTTTTCCCCTCGACCCGAACAATATGTAAGGGGACTCGCACTGCGACTTTTTAAAAATTTAGCCCCTGCCAAATTAGCGAAATCTAAGTGTAGAATCAGACCGAGAATCCAAACCAGAGACCTTGAGGGAATGAGACTTCTAGGGAATTGACTTGGTTCTCATGTATTAACCAAAACAACTAATATCAAAAAGTGAAATGATGATTCGAATAGCTCTATCTTTGACGATGGCTTTCCTCTTGCTTGCCACCACTTCCGCTCAAGAAACTGCTTCACTAAAAGTCGGCGACCCCGCTCCTGATTGGACTTTGACTGGTAGTGATGGAAACTCATACACGCTTTCAAACTTCAAAGGCAAACAAGGTGTCGTTGTCGCTTGGTACCCAATGGCGTTAACCGGTGGCTGAACGCTTCAATGCAAGTCACTTCGTGAAAGTGGTGCCGAGTTGAAGAAGTTTGATGTTGCCTATTTCGGAGCCAGTTGCGACTCGCTTGAAAAGAACAAACGGTTTGCGGACAAACTTGAGTTGGATTATCCATTGCTTAGCGACACCGATACAAAGGTCGCCGCAGCGTACGGGATTCTTCGCGGCAAGTTTTCGCGACGCAACACGATCTTCGTTGACATCGATGGAAAAATTGCACACATCGAAACCAAAGTCGATCTTCGCAACCACGGATCTCAGATCGTCAAAAAACTGAACGAACTTGGGTTTCGGCTCAAGGAAGCTTCTACCGGAGGCCGTCAAGCAGAAATCAAAGCGTTCAAAACAAAGCTAATCGAATCTATCACCAAAGCCGAAGACGCTGACCTTGCTCCGCTGTTTGATGCCGCCGATACCGATGGCAATGGCACCGTTGATCAATCTGAGATCGATTCATTAAACGAGCGAATGTTGAAAGTGATTACTGGCGGTAAATCGGACAAGTGATTTGCTTACGTGTTGCTAAGTCGGATTGGGATGCTTGGTAGTTTGCCCACGGCGCAAGTCCTGCTGCAGCCTCTCCCAATCCGTCACTTCACGTTTTTAGATTCGCCGTGGAGTTTTGAGCCGCTAAATTGCGTCCAAGGCTGTCGTCCGGCGGTTGAAGTGTATTTATTGTTCTGTTGGATGTTGTTTGCCCGACTTTATGAACGGTTTACCCCTGCAAGCGAGATTTGCGGGTGTCTTGCAAACGCAAAAAGTTAGATGAGTTTTTGATTGACTGATTGGAACGGAAGATGAGCGAAGAAACCTATGTGGTTGTTGGCGGAAGTACTGGAATTGGGCTTGGTATCGTCCAACGACTTTCCAGTGAGGGCAAACAAGTATTAGTTTTAAGCCGTACCGCTGAGCACTTGGCTGGACTTGCGGGGGTTAGCCATCAGCCAATCGATGTGTCTTCCGATGAGATCAGTGCGGATATGATGCCGGAGAAGATCGCAGGGCTGGCGTACTGCCCCGGAACACTAAACCTGAAGTCTTTTCGCAGTCTAAAGCCTGAAGTGTTTCGATCGGATTTCGAGATCAATGTGATTGGAGCGGTAAAGGCAATTCAAGCTGCGCTCAGTGGGATGAAGGCTGCTGACAGTTCCAGCGTGCTTTTGTTTAGTACTGTGGCGGTAGGGCAGGGGATGTTCGCACATGCTTCGATTGCCGCATCCAAAGGAGCAATCGAAGGACTGACGCGTACTTTGGCCGCTGAACTTTCACCTGGCATTCGGGTGAATTGCATTGCTCCAGCACTCACCAACACGACGTTGACCAGTCGTATGTTTAGCAGCGAGGACAAGGTCGCTGTCATGGGTGAAAAGTATCCGCTGAAGCGAACAGGGACAGTGGACGATCTTGCAGCAATGAGTTGCTTTTTGATGAGCCCGAGTACGAGTTGGGTCACCGGTCAAGTGATCGGAGTGGACGGTGGAATGTCCACGGTAAGAAAGTAGAGCTCTGGCTCGTCGGTAAACGGTCGGCCTTGTTTGTGTGGCAAACAAGTCGACCTGACGTTGCGTTTTGCCGGGGTGGAGGAGACGCGGCCATTTGAATTTGGCTGCATCACAGGATTTAAAAACAAAAACGCGCGATACGCAGAATCTGCGTGCGGGGTAAGTTTTTCGTGTGTTGGGATGCTGGCTTAGAGCATTATTTGACACGGCTGCTTTTCACTTGCGGAGGAGCAGACGTTTCTAGCACATGCCGCCAAACTCTTCTCCATTGTTCTCGCCGTAATTGTCTTCGCCAAAGGATTGGTCGTCGTACTGACGCTCTTCCTGTTGATTGCCTTCAAGTCCAAGTGCGGCTCGAAGTTGATAAAAACGTTCCGCGTATTCGTCCGAAGACGAGTGGATGTGTTCGGCTTCGGTAATGAACTTCATTTCTTGGTCTTCTTTGACGCCGAACTGTTCCAGCGTAAACTCGTAGGGCTCTAGCGGACTGCCGTACACGATCAAAAGCTTGTGCTCTTCGAATTGAATCTCTTGAGGTGTCGTTGGGTTGAGAACCGCGATCCCAGTGCAGCCATCGTTCAGTAGCAAGTCTTCAAAGTCCCATAGGATGCTTGTCAAAACTGGCATGTCGATGTGTTCCCGATAGAGGTCGACGTGCCCACCTTCGGTTTTGGAATGGCTTGATTCAAGGACAACGTCAACGACGGATCCGAGACGCTCGATCAACTGCATAAATAAAGGGAACAGTTGTTCACGAGAGGCGGCTGCCATGATAACGGGAACGCGCGCATCGGATTCTTCGTCGATGTACACGTCGTGCCGATAACCTTGGCTTGGCTTAATCTTCAAATCCATCGCCGGGCGAACGGCGTCAGTCAGTTTAAATGCATCGTACTGATTGACTTGTAGGTGAGCTGCCAACTGCGCGTCACTTACTGACTCGAAGCTATTATATTCGTCGCCCAGTTTTTTCGGATTTTCGAATGCTTCTTCAAAAAAGCGGTTCAAGTAGCTCATAATGTTTCTCGGTTATTCGAACACAGTCCAGCCGGTGACTAGCTGTTGGGTTTCCTGTTTCGCTACCCAAAGGTAGGTCAAGAAAATTGTTTTTTCGTGAAGTGAGCAAATAGGGCCAACTTTTTAGGTCTCCGATGGCTTAATAATCCGGATAAACCGAACACGGGGCGCGCACAAGGGCTTCAGCAGCGCTTCAACGAGATAAAACCTGCCAACTAAGAGTGCAGGAAATTGTTGAGGAGGAACCCTAATCCGAATATAAATACGCCCAAGCGTATCTGCTGCCTGTTCTTGAACTGCCAAACATCGAATTGAAACGATGGAATCAGAAAAAATTGAAAGCGATCCCGTACTTCAAACTGCACGGCTCGCCATGCGTCCTTTTGAGCCAGCCGATGCGCCAGTGATCCAGGTTTTGTTAAACGACAAAGAGATCGCGTCAAACACTCAATCGGTCGACTACCCCTATCCTGACGGTCAGGCGTTGGTTTGGATCGAAAATCAGATTGCCAAACGAAGTCAGTTCGACTCGTTCGTGTTTGGGATTCACCTTCGAGAGTCAGACCAGTTGATTGGTGGCATCGGGCTAGATATCAACAAAAAAGATCACAACGCGGAGTTGGGATACTGGTTGGGGCGTGAGTTTTGGAATTTAGGTTTCTGTACCGAGGCAGTGATGAAGGTTTTGGATTTTGGTTTTGAGGAACTTGGACTCTACAAAATTCACGCGCACTATTTGACTCGCAATCCGGCCTCTGGACGTGTTTTGGATAAAGTTGGAATGACGCACGAGGGGGTGCTTCGGGGGCATTCGAGGAAATGGGGAGTTTTCGAAGACATCGCGATTTACGGGATGCTTTGCAAGGACCCAAGACCTTGGGAAAAGTAGAGGTTGTTGATTGACCGCCGATGGAAATGCTTGGATTTCATCCAATTTTCAAGGATTGGGCGGACTTTTTCTGTGGATAAAAAAAAGACGCATAATTCGATCAATATTTTGTATGCTGGAACGAACAAGTTCCGAGACGTTTTCGAATAAAATAAAAGACGACGGCTTCGGTGGCTCTACTCGAATCCTGTCTTGGAAAAATGAACAAGGGAAAATCATGACGACAGCAGAACAACAAGGAACACAGGTTACCTTTCTTGATCAAACAGGTGCCAAAAGCGTCGAGGCTGTCGTCGCTGACACAGTCACTGTTAAAACGATCCTTCCCAACATTATCACCAAAATGAATTTGCCAATGGTGGGCCCTGATGGCCAGCCAATGAGTTATAGTTTGGATCACAAGGAAGGGGGACGGCGGCTTCATGAGAATGAGACCTTAGTGCAAGCCAGCGTTTCTGCCGGCGATCACTTGATCGTCTACCCAGAAATTGTGGCGGGTTAGATCGCAGTTCAATCCGGTGAGGCGAATCTATTTGCGAATTGCTATCCAAGGTGATTTAATGAAGGCTCATGGTTGCCTGGCGCGTTAAAGAAGTCAGCGGATTTCCTTAGCCGAAATATCAACCGAGGTTATTCAACCGAAGTTATTCAGCCGAAGTTATTCAATCGCAAGCCCAACAATTTTTGCAGGATAAGTCCAAGCCCGTATGCGTAAGTCTCCTCGAGATCGAAGGCTGAACTCTGACTTTCAGTCCGTTCAAACTCTGACGGAAGAGAGTTCGATCTTTTCATATATTGCGCGCGGTGCTCCGCCTCAAAAATACTGCATGGTTTTCGAAGGCACTGGGCTCCAACGCGACCGTGCTGGTCGGATCAGCGTTTCTAATCACCACCAAGTTCTAGTCGAGCTCGGAGCGGCCTACCCACGGATGGTCCCCAATCTCGCTTGGCAAACTCCTATCTTTCATCCCAATATTTCAAACAACGGTGTCGTTTGCTTGGGGGGGTACGGAACCCATTGGGTGCCAAGCCTGACCCTCAGCGAAATGTGCACGATGCTTTGGGACATGATTCGCTACAAAAATTTCGACACAGAAAGTCCTTACAACCGAGAGGCTGCTTTGTGGGCTAAAACGCAATCGGATTTTGTATTTCCGATCGATTCGCGTTCCATTCGAGATCGGATCAGCGGGGAAAAAATCGTACCACCGCAAGTACGCGTAACTCGCGTTGTCGATAACAGTGCTGCTCGTCCAGGCCGTGCAAACGACGATGGGATTGAGATCATTGAGACTGGAATCGAGATCATTGGGCAGTCCAATGAAACGGATAACGGTATCGTTTTTCTTGACTGAGCGTGTTTGTCTGGCTTCGATTCGGATTTTCGTTTTTGTGGCAATCCAGTCTTTGGAATCCAACAAACAACAAAAAGAAACGAACAAGGCAACAGACGCAGGCTGCTGGATTCCTTCATCACTTGAATTGAAATGAGACGGACTTGGAAGAAACTTCTTCAATCGAAAACGATTCAAACAAAAATGGCTCATCCCCTTCGCCTGAATCGTCATCTGGATCAAGCTCGCGTAAATCAACGACGCCGGATTTAGTGATCGACGATTCGGATCGGTATTCTCGTCTACGTTTGATTGGTTGGTGGGAGCAAGAAAAAATTGCTGCCGCTAAAATTCTCGTCGTTGGTGCAGGAGCGCTTGGGAACGAAGTCCTGAAAAACCTTGCGTTGCTCGGATTGGGAAGTGTTTACCTGATTGATTTCGATGAGATCCAGGATTCCAACCTTACCCGCTCCGTGCTTTTTCGTGCCCATCACAATGGCCAACCCAAAGCAACCGTTGCGGCAGCGATGGCCAACGAGATGAATCCTGATTGCAAAATCAAACCGATGCACGGCAATGTGTTAACTGATATCGGTCTCGGCTTGGTGCGCGATGTCGATCTAGTCATTTGTTGCGTGGACAATCGCGAGGCGCGATTGTGGATCAATCGCATGTGCTGGAAATCTAGCACGCCATGGATCGATGGTGGGATCCAGGAAATCAATGGCGTCGCCAAAGTGTTCATGCCGCCAGATGGTTCCTGTTACGAATGCACGATGACTGAAAACGACTACCGATTGATCTCGTTGCGGTACAGTTGCCCATTGCTGAAACAAGAGGACATCCAGCAGGGCAAAGTCCCCACCGCTCCAACGATCGCGTCGATTATCGGTGGTTTGCAAGTTCAGGAAGCGCTCAAGCTGATCCATTCGCTTCCAACAGCAGAAGGAACGGCTCTGGTATTCAACGGCGCGGCCAACCGGTTTTACCAAACGAAATATCCACGACGCGAAGACTGTTTGTCGCATGAAACGTACGAAGACATTCTTGAGCTGCCGTTGAGTGCTGCGGACTCGACGGTTCGAGAACTTTTCAGCGCGGTCGATGGTTCGCGGACTGATGAAACCGGGCCGATCGGAGATTTGAGCTCGTACCGTTTGCTCCTCGATCGCGACTTTCTCACTCAGCTCGTTTGTCGTTCGTGCGAAACTAGTAAACAAGTCAACGAAGCATTGTGCAAAGTCGGCTCAAAAGACGGTATTTGCGAGCAATGCCAACAGCCGCTTCAGCCAGAAACGACCTGTGAAATAGATGCGGAATCAAATTTGCTTGACCGTCCGCTCGGACAACTGGGCATTCCTGAATACGACATTGTTAAAGTCGCCGACAACGAAAGAGAGTTCTTTGTGTTGCTGGCCTCTGATGTTAATTCAATGAAAATTTAGAAGTTCTGGCCGATGAAGTAAAATCAATTACACCAATCATGTTTGAAACGGATCTCGCCTTGCAGAATCAATCAGCCAGAGCCTTGAAAATCTTGACTGAACCTTCGCTGCCCAAAACAATCATTCCATAAAAAAACGATGAGTTCTGAAATCCAATTTGGCGAACTTGAGCATGCCGAACCGCAACGTGCGCTTCGCCCGGATCAGGATGCGCATTTTGCGACTGCCGCAGTCGGGGAAATTGGTGATGATGAACTTTTGATTTACGTCGACCTTGATGTCCAGCGAGACATGGAAGCCCACGCGCTCAGCAACACGCGTGTGGAACTTGGTGGCGTGATGCTGGGTGGTCAGTACATCGACGATCAAGGCAAGCCGTTTGTTGTGATTTCGGATAGCCTGCGGGCCGAACATTACGAAGCCACCAAAGGCAGTTTTAAATTTACTCACGAAACCTGGAGTCAGATCACACGCCAGCGAGACGAGTTTAGGCCTGATTTGGAAATGGTGGGATGGTATCACACGCATCCAGGATGGAGCGTATTTTTATCGGGGATGGATCTTTTTATCTGCAACAATTTTTTTAATCGTCCTCTCGATGTGGCACTGGTGATTGACCCGTGTGAACAAGACAGGGGATGGTTTCAGTGGACTGATGACGACACGCCCAAAACAAACAGGACCGGTGGTTTTATTTTGACGACCGGTCGTTTTCGGCAGCTAGAGTTGGAGCAGTTCGCGCGAATTTACAGCAAAGAGCCAGTGATGAATATTGACCCTCGCTATTCAGGCAATGCAATTGGTGGCTCTCAACCTTCGGTGACTTTTATGGATAATCGAAAACCAAGTTTTGAAATTGCAATCATTGGGATGCTTATGATGCAGTTCCTTTTGATGGCTATTTTGGCTTGGCGGTTCCTCGCTCCAGGAGCCGCAACTGCAGAAGACAAAGAAAAAATTGCCAAGCTTGAATCGGCGTTGGTTCAGTTGAAATCAGACCAAGGTCGATCGGTGCGCGAAGAAACCTACCGAGAAATGCTGTCAACTCTCGTTTCAGAGCAAACGGGCGACGCAAATTTGGTTGAGAAGTTCACTGAGCTCAAGACGGACGCGGCACGTATGCAAGCCAATCTTGATGGGCAGTTGGCGTTGGCTGAAAAACTTCAATATCAACGAAACGATTTTGCGAATCAGTTAGAGGCAAAAGCTGCTGCCGCGACAAAATTGGAATCGCAACTGGTCAATAATCGAGAAGCGTTAGCCAAAACTGAGGAGTCCCTCAAAGACGTCAAATCTAAATTGGATCAGGCAGTCAATGCAGATGGTAGTCCTGTCGCCGGCGCACTGAATATTCATTGGTGGATGTTAGCTGTTGGTGCCGGAATTGTCGGGTTCCTTGGAACCGCGTTGGGATACATTTTGGGGAAACGAAACGACGCCGATGATTTTGTCGACGATCATTCAAGAAAGGATTTTGGCGACGCAGATAAATTCTTGGCTTCAGAAAATCGAGATTCGGCGTTCGGCAGTGATGTCGAACCGGCCGCTAGCCGCTCCGTATCCGAAACCGTTTCGACAGAGACCGCCAATGCAGTTAACGCAGAAAAGCTGACGAGCAAAAACGTATCACTGACAATCGATGGCGATGGAAACATGGATAGCTCAACCTAAATCCTGAATGAGTCTGGTTGGGAACAGGATGCGGTTTTGATTTGATAGGAGGCACAATGGGACAATTGATTTTAGTGATGTTCGCGGTGTTGACCGTGATTGCCACTAGTTTTATCGCAGCTGCGCTCCGTCGTTTGAGCCGTTGGAACAAGACTTATGATCGGCTTTCAAAGCGATATGGCGGCCAAAAAAATTCCCGTCTGATGTACGGATTTCTCTTCAATCGTCCCAGCCTAACGTTCGACTATGGGCGAACTCTTTGTACGCTTAAAAACAGAAAGACTTCTCGGTTTTCAGCCAAACGTCAGACGGAGATCGACATGCTCTGGCCAGACAGAAAGTTCCGCCTTGAGGTCGGAACCGCACCCACTCGCAGTCGCGGGTGGGGGGCAATGGCGATGAAGCAAATTGAAATCGATGATTCGCAGTTTCAATCCAGTTTCTATGTCTCGAGCAATAAAACGGTACTCGCCGAGCGATATTTAAATCCTGGCATTCAGTGGCAGTTGGAACAACTACGGCGCCACATGAACAACAATGAACTGAGTTTGAACATCAGCCGTGGTCGTTTGTCGATCGCCAAACCTGGTTACATCAAAGGCTATCAACAGCTGGAAGACTTTGTTCGGTTTTCCTTAGAGCTGTTTGACCAATTGATGCTGGTCAACGCTGAGGGCATCGAATTTGTGAACGCGGATCAGGCTTCGGTTGTTTGCGATGTGAAGTGTCCCATTTGCAGTGAAGAAATCATGCAAGAGATGGTTGTCTGCTCACGTTGCAAAACGCCTCATTGTCAGGACTGTTGGCAATACAACGGGCAGTGTGCAACATTTGCCTGCAACGAAACTCGTTTTCTCAATGCTGCATCGGTTTCGAGCTAACCAAATTAGCCAAGAAAACCTAATCTGGAATCTTGGTTAGACAAACGAACTACCAACTAACGCGGCTTGATCGTTAATTCTTTGGCCCAGTGTTCTGCCAATTGAGCCAGCAACGGATCGATAGTTTTGGTTTGAATCTGATGAGGTGGCTGCCAGTCGAACCATGCCGAAGCGTCGTGTTCGGTCAGCTTGATATCGACGGGGCGAATTAATTTTGCCAAATAGATGATCAGCTTCTTTTTTTTCGGAACACCACCGTGGCGTTTGTAGTTGACCTTGTATTTCAGTTTGAATTTAAAATCTGGATCGATTTCAATGTCGGCCTCGGTGATTCCGGTTTCTTCCTCGAGTTCACGAAGTGCACACTCTCGATTTGACTCATCACCATCGACATGTCCTTTAGGCAAGTCCCAGCGGTTGGGATGTCGCATCAAAAGAAACGATCGTTTAGGATCGTCTTTGAAAATCAAAAAGCCGCATGATTTTATTTTCGCCATTCTTATATCCTTACATCCTGTAGATCAGCATTCTTGCATCCGTGTTAGATGTTGGGTCACTCGTTCAACAAACTAATTGCTATGAAAATATATACCAGGACCGGCGACAAAGGCGAGACGGGGTTGCTTGGCGGCGTCCGAGTTTCAAAATCGCATTTGGCAATCCAATCCTGCGGTTCGCTTGACGAGACCAATTCGTTTATCGGAATGGCAAGGACCGAATCGCTGTCAAAAGAGGTGGAGCAAACGCTTACGCGCATTCAACATGATCTGTTTGATCTTGGCAGTCGCATCGCCGCCTGTTTGGGCGAAAGCAAACGTCCTCCAGCGTTTCCTGAGGAGCGAATCGAAGAGTTGGAGCGAGAAATCGATGCGTTCGAATCACAAGTCGAACCCCTGACCGCGTTTATTTTGCCTAGTGGAAGTCCAGCCGGAAGTATGTTGCATCTGTCGCGTTCCGTTTGCCGACGTGCCGAGCGAGACGTTGTTGCGCTGATTGATTCGGGCGTTGAAGTGCCTTTGTCAAACGAGTTGGTTTTCCTGAATCGGTTGGGGGACCTGTTGTTTGTTCTAGCTCGCGTGGTCAATTCGCAGGCTAATCGCCCAGAGACTCAATGGGATGTGGGGAGAGGGCAGGGCACGTAAGTAAAACCCTGAATCGGCCGCTTCAATCTGGCTTTCCAAACAAGTTGCCAAACCAGTTGCCAAACCAGATTTTTAGAGTGTCTGTTGAAGTGCCTTTTGAAATTGCTTTCGGAATGCCGTATGGACTCGCTTTCACGGCAAACTTTCAATCGCTGCCTCCAACGTCAGTCATGCATTGGTATTGTTCTCCGTCACTGAAAAGTTGGCTAAATTGTTTCTTGAAGCGAACGGCTTCGTTGGTCTGCTTAACCGGGGCTTGTGTTCAACTGGCGCTGCAGAACTGAGCGTAAGCGACCGCAAACCAACCTTGTTTTTGGTTGGGTAAGCCGTAAACGAGCATCTAACGTCGTTTCGACCACCTAAATTCGTTCCTCTTAGCCTAGGTGCGTCTTTTTCCCTTGGTCGTATTAGCGTTGGCTAACATTTCGCTACAATGAAGTGGTATCTGTCTAAGTGGTCGCCGGCGTGTTGCTGGTCACAGATACAGTTCGTTCGAACCAGTGATCAGTTTTTAAGATTGATCAATTTCACGAACAATTCACCAAAGGCGTTCAAGGAAAATTGTTGATGAAAAAAATCGAAGCCATTATTCGTCACTTTAAACTCGACGACATCAAAACCGCCATGACGGAGTGCGGAGTCGAAGGAATGACGATCACAGAAGTCAAAGGTTACGGTCGTCAAAAAGGCCACACTGAAATGTATCGAGGCAATGAGTACGCAATCGACTTTGTTCCCAAGGTAAAAGTCGAAGTCGTTGTTACCGAAGAGAATTTGAAGAGTGTTGTCGAAACGATCATGGGCAAGGCCCAAACCGGACAGATGGGCGACGGAAAGATTTTTGTTTCCGACCTTTCAGAAGTGATTCGAATTCGTACGGGTGAAACCGGAAAAGACGCAGTTTAGATTCTGCTTGAGTGTTGATTGTTTCGCGAGCAACGCGTTTGACCACGCCCGTTGTTCGCAAGCGATCGTCATGGCGTGTTGCCAGGCCCCTTGAGAAAGAAATCTTGCCCCAGATTTTTGGGCGATGATCACGCCGGGAACCCGCCGTCTTTTGCCGCACGTTTTTGAGGCCACCTATTCACTATGACTACCGGCATCGGAATTCGTCCCAGTGTGTTAGAAGCGCGCCAGCACTGGCGAGATGGTCGTCAGAAGATTCGGGAGATGCACGATAGTGGCGGCACAGGCGTTGACGTTTGTCACGCCATGTCGGACTTGCTGGATGAAGTTTTAGTTGGGATTTACAAAAAATCGCTCCAAGAAATTTCGCCCGATCTCGAATCTCGAATCTCGTTGACTTTGCTTGGCGGTTGTGGCCGTCGCGACGTGGCTCCCTATTCAGACTGCGATTTGATGCTGCTTTATCAAGGCAGTTTGACCGATGACGTCGTTGAATTTTCACGACGGATTTCGCAAGACGTCACGGACGCGGGAATGCAGCTTGGTTACAGTTTGCGAACGCCGCGCGAAGCCTGCACGATGTCGTTGAAGGACGCTTATATTTTTTCGTCGCTGACCGAGGCCCGGTTGCTGGACGGAAACAAGGAGTTGTTTAAGTACTTTCGTGGCCGGTTCAAGCGAATTTCAGGACGCAAGACTTCCAACATTATCAAGGCCATCATCGCAGCGCGTGAGCAGGAGCGAGTTGAGTTTGGCGAGACCGTTTATTTGCTTCGGCCAAATGTCAAAAAATCGCGAGGCGGACTGAGAGACATTCACTTGATTCGTTGGCTTGGATTTGTCCTTTATGGCGAACGCGATATCGATCGTTTATTGGCCAAGGGTGCTTTGTCCACAACGGATTCGACCCAGTTGAAGGAGTCATCTGAATTCCTTTTGCGTGTGCGAAACGAAATGCACTTTCATGCCGATCGAGCCAATGATGGGCTGGGGCGAAATGAACAAGTTCGTTTGGCAGAACGATTTGGTTTTTCAGGCGACGACGCGTTATTGTCCGTCGAAGAATTCATGCGAGAGTATTTTCGCAAGACCAGCCGGATTCGCTACATCTGCGATCACTTTGTTTCGAAGAGCATCAGCCGTAAAAAATCTTCGCCTATTGCCGCGTTGGAACCGCTGGTGACGCGGCAAATTGATGATCATTTTCGCATGGGAGCAACGCATGTCGGTGTGATCAGAAGTTCGCTTGATGCGGTAAAAAGCGACCTCGAAAAGGTTTTGCGACTGATGCAGTTGGCGTGTTTGCATGGTAAGGAAATTGAGCATGAAACCTGGATCACGATCCGTCATGAGATGCTTAAGAATCCAGACATAAAATTTACACGGGAGTGCGCCAGGCGATTCATGGCGTTGCTATCCAACACGCAGGGTTTGACGCCGTTGATCCGTGGTTTACACGAGATGAAAGTGCTCCAGAAAATCATTCCTGGTTTTGAGCACGCACGAGGTTTGTTGCAGTTCAACGAGTATCACAAATACACAGTGGACGAGCACAGCATTCGGGCTGTCGACAACGTTATCAAGCTGGAAAACGAACCGTCCGTTGCGGGTAAGACCTATCAGAAAATCCGCGACAAAAACGTTTTGCATTTGGCGTTGTTGTTGCATGATCTTGGAAAAGGATTCCCAGAAGACCACAGCGAGGTTGGTCGACGAATTGCTGCCGAGACAGGAGAGCGATTTGATTTGCCGGATGATGAAACCGAAACGATCAAGTTTTTGGTTCACAATCATCTCGTCATGTCGCACTTGGCGTTCCACCGCGACATCAACGACCAAGCGATGGTGGCGGAGTTCGCCTCGAATGTCGGCTCGGTTCAGTTGCTTTCGATGCTGTTTGTTTTGACTTGTGCCGACATCACCGCCGTTGGTCCGGGTGTTTTCAATGCTTGGAAACAGGGGTTGCTGACCGATCTTTTTCTGAATGCCAAAAAGATTTTGGCGGGCGAAACAGATGAGCCGTTGCATCATCAGCGGTACGAACAAATTTACGATACCGTCGCGTTGTACAGCGATGATCCCGCTGAGCAGGATTGGCTTCGACGGAAAGCGGTTGGTCTTCCCAAAAACTACTGTGCAATGCACTCGCCTGAGTCCATTGCAGAAAGCCTGATGGAATTGCGGAGGAGTGGATTCGTGTGCACGATCGCGGCACAGCCTGAATCGAGTTTGCTTGAGCTGAGCATTGGGAAAGTCTCCAGTCGACGCACAGGGGTGTTCTATAAACTGGCCGGGATGCTTAGTAGTCTCGGGTTACAGATTCGATCTTGTGACATCAAACCGTTAGATGACGGAAGATATCAAACGGCACAGTCTTCTTCACCGCTCACGCCCGACTCTGACCAAGACTCCGAAAATTGGATGTGGTATTGGATTCAATTCGAAGACACCGAATTTAAGGAAACGCCACAGTCTCGAATGGATGAAATCCGCCAGCGAGCAAGCGATTTGGTGACGGGCGTTGACGATAGTCCTCCTCGTTTTCGCTCGGTTTGGAAAAAAGAGGAAAGTCTCGCCCTGAAGCTCTCTCGCCCAGAGGTTCGCGTAAAAATCAATAACGAGACTGTGGGATCAGCCACAATCATTGATGTCTTTGCCTACGACAAGACGGGTTTGTTGTATAAACTTGGTAAGAAGCTTCATCGGTTGGGGTTGGACGTTACCTACGCCAGGATTTCGACTTATGCCCATCAGGTCATCGACGTGTTTTACGTTACGGACGAACAAGGGAATAAAATTCGAAACAGAAACCAGATACAAATTATTAAAAGAGAAGTCCTCAACGCCGCAAAAGAATTTTTAGAACCGCCCGAAGATGATCCAGCAGGTGACAAACCTGAGAGTCTCTGAATTTGAAAACGTTGTGGCCTGAACTTCTTTAACTAAATTTGCTTTTATTACTGAAACATCATCTCATTGAAAACTCTTTCGTCCAATTTGATTACCCGTTTGCTGGTCATGTTTGTATGCCTTGCGGTGGCTTTGATGGCTGTCGGTGGCTGCGAATCGGAGAAAGCGAAATGGAATCTGGCCCGAGCCGACCTCTTGCTGGAGCAGGGCAAAATCGAAGAAGCGATCGCGTTGATGCATACGGTGATCGAGCAAGCACCTGATGACAGTCGGGTCAAACTTCATGTTGCCCAGCAGTTAGCTGAGAATGGACGCGGCGAAATGGGCGTTTGTCTTTGCCAACGTCATCTTCAAAATTTTCCAAACGATCTCAAGGCTCGCGAAACCCTGTCAACGTGTTTGCGTTACACGGGGAAATATGACGAGGCTTTGGTAGAATTCAAAAAAAGCTTGTCCGATCACGTTGGGCGAAGCAGCAATGAGCTGAACGCGTTGGCTTATTATCGTGCGCTTGCCAACATGGAACTGACGAGAGCCGCAGAAGAAATTCAGGAAGCGATTCAAACCGAGGACGCGAAGGCTTGGAACAATCAGTTGCTGTTGACGCTTCAAGTTCGAACGACAGTGTGTACGGGTTTAATTTCGCGTCATACCGATCAACGCGATGACGTATTTCCATTGTTGAATCAGAAGATAAGCGTTTTCGAAGCAGCCAATGCAACTCGGCAATCAATGATTCGTGAGCGAATTACCAAGGAGATCCAACGAAAGTTTCCGTTTTCAACCAGTACAGAAAACGGGATCATGAATGCGAGAATTGATCAAGAACAACTTACGGATTGCCTCGGAGCGTTGTTGGCGGTCCGCGCTTTGTTTTACGAAGATCTCGGGAAATTCGAGTTAGCAGATGCGGATCGTCGCAAAGTTGAGCAGATTGGTTTTGACTTTGACAAACTTGCTGCGGACCTGCCGTCTGATCAAAACTGCATTTACACTCTCAGAAACGGAGTCATGTTTCTCGACACGCGTGGGTTCGTGTTTGGCAGACAACCGTGGAAGTCGGATGGGCTGGACTCCGTCGTTGCCAACACGATTGAACCAAATTCTTTCAGCAGCTATTCCGCTTCGATCGATGATTTGGATGTGGCGGTGTTGGCGTCTGAGGTGTTGCAAAAGGCGATCGATGGCCCTCTGTTCAACACGGTGGATCGACCTGTTTCGCAAATCATGCCGTTGAAACGACTGGCCAATCGGCTGACTGCCGTTTTGCTCCAGCATCGCATGGAAGTCCACGAACGTGGCGGGCGATTGGATCTTGCTAAAGTGGACGAGCAAAAAATTGAGGCACTTGGCATTGAGCCGGATTCTGAAACTTTGTTCTAAATCGGCACACGATAAAAAAACTCGAAAAGGGAGCCCTTACCCGTTTCGGTTTTCATGTCTGTTCCCGCGTTTGAGCGGTTTGGTCGCGAGCCAACTGCATTTTGGTCAAGGTAGGACGGACTGGCGTGAATGTCCGTCTTGTGGTGCGAGGCGTGTAGTAGGCGGCTTTGATTCTATGTTGAGCGAATCGTATTGCCTTTTAGGAAGAACCAACCGCTAACGACGAGCACGATGGCCAACCCGGCCCATCCCGTACCGTCTAAGTATTGGGCGATGTCTCCCAGTTCGTTAAAGAGCAAAGTGATGTACTTGCCGATAAATGTGAGGATGTCGTCGATCATGGTAAACTCAGTTGGAACAAACAAACTTAAACTTGGTTGTTTCTAATAGGGGTGTTGGGCAGCCTCAGATCAGTTGTAGATTCAAGGAAGTTCTGCCGGAACGGTATTGTTGAACTTTAGGTTTCTAATTCGTGCAACGTTTGCGTCACTGGTCAACATTGGTGAAATCAGGGCGGAACGGGGCGGGTTGCTCCGGTTGGTTTGTTTGGAGGGGGAAAATCTCGGTACGGCGGCACCGGCCTATGGGCGAACAGCGAAGCCTCAGTGGGCGGTGAAAGAGATTCTCAAAGAGATTCTCCAATTCCATCCAGCCGGCCAGATCCCTGTTTGTCGCTAAGCCGCCATTAGCGAACTTTCTCAGCCAACATTTTCTTGCTGGCGTAGACCACCAGAATCGAATGACTACAATCGGGGTACAAACGTTGGGTGGGTAGGATTGGTTGAAGCAGACTTTTCAATACGGTCGATACCGGAAACCAAAATTTGGGAAAAAGATGGCTTCTAATTGGCCCAATTGCTTTAGTTGGAGTTAGAATTCACCGAAACCTAAATTAGCACTTGCAAACGATTGTTATTCAGGATAATTTCCTACTTCTGATTTAAGGCGCTGTAGCTCAATTGGTTAGAGTCCCGGACTGTCGATCCGGAGGTTGCGGGTTCGAGTCCCGTCAGCGTCGCTTTTGAAGGCCCACGAAACACTTTGTTTTGTGGGCCTTTTTCAATTGTTGGGGCGATGTTGTTTTTCCATGCTCGTCTGTTGTCAACAAAGTCTATTTGGGGGTCTCTCAGAGCCCCTCTCATTGGGAGGCTTGCCCGACGGTGTTGGCCGAAATTGAGTCTCTGGGAGCGCCAGCAAGTTTGTTACGAAGCGAGCATTTTGCCGTTTCGCGGCAGCGCTCCATTGCATCAAATCAATCGGACCAATCTAAGCTGCGTTGATTTTGAGCCTCTCGATCCAGCCGCGCTGCCGGGCCTCGGTATGAGTCAGAATCGCAGGCCTGAGAAGCGGTTGGCATCTTCTTCGGTGGAGGGCGAGAAGCCAAATTTTGTTAGTTTCACGAATTCCAGGCCGGTTCGATCGCCATGTCGAAATATGGCTTGATGTGGTCATTTGGCAACACTGGTTTTTATTTTGCGGGGGCGATGATGCATTTATTAAACCAACTACTGTCAGAACACGGCTTATTGCGATATTTCGACTAGGCCTCGAATGTGCTCTCCAATCTTTGTGCAGTTCCTCGTACGCAGAGCAATCTTTCTTGCTCGACACTGCGTGGCCTCTCCTCCTCACGAAAGCTGGAATCACTCCAATGAGTTCTTCTCTCTCAATAGAAACGGCGTCAAAGGTAACTCCTAAGCAATGGATTAAACGAGTTGCCGGGCAAGCGGTCTCGTATGCCTATCCGCAAAAAACGAAACACCTTCTTGGGCGGCCGACTGGCAGTCCAAGTGGATTGATCGATAAATTGTTGATGGCTCATCTCAAAGAGCGGGCGAAGCGACTTGGCCACGTCGAGTTCTTCGAGAATTTGCATCGTGATTTTTGGCAAGGTGATGGAGGGGCAGTCTTTGCCAAGAACTGCGACCATCGCTTTGAAGATCTTTTCCTCTCAAAACAGAAAGAGGACTTTGATGCTTTGCAGGCACTCTGGAATTCAGTTGGGGGCATTGATCGAATTGTTGAATTTGGCTGCAACTCTGGGTTGGTCTTAAACTACCTGACTCAAAACCTTGACGGAGTAAAGTCCGCAACTGGGATTGAAATCAATCAAAATCAAGTCGATGCCAATCAGGCTTCTGAGGGATTCGATTCTCGAGTCAAATTTGAATGTGCCGATGGAGGAGACTGGTTGTTCAAGAGTGGAAAGCCTTCCACGTTGTTCGTGACCAATGGAGGCGTGCTTGAGTACTTTCGCAGAGAACGGTTGAACGAGATGTTGACCTTGATTTCGAAGCGGCTCGAGCCAGCGCTTGTGTTTTCAATTGAGCCGGTGGCGTCAGACCATGATTGGTCGAAAACCAAGGAGTCGATTCCGTTTGGCGAAGAGCTTTCCTTTTCGCACAACTACACCGATTTGTTTGAGTCCAACGGTTTTGAAATTGTTCATCAACGAGCGACAGAATTCGAATCATGGAAAATGATGGCGACTGTCGCAAAAGCAATTGGTTGAAGGTTGGTTCACTGTGGGAAAGCAACTGTTTATTAACCTTGTTGGGAAATTGCATCGGAAATGTTTGCCACAATAGGCCAATCCATTGTTTTGGCTTACCATGACGACAGCGTAATTTATGTTGATTGTTGAACTTTCGAAATCAAAAATGCTTGCTCGGTTCCTGTGCCTAACTGTCTTTATTTTCATGTGCTCGTTTTCTGGTTGCAACGATACAACCCCGCCGACCGTTGTGTCGGAGCAACCGAACGAGTCGGCCAGAGGGCTGGCTGACCAAGTTGTCGAGGCTTCCTGTGGTCAGTGTCAGTTTGGTGTCGAGGGAAGTGGTTGCGATCTTGCAATCCGATTCAAAGGGAAGATTTACTTCGTTGATGGAAGTGACATCGACGACCACGGCGATGCCCACGCGGGTGATGGGCTTTGTAATTGTGTGCACTCAGCTGTCGTTAGCGGTGAAATCAAGGATGAGCGATTTGTGGCAACTTCTTTTGAGCTGCAGATAAAAGAAAACTCAAATACCGATTAGTTTTAGCGCCGGGCCGGTATCACGTTCGGGATCGAGTGCGACGCGAGTTTCCAAATGAGCGATATTTCAGAAACCAACTACAGCGATCCGTTAGTTTTGAAATTGTCATTGCGGTTTCCGTCGCGTTGTTTTTCAGAGAATCATCATGCATGAACCGTGCAATTAAGGGAAACGGTCCTGAACTGCGGATTTTCTCTTCTCCCGTTTGATGATTCGCAAATTCAATCATCGACATTTGGGTGCGCGTGCCGTACAATCTCTTTCGGCTTCGTTGATGTAGATGGTTCAAATGTGAAAGATGAGTGAGTCCTCCTCGCCATCCAATCGCAGCATCATTCAAACTTTGTTCCAACAATTTGTTTGAGCGAATTTGATTAAACGTCACGATTCCCATTTTCCGCGCTCCCACTTCCAATTAGCGCGATATGTTTTGAACCTTTTAAAAAAGGCGGTTAGACGATGGCGGACCAACCACGGACTTTCGCTTACCCAATCAAAAAAGCGAGATCTTGTCCTGTTTGTGGACAATCGTCTTACTCAAAAGACGGTATCCATCCCCAGTGTGCTGTACAGCTTGCAGATGAAGATCGAAAGATTCAGCTTCAAGAAGCCAGAAAAACCGCCAGCCAGTCAAACGAGCCAAAACAAAAATCCTGGAACAAGCAATGCCCAAAATGTAAGGCTCAGCTTCACGTAAGACGCAAGGAATGCGATTGCGGCCACGTCTTTCGGCAAACAAAAACCTCTGGCTAGATCTAATCATCTTGATTGGTAGTGGCGGCGGTTGGCTTTCGTTTAAAGGACTTCAGGTTCTTGAATGCCAGCGACTCGGTTTGATTTCAAGATTCCGTTCAAGATTTAAGAGGGAGCTCTCTCTGTTGTTCTGAACTCATTTCGTTTTTGCCCCTCAGATTCCCTGTACTTCAACTTTCCCTCGCTTCAGACCCAACTTTGCCTAGGTGGTAAAACGTGACCGTACTTGCCCTTGCCGATTTGGTATCTGAGATGCCATCCGGAATGCCGATTTTGATTGCGGCAGTGGTTCAGGATTTAATGACTTGGGGAATCCGTGTCGGAATCGGACTGCTGGTTCTAGTTTTGATCGTCGTGATCGGAGCTTTCATAAACGTTGGTGCTATTTGGTTTCAAGCGCTCAGCTCGGGCGTCCGGGTTCCGATAGTGCAGTTGATTGCAATGAAGATTCGCAAGGTAAACCCTGCTCGGATCGTTAAGGCGAAAATTATGGCCTCGCAAGCTGGGCTGCAGACGCGGGGGAAGAACGGCATCGACACACCTGATTTAGAGGCCCACTACCTTGCTGGTGGAAATGTTGAGCGAGTCATTCAGGCGATCATTGCGGCAAAGCGAGCTGAGATTGATTTGGATTTTGATCGTGCCGCAGCAATCGACTTGGCTGGCCGAGATGTTTTGGAGGCTGTCAAAACCAGCGTGTACCCATTGGTGATTGATTGCCCGGATGGAAGGTTTGCCGACAAGTCGACTCTTAGTGCGATCTCTAAAGACGGCATTGAATTGCGAGTTCGCGCCCGAGTGACCGTGCGAACCAACCTCGATCAATTGATCGGTGGTGCAACCGAAGAAACAATTGTTGCCCGCGTTGGTGAGGGGATCATTACTTCAATTGGATCAACCAGCACTTATCTCGAAGTGATGGAGAAACCGGATCGAATCTCCAAAGCGGTTTTGGACCGAGCACTGGACAGCAACACCGCGTTCGAGATCGTCTCGATTGATATCGCAGACATTGATATCGGCGATAATATTGGTGCTCGATTGCAAGCCGATCAAGCCGAAGCCGACACTCGCGTTGCCCAGGCTCTTGCTGAGAAGCGTCGTGCCGAAGCCGTTGCTACGGAACAAGAAAATCGGGCCAAGGTCGTCGCCAATCGTGCATTGCTAGTCGAAGCAGAGGCCTCAGTGCCTAAGGCAATGGCTGAGGCATTCGTAGCTGGAAACATCGCGAGCGTTGACCCAGAGAACGATGAAGTTAGCGATTACCGTTTCTAACCAATTCAATTGGCGTCTGACGCGGTCAAAGTAGCATTTGCTCTGAGATTAGAATCGTTCCAAATACGTAACGATTCGAGGAGCCAGATCGAAACTTATCCAAGCCAATCTTGATTGCCATGCTCTTTCGGTTTTGCCTATATGGATTTCTCAAGAACCAACGGTACTTCGAACCGTTTCTGATGCTTGTCTTTTTGCAGCAAGGTTTCAGCTTCTTTCTGATTGGTTTGCTTTACGCTTGCCGTGATCTGACCGTCAATCTCTTGGAAGTTCCCTCGGGGGCGATCGCAGATTCTTTTGGCCGCCGCGGTTCAATGATGTTCTCGTTTGCAGCCTACATCGCCAGTTTTGCAGTGTTAGGTTTCGCTCCGTCGGCGGGGGTTGTTTGGCTCGTTTTCGTAGGAATGTTTCTGTACGGAATCGGTGACACGTTTCGAACAGGAACTCACAAGGCCATGATTTTTGAATGGCTTCGCTTGAACGGGCGCAGTGAAGAACGCACGAAGGTCTACGGGATCACTCGTAGTTGGAGCCAGATTGGGTCGGCCGTTTCGGGCTTGATTGCAGCCGCATTCGTTTTGGCCAGCGGAAATTTTCACTACGTTTTTTACTTTGCGATCATCCCCTACCTTTTGAACCTGATCAATTTTGCGGGCTATCCCAAACAGCTGGACGGTGAACATGAAAAAGCAAGAACAATTGGCCAGTCGGTTGAACGCTTGAAAGCTTCATTGGGCAAAGCAATTGGGGAACGTCGACTGCGGCGGTTGATGGTCGAGTCGATGGGGTGGGAGGGGTTTTTTGGTGCGACGAAAGATTACCTGCAGCCACTGTTACAATCGCTTGCCGTTGCGAGTTTGGCTTTTTGGATGGCAGGGCAGGGGACCGAGCCGGTGTTGTCAGCCGAGACCGCGACGCCAGGTTGGCTAAATGACTCACGTAAAACGGCGCTTTTAATCGGGCCCGTCTATGCCGTTTTATTTTTGATGTCGGCTTGGGGTAGTCGGATGTCTCATCGAGTCGGCGATTGGTGTGGCGGCGTAGAGTTGGCCACGCGCCCTCTTTGGTTTGTCACGATAGTGATTTTCGCAGTCATCACGATTGGAGCTTGGCTGGAGATTGCCTGGGTGTTGGTTGGCGCGTTTGTCGTCCTTCACGTATTTAAAAACATTTGGCGGCCGATTTTAATCAGTCGTTTTGACACACTTTCCGAAGCCCACGAAGGCGCAACGATCCTCTCGCTTGAGAGTCAATCGCAAAGAGCGGCCACAATGGTGCTTGCGCCGCTAATGGGGTTAATCATTGACCACGCGAGCGCTCCCAGCACCATCTCTAGGTTTTGGCCAATCGGTGTGGTTGGAGGCGCGATCGCGATCACAATGTATTTATCAACCGATCGTCACGCCGACGGCGGCGTAAGTTCGACCGAGGAAGCCTAGCTAGGTATTCCGTTAAAAGTTTGTTCAACAAGTTTGTTCAACAAGGTTGTTCAACACCACTCCGCATCGCCATTCTGGTTGCCCAGACCAGAATGGCATGTCGAAATGAATCTACGGTTTGCTGCGGTCCTGATTCAGTTCAGGTATGACGAGCGCGCAGCGATCCGCATAGGTTCAAACTAGAAATCAAAAATTGAGGCGGTCAATGTTTGATAAAAGAGAACTGCCCTACCATCAACCATACGGTCAAAAAGCCAAGGGCAATTACTGAGTGGAAACTTTCAATAGGCATGGATCTTTCCTCACTGAGAAAACGAAAACAGACATACAGTCCCTCCATGAGACAGCGCAAATCATCCATGCATCTGTGATGGTATCGGACAACTCTGTGAGGAAAAGTGAAAATTAATTTCGACATAGGCACACATTCGCTAACGCATTTGATTGTTACGTTCGGCAATTCTTTGCTGAACCCAAAATTCAAGCCGGGGCAAACGCAATGAGTCAAAGACGGCGTGTTCAAGCCCGTTGAGTTGCCACAAATAGCTTCCAATCCGGACTGCCCATCTTGGCCGGAACAAGTTCGCTGATCAAAATGATGGTCAGATCTGACAGACTTTGAAAACCAAAAAAAGTAACTTGATGAGCGACTCTAAGAAAAACCCAGCCGTCGGAATTGATCTCGGAACGACTTACAGTGTGATCGCGCACGTCAACGAAACGGGACGGCCAGAAACGATTCCCAACTCCGAGGGCGACTTGCTAACTCCTAGTGTCGTGCTGTTCGATGGTGACGATGTCATCGTTGGTAGAGAGGCCGCCAAAGCACGTGCGACAGAATTGGACAACGTGGCGGATTGCCCAAAGCGTCAAATTGGAAATCAGGTTTACGACAAAAAGTTTGGTGATCGACGCTACCCGCCTGAGGCACTTCAAGGGTGGATCCTCAATAAATTGAAACGCGACGCCGCGCGAATGGCGGGTGAGTTTGAGAATGCGGTTATCACTGTTCCGGCCTATTTCGATGAGGTCCGCCGCAAGGCAACGCAGGATTCCGGTTTTATTGGTGGTCTCAATGTTCTTGATATCATCAACGAGCCAACCGCTGCGGCGGTCGCCTACGGCTATCGTGAAGGCTGGATTGATCTGGCGGGAAAAGTCAGGGAACCAATCAACGTGTTGGTTTACGATCTTGGCGGTGGTACTTTCGATGTGACAGTGATGGAAGTCGGTCAAGAGCGTTTTCGCGCGATCGCAACCGACGGCGACATGCGTTTGGGTGGCCAAGACTGGGACCAACGGCTGATCGATCACGTCGCGCAGAATTTCAAAATCAATTTTGGGGTCGACCCAACGACAGATTCAACGGCTCTGGGAAAGCTCCTCCGCGATTGCAAAGAAGCCAAGGAAACCCTCTCGACGCGTTCACGTGCACAAATCGAATGCGTGTTCGGAAGTTCGGCGATGAAGACCGAGGTCACACGCGAGGAGTTTGAGGAGCTGACGCTGGACTTGCTTGATCGCACTGACTTTACCGTCAGGCAAACACTTAAAGCAGCCAACATGAACTGGAGCGATATCGACAAAGTCCTGCTCGTTGGCGGTTCGACGCGAATGCCTGCAGTAAGAGAGATGTTGACTGCGTTGTCAGGGAAAGTGCCTGACACTTCTTTGTCACCTGATGAAGCAGTCGCGCACGGTGCGGCACTTCGAGCGGCGATGCTGCTCAATAAAAAATCCTCTGCGTTTCGTCCCGTCGAAATCAAGAACGTCAACTCACATAGTTTGGGTGTGATTGCCAATGAAGTTGGAACGGGGATTCAAAAGGTCGCTGTGCTGATTCCGCGAAACACACCGCTGCCAGTCGTATCGCGTCGCGTGTTCAAAACGCATCGTAAAGACCAGGAGTCTATCCTCGTTCAGATCGTGGAAGGCGAAAGCAGCAACCCTGAAGACTGTTCTCAACTCGGGCGCTGTGCGATTTGGGACCTGCCAGACAAGCTTGCTGTCGATACAAAAATCGAAGTCAAATTTGCCTATGCCGAAAATGGTCGGCTTCAGATCAGCGTGCTTGTCGGCGGTGATGCCAACAAGACTTTCCAGTATGAGATCCAGCGGCCGAATAGCCTTTCGAAAGAACAGCTTGATAGTTGGCGCGAGTACATTTGCGGTCCCGATGATTTCCAGTTGGCTTAGAGGGCAGAAGCAAGTGTTAGAGCTTGCCACCGTTTAAATTGATTAATTTTCTCTTGGCGATGCCTTTATGAATGTCCGCCTTTATAAGGGCGACCCGGTTAAGTTTGGTTCAAGTAGCATTAGTTATACGTTGAACGACTCAAGTACTCTCGGGCAGAGGTTGGCTTACGTGACCGTTGGCTCAAGGACGGCTACCGGAACCGGATCCTATAAAGTTTCCATGACTCCTATCGACAGTGCTGCGGGAGACACCTCGACAAAGTCTAATTTTGAGTTTTCCGGCAATGTGATTAACATTCGGGATTCAATTGCGACTGAGGGGGATAGGGATTTTCACCGTGTGCAGTTGGAAGCCGAAACTTGGTACCGTTTTACTCAAACGGGAGCCGATGTTTATCGAGTCACTGCACCTAATGGTTCGGTTTCCGGATTTGGAAGTGTCAATAATCCAACCAAGGAAGCGTTCTACTATGCGTCGCAAAGCGGTGATCACTACATCTCATTCCAGGCAGGGTTTATGAGTGGTGGCGATCCGAATGTTTCGACAGGAAGCTACGAATTTGAAATTGCTAGAGGATATCAACCCAAGGTATTTAGCGGGGCTTTTTCTTGGCCCAATCCGGCACGAAATCAATTTACTGGACAGCCAGGAAATATTAATGACCCGACTCGTCTTAGTGGAACAAACGTAGAGGTCTACTCAAACGTTGGGTTGACGTATCAAGACGGATCCAACACTCGG
>JBGCDK010000031.1:0-48383 GCA_045105295.1 Mariniblastus sp.
CTACCCGCAAGCGATTCGGCAAGTGGAATCAAACTGGAACCGCGTAGGAACCAAGATTTTTTCCGAGTCGATAGAGCGCCAAGCGTTGCCAAATCCT
The DNA here is from genome assembly GCA_045105295.1 of Mariniblastus sp. Classification (GTDB taxonomy): domain Bacteria; phylum Planctomycetota; class Planctomycetia; order Pirellulales; family Pirellulaceae; genus Mariniblastus. Next base: position 98 of record JBGCDK010000031.1, read on the forward strand.
CAATTCGTAATAAAAAAAAACGACACCTGAACCTCCCCGAGCTCTGTCACAGATACTCGCAGAGGATTCAGTTGTCGCTTTGAAAATTCAAAATAGCGATGAAATGGCTATTGAAATTGGAAGCTAAATTGCAATCGAGGTTCTGACCAAAAAGTAGCGATCGAAAATTTCGACCGCTTCTCTCAATCGTCCTAATTAAAACCCGGTTCCGCAAACAACCCAAATGAAGGCTGGGCGCTACCCAATGTTTTTTCAAACAAAGGCATTTCACCCTGCTCCGCACTTAGTTCACCACCACCAAGTTCACCAATTAAATCAGCGGGAACGAATTCCTCCACCGCGTTCATTGGTGCATTTACTGGCGATTCCTGCTCAGGCTTTTTGTCTTTCGCGTTGTCCAGTTTATCAAAAAGGCTCGCCGCTGGCATGAAACCTTCAAGCTGCTGAGCTCGAACTGGGTTCTGCAATTTGCGAACTGCTTTAGCCTCGATCTGACGCACACGTTCTCGAGTTACTTTGAAGATTCGGCCAACTTCTTCGAGTGTATAGGTGTAACCGTCGCCCAAGCCATAACGCAGGCGAATGATTTCTCGCTCGCGATAGGTCAACGTCTTGAGCAAGCCTTCGATTTTGTCACGCAAGATGCAATTGGTAGCCATGCGAACGGGGTTGTCACTTTGCTGATCTTCGATGAACTCACCAAAGCTGCAATCATCGCCTTCGCCGACTGGACGATCGAGGCTGACTGGGTGACGACCGATGTCCATCACACGCCGAACTTCATCGACATCCATTTGAGCACGGCAAGCAATTTCGTCCATTGTTGGCGGCCGCCGAGTTTCCTGCAAAAGCGCTTTTTGAATGTTACGCAACCGGGAAAGAACGTCGATCATGTGAACTGGAATTCGGATCGTGCGAGCCTGATCTGCAATCGCTCGCGTAATTGCCTGTCGAATCCACCAAGTCGCATAGGTCGAAAACTTGAATCCACGTCGGTACTCGTACTTGTCTACCGCTCGCATCAAACCGGTGTTGCCTTCTTGGATCAAATCCAAAAAGCTCATTCCGCGGTTGCGGTACTTTTTCGCAATCGAAACAACCAAACGCAGGTTGCAACTGGACAACTGACGTTTCGCGTTTTCAAATTCGGAATAATATTTCTCGCAATCGGACACTCGCTTGTCCAATCCTCGGGGACTTTCCTGACACATCAAAACCAAACGTGCCAGTTCGCTGCGAAGACGTTTCCGTTCGCCGTGTCCGATCGACGGATCGTCATTCGCTTGAGCCAGTTGCTGACGAAGCATTGCCATGCGATCAGAAAATTTCCGCAGCTGCTTGATCATCGGACTGATTCGACGTGAGCGAAGACTCAACTCTTCGATCAGGATTACCATCTTGGCTCGTCGGCTGAGGAAACGCACGCGAGCGGCGGCTTTTTCCTTTTCACCAACACTCTTGCTAATCAACGAGCGAAAGTCTTTATTGTTTTCTTTTTGCAGGTGATCCATCGTGCGAAAGTGATGGGGCATCCGTGCTTGAATTTGCTCTTTGGTTAGATTCTCTGTCAAAGAAACCTTGATCGTGCGATCGAAAGGCAACTCACCAGCGTAAACACGCTTCAACGTTTCAAGTGTTGCACTTAACGCATAATTGCTGGTCATCACCGCGCGACGGTAACGCTTTCGGGCGATTTCAATTCGCTTTGCCAGTGAGATTTCTTCTTCGCGAGAAAGCAATGGAATGATCGCCATCTGGCTGAGGTACATCCGAATCGGATCGTCGCTCGGGCGTGGTAGTTTTCCAACGACAGGAGTCAGCGACGTCTCGGCGTCGGCTTCTTGTTTCAAGATCTCTTCTGGAGTCGGATCACCAGCTGCCGTCACTGGAGGAGTGTCACAAAGCTCAATTCCGGAACCTTCGATGGCGGCAATAAGGCCATCCAATTTTTCAGCGCCGACAGTTTCATCAGGGAGGTAATTCGTGACCTCTTCGTAAGTCAAATATCCTTGGGCCGTACCTTTTTTGATCAAAAGGTTAAGTTCTTTTTCTAAAATCTCCACGTCGTTACTCCTACGAGATCCATCTCGCTATATGACGTTTACTCGATCGTGGCTAACGATTGAAACCCGGGGGGATTTCTTCGACCATTGTCTATCTCGGGTGTCCTCAATTGGGCGGGACCAAACGGGGATGGGACAATGTTTAAACGTTGATTAGTTTTTCGCTGACATGCGGCGAGCTAATCAAACGTCTTCGAATTTCTTTAAACCAACCATCTTCGGACGAAGCAGTCTCCCCTCCATGGGATACATAAAACTTCTTCCGTTCTCTTCACCTAAATTTCGTTCTGAACTCCAATCAAATCCCAGCAAGCGTGTGACTGCAAGTCTCTGATCTTCATCCGAACCAAACCTAAGGCTTCTTAACTCTTTGCAAATGTTGTTGGAATAATTCCTCCAACGTTGCTTGTTCATCTTTCTCGTCCAGCTCCTTACTCAAGAGCTGAGAAATCTTTGCCTGACTGTCAGAAACGACACTCGGGTTATTGAATGCTTTGATGATTAGATCGAGTTGGCCCTCTAAAGGCAACTCGAATCCTGAACTTGATTCTTCACTTGATTTTTTCTTTTCAATCGCGAGATCATAAAGATGATCGATCAAACTTTTGAGGCGTGGATCTTCCAACTCAAGCATCAACTGTTGGTACCCAACATCTTTGCCATCGTGGAAAAATTCTCCCATGATTTCATACAGATCACGCAACACGCCTTCGACAAATTGGCCTGGCGAAACGTTTTCGACGGCCTTGTCCAAAAGCGAGGGATCCTGAATCAATATCTGAATCAACTCCGACTCGTTCAACACAAGTTTCGAATAGTCGATTACGTCTGAGTTTTTATCTTCGCTGTCATTTCGCGATGGCCGCATGCTTTGACGGATCTCTGTCAATCGCCGCCGGACCTGATCGCGATCAAGCTGAAATTGCCTCGCCAGTCGCATCACAATTTGATCTTGCCGCATGCTTTTGGCGGCGGACTCGGAAATTAAACTCGCTGGAATTTTCGCCAAGGTCTTCAAAACGTTTTCCAATGCGACATTGGCTCGGTGAGTGTCATTCACCAAATCAACGCCCTTTGTTTCATACAAAATCTTGTGCGCGATCGCGTCAGGAGCATTGTCGACCATTGCCTGAAATGCTTCGCCGCCGTTCTCCATCAAGAAATCGAATGGATCGAGCCCCTCTGCCAGGCTCAGCAATCGCAAATCAATATCGTGAGCAACAAACAGGTCAAGCACGCGGTTCATCGTGTTTTGCCCAGCGTCATCACCATCAAGAACCAGCGTGATTCCCTCAGCAAATCGCTTGATAACACTGATGTGCTGCTCGTTGAGAGCGACTCCCAACGCAGCCACGACGTTTCGCAAACCGTTTTGATGAGCCGCAACGACGTCGGTGTAGCCTTCGACGATCGTCAACGTTTTGTCAGTGACATTTGCTTTTTGGATGTAATCACGAGCCAGGTTCAGCCCGTATAGGTTTTGGCTTTTTGAAAACAGCCGTGTATCGGTTGAGTTGTAATACTTCGCTGGCGGTTGTTTGCCTTCTTCGTAGATTCCAGGAACGACTCGACCACCAAACGCGATGCAACGGTTCTGCGTGTCTCGAATTGGAAACAAAACGCGACCGCGAAAACGCTCGTACCAACCACCGCTTTTATTTGGGAGAACCATGCCGCAGGCTTCGAGAATTTCAGCCGAATAGTTTGTGTCGCTGGCCCGGTCCATCAACCAAGTCCACGAAAGCGGCGCGAAACCAATTTTGAATATTTCAATACTCTCTTGCGTTACGCCTCGCTGTTTCAAATACTCGCGAACCGGAGCAGCAGTTTCCGCATGCAGCAGACACTGATGGTATTCGTTTTCCGCCCAAGCCATTGCCTTGTACAGCGTTGGTTTGTCGTTTGCACTTCCTTTGACGACTTTTTTCTGAAACGTTGTGACGGGAATATTGGCCCGCTCGGCCAACATCACGAGAGCCTCGCGAAAGTCGACGCCCTCACGCCTCATGACGTAATCGAAAACATCACCTCGAAAGTTACAGGGATAACAAACCCAAGACTGCTTGTTTGGATTGACTTGGAAACTTGGCCTCGAATCGTCGTGCCACGGGCAATTGCCCACCCAAGCAGATCCCTGACGGCGCAGATTGATTTCCGAGCCAATCAAGTCAACGACATCAGTCGCTCGCTTGACGCGGTCTTTCAAGTCAAAGTCTGGGGTGAACGACACCGAAAGCTCCAAATGGTTTGTGAAAACCAAAATCAAAATTCAAACTTAAGCTTTTCCCAATGGGAATCGCACAGAATCTTTTTGGAGGACGCAAACGTTTAAGTTCGCGTTTAGTTCGACTCTATGACTGCGTCTGCGAATCTCTGGTCAGCGACAGACGGGTCATAGTTAGAGGAACTATTGGTGATAGCCAGACCTAGGCATCTTTTTGAATCCACTTCCATGTGGCGTTTCGTTTTATGCCGGTGCTGCTACGGAGTTGTGTCCTCCATGACACAGCACTCTAACCTAAAACACGGCCTAAAAAATGGTCAACACCAATCCAAGACAATTCTTTTAATATCCCTCGAATCATATCACTCGTTTGAAAGCACTCGCAAGCGGCTTGCCGCGTGCGAAGAGAAGCGAGCGAAAACCGAGAAGTAATTGTCACCGCAAACCACCAAACAGCTCGTTTCCCCCGACTCAAACTGTTGAGAATACGTTCGAAAGCCCAAACTCCACTGACATCCTTCAACAATCCGGCTATCCCTAAAAATTCGAGCCCCAATATCCGCTCGCTTCCCCTATTTTTAATGCACACCAAAAATTTTGAAAAACGTCCTGCACAAAGGATCTTTAACAGCCCTTTTAACAGCCACTTCAACGATAAAACTCCGTCCTAAACCTCTTCACATGATCCCCGCAAAGCTATGTGATATGATCTGCCCGATGAATCTTTCCAACGCTGCCATCGAATCAGCAATCAACCACACGATCCAAGAACGTGCAAAAAATACACAGGAGTTAAATTTCATGAAGACTCAACTATCTCCCACTCGACCGTTTGCCAATATGTTTCTCGTATTAATACTCCCTTGTTTGATCCTTGTAACAGGATGCGGGCCTCGGCTGGCAACGACAAAAACCATCGAACTCCAATCCAACGATATTCGGACGATCTTGATCGACGCGATCTCAAGCGAGCAGACAGTTTCAGTCACCGCGAAAGCAGACTCAAAATTCAGCCTTCACGTTCACCTCGCTGGTGACGAAGACGCGGTCGACGCTGCGGCAGCACTTGGTAAATCGGTCCCTGAAATCTTGGCTCAGTCAGTCGATCAACTTTCCGCAGACCTGAAGTTTGTGGTTCCAGCGGGAAAAGAAGGTGCGCTTCGATTTAGCATGCGAGGCCCCGCCCCAGTGAAAGTTCAATACACCATTTCCAACTAGCGGTGCTGAGCAGCCCCTCTTCAGATACGCGCCCGTCGTCTACCTCAAATGCAAATGAACTTCGCCTCGATTTGGCCCGTGCTTTTCAACGAACCAATCCGCTGACTCATCCGGCGTACGTCGTTTGATGGACACCGTCAGGTTCTTGACGGATTTTGGAATTTTCAACTCACGCAACTCGTCGCTTGTCATTAAGTCGCAAACCAAATATAGCGCTCGAAGATTTGGCAAATTTTCCAGGAAGCCAAAATCGGTGATTTCACAGTTTGAAATCGAAAGCAACCTAAGCTCTTGAAGCTTTGAAATCTCCCGAGCTTCTGAATCTGAAACCCTGCCTTGCCCAAGCCTCAAAGCTTTCAGGTTCGCGAACGATTTTGAATTAAAGCACTGCCCCCAATCAACATCCCCCGAAGTGCCAGTCCCAGCATTCCAAATTGCCAGATCTTTGATTCCAGGAATTTCGTGTTTTGCCAATTCAGTAATACCAGTGGGGCAATTCAAAAATGTGATTGAAGTAATGTTCTTGTTATCTTTGAGCCATTCAACGTCACACTCTCTTTCCCGATCATAGCCACCAATCACAAGCGTCTGAACAGGCGACCGCAACAACTCACTCGCGTGTGATCCAAGCGACGCCTCACTAAAATCCCCAGCAAAATGGACAGCTTGAATTTGGCTCATCCCTGTCACGTGTTCCATCAAAATTTCCAGCTGAGCATCATTACCGACTTGCACACCAACGATTTCGTCTTGTGGTGGAAGCGCGGCCAACTCTTCCCCAATCAATCGCTCAATCCAGTTTGGCAAAGCAGTTGTTTCTGCCTCGAACAGCGTGAATTCTGGAATGTCTTTCTCCAAATCTATGACCGTGAGCTGAGGCAAGACCGAAAGTCCATTCGCTTGAAGCTCACTTGCCGCAAGTCGTTCATTGCGAGCATCCCAAACCGGACGCAACGAAAACGTCATGAAGATCGCGAAGAGTGTAAACGCAATAAAGACAGAGGAAAGCTTGAAACGTTTTCCAGCCAAAACCAGCAACGCAGTGATCAGTGGCAAAAGAGCGATCGTTACAACGGCAATCTGAGTGCCAATATCAATCGACTCAAGCCAACCAAAGTGCTTGATGAAATAGATAAAAACCAACTCGAAAACAGCGATACTGACCAACACTACCAATCGAAAATTTCGATTGCTCAACATTCGAGCCACCAGCGGCGTTTGTTGTTCTTGTCCGACCGAATCTGTTGAAGCTTGCATTTCAATTCCCATTGTTCAAATTGCCACCCAAATTCTAACAGCCCCCTCTTTTAGCTGATCAAAATACGATGAGAAAACCACCTGAATCTACTCAATACATTTTGAGCCGACCATGAAAACTTTCGGTGCACGAGGCTCCGAGCCTGAGCCACCCCAAAAGAACTACCTTTGTCAAATGTGCAACTTTGCCATCCAACCAACAACACTTTTACTCGGTGAAGTAAGAGGGAAAACACCACCACTCGAACGAGCTAAAAGACCGAACCAGTTCAACTTACATCCGTGCTAACCAAAAAAACCGAAAGCTCTCCGTCGCTCGATTCTTTAATTTGCGGCTTTGAATTCTCAATTAGCTCATTTGAGAAGTACCGTTCATTGTGACAGAAACTGTTCTTCCCAATCCGAGCTCCAAAAAAGGCAACCGATTGTTATGAGTGCCCCCCCCCAGCGCTATGTGAAACTCAATCGCTCCAAACGGTCCGGTGCCGTAGCGGTCTACACCGCGATCATGCTGGTCATACTTTTGGGGATGGTTGCGTTCGCAGTTGAAATCGGCACGATGCTGAACGCTCGTGCGACGATGCAGTCTGCCGCCGACTCGGCTGCACTTGCCGGTGCAAGTGTACTCTCATTAGGGGAGAACCAAGCTCGCGACCTAGCCAAAGAGTACGCCGCCTACCATGACTTTCAAGGCAAGCCAGTAGTATTGAAGGACGACCAAATCAAAATTGGATTCTTTGACGAATCCACCCAAGCGTTCACGGAAGATACCAACGGAAACGCAATCAAAATTTTGGCTCAGTCAAACGCGATCGGTCTGGTTTTTGGATCGCTACTGGGCAAAAACTCGTTTGAAAGCGCCGCCTCAGCGATTGCGATGGCTCCTTCCCGCGACATCGTATTCGTTGTCGATCTATCCGGATCGATGAACGATGATTCCGAACCCGTTTGGGCGACAAGCACGATCGACAGTCAATATACGGGCACGCCAGAAGCAGGCATTGGTACCCAATTGGCTCAAGAGTTGTATACGGATATGGGCTACGGAACCTATCCTGGAACCCTCAACTCGATCGGATTTTCGCTTGGCGTCGCCGACAACGATTACGCCTACGCAGAACTTTCAAAAGACAATGGCCCGCTTGGCAATGATTCCGTGAATGCAAATTACCGAATCCTTCCAACCGATTCCGAAGCCACTCGCAAGATAAAGACATACCGTTACATCATCGAAACCGAGATCCCATTGGCTATGCCCGGGGTACTACCAACTCCCAATGCAAGCAATTTTAGTTATTGGGAACGGTACATCGACTACGTGATCCGCACTTCTTACGTTCACTCTGTTCCTTGGGACAATGGTGGCGGAGGCGGTGGCAACGGAGGCTCGAACCCTCCGACAGGTCCTCAACCTCCATCAGTCGGCTCGACAACTCCAGTGGAGATCAGTCCTTTTCGACAGGTCGCATTTTCCCTGCGGACAGTCGCTCAAGATACTCCTGTAGATCGCGGATGGATTCCGTCGCTTAAGAAATCTAGCCGCCGAGTCTACCGCTTTAACAACCCTAACGATTACGCCTACGACTCTCCCGATTCGAGCACTCGCTGGCAGATGCTCAACAAGATCGGCTACCGAACTTATGTTCAGTTCATGCTTGACTGCGGCCGAGACACCAAACCAGATTCTCAAAACTATGTTCCGATTTCCGTTAACAGCCCACACTGCCCTTATCACGCCGAAACAACGGATGGTGGAAATTTCAACTTTCCTCCCAGAACACAACCGATGCATTCAGTTCGCCGGTCTTTGATCAATGCGATTCAAATCGTAAAGGAACGTAACCAGTATGTTTCCGATGCACTTAAAGATCGCATTTCGATTGTGACTTTTGATAGCCTCGCCAACGGCACCGTTACACTCCAACCATTGACCAACAACTACGTCCAAGCCATGCAAGCTTGCACAACTCTTCAGGCCAGCATCGACGAAGGTCGTACCACTGCCACTGAACTGGGGTTGCTCGATGCGAAGAGCTATATCCAGCCAGAAAAAAAGGGCGGATCGGGTCGAAACAACTCCAATAAAGTTGTCATCCTGCTGACCGACGGGCTTCCCAATGATTACGACAGTTCGCAAGCCGACATCAACACATTCATGACCGAAAACGCAGACGGCAATTTTTATGGTGGTGGATATTACTGGCTAGACAGCCCCATCATGCAAACCAAACAGATGGACACCGACGGATGGCAAGTCTATCCCGTCGGTATTGGCGCCGGAACAGACTACGATTTTATGGACCGCATGTCTCGCGCCGGTGGGACAGCCAAAAATGGAATTGGACCGCGAGGCTCAGGCAACCCAGCAGACTACGAACAAACTCTCAAGGATACGTTTGAGGAGATCATCCTCGAACCTCGCGTCAACCTTGTTAAATAAGACTCATAACACTTGAGCCGTTGAAGCAGCCGACGAACGGGTTCAGAACATTGAACTGCAAAGCGTCGGCCAACGATCCATACCAATCAATTCAACTCAAGATTCGATCAATCATGCCACGAAAAATTAAACCAACTCACTTGAAAAAGCGAAGAGGTGCTGCAGCTGTCGAATTGGCTGTCGTGCTGCCCATCTTCTTTCTAATCATATTCGGAATCGTTGAATTTGGCCGCGTGATGATGGTAATGCAAGTTGTCACCAACGCGGCCAGAGAGGGCGCACGCGCCTGTGCCGTTGGCGATATGACAGTCGCCGAAGTGCAAACGCTCTGCGAAGAATACGCGTCTGGAGCAATGGTCCCCAATGTTCAAGTCGAAATCACACCAGATCCCGTCACGGTAAACAGAGGCGATCCATTTGAAGTCCGCGTGTTCGTGAATTTCAATGAAGTGGCGTTCTTGCCGCCTTTCTGGGCCAAAGAGTCTGTGCTGCAATCGAGGTCGACGATGCGAAAAGAACGCGAGTCGAGTTCGCAACCTTGACCTTCACTCTCCGGCAAGGACGACATAACCGCTCGAACAAACCATTCAGCCGAACGAACTCATGATTTAGAGCACTAACGTTGAAGCTGGCCCTCAACGCTGACGGGCGGGACTGGAGGAGCCACCATTTCCGGTGCGTTCATGACTGGAGAACTCATCATCGGTGCGTTCATGACTGGCGAGTTTATCGCGGGTGCATTCATCATTGGTGTGTTTACAACAGGCGAGCTCATTGGAATCGCAATCTCGACATTTACTGCCGGAGCGACAACGCCGCTGGTTTCAACAACCCCTTGCCCAAGATTGATGTAATTATCTTCTTGAGTGTAGATCGGCCCCATGCCTTGAATCACAGCCTCGTTCCAAATCGCAGGCGTGTCCTGGATTCCCATTTGCGTCTGAAACTCGGGAACGTAATTCCAAGCAAGATAAAGCCAGCCATTCTCCGTTCTGCACTGTATCAATCTCAAACCTTTTGCGATTGGGCCGTCTTGCAACGCTTCGACTTGGTCAATCGGAATCAAGTTCTCTGGTAGGTCGACTTCGATTTCCTGACCGCCTTCTTTCGGATTTAATTTTCCATCCAAAGCTGAACGGAACCCGACGACTTTTGGTGTTTTCTCGCCGTTGTAATCAAGCTCGGCTTTACCATCGCGAACGAATTTGAGTTTTCCATTGATGCGTTTGATTTTGAAACGGAGGGCGATCGTCAAACCCGCATCGATCTTTTTGCCGTCCTGCTCAAAACGTTGGCCTGACACGACCACTCGAAATGCGTTTTCCTCAAACTCGAATTGAATCGGACGAACGTCGGAAAACGTGATCGTAAATGACTCGTTTTTTTCGTCTGCATCGTCGGAGGTCGAAGTCAGCGATTCTGGCATCTCGCCAGTCAACTCACCGATCTCTGCGGCAAGTGCCTTGTCAGTGAATTTCTTTCCGGCAAATGTCGAATCCAAATAGTTACTCAACATTGTTTCGTGCAATCGAACTGCAATGTCAGCCGGCACATAAGTCCTCGCTGGTTCCGAGGGTGCAGCCAACGTTGACATCGACGATTTCTTGCCGACCGCCAATACACCTTGTTGAAACGATCGAACGTAGATTTCAGGTTTGAATATCCCGTTGCTTACCAATTGCTTGTGAGCATCGGCAAGTGCTTTTTTTCCATCCTCAATCGGCTCGTTGGTTTGCTCACCAAACTGTTTCATCAAGAGGTCTTCTGTTTTCCGAGCCGTAGTTGCTTCGCCCTCTGCTCTGACTTCACCAAATTTCTTCGCCGCGATCTTGTTGATCAATCGCAAACGAGAGCTGGTACCTTGAAACGAAGTCATCACGTTGGCTGCAACCTTGGTGTCATTGGCAAACAAGCCACCAACGTTTGCATAGATGCTTCGGCGGCCTTCCATTTGGCCCTGGGAATTTGTGTAGGCAGTGATCTTTCGCTGCTGAACATAGGTGTCTGAATCCAGCGAGCCGGTCAAGTGGATACTGGCATGGATCTGGTTGGGGTCGTCCTGAAATTCGACCTGAACATTCACGTCAGTGCTTGCCGAACCACGGATCAGCTGTCCCTGAAAAGACTCCTGAACTGGGCGTGTGTCCTGGATCGACTGAGAGCCGATACGATTGACGAGGTTTGACGAAACAGCAACGTAAAAGTTTGGAAACGAATGACGGGCTCGAATCGCGGTCACAATGTTAGGCAACTGATTCGCGTTCTCCATCCAGCGAAGCGTATCACCAACTTTGCCGGCAGCGGCTCGCGAGTCTTCTCCGTTCATTTCAAGAAAGTCTTTCTGAAGCGTCTCAAGCCGCCCCAAGAACTCTTCCTGAAGATTGTCCGACGTTCCGTAAAAATAAGTTCGCACGAATCGTTCGAACTTTAAAGAGGCCGATGCGAAATATGGATCGCGAAGCGTCTTACGTTGTTCTGCAAAATTTTTATCGAACCGTAGCAACTGAGAAAAAGTCGCCCGACGTTTGGTCGTGCGAGGTTTGTCCTCAGCAGCCAGTTTCTTTTTTTGCTCAGTCAATTCCCTGACTCGATCTCGCAGGCTACTCTTTTCGGCATCCAACTCCTCACGCGTCTGCTTGCCATCAGGAACTGGTCCAGCAAGCTCAGGAGTGACTTCGACAACGTTGTCTTGTGGCTCATCCGATTTCGCGACGTCGGTATCCTCTGTGGGGCTTTCATCAGCTTCATCGTCCGAGGCCGACTCGACCGGAAGAGCGTCTATCTTTTTTTCAACATCGTTTATTTTGTCACGAAAATCTCGGATCAGTGAATTGATTTTTCCAACCGAGTACTCAGGAGCAAGTTCAAACTCAACACCCGCGAGGAACTCGATCGCTTCTTCTAGCTGCAAATCATAAAACAATTCGGCTCGTTCTCGACTGGCCTTCGTTTGACGATAATACACTTTCAACAGCTCAAGCTCGTATACCGCCACATCGCGTTGATACTGCATGTCGGCGATCGAAATCGGTTCGTACATGGCGTTGGCTTGGGCTAACGCGAAATTCAAATCACCGATTTGGCTTGCGCTCAGATGCTTGACCTGTTCTTCCAACGCGATTCGAACGTCGTTGAAGGCGGGATGCTTAACTCCGGCGATGCCAGAAGTGAATCGTGCAAGAACCACGTTTAGGGTATTAATGCTGGCTTGCTCGCCCAGTGCAGATTGTGTTTCAAGCACGTTGAGCAAAAGAAACCGACGCCAACTTTCGGTAGATTGACCTGATTGTCCTAACCATGTTTGCAACCGAAAAACGGCGCTCTGCAATTGCTGGGTCGAATTAGATGTACCAACCTGAGTCGGCACTGTCTGGACTGCAGAACGTGTCGAAGTGGCCGGAACGAACTCTCCAAAAGCACCTGAATTGATCGGCTCAATCATGCCTCCGGAATACTCTTGAGAGCTATCGACGACAAAGGTAGCAGGAATGCCGTTACCAATAGACTGGTTTTGCCAAATCTCTTGGGCAAGGAATCTGGCATTGGCGATGCCTAAAACAAAAACCAAAAACGCGAGTGCAAATGTTGATCTACTGGCGAATTGAAAAAGGCGCGTGCAATTAAGTCTCATCGAGGTGCTCAGCTCTTGTTGCTTTTGGGTCAATAAACTTGGCAAAGAAGGCAAATTGGGATTGTCAACGATATGATCCTTGGAATCTAGCGGACAACAACTTTTAAAGCATGTTTTTATTGCCGATTTACAAAAACCCCCAACACTGGCCCCTTTCCGCCAAATTGGTGGTTGCTTAGCATACATTGATCAATTCGCGACCATATTTTCTCCAAATATTTACTGGGGTGATTCGAATTGAGTTAGCTGGATTTGAAACAAACCATTTTAAATTTGAATCAGAATTGCGTTGGAACCAGCTCCCACGTCAATCACCTTGTGATTCAAACACGGAGATAATGAAAAACTGATGGATGATTCGCTAAACAATCGTGGACGTGCAATGGAAGACGCTTTTTTTGCCAAGAGCGACCAGGCTCTTCTAGAGAAAATGCGAGCCGAGTTGTCCGCACAAGAATCACGTCAGGCGCTCAAGGCTGCCTCTGGGATTAGCGACGAAGCAGTTCTCGATGCGTTACATGAAAGCGGCATCACTCCTGAAACACTGACTTCGGTTTCTTTGATTCCATTGGTTGCGGTTGCTTGGGCCGACAAAAAAATGGAAGACGCCGAAAAAGCTGCGATCTTAAAAGCTGCCGATGTGGCTGGCATCAAATCCGGTTCGGCCAGTTACTCAACGATGGAAGCTTGGTTGTCCGATCAACCAACGGGCGAGTTGCTTGACACTTGGAAGGCGTACATTGGTTCGCTCAAGCCATCACTGGATGCAGCCGCGTTCAACCAGTTAAAGACTTCAATCATCGAGCGAGCCGAGAACGTGGCCGAATCAGCGGGCGGCTTCTTGGGGTTGGGCGACAAAGTTTCAGCCGCAGAGCGTACAGTGCTCGACGATTTGGCTGCTGCATTCAACTAGCTCGCATTTCGACGATCTGGCCTGTCCTGCAGGATCTGAACTCCAAGGAACCCGAATTGGCGGGTTCCGAATTGGCGGTTTCCGAATTGGCGGTTTCCGAATGAGCCTCAAACCCGACACTCCAACCGTGGAAATAGGATTGGGCAGTGAGAACTGAGCGGCCAATCTGATACTTGCAGGCACGACTTTTACTTTTTCAACGCCATGGTGGCTTGAGCAGTGACGACTTGCTGCTCGAACACGGCACGCATTGCTATGACCACACGTTGGTCCCGTAGGTGGATTCTTAACTGTCCACAATTTTCCTACCGCGTTCCTCACCGTACTTTGACATTACCTTGTCGATCCAAGCTTCCGACTTGAGCTTGATAGCCAAACGTTGGTGTCCAGTTCCGTTCTTTCCGATCACGCCCTCAAACGCCATCTTGGGCAACGTTGAGTTTTTAACGGCTTCAACGAACGCTTCGTCCCAGACCTTTACGCCCAAATAATGCAGATCGAACTGGTCTTCGAAATTTCTCACAAACTCGTCGGCGGACAGTAAACCCTTTTTTTGAACGGCGACGTCAATTGGAGTCAAAAATTTATCGTCATCCACCATGTGTTCGCCAGCGAAACTTTTTTCGCCCCAAAACTCGCAATAGACGACCATCCCTGGCCAACCTTTCTCGACGGCCATCCGCTCAAACGATCCAGCCAATTTGGATTGGAACATCTCTGACGCGATACCAAACTCCGAGTGTGATTCGTCTACCAACCGCCTTCGAGAGCCGAAACGGTACCAGCCTCTTTTGGTATCCCACTCGAATCGCAAATTCGATCCATCGAGCTTTGCGAAAGTATGGCCCGTAAAACCTAGATAGCGGTCATCTCGATAGCGTTTGGTTGAGGGATAAGATTTCATGGCCGCAACTTGTGCAAAAGACGGAGACTGGATTGGGAAAACTGGATTGGGAACAGTACACCCAACGGAGAGCAAACAATGGACACTTAGCGGTGCAACAGGTTCGCACGTTCATGTTGTGGCGATTAGGAAACCCCTGAACCTTCCGGCTTGTGATGAGTCCGTAAAATTGGAGGAGTCAATCCAGGACGGATGCAACTATTTTCCAAAATCTCCAGCGTTCCTCTTCTCTTTTGATCACTCGTTGAATAGTCTTTGGAAGACAAGCGGCGAATGAATTTAGATTAAATGGACTCTTCGCCATCCATAAGATGCTTTTGAACCGAACGCGTCTCTCGCAAAAACCACTTCGTTAGTTGGCCAGTGCACGAGACTCTGCATTCCTTGTTTGCATGGAAAACCATGAGACGGGATCGCTAGGATCAAGTGGAGTTTTTTGAAACTCCCGTTTTGGTTTCTGTAAACCAAATGTGCAGCTGACAACTTAATAAACGAACGGTTTCAAATGTCTCACGATATTACGGCTAGCTCTACATCCGTAGACACACAAACAAACGACGATAAAAACTCAAAATCAGACGCTCGCGTCCCCGTCGAAGTAGTGATTGAAGGTCAATCTTCAGACACAAGTACTCCAACCAAGATGGTTGTTGAAACGACAGTCACCGAAACAGAGGTCGTTGAGAAATCAATCGAGCCTGTTGATATCGAGCCTTCGCAAGAGATTGCAATGCTGCTCGGTGAGACTCCGAAATCGGCAAAGGCCGCAGTTCAGGCGGAACTTCTTACCCAAGCTCCAACATCAGAAGTTTCATCCGCCGAAGTCGCAAAGACAAAACAAGTTTTCGCTCCGGACGTCGCAACGCCTGCAAAGCCAATTGTTGCAAAAGTGAAAGCCGCGGAAGTTAAAGCAGCAGCGAAGCCCGTAGAAACCAAATCAGCAGAAACTAAACTTGCATCGACCGAAACGGTTGCATCAAAAAACGCTGAACCAGCCGTTGCTTCTCCAGAGATTGCAGCTTCACCGTCGGCCAACCCATTCGAAGAAATGGGCCTTAGCCCTGGCGTTTTAAAGGCCATCCAATCAGCCGGATACGAGACACCATCTCCTATTCAGTCCGAAACTGTTCCTCATATTTTGTCGGGGCGAGATTTGATCGGGCAAGCAGAAACTGGCTCCGGTAAAACAGCCGCTTTCGCATGGCCGCTCCTTTCCAAGATTGATGTCAAACTTGCTCGTCCGCAAATCTTGGTCCTTGCACCAACACGTGAACTTGCGATTCAAGTCACCGCCGCGTTCGAAAAATACGCTTCAGGAATGAAGGGCTTTCGCGCCGTCACAATCTACGGTGGCCAAAGCTACGAAACACAGCTTCGAGCAATCCAACGCGGGGTTCACGTCGTTGTCGGAACTCCTGGCCGAATGATGGATCACTTACGTCGCAAAACGCTGAATCTCGACACACTGAAAACCATCGTGCTCGACGAAGCAGATGAGATGCTGCGAATGGGATTCATTGACGATGTCGAATGGATCCTTGAGCAAATTCCTGAAGAGCGTCAGATCCTTTCGTTCTCGGCTACGATGCCACCACCGATTCAGCGTATCGCCCGTCGGCACCTGAACAATCCGGCTCACGTCGAAATCAAAAGCACTTCTTCAACGGCCGATTCGATTGAGCAATCATGCATGTTTGTTCAGCCACGCGAAAAAATGGAGCGACTGGCTCGTTTGATTGAGACAGAAGAAACCGATGGCGTGATCGTGTTTGTCAAAACGAAAAACACAACCATCGTTGTCGCAGAGAACCTTCGTCAACGTGGAATCATTTCATCTGCGTTGAATGGTGACATTCCTCAAAATCAACGTGAGCGAACGGTCAACCAACTGAAATCCGGACGAATCAACGTCGTGGTTGCGACCGACGTCGCCGCTCGTGGATTGGATGTTCAGCGAATCAGCCACGTAATTAATTACGATTTTCCGCACGACACCGAAGCCTACGTCCACCGCGTTGGACGAACGGGTCGCGCGGGCCGTAAAGGTGCTGCGGTTTTGTTTGTTGAACCAAAAGAAAAAGGCAAATTGGGCCGTCTGCAACGCGATACCAACCAGCGCATTGAGCAGTTCAAGCAAAAGTCGATTGACGAGATCAATGGCCTTCGTATTGAAAAGTTCAAAGAGAAAATCACCGCAGCCATCGAAGACGATCAAATCAAATTCTTCACGAAATTGATCTCTGATTTCCAATCAGAATCGGACCTGCCGTTCGGTGAAATCGCTGGTGCATTGGCCGTTCTAGCCCAAGGCGAAACACCGTTGCTTCTCAAGGAGCTAACGACGCCTCGTTCAAATTGGCGAGACAAGAACGATCGCGGAAGTGATCGTGGCTCAAAGGGTGGCAGAAACGATCGAGGTGCGATGACGACTTATCGAGTCGAAGTCGGAAGAAGCCATGGCGTCGGACCGGGTAACATTGTCGGAGCCGTCACCAACGAAGGCAACTTGAATAACGCTGACATTGGCCGCATCAACATCTTTGATCAATTCAGCACCATAGATTTGCCATCTGACCTCACGCCTGACGTGCTTGACTTGCTCCAGAACGTCAATGTTATGGGCAATCGATTGGGGCTTACGAAATCCGATCGCACTTACGCCAAATCTGGCGGTCGCCGATCAGGACCAAGCCACGGTGGCGGTGGAGGTCGCTACGAAAAGAAAAAATTCGGTGACAAAAAATACGGCGGAAGACAAGGCGACAAAAAATACGGCTCCAAGAGTTATGGAGACAAAAAATACGCCGACAAGCAAGGTGACAAACCTTGGGCTTCCAAGAAACGCGAAGGTGCTTCGTCTGAAGGAAGAAGCAGTGGCGGTGCATCGTTTGACCGGTCGAGCAAGCCTTCCTACGATCGTTCCAGCAAGCCCGCGGGATCAAGCGACCGCTCAAGTAAGCCAAGTCATTCGACCTACGTTCGTTCGGGAAGCAAGCCTAGTGGTTCCACGGCTCAGACTAGTAAACCATCGAGTTCCTACGACCGGTCAAGCAAGCCAACAAGTTCGAGTGATCGCTCGAGCAAGCCGGGTGGTTACGTCAGCAAGAATCCGAAATTTGGAACTGACGAATCGAAGAAATTCTCCGTAAAGCGAAAGCCAAAAACTAAGGCTGCTGAAAAGGCAAAGAACAGCCGTAAGGCTGGAGCAAAACCTTCGAGCCCAATGAAGAAGTACGTCAAAATTCGTTCTGCGAAATAGTTTGCCGTCTTGATTTGGATTTTTCGAATCTTGGATTTTTCGAATCTCGGATTGTTCGAATTTCAAAACTGATGTTGCCAGACTTCAGGCGGTTTCAAACGCCGCCTGATGTCACCTTCCCCTCAGGAATGTTCCGACCTCTGGCGTTGGAAGGCTTAACGAATATCTCTACTGGCGAATATCTCTACTGGCGAATATCCCCACCGGCGAATATCGTTCACTGGCGAATCCGTCTTTATGGAATCATCCAACTGTTTCTGAAAAACTAAGCAGTCATTTTTGAGTTTAGGAGTGATAACTTTGAAAAGCATCGGTTTCATTGGCGCAGGGCAAATGGCTCAGGCACTCGCTTCCGGGATTGCAAAGTCAAACGCGGATGCGAGTGATTCGAATCAAATCGAATTGTTCATCTCCGATCCCAACGATGCAACCTGCGATTCGTTTTCAAAATTGATCGGCGCGAATGCCAAAGTCTATCGTGTCGAGGACAACCAAGCCGTCGCATCGCAAAGTGAATTAGTCTTCCTTGCGGTCAAACCCCAATACTTGGACGATGCCGTAGATGGGGTTGATTTCGAAACGTCGAATCCGTTGATCGTTTCTATTGTCGCTGGCGTGAGGATCTATCGGCTGGAACAACTGACTGGGATCAAGCGTATCATTCGCGTTATGCCCAACACGCCCTGTCTGATTGGTCAGGGGGCCAGTTCGATTTCACCGGGTGAAACCAGCACCGAAGACACTGATCTGGTCAAATCGTTTCTGAGCTCAGTCGGGCTAGTCGTCGAGGTCGAGGAAAGCTTAATCGATTCAGTGACTGGGATTTCCGGATCAGGACCAGCTTACGTTTATACGTTTATCGAGGCCATGATTGATGGCGGCGTGCTGACAGGGATGCCGAGATCAACGGCTCGTGAGTTGGCAATCCAAACCGTAATCGGTGCGGCGTTGATGGTAAAAGAATCAGGTGAGCATCCCGCCGTCTTGCGTGACCGGGTCACAAGTCCGGGGGGAACGACGATTGAAGCCATGAAGTCGCTAGAGGAAAACTCATTCCGCGACACTGTCATTTCTGCCGTGCAAGCCGCAACCATGCGATCCCAAGAACTGGGCTAGTTTGCTCGACAGGCACTTTCGAAAAAATCTTCGACTGGTGCTGCCATTTAACCAGCCGTTGGACGACATTCTTATTTCTCTTTTTCGATCAGGCCTAGTCCCACGTCACTTGGCCGTTCCCCCGAATCGTCGACCTTGTTTTCGCCGACAGAATAGATTTGCCATCTGCCGTCCACACGACGAATATTCATTGGGGCTTCGTTAAAAGGATCGACGGTCATCTCTTCTGGGACGCCGATTCCAATTAGATATTCTGGTGACCATTCCGTTCGTTCGGCAGACTCGGGATCTTGGCTTAAGGCCAAAAGAATCCGCAACGCCCTTTGGCTAACGACCAGTTCACCCATTCGCGATCTAAAACCAGCCATCGCAAACCCAACATGGAAACCGGTCGCTCTGAGCACCCAATTGTCCGAGGGCAGCAATTCTAAATCACTCGACAATGGTTCTTCTGAATGTTCGATCAAAGCCTCCATCTGATCCAACAGCTCGTTACCCATCGTTACTGCCCCACCTCCTTTAACCCTTGAGATAATTGAAAGAAAGCTTGAGGAATCATAGAGCTCGGCCAATTCATCCGGCTCGGGGGGATTCAATAAGAAATTGATAACGAACGCTCGTTGTGACTTTACCGCAGTTCGGTAACCTTGCATGGGGTCACGCCCCTCCAATATTTTGCTGATTTTATCCTTGAGCTTTCTCGAAATTGTTTTCCCCGATTCTTCTTCGTCGGCAATAATTTCTGATACAAGATTGATCGCAGCTTCCTCTAAGGCACGACCAAGAAGAAGCGGCAAGATGGCCTGTGAGCTACAGTGTTCAGACAGATCAAGCAGCTGAATTGCCGTCTTCGCAGCCTCTTCCTGTTTGCCATGAAAGCGTTGTACACGGGCCTTCCAATCTAATAGGCTTCTTACATTTATAAAATCGACAAAGTTGAATCCTGCATCTTCTGCGAAAGCAAAGCTCATTTCTGTTCGCGTGCTTGCCAAATCGATGGCGGGAAAAACGCCGGGGTGCTTTTCAAGCAAACTTTCAAACAACTCAACTTCTTTTGTTGAGAATTCGCCGCTACTGATGATGTCGTGAGGACACTCATTGCCGAAAGCAATAATCTCATCTTCGAACTCGGTCAACGGAGTTAGAATGTCGTTTTCGGGAGCGACTTTTATTTCAATATCACTTAGCGAAACTAATTCGCCCGCATCTTTAAGCGCCTCAACTCTGAATTGAAACCTCGCATATTTCGCATAGCCATAAAATCCCATGACGGCAAAAATCACAGCGACACCAATCGCCACCCAACCGGAATACTTTGCAACTTTCGAATTGGGCATGGTTCACTCGCTTATTTAAGTTTTTGAAGTTTGTGTTTAGTTTGATGAAGGAAAATCATTTTGCAGCAATGCGGGGCTTTGCCGGTGCTTCATCGGTTTCCCTGATTCAACCATTGAAATTGTTGGACCGGTTAAATCTCGCAAAGAGTCTGTAGTGGACGAGAAGAGATAGTATTGCCCGGCGATAACGGAAAACAAGAAACCAAAACTGACTGTCAACCATTTCAAATCGTCGTAGAACGTTTGAGTCCGCAATCGTTTTGCCACAGCAGTTTCCACGTTCACGCGAAGATTGACAGGCATTTCTGGAAATTGTCTTTCCTGAAGCATGGATTCGATTTTTGATTCATTATGTTTCATGACTTTGATTCCAACCTCAGATCCTCAGATACGCTGGACATAGACGACTCCAGTTTTGCAATCGCTCTCCGGTAACGCGTCGCAACATTGGATTTCGCGATTCCGGTGACGTCTGCGATTTCACCAAACGTCAATTGCGAAAATATTTTGAGTTGCACCAATTCTTGGTCAATTGGATCGAGTTTTGACAACACATTTTCGATCCAATCGTCGTTGTCAATGTCGATCGCAAGAAGGTTGAGACTCGCTGGTTCCGAAAATCCATCGCCCTCGGCGGTAAACGTTTTCTGACACTTATGTTTTTGGTGCTTCTTAATCCAACGGATCATTTCGTTTCGCGTCGCAGCAAAAACATAGCTGTTGATGTTTTCAGCTTTTGCCAGTGCGCGATGCGATTTAACCAGCCGCACAAACGTCTCTTGTACAATATCTGCTGCGTCATCCGACGATCCAACTTGAGCGAAAACGTACCGGAAAAGTTTTTGACCAAGCAGATCATACAACTCCACAAACGCTGAAGCATTGCCTTGGTGCAGTCGTTTGTGGAGTGGCTTCATGGAAATAATCTTCGTTGCGATACGATACAAATTGGCTTCCTACACCTTTTAAGAACATGATCAGCCTCAAGATGTATTCATGATTCTGGAAAAATTCCCAATTCACACGTAATTTCTTTTGATCCGAGAATCTCCGGCTCATTTCTACACTGTTGCAAGCCGTCGACGCCGTTAGAATGAATTTTCGGCTATATCGAAATCCAACGAGCATCCGAAACTGCTTTTTGAAATCGCGAACGAATTGGAGATCCGCGTGTCACTGTTTGAAGACGAGAATTACGTATATCGAGACACTTTTTTTGTTCATTTTCAGAACAAAAATCGCCCGACAGGGAAACAAGTCAAAGACGCCATCCAATCGCTTGGTGACAAGTACGAGCAGAGCAGCCTGCGTGAAAACGACGGAAAGTTTGAGTCGCTCACCATTCGCTCCCCCCACGACAGCTCAGCCATGGATATCTCTCTCGTCGAAGGAGAAGAGGTTACCGAGCAAGTAACCGATCTGATGGGCGAGTTCCGCACAATGACGTTGTCAGGCGACGAACACGAGAAACTCAAAATCCTTAGTGGCTGCAACGCTCGTTTTGACATTCTTCATTTCGAGCAGAAATCAGATGCCTCCGAAGAAGACATGCTTGACCCCGGTGGCCTGCTGCTCGTGATGGAGCGACTTTCCCAAACCTGCAACGGCGTCGGCCTGGACCCACAATCTAGAACTCTGCTGTAGAACACCACGACTCCCGATACCGGCATACATTTGTAACGAGACGTAAAGTTCCTAACAAAATAATGAACTAACGCCTGTTTCAATTTTACGTCCAGCCACCATTGACAACGCCATGCAAGCCAAAGAAATCAAAAACGGAACGATTGTTGAATACGAAGGCGTTCCTGTCATCATCGAATCGATCAAAGTCAATTCGCCATCAGCTCGGGGCGGAGCAACAATTTACAAATTTCGTGCTCGCAACATTGTGACACGACAAAAAATTGACATCTCTCTCAAAGGCACTGAATCGCTTGCCGATGCAGATTTCGAACGTCGAGAGGTCAAGCTCATGTATTCCGATGCAACTCATTTGCATTTCCTCGATCAAGTCGACTATCAACAGTACGCCATTTCGATGGAAGACATCGAGTACGAGCGAAAATTCATCACTGAGAATCTCGAAGGGCTGCTGGCGCTGATCTACAACGGCGACTGCGTTGGAATTAAGTGCCCGGACACAGTTGAATTGCTGGTCACCCAATGCGATCCGGGCGTCAAAGGCAACTCCGCAACCAGCCGCACCAAACCTGCCACGCTGGAAACCGGATTGGAAGTCCAGGTCCCCGAATACCTCAAAGAAGGCGAGCGAGTCAAAGTCGACACGCGAACGGCCGAATATCTTTCTCGCGTTTGAGCGGGTGCGAGTAGGAACCACCAAAGCTTGGAAAGCCAAACTCTAACCCCACAATGGAATTGAACCGTCTGAATTTTGAACCGTCTGCAAAGTTGAACCGTCCAGGATTCGAATCACTGACGCACCTGAACCGTCAGCCCGGTTTATCGCCAACCACTAACGTTGTCGGGTTCCTTGGTTCTCTTTTGCATCGGCCAACTCTTGATAGATAGGCAGATAGCGGTAGTAGACTTCCAGATTCAATGTCGCCATCGAAGTCGCGTAAACTTGGCCGCCATAGCCGCCCCACAAACCGTTTGTTGGATAGCTTCCTGCGTCTTCACCTTCGCGGATCTGCAAACCGAGTAATGTCGATTTCAACTCTTTATTCCAAGCCTTCCACTCATGACCGCCACTGTGGTACATCGCCAACGTGCCGTAGTACCAATAATAGAGATTGACATGGTGAGGCGTTGGTCGCTCGCTGCTGATTCGTCCGGTCGCAGCCATCAAAGTGTTGGGTTTGACGTTCTTTTGTAAAAAGTAACGACATAGCAGCGCTTCTGCGGTCATCGTCGTACTTGGTCCTTGATTGGGACGATAGGAAGCAATTCCTTTCCCAATGCCACTGGTGCAGGCTTCAAGAAACTCGTTCATCAAGTCCATTGATTTCTTTGGCACAACCGCGCCGCCCAGTTTCGCACTGTGAAGCGCCAACACTTGCCAGCCAAACTGGCTCATGTCGCCCGCGTCACCCGGTGCGTATCGCCAGCCGCCATCACGACGATTTTGAGCCGCAACAGAAAAATTCACTCCACGTTGAACGGGAGCCATCAATCGTTGGTCGCCTGTCATTGCAAGTGCTTCACTGAGTGCTAACAGCGACATGCTGTGACAATACATTTTCGCAAACAAACGTGCGTTGCCCGCAAGGTCACCTGAGTTGGTCTGTTGTCGGACAAGGAACTCAAGCCCTTTTTGAATCTCTTCCTGGTACTCGCCTTCTAAATGAGAGTGGCCGGCAGCGAGAAACGACAACGTTGCCAACGCGGTGATGCCACAATCGGCATCTGCTCCTGCACCACGTCGATCGTGCCCGAAAGTTTTAGTTTCCGTTCCGCCGCCAGATTTTTCAGAATCCCAACTGCCATCAGGTTCCTGATTTTTAGCTAACCATTTCAATGACAATTCGACAGCTCGTTCTGTTTCCAACGAACCGCCACGCCTGAGCGCGATTTCTTTTCGTGTTGCGATGTTTCGCAGCGAATAGATTTTTGGAAGCGGACGGCCATCACTAATTCGACGGGTGCTCGACGAAACCTGGTAGGAATTTTTGCGCTGAATCGGCCTCAGCGGTTTAATATCCTTAAAATCTGGAGCTGATGCAGGACGAGGAAGCGATGCCGCCTGAGCAGAAGGTTGGAACTCAGCCTCGACCAATTGTTTAACAAACGAATCAGAGTCATCAGGCTTGGCTTGGACGGCGGGCGCGAAATCATTGCTGACTTCCTGCCTTGCGATTTCTTCGGTCGGTGAGAACGGCGGAGGCTGAATTTCGCCTTGCTGCTCTTCCTCTCCCCGGCGGACTACGTCTATTTTTTGAGGATCGACGGTTGATTCAAATTGACCAGCTGAAAATTCGTTCGACTTTTCGGGCGTCGCAGCAAATTCTGGTGTTTCAATCGTCGGAGGCGACGGTAGAAAATCAGTCATTGGCGATTTCGAATTCGGTGTTTCAACCGCTCGGTCAAACACTTTCTCGACAACGACTTCAGAATCAATCGCAGGTCGTTCAAGCTCATCGACGGACGGCAACGCTTGTTGATTGACAAACTGGTCCCAAGATTTCTCGCCGGAATCTGGATTGTTTTCTTGGTCGTTACCTGTGAGAGAATCGCCAACATCTTCGACAAGGTTGACTCTCATCGGAGTGGACTCTTGGACGGCGACCGCAGGTGATTGAGAGATCATCCGAGTTCCATAGGCATATCCCATAAACAGAATATGCGCAACAAAGGAAAGGATGACACATTTCCAAACCGGACGCGATTGCCCCCAGCGGGTCAAAGCCAACACCAGCAGCGAGATTGCCAAGATGCCTGACCCAATGAGCAACAATAGCTGCAAATTGGTGGTCGAAAATAGCTCAGTTAACCATTGAGTAAAACTGGACATTGATCAGACTCCGATGAGAACGCGAAAGCGCAGGTAGGGTTGGATATTTTCGATTCTGGTTCCAATGAAACGCTAAAACCGTCAACGCATTTGGACGTCGCGCACCGCCAGAGTAACATTCACGTTGGCTTGGCGACACGCGTTGATCACTTCAGCGACGTTCGCGTAACGACCGTCGCCTTCCCCACGAATGACGACGCCAAGTTTTTGGTACTGTTGGCGAGCGGAAACCAGCTCGCTGGTCAGTCCTTCCATCGAAACAGTTTTTTTGTCCAACAAAATTCGACCATCTCGATAAACATTGATTACGCGCTTTCGAGGTGCAGCCGTCAAAGCCTTCGCATTGGTAACGGCAGGAACCTGCAACGCGATATCACGTTCGCCAAGCTCGCTGAATCGTGAACTGACCATGAAAAAGATGATCAGCAGAAAGACAATATCAATCATCGGAGTCAAATTTATCGACGTTTGATCGTCACGGTGAATTTTTAAAGGCATGACTTGGGTCCTTACGGGTGCTCAATCGAAAAGCATTTTTCGAATTGGTTTGATCAAATTGAGAGAATCAAAACTGGACGAACCAAATGCAGGTTTTCAAATGAGGCTGCTTGAATTTGCTGATTCAAAAGGGAATGGAAAACGGATTGGACGGATTGGATTTAACGGATTGGATTAAGCGGGAACATCGCGCGAGGGCGGACCGCCTAAGCCGTTCATGCCTCCTTATGCCGCTTTTTTGGTTCTTCTCGTTTGGGTTTGCATTGCTTCGGCGGAAACAAGATTGACGACTTTCATTCCAAGTGAATCAATCTCCATCACGTGCTTGTCGACGCGGCTTGAGAAAAACATATAAGCAATCAACGCCGGAATCGCGACACACAGCCCAGCCGCTGTTGTCAAAAGTGCTTGGCTAATCCCTGTTGCAATCAGTGCCTTCTGATCGGTCATCGTCTCACTGACAGACGCGATCGAATCAAATGCGTGGATCATTCCCAAAACGGTTCCGAGCAAACCCAATAGCGGGCAAACTGTCGCAACGCCGTTGATCAAACGGAGATATTTGCGCAAACGATTGGACGTACGTTCGCCTTCGTCCAACACGGCTTGTTCAACTTCGACCGCGGGACGCCCCCATTTCTGAACCCCCGCTTTAAACACGTTCGCCATTGCGCTGTTATTCCGCTCGCAAATCGTGACCGCAGAATCCTGATTCAAATCGCCTTCTCGAAGTTGCTCAAGAAATCGTTTTGTAAAAGGACCTGGGATAATCCGGCCCTTACGCAGACTGATGAATCGCTCGAACACAAAAACAACAAGAATGAACGAACAGATTCCAATCGGAATCATCAAAGGTCCGCCACTAGTGATGAGCTCTGTCAATCGACGCGGGCCAACCAATCCAGCAGTCGCTGACAAGGCTTCGTCTTCGTTGACGGGTTCGGTTTCTAAATCTCCTGCAACCGCAGGCAATGGATTGCTCGCAGTTTCCGCTGAAGGAACATTGATCGACGGATCGGGGATCGCAAAACCATTGTCTGGCAGCGCAGAATCGAAACCTTGCGCATTTAGCTGCGAGTTGCCCAGCGGCGCCATGGTGGCAACCAACATCAACGCGAGAAAGCCCATACGAATGGATTTTGCGGAAACGTGGCAAACGCACTTTTGGTTGACGGATTTGAATTGAATTTTCATTCTGTCTCTCACTTGATTCAGCTGGCTTCGATTGCAAAATTAAAACTGGGTGCTCTGCTGCGTGGTGGCTATCTTCGACTTTTTGAAGAATCGGCATTCGATTCGCCCGTCAATTTGGCCTGTTCGGTTAAACGATTCAGCCGTGTCCGCGCGTCGGTCACGAACTGGCTCGTTGGAAAACTCTCAATTAATTGGGTGTAGAGTTTGATCGCATGTTTGTTATTGCGAAGATTCTCTTGGCATTTTCCGGCTTGCATCAACGCGGCACTTCGCCAATGGGCATAGGCAAACAACGCGTCGACTTTGTGGTACGCCTTGATCGCGGCGACGAAGTTTTCTTGATGGAAGAAAGTCTCACCGATTCTCCACTGAGCGATGGCGGCCGTTTCGGTCGAGCCACCTCGTGCTGAATCGACGACGCTTTGATAGTGCTTTCTCGCATCGGTTAACTTGCCGCTGTCTTCAAGACTGCGACCAAGAATAAAATCGAACTCGTAATCAGCTTCGAATCCGAGAAACTCCTGTTTGGCATCGTTGGCAAGCGCGGCTGCATTTGCCCAATCATTTTGGTAACCAAGGCACTGGCTGTTTCGCAGTGCGATCCATGGTTTGAGTTTTTTGTCAAAGCGATCGCATTCCGGGATAAGCTGCTCGAATTCCTCCGATGCTTTTTCATATTGTTTTTGACGATAGAGCGATTCCGAAAGCCAGTACTTGGCCTTGAACCGTATCGAGTCGTCTTTAGTACGGCCTATCAAACCTTCCATCGCGGAAGTCACGTTAGCCCATTGGTTTTGTGCACTGGCAATTTCGCCTTGCAGGAACAACGCTCTCGAAACGACCTCAACTGGCGCGTCGTCTCGTTTAAGTAACCTCTCAACTAGTTCGCTGGCCGATTTGTAGTTTTTGTTAGTCACATGAGTTTTCGCCAAACGGTACGCTGCGTCCGACCAATATTTGCTTCTTGAAAACTTCTCAACTAGTTGAGCGAATGCGTCGCTGCTTTTCGCGTCTTCGCCGAGATCACGGTGCAGCCACCCGATCTGATAAAGTGCTTCATCAGCCAGCGGATTGTTGGCAGGCAACGCGACGTACTCAAGCAGTAGTGTTCTTGCCTCTTTCAAGTTGAATTCGCCACCCACTTTTTGCAGTGAGTAGGCTCGGCGAAGCATGGCAACGCTGGCCATTGGCGTATTGGCAAACCGACGAACGACTAAGCCATACATTTGTGACGCTTCCAAATACTGGAGCTCGTCTTCAAGGTATTTCGCCCGAGCCAATGCCGCTTCGCCTGCGAATTTACTGTCCGGACATTTTTCAAGCAGACTCTCAAAAACTGTATACGCTCCGGCAATGTCTCTGGAATCAATTTTTAACCAAGCCAAACCAGACAAACCACGTGCGACCGTGTCTTCATCGCCATTTGAATTGGCCATGAATGTGAACCATCGTTCCGCATAGGTGTTTTGTTTTTCACGATACGATTTTTCGGCGAGATATATCGCCATGCCGAGAACCAATGGATCTTCGGCGTGATTCATTTCGAGATCGTCAAACGCCAGGCTGGCTTTTTTCCATTCTTGGGTCTCTGCCAAGCAAATCGTCAATTCGGCTCGGGCGCGTTTCGTGTCGTCGCCTTTAGGAGCAAGCGTTAAGTACTCTCGGTAGTTGGCAGCCGCAGATTGATATTTTTCCTGTCCGAATTGGGCTGTTGCTTTCGCAATTCGCACCAAGGGTTTTAGTTGTTTGGATTGTGGCAACGCGTTGATTTGATCAAGCGTAGTCTCAGCGTTCTTAAATTCAGCCAATCCCAAATGGCCCAAGCTTTTGAAGTAATGCCAATTAGCAATTTCCGACGGCGTCGCGGCATTCGTTTTTTCGTTCTCTGACAAAAGCGTTTCGAACGTGGAGATGGTTTCGACGTAATTCCGCTCTGCATAATGGGTTCGTCCTTCCGCTTCCATGACGTCGGTCAGTAAAGCCCCCGTTTTATTCGCGTTGCGAAAACTCTTGATTAGATTCGCTGTTTCTTTGCGGTTCCCGGTCACCTGAAGCACATTGATTTCGAGTTTCATGGCTTCATCAGCATGCGTGCTTGTTGGATATTTCGCTCGTAGCTCGCTCAACCAAACCAACGCCTGGTCGTGCTTTTTGATTTTGGTGGCTGCGACGGCTCCATCAAACAGGATCGCGGCAGCAAGTTTTTCAGGGAGCTGATCTGTTTCGACGGTTTCCAACAATTCAACAGCACGTGCATGATCTTCAACGGCGTTGAACGTACGAGCGAGCCAGTATACGGCTTCCGATTTGGCGGCTTCGGATTCGCAAAGCATTGTTGCGACGGTGAGTTGCTTTTCCGCTTTCTCGAAATCGACTCGACCAAAACTCATAATGCCCAGTTGCAAATGAGACTCGCCAACCATGGCAGGCGTCCCCTTTGATTTCAGAAAATTGTAAAAACGCGTTGCTTCGTCGTCGTTTCCCAATCGTTGCAATGATTTTGCCAGCCCCAATCGGCAGCTGTTGGAAAGATTGCCTGATGGGTAGATTCGCAGAGCGGTTTCAAATGCACGCTGGGCAAGCTGTGGTTCGTCACGATTGAGACGCATCTCTCCTAGATAAGGAAGTGCGAACTCAGTCAAACCGTCGTGCGGATTGAGTCGAACAAACTCTTCCAAGAGGCGAAGCGAGATATCATATTTCTTCAGCCGAAACGCTGACTCACCGAGACGAAACGTGGCTCGTTGTGTAAACTCGTGGTTGGGATACTTTTGCATAAACAACTGATATGCGTTGTATGCGGGGCCGAATTCCTGTCTTTGCATCATGACTTCGGCAAGAAAGAAAGTAGCGTCGATCGCTTCGTTTGAGTCTGGATAGTTTCGCAGAACACTTTCAAAAGCGTTGACTGAATCATCCCAGTTTCCTCGACTGTAGTGCCCTGCCGCGATCGCGTAAGCATCTCTTGCTGAATCTTGAGAGGCGGCTTGAAGGCTGTTGGTTTGCCAAAGAGTCGGCAACATGATCAACGCACACATTGTCAGTACAACGATGTTGCCTGGTGAAGATAACTGGCTCTGGTTCTTACAAAATGTATTCATCATTCCAACTTCAACGAAACCAAAAACGGTAGACAGACGAGATTCAAAACCGTTTTGCTTGGGAGACCTCGGGACGAGTTAGCCTTCTGTCACCTTGTCCAACAGATAGTGGACTCAGTGTGAAAGGTTTGTCGAAACGGGCGCATGGGTACGACCGGTGCAACGTGCACAGTCGTTAAAGTTTGTTATCGTCGCGGGGGTCCCTAGACTGGAATCGATAATCCTTGCTAGCCAAAGCAAGCGAGATTAGCTTTGATAACTTGTTCCGATATGGAAACTTGGGAAGCTTGAGAAGTTTCGAACAGGCTGTATTCCCTAAAGAAGCTTCGATATTCCAAGGTGTAGATGCTGGCACTGTGAGCATGGGTAATTTGCCAAAAGATTGCGGGCAGTAACAATCGTACTTATTATTCCCAAGCTACGGACCGATCCAAATGTGCAGATACCACATTTGCGCTCGGCTAGGTCTGGAGGCTTCCCGTGAGGACGTTTACATTTGCTGTTACCATCATCATGCTTTTTGCGAACACATCGTGGGTTGCAAAAACGCATGCCCAAGGTCGTTCGTCGACTTTCAAAGATACACGAATGTCAGTCGAGATCGGTGGTAAAGCTTACGAGCGCCCTGGCTCGAAACTGAATTTGCCGCTCATCACAGACGCTAACACGTTTGAGACGTTGTTCGATTCCAATCAGGCGACTGATCTTGGAACGACGGCTGGAGCAGAAGTTAAATTTAACTTCTTAACCAAGGGCGGACGTGAGATTGAAGTTCGGACGATCTTGGCAAACTGGGATGAGAATACCGAAATCGTCGGTAACGATTTGCGATCCCCCTTCTTTCCGGTCGCTGGATTCGAACCCACGACGGTCAATTTCTCGGCTGAGGCTGATTACTTCAGCATCGAAGTAATGGAACGGCGAGCCATTTCGCCGGGCATCACTTTCATGTTCGGTCCACGATTCATCTCGGCGAAGGATCGAATTGATCTATCAGGTACTCTCGGAGTCGATGGTGGACCTGGAATTGGCGTCGTCGACGTGACGCAAAACCAGTCGTTCGAAGCGACGAACTCATTGATTGGTTTGCAAGCCGGTTTCGAATTCAACTTTCCTGTCTCTCAAGACATTTACTTGAATTCATTTATTCGAACTGGTGGATACTACAACCCGACGGAGACTACCCGGTCGACTTCGGAATCCATTTCAACGACGACGACTTCGTTTACACAAACCAAAGCGACTGGCTCGTTTGTAGGTGAAGTCGGCGGTCGCGTCTACTTCGACGTGATTCCGAACTGCGTTTCAACCTATGCAGGTTACGAAGCGACTTGGATCGACGGAATGGCTGCGGCACCAGCTCAGGCTTTGACAACCGGATCAACGGGAGTTGAAACTGCCAACACACCATTCTTCCACGCTTTCACATTCGGCGTGAACATGTCTTACTAAGACACGGTTGAAAATTTGAGAAAATTAAAAGCCCGTTAGTCATTTGACTTGCGGGCTTTTTGTGAATCGCTAGTCAAACATTAAGTAGCATCTGAAAGCGTATGAGTTCGTAGCGTATGAGTTCGTAGGTTAGAGTTCGCAGCGAATCACTTCGAAAAAAGCCCGACCTGCAAAGGCCGGGCTTCATTTTTTAACGCTCACAGATCTACAGCATTTAATCTGTAGTCAAGAATCGCACGTGTTAGTCAGCACGAACAACGTACTGCGACTCAATCCACTTCGTAACGCGGACGTGCGAGTCAGAAAGGTGAGCTCGCGTGTAAGCGTCGTACTTGGTGTTAGCAGCCGCTTTCTTCAGCTTTTCTTCCAGCTCCTTGATGCTCATCGCAGCAAGATTTGCGATTGGTTTCATCGCAGCACTTCCACCACGCTGGGCACCAAGATCAAACAGGCGTTGCAAATGCTCAGTCTGAAGGTTTCGCCGAAGGCTGGAAATGGCTGGTTTTCGCTCAGTGAACTTGCCCTTTGGGGCTTTGTCCAACTCTTCCCAAACAGAATCAGTTACTGTGTCGAGAATTTCGTGCAACGTCACCGCGTCTTCGTCTGAGGGAACGCGGAACTCATTGTCGTAAACACGACGCAGAGTCGTTGGGCTCATGATCTGAGACAAAGCTGCTGCCTGGATGCCCATAATTCGATCGTGAACAGGCCAAGCTGGCTCGCTAGTGATCGAGAAACTGAACCCACCAAAGTGATCTGACGACATGTGCTCAAGCAATTCAGGCGACAAACCAAACGCTTCGTCGGCGAATGTGTTCTCCACGATGAACTTCAGTGCGTCACGTTGTTTTTCAGCAGGTACAACAACGACAGGCTTTCGATTTTCTGGATCGCCTTTTTTGTCACGGTTGACAAATGTTCCACCCAACCAGTTCGCCATCATGGATGTCGATTTGGTTTGCAGGCCAAGCGTCAACAAATAGCCTTTGCGGGCTTTGTTCCAAGCGTCGCCGTCTTTAACGAAATTTTCAACGATCTTCTCGCGGTGCTTTCTCGCTAGAGCAACTTGATCTTTCGCAAAATCCAATGGCTCTTTTGAAAAGTCATAACGCCGAGCAAGCGGATCAGGTCCGATCGTGTCTTCGTCACTACAGAAAGCCAATTCTGGCTCTGCGACTCGCGAAAGAATCTTTGGCAACGATTTGTCTTCGAATGTGTAACCGTATTCGATCGCCCACATGTCGTAAGGTCCGACGCCAATCATGGCATAATCACCTTGGATATCACCATTGTCTACTTTGAAGTTCGTTGGAACGTAGTCCATGACGCTACCGGCAAACGGCTTTTTGCCTTTGAACTCTTCGCTGTTCATCTCGGCGATAGTGTAAACACTCGAAGCCTTGAAATTGTGGCGAAGGCCAAGGGTATGTCCAACTTCGTGTGAAACAAGGTCAGCCAACAGTGGACCGATAAACGACTCGGGCATGCCGTCGAGCAATTGCTCTTTGTCCTCGTCCTCTTCTTCGCCGTCTTTTTTCTCTTTATCTTTTTCGTCTTCCCACATTTTCGCGCGCATGATTTCCATCGACATACGCATCAACGCGACATCAAATCCGCGACCTTCAGCCGCCATGCAAGCGCCGTTTTTCTGGGATTGACGACCAGTGATGCCGTCCATCGGCTCGTCGCCCATCAAGCGGGTTTGAAGTTCCCACTGTTTTTGAGTCGAGTTAGCCATTACAGATTGATGAGCCAATGTTTTACGCACAAATTCGCGTGCAGATGGTTCAGCCATCCGAATTCGCGGGTCCCAGTTTGGATATTTCTCAAACCAAGCCAATGTTTCAGGTGTCATTCCGTCCATCGCAATTTTCGGCATCAACTCAGAGAATTGATCTTCAAACACGCGGATCCAACCATCAGTCAAGACGATATCGGCGTCTAGGATCTCGCCCGTCAACGGATTGACTCGGCTTGGACCGATCGCAGTACTGACGTTGTTGTTCAACCAGCGAACAAAGTTGTAACGAACATCTTCTGGGTCGATGTCCATGTACTGATTGGTTTCTTTATCCTGTTGATAAACCGCAATCGCGTTTTCAATTCCAACTTGCTCGAACGCTTTGTTCCAATTCAAAATTCCGCGTCGGACCCATCGGCGATACCGAACGGGAGTAGTGTGCTCGATGTAGAAAACGATCTGCTTTTTCGGCTCGGTCATTTTCAAGTTGGATTTACGTTTTTCGAGATTCCATCGGTTGATATAACGAACAGCGGTTTCGTCGCCTTCGTATTTGCCGTAATCGTCGTAGCTAGTGGTGAAGTAACCAATTCGCTGGTCAGCCTTTCGTGGTTTGTAACCGGGCGTGCCTTGAATTTTGCTGATCGAGTAGTGCAACGATTTTAAGTTACCGTTTGACATCGGGACTTCGAAGCAGACTTCAATGTTTCTCGGAAAGACTTTTGCTTTCTTGATTTTGATCAGATTCGACTGAGGGCTAACTGAGCCACCAAAGAAAACGCGAGCGTTACCAACGAGTAAACTGTCAAGATCAATCACTGGGCCGCTGCCCTTTGTCATCGTCAAGATTGGCAGGTTAAGCATCACGCGATCGGTGAACAAACGATTCACAGATGATTTTGACTCTGCATCAGAACCCTTGATCGACAAGTTCTCCTGAATCAAAGCAACACGCTTGCCGTACTGTCGCCAGTAAACGTAGAAGTCGTCCGACTGAAGACCAGCGAAGATTTCACCACCGGAAACAGTTGGCGCGATGAAGTGACGAGCTTTTGAGCTGGCGAAATCTTTTGGCAATTGAGCCAACATCTGGCCAGATTTTTCGTTCTTCCAAAGTCGGAAGAAAGGAGTTTCGCCGTCCTGAACTTCTACCTCCGTGAATCCTTCGGTGATTTTCGAAAGCGGTGGATACTCCGGTTTCGGGGTCGCTGGTTTAGAAGCTTTAGAATCTTGCGCAGATACCAAGCTGGTCGAAACCAAACTGGTCACGGCAAACGTTGCGATCAAAGCAACACTGCACGCAAGATTCCAGGGACGAAAACGATGCATAGAAAAACTCCTCATCATGTTGAAATTAAAACTGCAAATCCGCGCCGCCACTTTCAATAATGGGGCCGTTCATTCGAACTACAACGGATTGATTTTCTACCGACCTCGCTCGGGCAACACTTTGTTGGCTTGGGTCAAACTGAAAGGTGGTCACCTGTATTGTAGTAAAAGCAACCGCCTCCTGAACCGTAGGACATTCTTGGACCTGAAAGCCGCGTTTCTTTGAGCTTTTTGCGGATAATCGGGATCCTTCCAAGCTCACTTCGGGTTAACCGGTTCAGAAGGAGACGGCATGGCCGATCGTATGGCTTTGACGGAAAATGTCAGGTACACGCCAAGACGTTCAAAACCGGTACTCGTTAGCACCTTCTACAGCCAAATCTAACGACCTGACTACCCGGCCCTGACTACCCTCCCAAAACGGAACAACTGATTTGCCAACCGCAAACAGGTTATACGTTTTTGAACCCCATATAGATTTTCTGGTTTCGGAAAACTTTTCCCAAGCGACGT
This sequence comes from Mariniblastus sp., assembly GCA_045105295.1. Taxonomy (GTDB): domain Bacteria; phylum Planctomycetota; class Planctomycetia; order Pirellulales; family Pirellulaceae; genus Mariniblastus. Next base: position 34,762 of record JBGCDK010000031.1, read on the forward strand.
CGAATCCATTGGCATTGCAGGCGCTTAATACATTAAGCTGTTACCTATTGAACAAGTCACGACGACAGTTAAGTTCACACCACGCTAGTCGTTCTCGCTGCCTAGCATCGAACACGAAAAGCTTAACAAGAGAATTGAACCATGAATCTAGGATTTGAGATCACATTTGATCGCCCGTGGTTTTTACTGCTTTTGTTGATACTCCCCATGCTTTGGTACTTGAGTTTCAACAGCCTCGCAGGTCTCGGAAAAACCAGACGCGTTTTCGCGCTGCTCCTACGTTCGCTGGTCGTATTGCTGATGGTGATGGCCCTCGCCGAAGCCAAATGGCAACGGTCGACGGATCGGCTGACAGTTATCTACCTTCTTGATCAGAGCGAAAGTATCCCGATCGAAAAACGTGAGTTCATGCTCACTTACGCCTACGAGGAAGTCGTTGCTCATCGCCGTGAAAAAGAAAAAGATAAAGCCGGCGTGATCGTTTTTGGTGGCAACGCCAAAATTGAGTCTGCTCCTTTCGATGGCCAGCTGCCTCTGATCGGCAAAATCGAATCGACCGTGGATTTGGAAACGAGTGCCACATCGCTTGAGTCTGCACTGAAATTGGCCAAAGCCTCATTCCCAGAAGACACCGCCCGCCGTGTCGTCATTATCTCCGATGGCAACGAAAACAATGGCGACGCGATGGCGATCGCTCAGTCCATGGCCGAAGATGGCATTGGTATCGATGTCATTCCTGTTGAGCTGATTTCTCAGTCAGAAATCTCAGTCGACAAAGTTGTACTACCCACTGACATTCGCAAGGGCCAGAAATTTGAGAGCAAGGTTGTTCTCACAAACAACACAGGAACAGGCGAACCGGTAAAGGGAAAACTACGCTTGACGCGGAAAACTGCGACCTCGTCCGTCGTCGTTGCGGAGCAAGAGGTTACGCTTGATCCCGGGAAAAACATCATCGGTTTTGACTCACAGCTTGACCGCTCCGCCGTTTACACCACCGAAGCCGTGTTTGTCCCCAACGATCTGACTCAGGATTTAATTACTCAAAACAACCGCGCCTCTGCCTTCACCCACGTTCGCGGAAAAGGAAAAGTCCTTTTGATCGAGGATAAATTTCACGAGGGCGAGTTCGACAACTTGATTCAGCGTCTGCAAGACAATGCGATCGAGGTTGAGATCATGAACAGTTCGAATCTGTTCACGACTTCGGCAGAATTGCTTCAATATGATTCCGTAATTCTCGCAAACCTTCCTCGCGCTGCCGGGGACGACGCGGGCGGGGACATCGAAGCGTTCAGTGATGCTCAAATCAAGATGATGGTCGACAACTGCGAACACATGGGCTGTGGAATTGTGATGCTAGGCGGAGATCGTGCGTTTGGTGCAGGCGGTTGGTCAAATTCACTGCTTGAAAAAGCGATGCCTGTCGATTTCCAAATCAAGAACGATAAAGTCTCCGCTGTCGGCGCGTTGGCATTGATGATGCACGCGTCGGAAATGGCAAACGGAAATTATTGGCAAACCAAAATCGGCATCGAAGCCATCAATGTTCTGGGGCCAATGGATTATTGCGGCGTGATCGACTGGTCCGACTATGGAGGTAACCCACGCTGGCTTTGGAAGTTGCCCAATGGCGTGGACCGGGTTTACCGAAACCGAAATCGAATGCTGGGGCTGGTCAACAAAATGGCTCCCGGAGACATGCCTGACTTTAACAAACCGATGCGGGTGATGTTGAACGGCCTAAAGAAAGTCAACGCATCGATGAAACACGTCATTATTATTAGCGATGGTGACCCAACGCCGCCCACGAACAGATTGCTGAATGACTTTGTCAAAGCCAAAATCAAGATCTCAACGGCTGCTGTTGGAACACACGGTGCCGCCGGAAGTACGCCCCTTCAAAAAATCGCCAAAGTAACTGGCGGCCAGTACTACGTTGTCAAAAACGCGAAAGCGTTGCCCAAGATCTACCAACGCGAGGCACGTCGCGTTGCCAAACCGGTCATCAAGGAATCCGAGGGGGGCATGTCGCTTGTTCCTACCAGCCAATCGGGAACGCACGAAATCATGCGAGGCATTGACGCTGCATCACTTCCTCCGTTTTATGGTTACGTGATGACGACGATCAAGAAAAGCAATCTTGTTCAGCAATTGGCGATCGCAAGTGAACCGGAAAACGACGGTGGTGAAAATTCCACCGTTTTAGCAGCTTGGCGATACGGAAACGGCCGCACCATCGCATTCACAAGCGACGCTGGACGAAAGTGGACCAGCCCATGGTTTAACGATGAGCAATACGACAAATTGTTCTCGCAAATGGTTCGCCATTCGATGCGACCGATCACTGAAAGTGCAAACTTCACCGTCGCCGCCAAAGCGAAAGATGGCATGGCTCAAATCGTTGTCACTGCATTGGATGACAACGACAATCTATTGAACTTCCTTGAGATGGCGGGCCACGGGATTAACAGTGCCAAAACAGGCGATGATGACGATGGAATTCCACTTCAATTCAATCAAGTCGCCCCTGGCCGATACGTGGCTGAACATCCAATCAAAGGATCTGGCAATTTGCTCTACACAATTTTCCCTGGTGAAGGATACGAGCGTTTGACGGCGGGAATCAATATTCCTTATTCATCAGAGTATTCTGACCGCGAATCAAACGTGGCATTGCTTGAGTCGCTTACTAGTTTCAAACCGCGTGGCGGACAATCAGGCGAAATTATCGACGGTGCCCTTTCCAACGCGGGACTGGAGAAACTTCTCGAGACCAACACCTTTCGTCCGACTTTGACTGCTGCGATCGGCATTCGCGACATCTGGCCGTTGCTGTTGGTTTTGTGCGGCATCGCTTTTTTCGCGGACGTTTTCATACGCCGAGTTGCCGTCACATTCGATTGGCTATTGGATTATTTGCACCGTTTTAAATCGATGTTTGTGGGCAAGCAAGAAGAACGAGAAAAAGCGAGCATCACTCGATTGAAAAGCCGCAAAGCAGAAATCGAACGCGAAATCGAATCACGACGCGCGTCAACCAAATTTGAACCAGCTAGTGATCCAGAAATTTCCAATGAAAACGTGAGCGGCAAACAACGACTTGAGAACGTTCTGGCAAGCGAGATTGAAAAAACACCTGCCCTTCCACCAAAAATCGTCCGAGACAGTCTCGCCGATCAAGAAGAAACTTCTTACACGTCTCGACTGTTGGATGCCAAACGACGAGTTCAAAAACAGAGAGACCGAAACAAAAATCCAGACGACCAATAGACACGAGCAAACAACTGAAACAAAAATCGAATTTTCGAGTCAGCCTTGTTTCCCAACACTTCTAAAAACTAAAAACACTGAGCCCTAAAAATAACTATGAACGACGAACTGAAATTCAAAGAGCAAGCCGAAAAGTTTCGCGAGCGATACAACAACGTTAAGGATGAAGTCGGCAAGGTGATCGTCGGCCACGACGACATCGTTCACGGCGTGCTAACTTGCATGATGATCGGCGGTCACTGCCTCCTCGAAGGAGCACCTGGACTTGGAAAAACGTTACTCGTTTCGACATTGTCTAAGGCTTTAAATCTTCAGTCCAATCGAATTCAGTTCACCCCAGACTTGATGCCTGCAGACATTTTGGGCACCAACATGGTCGTCGAATCACCTGACGGCAAACGCGAATTCCAATTTCAAAAAGGCCCGATTTTCACCCAGATTTGTCTGGCTGACGAGATCAACCGTGCGACACCGAAAACACAATCTGCGATGCTGGAAACCATGCAGGAAGGCACAGTCACCGTCGCCGGCAATCGCTACGTTCTGGACAAACCATTCTTTGTGATGGCGACGCAAAACCCGATTGAGCAAGAAGGAACGTACCCACTACCTGAAGCCCAGCTCGATCGTTTTCTATTCAAATTGGTCGTCGGATATTCCAACCGCGAAGAGTTGAGCGAAATTCTTGACCGTACGACAAAAGGCTTTGATGCCCAAGTCGACACCGTAATGGATGGTAAAGAGATCATCGAATGGCAACAACTAATTCGACACGTCATTCTCGCCGACCACTTACGTGATTACATCGTTCGTCTGAACCTGGCGACTCACCCCGATGGCCCACACGCCCCCGAAGTAACCAATCAATACCTGCGTTGGGGTGCGAGCCCTCGTGGTGCCCAAACGGTTGCACTCGCTTCGAAAGTTCGCGCGTTACTCGAAGGCCGATTCAACGTTAGTTTCGAAGACATTCGTCGAGTTTATCTTCCAGCGATGCGGCACCGTGTCGTGCCAAACTTTGAAGCCCAAGCCGAAGGCATCACTTCTGATCAAGTGCTGCTTGAGATCCTGGATCAGGTTCCAGAGAAAGTTGATGGGTAACGGAAGCGGTAGATTCTTCCAATCAAATCCAACCCAACGACAAACTGAAATTCATGTCAAACTTATCCTCCAACAAATTAAAAACGAAGTCGAAAACGGCCGCGGGAAAAGAACCGCTATTAAGCCCCGCTTTGCTCGCTCAGCTTGAGCGCATGGAATTGGTCAGCCGGAAAATTTTTCGCGGACGCATGAAGGGCGAACGTAAAAGTCGCCGCAAAGGCCAAAGCGTTGAGTTCGCGGACTTTCGTAATTACGTCGCCGGTGATGACCTTCGCTTCATCGACTGGAACATGTACGCGCGGTTGGACAAACTGTTCTTGAAACTGTTTCTTGAGGAAGAAGACCTTCATTTTTACACCTTGATCGACGTTAGCCCGTCAATGAATTTTGGAACGCCGACGAAACTTCAATACGCCAAACAATTGGCTGCGGCACTGGGCTATATCGGACTCTGCCGAACCGATCGCGTTAAAATCGAGCCGCTTGATGGTTCGAAAACGAACAGCGCTCCTGTTTTACGTGGCCGTTCAAGTCTCTGGCGACTGACCGACTACGTTCAATCACTCGAACCCAATTCAACCGCGACCTTTACCGAAGCGGTCAAAGCTTTCTGCTTGCGAAACACTGGGAAAGGCATCCTCGTTTTAATCACAGACCTGATGGACAAATCGGGTTACGAAGAAGCATTGAAGTATCTTGTCGCACGCGATTTAGACATCTATCTAATCCATGTTTTGTCCCAAGAAGAAATTGACCCAGACATTACTGGAGATTTGCAACTGGTTGATTGTGAAGATCGAGACATCGCCGAAGTCAGCGTTAGCCAACGTTTGATTGACCGCTACAAAGAAACATTGGCCACCTTCATTGAACAGGCACGGGATTTTAGTTCTCGACGCGGAATCGTTTACACCATGACCAGCACCGAACGTTCGGTCGATCGTTTGGTATCTCGTTACCTTCGTCAGCGAGGGCTTGTTCGGTGAACTGGATCAACATGCTGCCGTGGTACCAATGGGTTGTCCTTGGCTTGGTGCCGCCACTGATTTTCATGCTGTACTTTTTGAAACTCAAACGAATTCCAGTTGAGGTTCCCAGTACCTACTTGTGGATCAAAACGGTTGAAGACCTTCACGTAAACAGTATCTGGCAAAAACTTCGCAAGAACATTTTGCTTTTGCTTCAGCTTCTCGCGGCCCTGATGTTGCTCGTTTCGTGTCTCAGCCCGGGTTGCGAAGGAACGAAGCTGTCCGGGAATCGATTCATTTTTTTGGTTGATCAATCGGCAAGCATGTCAGCAACTGATACCGAGAGTGGCATCTCTCGTTTGGATGAATCAAAGAAACAAATTTACACTTTGATTGATCGAATGAGTTCAACTGACGCCGCGATGGTGATCAGTTTCTCCGACTCGGCGCAAGTCGTTCAGTCATACACCACTCGGAAAGCCATCCTGAAACGCAAAGTCAAATCGATTCCACAGACCGAACGTGGAAGCGACATGAAAGAAGCTCTTTTGAATGCATCTGGTTTGGCGAACCCGGGTCGAACAAGCGACCGAAACAGCAAGACGGATGTCCAGGTGGCCGAATCCGTTCCGGCGAAAATGTTTATCTTTAGCGACGGCGCGGTCAAGAAAATCCCAACGTTCAATCTTGGTGTTTTGACACCCGAGTATCGCCCGATTGGTGGTCTTGAACCGCCAACCAACATTGGCATTACTGCTTTTTCGATCAACGATCAAATTGATGGTGGTGGCCAAGTCCAAGTGTTTGCACGAATTCAAAACTCTGGAATGGAAGATAAGGAAGTTGGCATTTCAATGTTCGTCGGTGGCGATTTGAAAGATGCTCGACAGATAACCGTTCCTGGGCTTGGCGGAGTTGCACAAAACTTTGACGTGACCGCGTTCATCCCGGGCCTCGAAAAGGCCACGCCGATCAAACTTCAAATCGATGACAAAGACATTTACATGCAGGACAACGTTGCCCACTGCGTGTTAAACCCGCCTCGCATTTCAAGAATCTTGGTTGTGTCGGATTTCAATCGAATGGACGCTGCGTTTTCGTATTTGCGATTGGCACTCAATACTGGATGGAGCAAAAAGTTATCTCAAATCGAGTACGAAGATCGAGATTTCCTCAAAGATCCCAAATTCAAAGAGAACGCCGCGTTGGGAACTTATGACTTGGTTATTTTCGACCAGTGCTCGCCAGAAGAAATGCCGCTTTCCAATACCGTTTTCTGGGGTGCGTTACCGCCAGGCGATCGTTGGAAATCGTTGGAAGATCTTGAAACTGCGCCCGTTGTCGACAGCGACGCATCCCATCCTCTGATGTTCGGCGTAGTCATGGGCAACGTACATATTTTGACGGCACAAACTTTGGAGGGTCCTCAGGGAAGTGTGCCACTTGTGTCTTCTCCAACGGGGTCCATCATGTCGATCGCTCCGCGTGGAGGATTTGAGGATTTGGTCATTGGATTCCCGTTAGTCGAAGTCACAGAATCAGGCGATGTTTCAAACAACACCAACTGGACCCATGAGAGTTTTCCGTTGTTCATGCAAAACATGATGGCAACGATGGCGAGCACAGCCAGATTCAACGCGACGAAAACAAATTCACCTGGCGCGTTAGTCAAAATCAGACCGCAGTTCCCCTACCCTGCGATCGATGTAAAAACACCCGAAGGCCGGAAGACGACCGTGAAAGCGCGGTCAGACAACTCGTTTGTTTTTACACAAACGGCGAAATCAGGCATCTACGAGGTGTTTGAAAAAGGTGCTGATGAAGCGGAACAACTGTTTGCCGTTAACTTGCTAGACCGCACCGAAAGCGACCTTGCCGTTCGCGAAAAATTGAATCTGGGCTATGAAGAAGTCCTAGGCACAACGTCCAGTGAACCAGCGAGGAAGGACTTTTGGCCGTGGCTAGTTCTTGCGGCTTTGATTTTCATCACAGTCGAGTGGTACATCTACAACCGAAGAGTGTTTATTTAGTTGCTGGTGCCTCGCAATGACTTTGCGTCAATCCCTGCCAACCTTGCAACGGAAAAACGAGGCTAATAGCTGGCAATTGAAAAGGCTTCCCCGCGGAACAACGGTTCATTCGGGAATTGTCGGGACGATGATCAGGCAAACGTTTTTTGATTTAGCAGAGAAATTTGTTATATTAAATTGGTTGGCTTTGTAATTTCCCAGCCATTTGGATCATCAACATGCTGCGTACTCTTCTCTTAATTTGCGTGATGGCATCTCCTGTCCTTGGGGCTACTGCAACTTTTCCACCTTCACCGCCGCTCTCCGCCAATGCTCTTTCTCCAGCTTTCCCGCCGATGCGGCCTTTGGCTCCACTGGACTTCAAGAAAGAGGTTCCATTCAAAACTCAACATCAGCCGCAAACTCAGTTTACGCCTGAACTGACGCCCTTGATTGATGAACTTGTTCGACACACAAACTTGCAGCAACAATTTCAAATGATCATGCCTTTTGTCTATGCGCACGGCATGCCGGTTGAGGTCGAAGACTTCGAAGAGGCCGTTTTGAATTTAGAAATTGCTGAACAACTGCTGCTGGAAGCCATGCAAGGAATGCTGAACAGCAACACTGACTCTATTCGAGTCGATCCGCTGATCCATACAGCGAAAACAGCTTTAGACGATTCAGAGTTCATTCTCTTCTATCTAAAGTTCGTTTCGCACTATCAAGCTTAACGTTCTTCCTGCGCACTTCTATCTTGCGTACTTCTAATGCGTAACTCTCATGAAGAATAGAAGAATTGGACACGCCGAGGTGAAATCTCCAGCTGGACAAGAGAAGATTGAATGTCCACCCCAAAACTGGTACGCCGTCGACTTGATCGAGAACGTTGGCAAAAAGTAACTCGAACTCGGAACATCGCCTGAACTTCTTCTGCCGTCGCAAATGTTGCGAGACTAGAATTCAAGACCGATTTGCGTTCCAAGTGTTGGAAAGGACAATCCAATCTGTCTTTTCCTGATACGTTTGCTCAGGCCCTCAAAGACATTTAACTCAACACCTCGCCAACGTGCTTTTCGAATCGTCGGAAAATCGCCAGCGACTCGTCCAAAATCGGTCCTAATTCGCAGTGCCACCGGAAAAAGAAATCCAATTAAGCGGCAAATTTGACGTCTGCTTATTATGTTTGTGCGGATTCACGGTTGATCTTTGACGGTCAAACGCGGCAAACTTTTCCGCTTATTCCCATCGTGATTTTTGCGTAAGCGATTCAGCTACTGAGACATCGGTTTTGATGGCGATACGTACCTTTGTTGATCACCGCGTTTAACGACACCTCGCTGCTCCACCAATCACGCTAGCGTTTTGTGTTCAACACCAGATTCTGTTCTGCGAAGTCAAATTGCTGGAATCCAGCTGCAAGGATAAAATACTTGCTGACTCGCGACGCACGATTTGTTTATGGAAAAATGGATTGGCTTTGCCACCACAGAGTCAAAAAAGTTACGGGTCAAGGAGGATCGGATGCGTCACGGATATTGGAATTTTCTATCTCAACTAGCACTCACAACTACGGCTGTAGCATTGCTGCATGTCAGTACAGGTGTTGTTTGTGCTCAGAACGATGGAAATAGTGTTACCGAAGCAGAGAAAAAGAAAACAAAGGAACCGGTTTTCCGAGTTTCCAAGTTAAGCGATCCAGGAAATACTCGCGGCAAGCTTAACCGCCGCAACCCCTCTGAAGACCTCCCACCGAATGCAGCGGAATTGCTGCAGCCACGCAAAGTCATCACCCAACCAGCCTCTTCAAGCAATTCAGGCGTAGGAAACAGCGCGTCCAATCGCGTTGCGGATTCAAGCTCGATGCCAACGGTGGCTTCACCATCAGTTGCACCCAACAACGTTGCGTTGAATCGCGAGTCAGCGTCTTCAAATGTCGCAGCTCCCAGCGCAGGAACTGGCCCTTCGAACGCTCGAGCGCCGCACCCTCTTAATCGAGCGATTGATGTAGCTCACAAATCTTTGGCAAAAATGCGATCCGAAATCTATGACTACACAGCAGTCATGGCGAAACGTGAGCAAGTCAAAGGTGTCGTTGGCGGGCAAAGCTACATGGAATTGAAGGTTCGTTGTCCACGGCAATCGGCGACTGGCCAAAACCCGTTCAGCATCTACATGAAATTCCTCAAGCCTCGCGAGTCTTCGGGCCGTGAAGTCATCTGGGTCGACGGCAAAGAGCAAGGCAAACTTTGCGTCCACGAGGGAAGCGGCATTGTTAAGTTTCGCCGGTTCTATCTTGATCCAACATCGTTTCTTGCCATGCGTGGACAACGTTACCCGATTTACGAAGCGGGCCTGGAGAATTTGATTGTCAAATTGATCGAAAAAGCCGAACGCGATCGTGCAGCGGGACCTTGCATCGTCAATTATCGTGACAACGGTGTTATCTACAAACGACCATGTGACGTGATCGAGCTGATCCACAACGAGCGACGTGCTCCCTACGAATTCCACAAAGCACAGGTGTTTATGGACAAAGAGCTGGGAATTCCGATCCGCTACGCAGCTTATGATTGGCCACAAACTCCAGGTGGAAAACCAACGTTGATCGAAGAGTACACTTACTACAACGTGAAAGTGAACACAGGGCTTACCGATCTGGACTTCAGCCCAGAAAACAAAGCTTACGCGTTCCCAAAGAGATAGATTGATCGAACCGGGATCTAGGTTCTGGTTTTACAACAGGTAACTTAAAAGCCACCGCATTTGTCGGTGGCTTTTTTTTTGCTAGGATGAACCGAACACAATCGTCACGCCGGATTCGATGTCATGCCCCCAAGAAATTTACTTCTCATCGCGCTTACCATCGTTATCTCTTTGGCGTGCTATTCCGTTGCTTCGAAAAATCGATACGCAAACCTGTTTGCCGAAACGATGGAAGTCATCGACCGACAATCGCTCCGCGAAATCCCCAGAGAGAAACTGTTTGTTTCTGCCATGGAAGGCATGCTGGAAGACCTTGACGGACATTCCATGTATATCTCAGGCGACATGTTCACAATGTTCGACGAAGACATGAAGCAGGAATTCGGCGGCGTTGGGATGTACGTTGAAAACGACCCAGAGACGAAACAGTTGGTCGTTCTCGCCCCAATGCCCAAAACTCCCGCGTTCGAAGCCGGCCTGAAGCCTGGCGATCAGATCGTGTCAATTGACGGTAACGTCACCAAAGGGAAAGCCCGAGGCGAAGCGATTAAATTGCTCCGTGGCCCGATTGGCCAGTCGGTTGAATTGGAAATCGAGAGAGGCAACGAAGAATTTACAACTAGCTTGAAACGAGCCATCATTCCCGTCGCGAGTGTTCATGGTGACTATCGGAACGCAGATGGTTCTTGGAATTTCACGCTCAAAGAGCGGCCGCGAGTTGGCTATATTCGCTTAATCCAATTTGGCGAAAAATCGTCCGAGGAATTATTAGAAGCCCTGACTTCAATCGAAGGCAAAGTCGACGCGATTGTTTTTGATGTTCGAAACAACTCTGGCGGCTTGCTCGACGTCGCTATTGAGATTTGCGATATGTTTCTGGGCAAAGATCTTTCGATCGTCAGCATTCGCGGAAGAGGTAAAAAATTGATCGCCGAGTATACGTCAACCAGTAGCGTCGCGGTGAACCCCGGCATTCCAGTCGCCGTTTTGATCAATCGACGCTCAGCGAGCGCGAGTGAAATTTTGGCCGGATGCTTGCAGGATCACGAGCGAGCAATCTTGGTTGGCGAACAATCGTGGGGCAAAGGTACGGTTCAAAACGTGATTCCCATTCAGCGTGGAGAAAGTGCTTTGAAATTGACCACTGCCAGTTACTGGCGTCCGAGCGGGAAGAACATTGATCGCTTTGACGAAATTGCAAAGAAAACAAAAATCTGGGGCGTTCAAGCCAACCAAGGTTACGCGATCGAGATGACGGAAAATGAAGTCTTTGAGAATGTACGGCAACGCAACCTTCGCGACTTGCAAGGATTGGTCGCCCCCGAGGACGTTGAGATGATCACTAATCTTCGCGAACAAGCCCAACGGGAAGCTCTTGCTGAGGCTCGACGAGAAGCTCAAAAGGAAAACGATCAACTCAAAGTTCATTCGCCTGACGAAACACCAACTGAGGACGTACTTGATCCCAACGATCCGAGTAACGACCCAGCGAAATCAATCGAGCCGCACGTCGATCGCCCCATGGAGAGAGCGCTTGATTACTTTCGCAAAGTCCTCAAAGAACGCCAGGTCGCTGCGTGACTTGCGGGACGAACGATAGAGACTGCTCATCGGCGTTTGGAAATCAGCAGCTCTGAAATCGCCGAGCGAAGGCTTTTGACCAGAAGTTCGGGACTTTACGACCCTCTGTTGACACAAAATTGCCTTCACTGGAAAATACTGGTTCACACGGTATTTTCATGACTACAGGCAACCCAATGAGCTCGAAATTCAATTCGTTCGGCGCACGTTCTACGTTCAAAGCAGCCGGACAAGACGTAGGCATTTTCAAACTGGCCACGCTTCAGGACAAAGGCATCGGCCAGATTGACCGACTCCCCTACTCCATTCGAGTCCTTCTTGAATCTGTCCTTCGAAATTGCGACGGTAAAATCGTCACCGAAGAGGACGTTAACAGCCTCGCCACATGGAACGCGACCGCTCCAGCCAAACTCGAAATTCCTTACAAGCCCGCCCGCGTCGTACTGCAAGACTTCACCGGCGTTCCAGCCGTTGTTGACCTCGCCGCCATGCGTTCGGCAATGAGCCGTCTGGGGGGTGATCCAAAGAAAATCAACCCTTTGATTCCTGTCGATCTTGTGATTGACCACAGCGTTCAAGTCGACAAGTTCGGCACCAGTGCAGCACTTGGACTCAACGTCGAACTTGAGTTCAAGCGAAACCGCGAGCGTTACGAGTTTCTTCGTTGGGGTCAAAAAGCATTCGACAACTTCCGCGTTATTCCACCCAACGTGGGCATCGTTCACCAGGTTAACCTTGAGTTCCTCGCAAAAGGCGTTTTCCTACGTCAGGACGAAGCCGGCACCGTCGCGGTTCCTGATACCCTGGTCGGTACCGACAGCCACACAACCATGATCAACGGCCTGGGAGTTTTGGGCTGGGGTGTTGGCGGTATCGAAGCCGAAGCCGCCATGCTTGGGCAACCGATTTACATGCTTCTCCCAGAAGTCATCGGATTCGAGTTGGTTGGCAAACTTGCTCCAGGAGCAACGGCAACCGATCTAGTGCTGACCGCAACGGAACAGCTTCGCGCCGCTGGCGTGGTCGGTAAATTTGTTGAATTCTTTGGCGAAGGCGTGTCCAATATGTCTTTGGCTGACCGTGCGACGCTGGCCAACATGGCTCCTGAGTACGGTGCGACGATGGGATTCTTCCCAGTCGATGACAATACTCTCGACTACATGAAACGTACAGGGCGAACGGCTGACGAAGTCGCTCTGGTTGAAGCGTACAACAAGGAGCAGGGAACATTCCGAACTGACGATGCACCGACTCCGACGTTCACACGAACGTTGAGTTTGGATATGTCGACTGTCGAGCCATCGTTGGCTGGCCCGAAACGACCACAAGATCGAATCGCACTTTCGGCGATGAAAAAATCGTTTAACGATTCGTTGGAAGCACCAGTTGGCCACTCAGGATTTGGCTTGGAAAAATCGGCTCTCGAGCGATCCGCCAAAGTCGAGAACAACGGCCATTCGACGGAGATCACACACGGTGCGGTCGTCATCGCAGCCATCACCAGTTGCACCAACACAAGTAACCCGTCGGTAATGATCGCCGCTGGTTTGTTAGCGAAAAAAGCTGCCGACCGCGGACTGACTGTTCCCAAACATGTAAAAACCAGTCTCGCTCCTGGCTCACGCGTTGTGACAGATTATCTCGACAAATCTGGCCTCACGGAGTCGCTTGAGAAACTTGGATTCCACACCGTTGGCTACGGTTGCACATCGTGTATTGGAAACAGCGGCCCGCTACCCGAGCCGGTATCCAACGCGATCACGACTGGCGAATTGGTCGCATCAAGCGTCTTGAGCGGGAACCGAAATTTTGAAGGCCGCGTTAATCCAATGACGAAAGCCAACTACTTGGCGAGCCCGCCACTGGTTGTCGCCTACGCGTTGGCTGGAACGACGGACATTGACCTAGTGACAGAACCACTTGGAAGCGGTCCCGATGGCGATGTCTTCCTCAAAGATATTTGGCCAACACAAGCAGAAGTCGC